>PBOJ01000140.1 GCA_002724315.1 Planctomycetaceae bacterium | reverse complement strand
GCCCTGGGGCTGGATGGCGGAGATCGGGCCATCGAGACGGCGATCCAGTTCGGAGCCGCGACCCAAGCGGGGCAGCAACGCCTGAACTCGGGGTTTCTCAGGTTTCGCGACCGTTACAGCCATCGCCTGGATGGCCCTCCGCTGTGGTGGGGCCGAACGCTTCGGACGGCCGCCGACCGTTCCGGTCGCGAGCCGGCCGAAAACGACTAGCCAAACAGTCCCGTCACCGCGCGGCCCTCGGTCAGCACGTAGGGTCTCTCGAGCGAGTCGGTGAATGTGGTGTGCGGATCGATTCCCAGCGAGTGGAAGATCGTGGCCCCGATGTCCCAGGGCGTGACGGGTTCGGTGCGGGGGTAGGCGGCCAGGCGGTCGGTGGCTCCGTAGACGGCACCGGGACGGACTCCGGCTCCGGCGAGCACGATCGAGTAGGCGGCGGCCCAGTGCTTACGCCCCGGCGAGATTCCCGCGAAGCTGCGTTCGCGGGCCACCAGCGGGGCACGGCCGAATTCGCCCATGCAGATCACCAGCGTGGTGTCCATCAGGCCCCGGTCCTCCAGGTCCTCGAGCAGGGCTGAGAAACTGAGGTCGAAGCGTGGCAGAAGGTGACGTCGCAGTGCCATGAAAATGTCGTTGTGCGTGTCCCATCCGTAGGCGTCGGTTTGGTCGGGCGCGTCGTCCTGTCCCCGGGAGTTGTGGTTCCACATCACGGTGATCAGTGGCACCTCGGCTTCGACCAGCCGTCGTGCCAGCAGGCAGGTCTGACCTGACCGGTTGCGGCCGTAGCGATCTTTCAGGGCCGGCGATTCTCTTGAGAGGTCAAACGCCTGGCGGCAGGCGGGGTTGGACAGCATCCGCCAGGCCTGTTGGTAGAGCGTGTCCTTGCCCTCGAGCAGTCGGTCGGCTGCAAGCCGATCGCGGTAGGTGTCGATTGCCGCCAGCAGCTTCTGCCGGGCCGCGACCCGCAGCGGTGGCAATTCCGGCTGGCTGGCAAGCCCCGGCATCGCGACCTGTTGACCGCTCGTGTCACCGACTTGCAGCGGTTCGTATTCGCGGCCGAGCAGCCCGGCGAACTGGCCCGGGGCCGGGACGCGGGGAGAAAACAGCGGGGCATTGAGGTGGACTGCGGTGTGAGCGAACCGGTCGGTGGGGCGGACACGTGTCAGCAGTGATCCGAATGTCGGTCGGTCGTCAGAACTGGCCGGCGGATTGCCGGAACGCTGCCGATGGTAGTGACCGGTCAGGGCCAGGTAGGTCGCCGAACCGTGATCAAGGTCCTCGTGGGACATCGATCTCAGGATGGTGTACCGGTCGGCGAGTGCGGCGATCCGTGGGGTGTGTTCTCCCAGGAACGTTCCGGGCACCGGTGTGCGGATCGCGCCGAATTCCCCTCGGACGACCTCGGGGGCATCGGGCTTGGGGTCCCACATCTCGAGTTGGCTCTGGCCGCCCCCGGCGAAGACGATCAGGACCGACTTGGCCTGTCCCCATCCGGGGCCGTGGAGCGTGGGGGTGGCCTGAGCGGTTGCGGTCAGGCCCAGCCCGGCAACGCCCAGGCGAAGAAACTCACGGCGGGTGGTCTGGAAACTCAGCATGCGATGGCGTTGTTTTTTTTCTGCGGCGTCCCGAGTTCTATTCTGCTGCCACGAGAGGGCAACGGCCAGTCGAGACCGGTATGATCTGCGGGCTGAGCCGTTTTCCGATTTGTCGGTCTGTTTCCGGGAGTGCCTCCAGATGCGACTTTTCCATCATCACCAAACGTGGCTTTTCTTGGGTTCTCTCTTCCGCCTGCTGGCCGTCCTGGTGGCCGCGGGCAGTATGGGATCCACTCACCTCAAGGCCGACGAGCCGCCGGCACGGAAGATTGACTGGAGAGCTTCCGGAACTGGCGGTGCGGTTTCGGCGGGACGAAGTACCGAGGTGGTGGCGGCGGCCCTGGACGTGCTGGCCGAAGGCGGCACGGCGGCCGACGCGGCGGCGACCTCGCTGCTGGGTCTGTCGGTGACCGAACACGGGCTCTTCGCATCCGGCGGTGAAGTGCCGCTGTTGATCTACGACGCGAAGCGAAAAGAGGTGAAGGTGCTCTCCGGTCTCGGTCGTGCTCCCCTGGATCCTCGTGCGATCGAGTGGTTCTTCAAGAACGGCATCCCCTCCGGCGGCAGCATGAAGTCGGCTCCGGTGCCGGGAATGGTGCACCTGGTTTCGACGCTGCTGATCCGTTACGGCACGGTGTCGTTTGAACGGGCGGTGCGACCGACCCTGGCAATTCTCGATCGCAAGGGGCGTGACTGGCATCCGAGGCTGGCCGTCACGTTGCGGAAGCTGGTCGAGGCCGAGCGGCGAGCGAGGGGGTCGCGGACGGAGAAGATCGCCGCGGCGAGGGACCGTTTCTACAAGGGGGACATCGCCGACGAACTCGAGAAGTGGTACATCCGGGTCGGCTCGTTCCTGCGGAAGAAAGACCTGGCGGCGCATCGCACTCCACTGGAGGACCCGGTGACGGTTTCCTACCGGGGGTACAAGATCCATAAGTGCGGTCCCTGGACACAGGGGCCCTACCTTTGCCAGACGCTGTCGTTGCTGGAAGGGTTCGACTTGAAGTCGATGGGACACTTTTCGGCCGACTACCTGCACACGGTTGTCGAGGCACTGAAACTGGCGATGGCCGACCGGGACGAGTTCTACGGTGACCCGGAATTCGTCAAGGTTCCGCTCAAACAACTGCTCTCTCCGGGCTACGCGCGGATGCGGCGGGGATTGATCGATCCCAGGAAGGCGTCGCTGAAACGACGACCGGGTGACCCGCTGGCCGGTCGACCGTTGCGGGGCCCGCTGGTCGCCTCGAATCGCAACTACACGATTCCGGTTCAGGACACCACGACTTGCCTGGCAGCCGATCGGTTCGGCAACGTGGTGGCGGCGACGCCCAGCTGCAACCTGGTCGGCAATCAACCCGGGCCACCGGGAGTCACACAGGGAAACCGGTTGCGGTCGCTGAACACCACGCCCGGGCACCCCAACCGGATTCAGCCGGGCAAGAGGCCACGAATCACGCTGACACCGACGTTGGTCACTCGTGAAGGGAAGCCGGTGATTGCAGTCAGCGTGGCGGGCGGTGACCTTCAGGACCAGGTCACACTCAACGTGCTGCTGAGCCACATCGACTTCGGTCTGGCTCCTCATGAAGCGGTGGTTGTGCCGCGGTTCGCGACAGGCCATCACCAGGGGTCGTTCGATCCCAATCCCGACCGGGGGGCCGCATTCATTTCGCGGGGTGGGGTGACGATGCACTCGGATGTGCCCGAGCCGATTCGCCGGGAGTTGTCGGCCCGTGGCCACAAGTTACGTGTCGTCGGCGGGGCCATTGCTCATCCGGTGATGCTGGTGATCGATCCGAAGACGGGGGTGGTTCGCGGTGCGGGTGATCCCCGAGTGGGCCGCCGTGTCGGTGTTCTGTCACCGATCCCATGATCCGACTGTCGGCTTCACACCGACGCTCCCTGGGCCGGGCCTGAAGCTGGTCGAGTTCGCCGCTTGGCCACGTGCGGGTGGCCGGCCGTCGTTGTTGATCAACGGAGCTTGAATCTCAGTGTTTCGCTGCTCACCTTGTTTCCGAGAAGATCGGTGATGGTCAGCACCAGCTCGTAGTTGCCCAGTTGCAGGTCGCGCGGGAAGCTGAATTCGTAGTTGTGGAAGTAGTCTCGCCGGGTGGTGCGACAGATGTCCGGAGTCGGACCGACCGGGATCTGCTGAACGATCCTGCCGTTGTCGGACAGGGATCGGATGGTGATCATCGATTTCAGCAGAGTCTTCTGTCTGCCGTCGCCAAGGGGCTGGCTGGTGAAGTTCTGGATCTCGACATAAAGCAGCACGCCCTGCCCCGGGCTGAATTCGTTTTTCTCGAACGGTTCGTAGTCTCCGAATGTCTGGATGCGGCGGCAGAGGGCGAGGTGCTGGAGCTTGAGCTGGGCCCTGGGCTGCAGGTTGCGGATGGCGGCATCGAGTTGTTCGATGGTCGCGGTGGCGCGTTGGCGAGGTTCGGGAATGGACCGGGCGTCGAAGTAGTTGACCTGGGCCATCAACATGTTCTGCAGAAATTCGTTCTCGGCGTCGTCAACCCCCGTGATGGGCGAGAGCGCGTCTTCGGGGCGGTCGCGGATGATCGACAGCACCCGGAGGTGGAACTGTTTCCGGAGGTGATTGCGTTTCTGTTCCGGAGACACGCCCTGGCCGAGTTTGTCGACCGCGTTCCGTGTGATATCAAACAGCTGGTTGAGCGAGGCCTCAGCGATCTCTTCGTCCGCCGGAGTTCCGTCCCGGCCGAATGGCAGCGGGAAGGGGTTCAGCCGACGGGCCATGTCCGGGACGTTGCCGACCATCGGCAGGGCCAGGCGGGCGGGGATCGGTCTTGCCTTGTCTTCGGCATTCCCGGAGACCAGTGGTTGGCGGCTGAAACCACCCCCGGGAATCAGCGTGTCAATTCCATCAACCTGTTCGATGGTCCGGCCGGCACCGGTCGCGATTCTGGCAACCTCCGGCTCCTCGCCGGGATTTGGTGTCGGCGTGCCGTAGAAATCTTTGTATCCGGTACGGTCCAGGACACTGCTGACCTGTCCCTGTAGCCGTTCGGCCAGATCGTCGGTCAACGGTGTCAGCTCGGAATTCACCCGGCTCAGTCGGCATCCCGAACTCGCCACTGCCAGGAGCAGCAGCAGGCCGGTCACGGCCCGGGAGACGGTGTGGCTGGGACGTGGACGGATTTCCGGCATCGGCAGTCGAAACCGCGGAAGTTGAGGAGGGAGAGGTCGGTCGGCGGGGGGCGGACGATAGTGCATCGCCCCGTGTCCGACAAGGGCGTCTGAGGCCTGTCGGAATCCGCGAACGAGCAATGTGGGAGGGTCGGCAACTGCTATTGACACCCGGAGGCCTCGGTCCTACTGTCCCCGGTCCGCTGGGGTTCCAGGCCGCCCAGCTGTGGACGTGTTGATACGGTTTGTGTCGATTCGGAGGCTGTGGCGTGCGGTGGTTAGGGAGGCGTGTGCAACGGTGGGCTGAGCGGTGGGGGGTGGTGCAGCCGCCCACCTGTGATCCCGGGTTGCCACCAGACGTTGCTGGCTACGTGGTGGGTTCTTACCCCCAGAACCACAACTACATTGTCCGCCAGGGCCGACTGGTGCCCCGGCACAAGCTGAAGGTGCGGTTCGAACAACTCGCCGGGGCGTATCCCGAACCGCTCGAGAGCTTGTTGGATCTGAGTTGCTCGAAGGGTTTCTTCGTTCTCGACGCGGCCAGCCGAGAGCCTTGCGAAAGAACGTTGGGAATCGACATTGATCAGCGTGAGTTGGAGGTGTGCCGCTCGGTGGGGGGGTTCCTGGGATGTCGGGAGAGCCGGTTCGAGAAACTGAATCTGCACGAGTTGGCCGATTCGATCGACGATTTTGGTGGCCCGTTCCAGACCGTTTTGCTGGTCAACAGCTACCAGTATCTCTACTTCGGGAGTTCTCGTTCACCGGATTGTTATCGGGACCACGAGACGATTTTCGGGTTGATCCGCCGTGTCTGTAGTGGCCGTGTGTTGTTCAGCAATCGGACAGAACTGAAGCAACTTCAGCGGACCTGCCAGGCAGAGGCGATAAAGATCGGGCACCAGGCAGAGTACACCGAGGCAAAGATCCTCGATGCCGCCTCGCATCATTTCCGAGTGGTCCCTTACGGCCGGATCGGCAAGTGGCCGTTCTGGCTGCTGGACGTGCCGGGTGCCGAGTTGTCGGCGGCGAAGCCGGTCGGGCAGGCGGCCTGAATTCGGCGCGGTGTGTCGGTGAGGTTTCGGCTTCACAAATCGGGTTGCGGAACGCACAATCGATGCCCCGATGCAGTCTCATTACGCCGACAGGCTTGACGAAGCGATCCGCCGGAAACGAACTCCGGCGCTAGTCGGAATCGATCCCCGGCTGGACCAACTGCCAGCCGAGATCCTGCAGAGGGCCGAACGGGCTGGTGGGAGTCGAGACGAGGTGGCGGCGGCGGCCTTCGACGAATTCTGCGGACGTTTGATTGACGTCGTGTCCGGGCTGGTGCCGGCGGTCAAGCCCCAGGCGGCGTTCTTTGAACAGTACGGTCCGGCGGGAACTGCGGTCCTGGCACGGGTGATTCGTCGGGCCCGCGATGCGGGGTTGATCGTCATCTGTGACGCGAAACGCGGAGACATCGGGTCGACAGCCGAGGCCTACGCCCAGGCCTACCTGGCCGGTGCGGATCCCGATGCGGCACCGTGGGCTGCCGATGCGTTGACCGTGAATCCGTTTCTCGGACAGGACACGCTCGAGCCGTTTGTCGAAGTCGCCTCCCGGCGTGGAGCCGGACTCTATGTCCTGGTCAGAACCAGCAACCCGGGAGCCGGGACACTGCAGGACCTGGTTGCCGACGAGAGGCCGATCTACCGGCACACGGCCCGGATGGTTGAGGAACTGGCATCGGCGTCGGCGGGACAATCGGGTTGGGGGGCTGTCGGAGCGGTTGTCGGAGCGACCTACCCACGAGAACTGGCCGAACTCCGTGAGGTGATGCCCAGTGTGTCGTTGCTGGTTCCCGGATATGGCAGCCAGGGGGCAGGAGCTGCCGATGTCGCCGCCGCGTTCAACCCCGACGGACTCGGGGCGGTTGTCAACAGTTCCCGCGGGATCAACTTCGCGTATCGCCGTGAACCGTTTGCCGAGGAGTTCGGGGAGACGCGGTGGGAGGACGCGGTCCAGGCGGCCACGGTACAGATGATCGCCGACCTGGCCGAGGCGACTCCGGCGGGGACCCTGAGATGAAGACGGTCCCAGCCAGGGACATGCGGAGGGCGGTCAGGCATCTCCGTGGGGCCGATCCGGTGATGCAAGACGTCATTGGCCGTGTCGGGAAGATCGAGATGGTGCTTCGCCGGGGACGATTCCTGACGCTGGTCCGCTCGATCATCGGCCAGCAGATCTCCACATCCGCTGCCCGGGCGATCAACGAGCGGATCCGCCGGGCGGTCTCACCACGATGGATCACGCCCGAGAGTCTCGGAGAAATCGACGATGCCGGTCTCCGCAGCCTGGGAGTCTCTCCCCAGAAGATCGGCTATCTTCGCGATCTGGCTGAGGCGGTCACCTCAAGACGCGTGAGACTCGACCGGCTCCATCGGCTCGACGACGAGGCCGTGATCGAAGAACTGGTCCAGGTCCGTGGCATCGGACGCTGGACGGCTCAGATGTTCCTGATCTTCTGTCTTGGCCGACTCGACGTGTTCGCTCCACTTGACCTCGGAATCCGGGCCGGGATCCAGCGGGAGTATCGACTCGGGCAGATGCCCGATGTCGCCGCCTGCGAACAGATGGCCCAGGCCTGGGCCCCCTTCCGCTCGGTCGCCTGCCTGTACCTGTGGCGGAGCGGTGATCTCGAGTTGTAAGCGACGGGGGGGTCAGTTGCCCTTGACCACCACCAGCTTGTGGTTGGCCACGTCGTACTCGTACTTCGATCCGCCGGGCAACTTCGGCAACTGAAGGTTGTTCTTCTTGATGATCTCCCGCATGAACTCGTCGTGGTCCTTCGGGAATCGCCCCTGGGTGGCGTTGAAGATGTTCAGGTGGTGATCGATGGACAGCTTGGTCACTTTTTCGGCCAGGGGGCCATAGGCCTCCAGGCCACCCAGCAGGGGCGAGGTGATCTTGATCTTGGAGTCGCTGACCGTCTTTCCGTCGTTCGCGTTGAATTCTCCGACGTCCTGTGTCCGTTGCTTGAAGATGCTCTTTCGCGGCGTTTTTGCCTTGGTGTTGGTGGTGTCGGCGATATCCGGACCCGAGCAACCAATGTCTCCGAAGACCAGTGTGATGACCGCCAGCAGGGACAGGCGTCGAAGTGATCCGGAAATCATGTTGTTCGCCATTTCGGGGTGGGAAAGGTTTGCGGATGAGGCAACAGTTGAGGTGAACCGGAGATCTCGTATCGGACCGGCCGCACTCTCAACGCAGTTTATCCAGCCGGAATCGCCGAGGCTACACGAGGGGCCGGGTTGGCCAAATTGGCAGCCTGCTGGTGGCCAGCCCGGGGTAGCGGGGGCTATCTTGATAGAGTGGGCAGTTGGGGTAAAACGGCTAGCTGCTCCACTGCCGGTCGGTGAAAACCGCGGGAAGACGCTGACATGATCCGGTGAAAGTCCGGTTGGGATTCAGGAGAGACGACAATGATGGGCAAACACATGCTGAAGAACATCCGCGTAGCGATTGTGGCCGTGTTGGCCTGTGGGCTGATCGGCGTCGCGAGTTCCGGGTCGGCCGCTGCAGCCGACGATGGATTCGAGTCAATTTTTGACGGCAAGACATTGAAGAACTGGAACGGCAATCCCAAGTTCTGGTCGGTCAAGGACGGTGCGATCACCGGTCAGACGACCAAGGCCAACCCCACCCGGGGCAACACGTTCATCATCTGGAAGGGCGCGGATCTGGGTGACTTCGAATTGAAGTTGCAGTACAAGATCGTCGGTGGAAATTCGGGCATCCAGTACCGCAGTTTCAAGTTGCCCGGCAAGAACGACGGCTGGCGAATTGGTGGTTACCAGGCCGATTTCGAGGCCGGCAATACCTATTCGGGGATCGTCTACGGGGAGGCGTTCCGCGGGATCCTGTGCAACCGGGGTTTGAAGACCGAGTTGGTTCGTACGGGAGGCAAGTTCCAGGTCAAGACAATCAAGCGACTGGGTGACAGCAAGGCGATCCAGGCAAAGATCAAGAAGGAAGACTGGAACGACTACCACATCACCGCCAAGGGCTTCCACCTGGTTCATCGGATCAATGGGGTGGTGACGGCCGACTGTACCGACAACGATGCGAAGCAACGACGTGCCACGGGACTGCTGGCGTTGCAGTTGCACGCCGGACCTCCAATGACCGTTCAGTTCCGCAAGATCCGGGTCAAGCGACTGGGCAAGAAGGTGTCGGCTCGACAACTGTCTCTGCCTGATCTGCCCCAGGTCAGTTTCAGCGATCTGCCGTCGCCCAATGAGGTGGCCGATCGGGTGGCTGAGGAGACCGGTGGTGTGGCGACAGAGGCGGTCCGTGCGTTCCTGGGACTGCCCGGAGACGTCCGTGATGCGGTGGTGTCGACTCCCGAGAAGCGGAAACTGCCTCCGACATCCGAGGGCGGGAAGTTGATCCGCAAGGTCCGTTCGACACGAGCTCGCGGGTTGCGATTCCTGGCGACTCCATTGCGTTCGGCGATCGTGGCGGCGGAGGAAGCTGTCGAGACTGCAAAAAAAAAAGATCGCGTTGATCGCGGGCGTCCGTAGTCACGGCTACGGGGCTCATGAGCATCGCGCCGGCTGCATGCTGATGGCCAAGGCGCTCAATGCCAGCGGCCTGCCGGTGGAAACCGTGGTGATCTCCAATGGGTTCCCCAAGGACCCCAGCGTCCTTGACGGAGCGGCCACGATCGTCGTCTATGCCGACGGAGGTGGCCGTCATCCGTTGAATGCCCATATCGACGACTTCCGCAAACGTATGTCTGCAGGCGTCGGGCTGGTCTGCATTCATTACGGCGTCGAAGTGCCCAAGGGCAAGTCGGGTGATGCGTTCCTGGACTGGACCGGCGGATACTTCGAGACGCACTGGTCGGTCAACCCACACTGGACGGCCAGGTACAAGGCATTTCCCAAGCACCCGATCACTCGTGGCGTGAAGCCGTTTTCGGTTCACGACGAATGGTACTACCACATGCGTTTTGTCACGAAACTGAAGGGCGTGACCCCGATCCTGACTGACCTTCCGCCCGATTCGACGCTCAAGCGTCCCGACGGTCCACACAGCGGCAACAAGTTTGCTCGCGCCGCGATCGCCAAAAAACAGCCCCAGCACATGGCCTGGGCTCGCGTTCGTCGGGATGGTGGTCGGGGCTTCGGGTTCACCGGTGGCCACGATCACTGGAACTGGGGCCATGATCAGTTCCGCAAACTGGTACTCAACGCGATTGTCTGGACGGCGAAGATCGACGTGCCCAGCCGGGGCGTGCGGTCCACGTCCCTGACGGTTCAGGACCTCGAAGCAAACCAGGACTACAAGAAACCGGCGAATTACAACCCGTTGCGTATCAAGCGGATGCTGGGCCAATGGAACGGCGCGGCGTCGGAGTGAGCCAGTTGGCAAGCGGACGGAGGGGCTCGTAAGATGAGCCGCTGACCCAGTGGGATCATCCGGAGATTCTCTCGTGACGACTCGACGCCTCGGTGTTCTCAGCATCGTGTTTTGTTCCCTTGTCGCAGTGGGTTCCCGGGCTGTCTGGGCCCAGGCAAAACCCGGCGACGTGCGGGCCGCGAAGAACGCCGTTGCGGGTCTGGACGTGGCCAAGGGGCTGGAGGCGACGCTGTTCGCCTCCGAGCCGGACATCACCAGCTTGACCAATCTCGATATCGACGCCCGTGGTCGGGTGTGGGTCTGCGAGGTCGTCAATTACCGTAAGAACCTCGGCCGCCGGAAGGCGGGAGACCGGATCCTGATCCTCGAGGACACCGACGGGGACGGCCGCAGCGATCGCCAAAAGGTCTTCTACCAGGGCCGTGACGTCGACAGCGCGATGGGCATCTGCGTGCTCGGCAACCGTGTCATCGTCTCGTGCTCACCCAACGTGTTGGTCTTCACTGACATCGACGGTGACGACAGGCCGGACCGCAAGGAGATCCTGTTCTCCAAGACCGGCCAGCCTCAGCACGACCACTCGGCACACTCGTTCCTCTTCGGCCCTGATGGGAAGATGTACTGGAATTTCGGCAACACCGGTCGCGCTGTCCATGACTACAAGGGCCAGCCGGTGGTCGATCTGGCCGGTCGGCCCGTTGTCGACAACGGGCGACCCTACTACGGCGGCATGCCATTCCGCTGTGATCTTGATGGTGGTCGCTTCGAGGTGCTGGCTCACAACTTCCGCAACAACTACGAGATCACCGTCGACAGTTTCGGGTCCCTGTGGCAAAGCGACAATGACGACGATGGCAACCGGGGTGTGCGGATCAACTTCGTGATGGAGTTCGGCAACTACGGTTACCGGGACGAGTTGACCGGAGCCGGCTGGCGGGCGGCCCGAACCGGCATGCACGCCGAGATTCCCATCCGGCACTGGCACCAGAACGACCCCGGCGTGATGCCCAACCTGGTGCAGACCGGAGCCGGATCGCCGACCGGAATCACGATCTACGAAGGGCGGCTGTTGCCCGAGGTCTTCCACGACCAGGTGATCCACTGCGACGCGGGGCCCAACGTGGTTCGTGCCTACCCGGCGACCGTTGACGGAGCCGGCTACAAGGCTCGAATCGTCAACCTGGTCAAAGGGACCCGCGACAACTGGTTCCGCCCGGCCGATGTCTGCGTGGCTCCCGACGGATCGGTCTTCATCACCGACTGGTACGATCCGGGGGTCGGCGGTCACAACCAGCGGGACCTGGACCGTGGCCGGTTGTTCCGAATCGCTCCTCCCGGTCACAAGTACCGTCCGCCGAAGATTGACGTCTCGACCGTCGGAGGCGCAGTCGCCGCGTTGAAAAACCCGGCCTTCTCAGTACGCTACCTGGCCTTCACCACGTTGCAGGCCGGTGGTGCCGAAGCTCGGGCGGCGTTGTTGAAGTTGGCCGAGGACACCGACGCCAACCCGCGTCACCGGGCTCGCGCGTTGTGGGTACTGGGCAAGAGCGGGGCTCCGGTCCGGGCGGCTGACGTGGCGAAGCGGGCGATGGGTTTCAAGCATCCGGACCTGCGAATCGTGGGCCTGAGGTTGGCACGCCAAATCGAATCCGACGTGGTGCAGGCCGTTGGCCGGCTTGCCGAAGACCCCTCGCCTCGGGTTCGCCGCGAATGCCTGGTGGCATTGAAGCCGACGAAATCCGATCGGGTGCCCGAGTTGTGGGCCCGGCTGGCTGCTGGTTACGACGGTCGTGACCGCTGGTATCTCGAGGCGCTGGGCATCGCCGCCGACGGGCGTTGGGATGCCTGCCTGGCCGCCTGGCACAAGCGGTCTCCGGATGCGGCCGACACTCCGGCCGGTAGGAACATCACCTGGCGGAGCCGCGGTGCCGAAACAGCTTCGAAATTGGCTGCGATCATCTCCGATCCCGAGACGCCCACCGACACATTGCCGCGTTTTTTCCGGGCACTGGATTACCAGTCGACCCGTGCTCGCCAGGATGCGGCCCTGGCACTTGTGACCGGTGACCATGGCAAGAACGCCAACCGATCGGGACTGGTGATCCGGGAAGCGCTGGCGCGGGTTGGGACCCTTGATCTTGGCCGCAACGTCGAGGCTCGCCGGGCGATCAACCGCGTCGTCGAACGTCAGCGGGGAACCTCCGGGTTTGTCAGCCTGGTGGGACGTTTCGGCCTGACCGACCATTACCCCGAGTTGTTGCGGTTGGCGTACCGGAATGCCGACGAGCAACTGGGAGTCGATGCGGTGCGGACGCTTCTGGCCAAAGGGCAGGGCGGGCTGTTGAACCGAGGGTTGGCGGCCAAGTCGGCGGTCGATGCCACGTCATTGGCCCGGGCTCTGGCCAACGCGTCCGATGCGCGTGCCGTGGCGGTCCTGCGGCCGGTTGTCGACAACGCCAAACGGCCTCTGTCGATTCGGCGTGAAGCGGTCCGCGGAGTCGTCCGCGGTTCCAAGAAATCCGCCAGCGAGGTGCTGGCCCGGGTGCGCCAGAAGACACTGTCGGTTGATCTGCGTCAGGCCGCCGGTGCGGCCCTGGTGACCCACCCGGACCCCAATATCCGCAAGCAGGCCATCTCGCTGTTTCCGCCGCTTCCGTCGAAAGACAAGAAGCCGCTGCCCCCGATCGCCGAACTGTCCAGGCGGAAGGGCAACGCCGCCCGGGGTCTGAAACTGTTCACGACCACGGCCACGTGTGCCAAGTGTCACAAGGTCAATGGGAAGGGCAAGGAGGTCGGTCCGGATCTCTCGGGAATCGGCCGGAAACTCAGTCGCACGGCGCTCTACGAATCGGTGCTGTTTCCCAGTGCCGGGATCAGTCACAACTACGAGTCCTGGGTCGTGGCACTCGCTGACGGGACCGTGGTGACTGGCCTGCTGATCAGTCGCACTCCTGACAGCGTGACGATCCGTAACGTCGAGGCGATCGACCGCAAGATCGCCACCGGCGATATTGAGGAACTGAAGAAGCAGACGACTTCGCTGATGCCAGCCGACTTGCAGAAACTGATGACCGCCGCAGACCTCGTCGATGTGGTTGAGTACCTCGTGACGTTGCGGAAGGTGTTGCCCCCATCACGGGGAAGGCCGGGAAAGTGATCGGACCGTTGCCGATGATTCCCTCTCCGGTCCGAGACCGGTACAGTGACTCCAGTGATCAAAGAGATTTTGTGACGTATTTCCGGTTGCCGGGACAGGTCCGGACCGGATTGACCAGGAGATCATCATGCCATCGACACGACGCACGACCTTCTCGCTGATGTTGACCGCGGCATTGGCCGCGACGCTGGGCTCTGTGGGGGTCCAGGCTGCCGATGTGACCGGCTTCCGCGATTCGGGTGGCCTGGCCCACAGCAAGGAAACCGGTCTGCCGGTGACATGGTCATCGAGCAAGAACGTGGTCTGGAAGGCCAAGATGCCCGGACCGGGGACGTCGAGCCCGATCGTGTTGGGAGAACGGATCTACCTGACGTCCTACACCGGCTATGGGCTGGTCCCCAACCAGGGGGAACAGGCCAACCTGAAACGGCAGGTCCTGTGCCTGGATCGTGCCAGTGGCAAGCAGATCTGGCGGAAGGAGTTTGCCGCCAAGCTGCCCGAATCGAAGTATTCCGGAGGCAACAATGCCCGTCACGGATTCGCCTCCGCCACACCCACAACCGACGGCAAGCACATCTACGTCTTCTTCGGGAAATCCGGAGTCTTTTGCTTCGATCTCAATGGAAAAACCGTCTGGACTGCTGATGTCGGCAGCAGAACAAGAGGCTGGGGCTCGTCGAACTCTCCGGTGCTCCACAAGAACCTGGTGATCATCAACGCGAGTGTCGAAAGCGGTCGGTTGCTAGCCCTGGACAAGGCGACCGGGAAGGAGGCCTGGACGGTCGGTGGCATTCGGGGGTCCTGGAACACGCCGCTGCTTGCCGAGGTGCCCGGGGGCGGGACCGAACTGGTAATCAGTGTGCCCCAGCAGGTCCGCGGTCTCGATCCCGCGACCGGAAAACAGCTGTGGACGTGTCAGGGGATTCCCGATCGTGGGTATGTCTGCCCGAGTGTTGTGGCCGACAAGGGTGTCGTCTACGCGATCGGCGGGAGACAGAATACCGCCCTGGCCATCAAGCTCGGTGGTCGTGGTGATGTGACGTCGACGCATCTGTTGTGGACGAAGAACCGCGGATCGAATGTCTCCAGCCCGGTCGTCGCCGATGGACGTCTGTACTGGTTCCACGAACGCCGCGGCACCGCCTACTGCCTGGACGCCAAGTCGGGCGACATCGTCTACGAGGCCCGATTGTCTCCCCGACCGGGACTGGTCTACTCGTCGATGCTCTTTGCCGACGGCAAGCTGTATTGCATCAGCCAGCACAACGGGACCTACGTCGTGGCGACCGGTCCCCAGTTCAAGCTGTTGGCCCACAACACGTTTGCCGACGACGACAGCCGTACGAATGCCTGTCCGGTGGCCCACAACGGCCAGTTGCTGTTGCGGACCGACGGTTATCTCTATTGCCTGGGCAACAGGAAGTAACGACGTCATGCCGGATCGTGTCCGTTTCGAGGTCTTTTCGGACTACATCTGACCCTGGTGTTATTTCAGTACCGTGCGTATTGAACGACTGCGGGTCGCATACGACATTCAGGTCGTCTACCGCCACTTCCCCTTGCATCCTGACACGCCGGAAGAGGGGCTGACGCTCGAGCAGTTGTTTGCCGGGCGGAACCTGGATGTGCCCAGGATGCAGGCGGAGATGTCCGAGCGGATGGCGGCAGAGGGCTTGGATTACGGGACGCGGACGCGCACCTACAACAGCCGCCTGGCCCAGGAACTGGGATGCTGGGCGGATGGCCAAGAGGGGGGAGAGCGACTGCACGACGATCTGTTCCGCGCCTACTTTGTCGACGACGTGAACTTGGCGGTAGTCGACAACCTGGTCGCGGTGGTCGAGCGGGCGGGTCTGGACGCCGAGGATGCTCGCGAATCACTGCGGGAACGGCGTTTTCGTGACGCGGTCGATGCCGATTGGGCCCGGTCGGCGGAGCTGGGAGTCACCGGGGTGCCGACGTTCGTCGCTGCTTCGCAAGGTGTTGTCGGCGCCCAGCCGTATGAGGCGATCGAGCAACTGGTCGTCGCTGCCGGCGCCGTGCAACGTTCGGCGTGAAACGTCATACTGGCCCCGTCGCTCACCAACTCAACTTTCGGATCACCCTCATGGACACTCTTCGCGTCGCCGCCGTCAGCATGAACAGCCCACTGGGCCAGATGGACCAGGTGATCGAGACGATCGCGGCCCGTTGTCGCGAGGCGGCCGACGACGGGGCCGAGTTGGCCGTATTTCCCGAACTGGTGATCCACGGGCACTGCACGCCGAACACCTGGGAGATTGCCGAGGAGGTGCCGGACGGACCGACCACCAGGAAGCTGATCGAATTGGCCACCGAGTTCGGATTGGTGTTGTCGGTCGGTCTCAGTGAAAAGGAAAACGACCTCGTCTACAACACGCAGATCCTGGTCGGTCCGGATGGATACATCGGCAAGCAACGCAAGCTGCACTGCTCGCGTGACGAGGTGTTGTTCTACAAGGGCGGCCGCGAACTGCCTGTCTACGACATCGGCAAGGCCAAGGTGGGCATGATCATCTGCTACGACAACCAGTTCCCCGAGTTGGCCCGGATTCTCGCCCTGCGTGGAGCCGACATTCTGCTGATGCCACATTCGGCCCGGGTCAAGATGTGGGACGATACTCCCGAATCGGCCGCCGCCGCGAGGGCCCATTCGCACGACTATTTCACCAGTTGCTACGCCCAACGGGCTCGAGAAAACGCCTGTTTCGCGGTGTTGACCGACCAGGCGGGGAGGGCCGGCTACGTCGACACCTACCCCAAGGACTCGCCCAACCAGCCCCACCACGCCGGTGCCATCCTGTTCTTTGCTCCCGATGGAGAGGTGATCGCGTCGTCACAACGGGATGAGATCCGGGACGAGATGGTTGTGGCGACGCTGGAGGCCGACCGATTGGTCGCCGAACGCAGCCTGGCCAATTACACGCTGAAGACGCGGCGGCCCGAGTTGTACGGCGAACTGGTTGCCGAGCAGGTCAATTGGTAGCCGATAGGATTTCGCGGACGCGACGGCAGACCAGTGCGATCTCGTCGTCGGTCATCTCGATCGCGTCCAGGTAGATGTAACCCTCGTCGACGTGATGAGCCCGGGTGACGATCGTGGGGTCACCGTCGGCCAGGGCTTCGGTCAATGTCGCGGCCGAGTGGCCTGCGGAGTCGGGGTCGAGATCCAGGCGAGCTCTTGAGAAGGGGCAGCCGTTGGGGTCTGGGTCGACGGAGAGGGTCAGGCCGGGGATGCCCTCCAGGCGTTCGAGGATCAATGCCACCTTGCGATCCTGCTCGGCGGTCCACGCCACAACATCCTCCCGCATCCGGTATTCCAAGGCCGCCATCGCACCGACGATCGCCTCCTTGCCGGCTTTCATGCCGCGGCCGATGCCCCGGTTCTGCAGGTAGACGGCCTCGATCAGGTCCCGGCGACCGGCGACGATACCGGCCGTGGTCGAGCAGAGGTACTTGTGAGCGCTTGTGATCACCAGGTCGGCTCCGCTGGTGATCAGCCGCGACAGGCGATGGTCCTGCGCGGCACCGTCAACGATCACTGGAACGCCGGCCGCGTGAGCCATTTCAACCACTTCCTCGAGCGGCACCCATCCGTGCCGGGCGGTGTGGTGGGATTCGACGGCGACCACCGCCGCCACGTTCTCGGAGGCCAACTCGTGTCGAATCACTTCGGCGGGGCAGTTGTTGATCGTCCCCATCTCGACAGGGGTCGCGCCGGCCAGCCGAATGGATTGTGTGATCGGTGCTCCGTAGTTGACACAGTGTCCCTTCTGGATCAACACCCGGTCTTTCATACCGGTGGTCTCGGGCAATTCCCAGGTTCTGGCCAGGTCGTTGCCGGTCATGGTGGCGGCCACCGAGAGGGTGATTCCCGAGGAGGTGCAAGCCGTCACGCAGCCACTCTCGGCACCGGTCGCACGGACGATCACTTCGCCGGCGGCCGCTTGGAGAGCATCAAGTTCGAAGAAATGGTCGAGCGACTCCCGAACCGTATCAGCGATCTCCGGCAGCACGATGGCTCCACTGAGCTTGGTCATTTTTCCGCAGGCGTTGATCACTCGGCGGAGTCCGTAGGTTGCGTGGATGTCCATCAGGGAGTTCCGTGTGGGGTGAATCACAACGAGCTTACCATGGCGATGATGAGGTTGCCCGGGGGTGACTTCAGTTCGCCCCGGTTGGCATCGCGGCCTTGCTCCCGAAGTCCGGTGACTTCAGCTACAGTGACGAGAGGAGAAGTTCATGGATTCCGGTCAACGGGTCGATGCGATGTTGTGTGATATTCTGATTCGAGGCGGAGAGGTGATCGACCCGTCACAGGGTATGCGGGGGGTCCGTGACGTGGCAATCGCCGGCGGGCGGATCTTGGCGATCGAGGAGTCGTTGGATTCAGCCGAGCCGACTTTTACCGTTGATGCCCGTGGCCTGCTGGTCGTGCCCGGGTTGATCGACCTGCACGTACATGTCTACCCGCATCACATGCCGTTGGGACTCGAAGCCGATCCGTTGTGTCCCGCCGGGGGCGTGACCACCATGCTCGATGCCGGAAGTGCGGGGAGCCGCAACTTTGCCGGTTTTCGTCGCGACGTGATCGACCGGATCGACACCCAGGTCTTTGGGCTGGTCAACCTCGCCAGTCCGGGGTTGATTGCCGCGGACCTGGGCGAACTGGTCGACAGACGCCACGCCGATCCCGCCGGCGTGGTGCGAACGATTTCTGAGAACCCGGGAGTTGCCGTCGGCGTCAAGATCCGGGCCGGCAAACACATTATTGGTGATGGGGAGCAGGGCTGGGAGAATTTCCGCGAAGCGGTGGGGGCGGCTCGCGAGTCGGGGACGTGGATAATGGTGCACATCGGTGAGAGTCCGATGTCGATTCCCGAGATGCTGGAGCATCTCGAACCCGGTGACTGCATCACGCACTGTTTCAAGGGTGGGTCGACCCGCGTCCTGGATGATGACGATGGCGTGTTCGCCGCGGTTCGTGACGCGTCCGAGGCGGGTGTGATCTTTGATGTCGGTCACGGCTTCGGCAGCTTCCAGTGGGAGACCTGCCAGGCGGCGCTGGACGGCGGGTTGGAACCGACGACAATCAGCACCGACCTGCATTCGAAGAATCTTCACGGGCCGGTGTACGACATGCCGACGACGATGTCGAAGTTCCTGCACCTGGGTGTGCCGCTGGAGCGGGTGATCGAGATGTCGACGACCCGGCCGGCAGCGGTACTGGGCCAGGCTGACCAACTGGGCACGTTGCGGGTCGGCACGGTGGCTGACGTGGCGGTGCTCGAACGCCAGCAGGGACGTTTCGTATTGACCGACAGCTATCGGCAGGATCGCACGAGCGAGGATCTGCTGGTGGCGACGACAACGGTGCGGCGTGGCGAACTGGTTCCAGGCGGCGGCGGGCTGAGAATGCGGCACACGGCCGAGTGAGCAGGACACGATGACCGAGATGGCGGCCAGTAGCTTCGTCTCCCTCCATGACCTGGTTGCAGTCGTTGGCATCGTGTTCGTCGCAGCGCTGGTCCGTTCGACATTTGGCTTCGGCGATGCGCTGGTCGCTATGCCGCTGTTGTTGCTGGCCGAGTTCGATCACCTCGCGGCGGTCGCCCTGCTTGCGGCGACGTCCCTGGTCACCGCGAGCGTGATCCTGGCGATCGACGGCTCCGGACGGGAACCGGTCGCCTCGAGTGCGCGGATCCTGATCGGATCGGCACTTCCCGGTCTCGGACTCGGCCTGTGGTTTCTCGAGGTGGCCTCGGTCTCGAGAGTCTCGGGCGTTCTTGGTGGCACGATCCTGGTCGTGGGTGTTCTTGGAGTGATGGCCGACCCGCGACGTTGGCCGATGCGGTCATGGTCGGCTGCGTTGTTCGGGCTGCTGGCTGGGGTGTTGGGCGGTGCCTTCAACGTCCATGGACCACCGTTGGTCGTGTTCGGCACATCCCGTGAATGGTCGCCCCGGGTCTTTCGCTCGACGTTCCAGGTGTATTTCCTCGCGGTTGGCCTGCCCTTGGTCTTCGTGCACGGCCTGTCTGGCCGGTATTCCACGACGGTTGTGTTGCAGTTGGTTGCGTGTCTTCCGGTCATCGGGCTGGCCAGTTTTCTGGGCGGTCGGCTCAATCGGAAATTTGCTGCGACGTCGTTTCGGCGTTCCGTTTATGCGATGCTTAGCGGGCTCGGAATCGTCCTGTTGTGGAAGGCCGGCGGTTGATCGGCAGTCCAACCCGGATTTCGTTTCCCCCCCAATGGCTTTCATGTCCCATGGCACGCACGACCGTCTCTGTCGATCCTGAACATCACATCCCGGTACCCCGACACCGTCTGATCGACGTGCTGAAATCAGAGGCCGGTGATCGGGTCTCGTCGACCGACTCCCTCTGCCGACTGCTCGCGGCCCTGATTCACTTCGAATACCGCGAGTTGATCGATGAACTCAAGCAGGACTACCTGCGGTTCGACCCCTCAAGGCCCGGACGCCTGAACTCGATGATGGGTGGAGAACCGAGCGAGGAGGAATACGAAAAGTCAGAGCGTCGTTTCCTGAAGAATTTCGTCAAAACACTCGAGAAGGCGAACTTCATTCCCCTGGATCAGCAGGCCATCGATGTCGCCGACGCCGAGGACTATCTGTTCAGCCTGCCCGTCGAAGTCAATTGGCGGCGTTTTGACAGCCGCTTGACCGACGTCCTCTTCGAGGACGGGACGTACCTCGATGGCATCAGTGAACCGCCGGAATTTGCTCAGCATGCGCTGCTGTTTCGCCGAGGTGTCGGCATCGACCAGTACAAGGGGTTTCTCTTCTTCCAGAAACTCGACATGGTCATCTCGAAAACGCTGCTCTGGATCCTTCAAAAGGTCGGTGACCTGCTGAGGCGTAAGAAGGACGAGGAACCCGAGCCGGTTGTTCCCCCCGAAAACGTAAAGACAGATGACGGTGGCGACAGCAATTCGATCCATGCGGGCCGTGAGATCGAACGGCTGACGCTGAAGCCGGAAGATGTCAACCTGCGGTCGTTCTTCAAGAGAACTCAGTTGCAGGAACCCACGTTCAGCGAACTGGTGATGGTTTATCGTCTGCTGCCAGACGGGAAAGACCGTGCAGCCACGTCGATCGATCGCACAATCCACATCAAGACGCTTGTGGATATCCCAATGGCAGACCTCGAAGTTGTCTTCCCCGAGAAACGGCTGTCGATGAAGCCGGTGGACCTGATCAAGTTGATCACGACCACCGTGACCGGGGTGGCGATCGTAACGTTCAAGTTGATGACCGCGTTGGTCATCAACCCGTACCTGTTGTTCATTCTGATGGGCAGCCTGTTTGCGTACGTGGGGCGGACCGTCGTGGGATACCGAACGTCCAGGGCGAGATACGAACACCTGGTGACCGACGCGTTGTACGCCAAGAGTCGTGACAACGGCCTGGGAGTCGTGCTGTTCCTGGTCGATTGCATGGAAGAGCAGGAGTGGAAAGAGGCACTGCTGGCCTGGACGATGCTGGACCGAAATGGACCCTGTGACGCCGAGAAACTGGACAAGTTTTGCGAGGCATGGTTGGACGAAACGTTCAACATCAAGGCGGATTTTGAGGTCGGGGATGGGCTGGGAAAGCTATTGGAATTCGGCCTGGTCTCTCAGAACGGCGAGTTGTGGTCGGCTTGTGATCTGGATACTGCGCTTGAGAGACTCGACACACGTTGGGACAACTATTTTCAGTTCAACGGCGGTAGTTCGTCGTCAGGTCCTGAGTCAATTGGATCGTCCAATCCCGTTGTCCCAGTTTCGACTGCTGCCGAACCGATCGCTGCCGGACGGATCGCTGCTGAACCGATCGATGCTGAACCGATCGATGCTGAACCGATCGACGCTGGACCGATCGACGCTGAACCGATCGACGCTGAACCGATCGACGCTGAACCGATCGACGCTGGACCGATCGACGCTGAACCGATCGACGCTGAACCGATCGACGCTGAACCGATCGACGCTGG
>PBOJ01000139.1 GCA_002724315.1 Planctomycetaceae bacterium | reverse complement strand
GCGACGAGCATCTACAAGTACTTCGTGCCGTGAGATCGAACCGGGAGAGTTGTTCCGATGAAGATTGTTGATTTCGAGATCCACCGTTGTCGTATTCCGCTGGATCGCCCCATCGGCGATTCGCAGGTGATCTTCACCGAGCACTTCATGACGGTACTCGAATTGAAGACCGACGACGGACAAACCGGCGTCGGTTTCGAGTTGCAGCAGGGAATGCCCATTCCCGCCTTGTCCCAACTCGAGGCCCAGTACCGGTACAACGGCTGGTCAGCCGTCGAGGGACAGTCGCCGCTTGGGATGGCGATGCGGATCGGGCGTCCGCGAGGTGGGAACGTCGGCGCGACCGCGTTGGGCCTGGCGACCGAAACAGCGATGTGGGACCTGGCGGCCAAGCAGGCCGAATTGCCCTTGTACCGGCTGTTCGGTGGTACCAATCCGCGGGTTCGGGCCTACGGCAGTACGCTCGATTTTCATCTCGATGAGACCGAGTTTCGGTCGTGGATGGGGCATTTCACGGAGATGGGCATGCGGGGCATCAAGATTAAGGTCGGGCACCCGGACATCGAATGGGATCTCAGCCGCCTGTCGATGGTGCATGACGTGCTGGGTGAAGATGTCGACGTGATGATTGATGCCAACGAGGCCTGGTCGCCGAAGGAGGCGATTGAGCGAATGAAACGGTACGACGACGCGGGGTTCGAAATTTTCTGGATCGAAGACCCAATCACTCGTGAGGACTATCCCGGCTACGCGATGCTGGCGGCCGAGATTGGTACTGCGAGGATCAACACCGGCGAATACCTGGGCTTCCACGGGAAACGTCGATTGTTGGAGAGCGGAGGTGTGGACGTGTTGAATATCCACGGCCAGTTCCAGGCTTCGCGGGCCGCGGCGTACCTTGCCGGGGACTACGGGGTGCCGGTCTCGCTGGGGAACACGTTGCTGGAGTTGGGGGTCCACCTGGCGGCGAGCCTGCCGGAATGCCTGTACCTGGAGTTCAGCGACCTGGCCTGGAACCGCCTGGCCGCCGATCCGGTGAAGTTTGAGGACGGGCATGCGATCGCACCGGATCGGCCCGGTCACGGCGTCACGCTCGATCGGGACGCCCTTGCGGAATATTCCGAACCGGCTTGACCTCTCCCCTACTGGTCTGCCTCGTCGAGCAGTTTCTCGTACTCGGCTACCAGAGGCCGGTAGGCGAAATTGGCCAGCGTGGCGATCAGCCCGCGGTCGCTCTGGCCCTGGGCAACGTCAGCCAGGCTGGTGATGGCCCCGTTGAGTTGGTCCATCGCAGTTTCCATCTGTTCGATCGCCGTGTCCAGATCCTTGGCCTTGCGAGCGGTCGCGGCGGCCTTCAGCGCCTTGACCGCTGCCAGGTACGCCACGTTGAATTCACTTCGCTTGGCGTAATAGAACAGCAGTTGTTTTCCGCCGTTTCGGTGAATCGGAGCTCCCTGGACGCGGTACAACTCGATCATCCACTGCGTGTAGTGGTCGTTGACGTCGGTGAACCACTTCGGGGTCTCGCCGGGGTTGTTGTGTTTCAGGAACATGCCCGGCACGGGGAACCCGAAGCCGATGGCGTTCTTGTCGAGGGTGTGGGTGGCATCCTCAAGATGGTTCCATCCGATCAGAAGTCTCTCGCTGCCGGCGCGGTTTCCGAGGATTCCCTCCCAGAGATCATGGTGAGCCGACACCCGAGTGGTCTTCGGTTCCCACGAGGCGCGTGAGAGGTAGTGGACCGTCGAGTCGAGTTCGCCGGGGACCCAGTATCGAGTCGAAAATCCGTCCCAGCCCAGCTTGCGGATCTCCTGGACCAGGGTGTCGATGTGCTGAGTGGTGGACTGTGCCAGGACGCCGACGTTGTCGTCAGCCAGTGTCATGATCAGGCTGGCCTTGACCTTTTTGGCGGGCAGTTGTGCCAGGAGTTCCTTGCTCTCGGTGATTCGCCTCGCCGTGTAGTCAACGAAGTTCAGCGTGGCGGCTCCGTTGGGCAGTACGCGGTCCAGGATCGGGAACAGGGCCGGGTCGGGTTGCCGGATGACCAGTTCCGCCTTCGATCCGTCTGGCCGTCTCAGCAGTTTGCCGTCGTCGAACAGTCGGCAGAAAAATGCCATGCCGACGACATTGCCCCGGATGGAGGCCTCCCCGCGGTCACCCTTGGCGATCAGTTTGCGGTTTCGTGCCGAGGCGACGAGTTTTTCGAGCGTCGTGTCACCGAGACTTCGGCGTCGATTGAGTTCCGACCATGCGGTCTCGGCATGAGCATTCCACTCGGGAAACTCGGGGACGGAGACATACAGGGCGTCGAGTCCGGGGTAGGTCTTCAGGAACGCGCGGATGCGTGTGGAGATCAGCCGGCCCAGGATCGGGTCGTCCGGTTTGTGATTGGGCCCGGGGCCGATGGTGAGGCTCTTGAGCTGGTGTACCTTGGCCGAGCCGGGCAAGGCGGCAGCGAACTCCTTCGGGAATTCGAGTACGGAGGTCGAGAGCCCGACCGTCATGCCCAGCGAGTGTGAGACATCGATCACGCCGGTCATCAATTTCTTTCCCGCGGCCACTTTCTGCCTGTAGGTGGTCAGGCCCACGAAGTCGGGGTTCTCGAAGATCTTGGCGCCTTTGAATACGGCGCGGCCGGGGGTGTCTCCGTCGACTTTCAGCACGTCGCCGAACCAGTGCAACGCCGTTTGCCGCTGAACGCCGCGGAACTTGTAATCGACGAATGGTTGCCAGGCGTAGACGCTGATCAGGATGCGGTTGAACTTCATCTTGGCCAACTGCCTGATGAACGCCCTGTGCTCGGCCAGGCCCCACGATTCCGGGCCGATCGCAAAGTCGTTGATGGTTCGCCACATCCGGGATCTCAGCTCGGGTTCTTCAACGATGTTGAATTCAGGGAACTGGAATGGCCGGGTCGGCGGAAAAAAGTCTTGGCGGAAGGTGTAGCGGACGCCGAGACGGTGTCCGAGTTCGCAGACGGCCCAGAAGGTGGCGGCGGGGCTTCCACCACCGACGACCAGGGTTCGTGCGCCGCTGGGGGTTTTGAGGCTCCGGATCACCAGACCCTGGTCTGTGATCTTTGGCCAGGTCTTGCCGATGGCATTGGCAACAGCTGGGTTGGTGGTGGGGCTGCCGACGAGGACGGCGACGCCGGTGTCGGGAGCTTTGTCCCGGACGATGCCGGCTGTGACACCGAAAACCTTTTTCCATTGCGAGGTGAGTTCGCCGGCTGCATCGAGTTCCAGCGACGGGGCTTTGCTGCCAACGACAACCGACACGGTTGGGGCGGCGGCGAGGCTGGTGGGCAGAAACAGCAGCGAGACTGCGAGGGCGTGACGGATCATGGTGTCGACTCCTGCCGCGGTCCGGATGTCGGCCGAGGGACGAGGGAAAAGGGGCCAGGCGGTCGGGACTACTTCCGGTTTTTCTGCTCAGCTGATTTGTTGGCAAAGCAGTACAGGGTGTTGATGGTCCGGACATAGATCCGGTTTTCAGCGATTGCCGGGGTGGCGACACAACTCTCGCCGATGTCGTTCTTGGCCAGGAATTTCAGTTTCGATCCCTGCTGCAGGACGACGATGAAGCCGTTTTCGCCGGTGACATAGATCTTGCCGTCACCGTAAACGGGGGATGCGTAGTAGTGGCCCAGGTTGCGAATGCGGCGACGTGGCCACTGCGTCTTGCCGTCGGCGGCCGAGAATGCGGCCGAGATGCCACCTTCCTTGACGACGAACACCTGGTCGTTGACGACCAGCGGGGAAGCGATGTTGGAGGGGGCCTTGGTGTCCAGGTTCCATTCCATGTGTGTTTTGGTCACGTCACCGGTGCCGCCGCCGCGGATCATCTGGATGATGTTCCCGCCGCCGACGCGGTTGGTCTTCGCCTGAAACGCGTCGTCGATTTCGTCGCCCACCAGGAACCCGTCCTTGTTGGCGTCGCCCTTGTCGAACTTCTTCCAGAAAGCCTTGCCCAGCTCGGTTTTGTCGAGCTTCTTGTCCTGGTTGGTGTCCCGCCATTGCAGCAGGGCAAATTTCAGGGTGCGAGCGGTGTCACCGTAGCTCTGGACCGAGACGTAGATCTTGTCGCCGACGACCGCCGGGGTGGTCATAATGGTCCGTAGAAGCGAGTTGCAGTTCCAGCGAACCTTGCCCGTCTCGGGGTTGTAGCCCTTCAGTTTGCCACTGCCCGCCATCACGATGTCGGTCTGTTTGCCAGAGGTGACGACCACGGGAACGGAGTAGCCACCGAGCATTTCCGGTCGCTTGGTCAGCCATTTCTGTTTGCCGGAATACTTGTCCAACGCCACCAGGTAACTGTCCAGGTCGTCGTCCAGGCAGAAGAACAGCTTGTCCTCGTGCAGGATCGGGGAATTGGCCGCCCCCCAGCCGAGCAGGTAAAACGGCATCGGGGTCTTGTGGGTCCAGAGATGTTTGCCGTTGCCGGCATCCAGGCACAGCAGGCCGATGGTGCTGAAGTGCACGTAGACGCGCTCTCCGTCGGAACAGGGGGTGCAGGATGCGTGTTGGTTGGGCCATGTGATTTCGGGGAGCTTGCCGGCCGGAAACGAGGTTTTCCAGAGGTCTTTGCCGGTCAACGCATCAAAGGCGGAGACAACAAACTGCTCCTGACCCTTCTTGCCGGTGACAGCCGTCTCGATACAGCGGCCTCCGGAGATGATCGGACAGGCAATGCCTGTGCCCAGGGTCTTCTTCCAGACGACATTCTCCGTGGTGGAGAAGTTGACTGGCAGGTTCTTGCTGTCCGCCGAGACTCCCGTGGCGTTGGGGCCACGAAACTGATCCCAGTCGGCTGCTCGGGATGGCAGCGACAGCGTGATCAGGCCGGCGATGGTCAGCAGCAATGTCAGTGAGTGGCGATGCATGACGTCGGTGTCCTTTTGGGCCGAGGGCCGGAGCGATGCTCGGGAGGCAGGTGGTCCCGCGTGGGAACGAACATACCGCAGCCCAATCTCCCAGTTCAACCGGCTCGGGGCCGTTGAGGGATAGTCGGCCTGCCCTGGCTGATACGGTTTTTTCTCTTTCAGTCGTGACAGAATCTTTCCGAAAGACATATAATGGTCGCGTGCAGAAACGTGGACAGACAGGACTCCGGATTGTGATGGCGATCCATCGTGACGGCAAGCGGCTTGGAGGCGCGGTTGCGGCCGTGTTGTCTCTGGCACTGTCGGCGGTGTTGATGGTCCCGGGTTGGGTTTGGGCCGACTGCTGTTGCCTGAAGGAATCAACAGCCCAGGCCGAACTGCCGGATAAACCGTCCTGTTGTCAGAAGTCGAAAGCTCCTACGCCTGAGACGCCGCAGCAATCGCAGTGGCAGAACGAATGCGGTTGCGATGCTCGTGTTGCCGATTGGCAAGCGACGCTGCCGGTTCGGACGGTCATTCCCGACCTGTCCGGTGCCGTTGTTGATGCATTCAAACGGAATGCATCGGGGTCTGCGGTGTGCGAACGCCAACTGGTGACCTGGGCTCAGGAGAATCCTCCGCCCGGCACAGATCGAGTGTTGTTGTGCCGTTGGCTGGCCTGAGTTGAAGCCGCCGGCAGTTGCGGTTCTCCCTCCCGTTCGTGTTTTTCACGATGGGTCCCAGGGCGGAGAACGAGGCGACTGCGGGGGCGGTGGGAACGAAAAACCCGCAACTTCTCGCCGGGAATCCTGCCGTTCTTCGACCAGGCTGATGATTTGCCAGGGACCACTTTGACTTGAATAGTTTGAACGACCATTTTCCTGAAAGTGTGAGGACTGTGAAGATGACCCGTAGAATACTGCTTGCTGCATCGCTGTGCGTGGCTGTTCTGATGACCGTGTCGGTCACTGACGCTGCGAAGGAAAAGAACCCTCTGAAGGGCGTCAAGTGTTTCCTGAAGAAGACCAAGGACGGAAAGGCGATTCCCGTCAAGAAGGCCTGCGCTGTGGACTACAAGGGCGCGAAGGTCTACTTCTGCTGCGGCGGATGCAAGAACAAGTTCGCGACGGACGCCAAATGTCGTGAAGCCAACGCCCACAAGGCCAACCACCAGTTGGCCGCCACGGGCCAGGCCACGCTCAAGAAGTGCGTGTTCAGTGGTGGAAAATTGAACCCGGCGACCAAGATCAAGGTCAACGGCGTCACGATCTGCTTCTGCTGCAACATGTGCAAGGGCAAGGTCCTGAAAGCCAAGGACAAAGTTGCGTTGGCATTCAGTGACAAGGCCTTCGCCAAGGGCTACGTGGTAGCCAAGAAGAAGTGAGGCCGTCGCTCAGGCGACGATGATGCGGATTCGACGGGGCACTCCTCTTGGTGGGGAGTGCCCCGTTTCTTGTTTGTTGGTGCCGGGCGGCACTGTTCGTCGCCGTCGCTACCGCCGTCGGTCCGGCTACTGTCGCTGTCCCGGGACGACCGTGATCGTCCGCTTCCGTTCGTCGATGCGGGTCACCTTACCGAACTTGATGCCGTCGACGAGCGTCTGGATCGACTGACTCGTGCTCAGGATGACCGTGGTGGCGTCGTTGCTTGAGGTCACGTCCGGAACCTCATCTGACTTTGCCAGGATCCGCAGGGTGGCGATATGGTCCCGGCGAGCCTTCTCGTCGATCGCGCCTTGCAGCACGACCGTGATCGAGGTCGCGACGTTGGAATCCCGCGGCTCGTCTGACGGAGTGGAGGCGGCGACCAGCAATGGGATTACGGCCAATTGCGCATCGGCCAGGGCTTTGTTGAACGCTTCGGGCGACTCGGCTTTTTCGAGCGAGGCTGCAGACGTGTCGAGGGCATCCAGGACGGCTAGCCACTTCTTTCGTGACGCGTCGGTTCCGGCTGCGGGCATCGCTGCGACGGAATCGTTTCCCAGTCGCAATGTCTCCTCCAGTGCTGCGGACAGGTCTGAAGGGAACCACTGGCCGTCGATCACGATGAATTGGCTGGGGGGGACGGGGGCTCCGTCCTCGGCTGGCTGAACCTCGCCAATATGCAAATGGGCCTGGTCGCTGGTGCGATCGACCACGGTGATCTTCGAATCGGCGAGTTGCCCCAGCGGGTCGCCCTGCTCGTTCGAAGAGATTGCCAGGAGTTGCTTGAGGAACTGGGTGCCGGTTCCGGCAGAAAAAGTTTTGCCGTCGAATGTTGCCAGCGTTTTCACGTCTTTCAGTTCACTGGTCAAAAGCGTGTCGAACAGTTCCAGCAGGGCAAGCCAGTTCTCGTCGAGCTGTTTCTGATCGAGTTCTCGCAATGGCAGCCCCGGGTTGTTGATCAACAGCCCCTTTTTTGTCCGGGCGATGTCGACCAGCCGTTTCAGTGATACGAATGTTCGATTCCAGATCTTCGCGTCCATTTTGTCGGCAAAGTTCCTGACCAACGCGTTGATGTCTTTCTGGTGACGGGACGGAAGGAAGGCCCAGATCGCAGCGGCCTGTCCGTCCTGGACGCCCTGGAGAACCCGGCGTACGGCCAGTGACGGATCTTCTGCGACCGGAATGTCTTTGACATCACCAGCCTCGCTGGTGGCCGGCTGTCCGTCGGCCGCATCGACTCGGGGGCCGTTGTCGATCTTCGAATCGCCGGGAACATTCGTGTTGCCTCCACAGCCGACGACGAGGCCGAAAATTCCCGCAGCAAACAACGCCAACGCCAATCCGCACTGTCTCATCCTTCGTCCTCACGGCTGCCTTACTCGATCTCACGGCCTTGGTCCCAAGGCTCGTGTTCGATGCGTCGCTATCCTAACCGTAATCGTCGACCCGAAAACCCGTTTCCGACCAAGAATACCGTTTGGGGACGGTTTCGCCTGCTTGAAACGGGCACGTCTGTCGTCTAAGGTTGCGATTTGCTCCGTTAATACTGCTCGTAGAACATAATCGGAATTTCTTATACGTTCGGCTTGCTCGACGGATTGATTGCACCATGCACTTACGCAACGTCGAGTTGTTTTGCGAGGTGGCTTCGCGAAGCAGTTTTTCGAAGGCGGCCGAGGCTCACCAGGTTTCGCAGTCTGCAGCGAGTCAGGCTGTTCAGACGCTAGAAGACCGACTGGGGACGGTGTTGATAGACCGTTCACAGCGCCCGTTGTCGCTGACGATGGCCGGACAGATCTATTACGACGGTTGTCGTCACCTGCTGGAGACATTCCGTCAGGTCGAGGAGCAGGTGTTTGCGATCAATGATCGCGTGACGGGTCGCCTGCGTGTCGCGGCGATTTATTCGGTCGGATTGATCGAGATGGCCGAGTCGGTAACGGAGTATCGCGACACATACCCGGAAGTCTCGCTTTCGGTGGATTACCTGCATCCGGACGCGGTGTCCCAGCGAATCCTGGATGGAGACGCTGATCTGGGCATCGTGTCGTTTCCCCGTGCCGCGGGCGAATTCACGGTCGTGCCATGGCTGGAACAGAAGATGGTGATCGTGTTGCCACCGGGCCATCCCCAGGCTCCCTGCAATGGTTCAGATGGCTGCCGTTCACCGGAGGTACTTGCCGGCGAGCCGTTTGTCGGATTTTGCAGTGACCTGCGGATCCGTCGACAGATCGATCGTTGGCTGAAGACTGCGGGGGTTTCGGTTGACGTGGTACATGAGTTCGACAATTGCGAGCACATCAAGCGGGCCGTCGAGGCGGGGTCGGGTGTGGCGATCCTTCCCGAACCAACGCTACGAAGCGAGGTGGCCCGGGGATCCTTGGTCACTCTCGACCCCGGCACCGCTGACTGGAAACGCCCGCTGGGATTCATTCATCGCCGCAATCGTCAACTGACGACCGCGGCGCAGCGATTCATTGAGAAACTGGAAGAGACAACCGATGGCCAATAGACGCCAGGACAGACAGTCGCCACGGTCGATTGACCGACCGGTCACCCCGAGTGGCCAGGCAGCGATATTCCGTAACGGCCGGCCCGAAAAGTACGGTTTGTACGATCCAGCCAACGAACATGACAGTTGTGGAGTTGGTTTTGTCGCACACATCAAGGGCGAGCGGTCGCGGCAGATTGTCGACGACTCGTTGCACATGCTCGACCACATGACTCACCGGGGGGCGTGTGGTTGTGAAGCCAACACCGGCGACGGGGCGGGTATTCTGACCGCCCTGCCCTACGAATTTCTCGAGAAAGTGGCCGTGAGCGACCTGGGGACGAGTTTGCCCGAGCCCGGGTTGTACGGTGTCGGCGTGGTGTTCTTGCCCCGAGACGCGGCCGAGCGAGAGACCTGTAAACAGGCCGTCAATCGGGTGATCCAGGAGGAGGGCCAGTCACTGCTGGGGTGGCGTGACGTACCGGTCGACCCCGACGGCGCAGACATCGGTCCGTCAGCTCGGGCCGCCGAGCCGGTCGCCGAGATGCTTTTCGTCGGCGCGGCAGACGGAGTGGATCGTGAGGACCTGGAGCGGAAGCTGTTCGTGATCCGTAAACGGGCCAGCCACGAATTGCGTGGCAGCGATCTCCGGGAGGCGCTGCTGTTCTACATCTGCTCGCTCTCGACCAAGGTGCTGATCTACAAGGGAATGCTCACTTCCCAGCAGGTTCCCCTTTACTTTGATGACCTGCGCGACCCCGACTACACCAGCCACCTGGCAATGGTCCACTCGCGGTTCTCGACGAATACCTTTCCCAGCTGGGATCGTGCTCAGCCGAATCGGTTTATGAGCCACAACGGCGAGATCAACACGTTGCGAGGGAATGCCAACTGGATGCACGCTCGCCAGGGAGTCCTTCAGAGCGACCTGTTTGGCGAAGATCTGACGCGGCTGTTCCCGGTCATCGAGCCGGAGTGCTCGGATTCGGGGAATTTCGACAACGCCCTGGAGTTCCTGTATCACGCCGGGCGGAGTTTGCCCGAGGCGGTGATGATGATGATTCCCGAAGCGTGGCAGAATCACCATTCGATGTCCGAGGCGAAACGGGCGTTCTACGAATATCACTCGGCGTTGCAGGAGCCGTGGGACGGGCCCGCCTCGATTTCCTTCACCGACGGGCACTACATCGGTGCTGTGCTGGATCGCAATGGGCTTCGGCCCAGCCGCTACTATGTCACTCACGACGACCGGGTGATCATGGCCAGCGAAGTGGGCGTGCTGGAGGTGGATCCGGCCAATGTCCGTCAGAAGGGGCGGTTGCAGCCGGGGAAGATGTTCCTGGTCGATTTCGAGCAGGGGCGAATCATCGCCGATGAGGAACTCAAGGATGACGTGGCTGGTCGGCGGCCTTATTCCCGCTGGCTCGAAAACAAACGGGTGCAGCTTTCTGATCTGCCTCCGGCCGACACCCCCGAGGGCTACTCCTCTGAAGAACTCGTCAGCCGGATGAGGTCCTTCGGCTACACGACCGAGACGTTGCAGTTCATGCTGCTTCCGCTTCTCGATCAGCAGAAGGATCCGATCGGTTCGATGGGCAACGACGCCGCCCTGGCGTGTCTGTCGGACCATCCGAGAATGCTCTACGACTATTTCAAGCAGTTGTTCGCTCAGGTGACCAATCCCGCGATCGATTCGATTCGCGAAGACGTGATCATGTCGTTGGAATGTTTCATTGGTCCGGAAGGTAACTTGCTGGAGACCAGTGAGAGCCAGGGTCACCGGTTGGTGGTGTCGCATCCGATCCTGACCAACGAGGAACTGGCATCGCTCCGTTCACTGGATTATGACGGTTGGACCACGCGGACAGTCGACATCACGTTTGATCGCAGCGAGGGGGCCGAGGGATTGCAGCCCGCGTTGGAGCGGATCTGTGGTGAAGTCGAGGCAGCCATTGACGCCGGTGACAGTTTCGTCGTCCTCAGTGATCGCCGCTCCGATGGCGATCGCGTCCCGATCAGCTCGTTGCTGGCCTGCGGTGCTGTGCATCACCACCTGGTCCGAAATGAACTGCGAACCCGGATCGGCCTCGTGCTGGAGAGCGGCGAGGCCCGAGAAGTGCACCATCACTGTCTGCTGGTGGGCTACGGGGCCGATGCAATCAACCCGTACATGGCCTTCGAAGCGATTTCTCAGGCCCGCCGCGACGGCCTGCTGGACGAATCGTGGACCGAGGAGAAGATCGTCTCTGTCTACCGCAAGGGCGTGGCCAAGGGCATGCTCAAGGTGATGGGCAAAATGGGGATCTCGACGTTGCAGAGTTACAAGGGGGCGCAGATCTTCGAAGCGGTGGGGCTTGACGATGAGATAGTCTCGCGTTGTTTCGTCGGCACGGCCAGCCGCATCAAGGGCGTGGGATTCGATGTGGTGGCCGATGAATCGCTGCGTCGTCACGAACTGGGGTATCCCACCCGTGATGGGGCTTCGGATTCGCCGGGAGCGTTGCCCAACTCCGGCCTGTACCATTGGCGGCGCGCTGGCGAAAACCATGCCTGGAACCCGTACACGATCTCCGAGATCCAGGAGGCCGCACGGTCCGGTGACAGGACGGCCTACGATCGCTTCTCGAAACTGGTCAACGAGCAGACGACACGCGAGTGCCACCTGAGAGGGTTGCTGACGTTTTCCGAGCGGGAGAGCGTTCCCTTGGAGGAGGTCGAGCCTGCCAGCGAAATCGTCAAGCGGTTCTGCACTGGTGCGATGAGCTACGGGTCCATCTCGATCGAATCGCACGAGGCGTTGGCGATCGCGATGAATCGGATAGGAGGCAAGAGCAATACTGGCGAGGGCGGAGAGGACTATCGGAGATTCGAGCCGCTGGAGAACGGCGATTCGAAACGGTCGGCGATCAAGCAGGTGGCATCGGGGCGGTTTGGCGTCACGGCCTGGTACCTGACCAACGCCGATGAGTTGCAGATCAAGATTGCCCAGGGGGCCAAGCCCGGAGAAGGAGGCGAGTTGCCCGGCTCCAAGGTCAACAAGGTGATCGCAGCCACCAGGCATTCGACTCCCGGGGTCGGGCTGATCAGCCCTCCGCCCCACCACGACATTTACTCGATCGAAGACCTGGCCCAGCTCATCTACGATCTGAAGAACTCAAATCCGTCGGCGCGGATCAGCGTGAAGCTGGTCTCCGAGGTCGGTGTCGGTACGATTGCCGCCGGCGTGGCCAAGGGGCACGCAGACAACATCCTGATTTCCGGTTCGGAAGGGGGGACCGGGGCCAGTCCCCTGACGAGCATCAAGCACGCGGGACTGCCGTGGGAATTGGGGATCGCCGAGACACACCAGACGCTGGTGATGAACGATCTTCGCAGCCGTGTGCGTCTCCAGACCGATGGCCAGCTCAAGACCGGCCGGGACGTGGTGATTGCCACACTGCTGGGCGCCGAGGAATTTGGTTTCGCCACCGCACCGTTGATCACCCTTGGGTGCATCATGATGAGGAAGTGCCACCTGAACACCTGTCCGGTGGGCATTGCCACTCAGGATCCCGAGCTGAGGAAAAAGTTCAACGGCAAGCCCGAGCACGTGGTCAACTACCTGTTCATGGTTGCTGAGGAGGCCCGGGAGATCATGGCGTCTTTGGGGTTCCGCACGATCAACGAGATGGTCGGTCGGGTTGACGTGTTGTCGGTCAACGACGCGATTGATCACTGGAAGGCACAGGGGATCGACCTGTCACTGGTGCTCACCCCCGCCGTCAAGCCCCACGAGGCCGTTGAGGTCTACTGCACGCGTGACCAGGATCACGAATTGTCCGAGGTGCTCGATCGCCGATTGATTGCCGAGTGTCACGACGCGATCGAGTCGGGTGAGTCAGTGCGATTGGAACTGCCGATCGTCAATACCGATCGCACCACGGGAACGATGCTCAGTCACGAGGTTTCCAAGAAGTGGGGAGTTGCGGGGTTGCCTGACGACACGATCCACCTGACGTTGAGTGGTTCGGCCGGCCAGAGTTTCGGGGCTTGGCTGGCTGCGGGGATCACCATGGAACTCCTTGGTGATGCCAACGATTACATCGGGAAGGGGCTGTCCGGCGGCCGGATCATCGTGACGCCTCCGGGGTCGAGCACGTTCGTGCCCCAGGAAAACATCATCATTGGCAACGTGGCACTTTACGGCGCGGTCAAGGGGGAGGCCTATTTCCGTGGAATTGCCGCTGAACGGTTCTGTGTCAGAAACTCGGGAGCTGAAGCGGTCGTCGAGGGAGTGGGCGATCACGGGTGCGAGTACATGACCGGAGGCCGCGCGGTGATCCTCGGCCCGACTGGTCGCAATTTTGCTGCCGGAATGTCGGGTGGAGTGGCTTACGTCTACGACCCACGTGGTGAGTTTCTGCCCTGCTGCAACCTGGAGATGGTGGAGTTGGAACGGGTCGTCGACGACGTGGATGAGATGGAGTTGAGGGAATTGATCACAAAACACCAGCGATACACCGGCTCAAGTGTCGCCGAGACCATTCTCAGCGATTGGGTGACCGAGGTCAGCCATTTCCACAAGGTGATGCCAGTGGACTACAAGCGAGCCTTGGCCGACATGGCCCAGGAGGCGGCCGAAGAACAGGCGGTCGAATCGCATTGATCGCACAGGGATGACCAGCCAGGACCGGAAAACGGCTCCCCGGACGAGGCGAGCCAACGCGATGACACAAGGCGGACGATGATGGGAAAACCGACAGGTTTCATGGAGTACACCCGGGAAGCGGCTCCATACCGTGATCCGGCAGCGCGGCTGGGGGACTGGAATGAGTTCGTACAGTTGCCCGTCGTGGAGGATCTCGCCCGGCAGGGTGCCCGTTGCATGGACTGCGGCGTTCCCTTCTGTCACACCGGCGGGCTGATGGCCAACATGGCTTCGGGGTGTCCCATCAACAATTTGATCCCGGAGTGGAACGACCTGGTCTACAACGACCGTTGGCGGGATGCTCTGGACCGGCTGCACGAAACCAACAACTTCCCCGAGTTCACCGGCAGGGTCTGTCCTGCCCCGTGCGAAGGGGCCTGCGTCTTGGGGATTACCGATCCTCCGGTGACTATCAAGAACATCGAACAGGCGATCGTCGATCGTGGATTTGATGAAGGGTGGGTGGAACCCAGTCCTCCAGGTGAGCGGACCGGCAAGACGATCGCAGTGGTCGGGTCGGGCCCGGCCGGGCTGGCTTGTGCCGATCAGCTCAACCGGGCCGGCCACAGCGTGACGGTGTTCGAGCGTCATGACCGCATCGGCGGTCTGTTGATGTACGGCATTCCGAACATGAAGCTCGAGAAGACGGTCGTGCAACGACGGGTGGACCTGCTGGAAGCCGAGGGCGTTGCGTTTCGGGTCAATACCGAGATCGGCATTGACGTCTCCGCGGACGACCTGCGGAACGATCACGACGCGATCGTGTTGTGCGTCGGTGCCACGCGGCCACGAGATCTTCCGGTTCCTGGTCGCGACCTGCCAGGGGTACACTTTGCCATGGAGTTCCTGCACGGCAACACGCGCAGTCTGCTCGATTCGGAGCACGCCGACGGAAACTACATCGATGCTCGAGGCAAAAATGTGATTGTCATCGGTGGCGGAGACACTGGCACTGACTGTATCGGCACTGCGATGCGACTAGGCTGCAAGAGCCTGGTCAATTTCGAGATCGTGCCCCGCCCGCCGGACGAACGGGCCGAGAACAATCCGTGGCCACAATGGCCGAGAGTCTTTCGGGTGGATTACGGTCACGCCGAGGCTGCCGCGGCCTTCGGTGATGACCCCCGCGAGTTCTGCATTGAGACACTCGAATTCACCGGCGACGCAGAAACGGGCCTGACGGGATTGAAGACCATTGAAGTCGACTGGAGCCGTCCGCAGGAGAACGGGCCCCCGTTCAGTCGCATCGAGGGGACCGAGCGAGAATGGGAGGCCGACCTGGCCTTTCTGGCAATGGGCTTCCTGGGGCCGGAACAACTGATTGGCGATCAGTTGGGAGTCGAGACCGACGCGAGATCGAACTTCCAGGCCGAGTACGGGCAGTTCACGACATCGCTCGAGGGTGTGTTTTCGGCCGGGGACTGCCGCCGCGGACAGAGCCTGGTCGTCTGGGCGATCAACGAGGGGCGTGGAGCCGCCCGCGAGTGCGACCGGTACCTGATGGGCGAGTCGCGGTTGCCGTAGTCGACGTGGGGGGCGTTTCGGCTACTCGATCCCGACTTCCGTGGGGGCCAGGACCTCGCGGCTCACGTCCTGGACGAAGTCCGTCACCTCCCCAGGAGCTTTGCTTGCCGACGGATCTGCGGCTCCGACGTTCACCCCCACGCCCGGGTTGCGGATCAGCCAGGGAAGCATTGCGAGGGTGGCGCGGGCGTAGGTGCGGTAAACCGGCAGTTCGCTTTGGGGGTTGGCGTCGACATAATCATCCATCAACTCGCCGAGGGAGGTGTGGGCCACCCGTGGGTGTCGGTGATGGGGGCCGTGGACGAAGATGTCGAAGTTCAGGAACGACGTGATGCGAGTCAGCCAGTTGCTGCCCCGGACTGTCCGGGTGCCCAACAACGGGTCGAAACTGGCCATTCCCAGGTGCTCGGTGAATTTCCGCATCGTCTGCAAAAATCCGGCTAAGGTCAGCGGGATCCACCAGACCTGAAGGAAATCCAGCCACGTGTGTGACAGGGTCAGGTACACGGCCAAGCCCGACCAGCAGATTGCCGAGGCCAGATATTCACGGCGGATCAGCCGTCGGGATGATTCCGAGAGAGGCGAGTTCTTGCTCCAGAAGATCCGCCCGTAGATGATCATCGCTCCACAGAACCCGAACAGCAGGTCGAACATCGCGAACGCTCGACGAAAACCTCGGCTCCGGTTTGGGTCGCTGTAGGGCCACAGTTCCCAGTCGGTCGGCCGATTCAGGTAAGCGTGGTGCGTGATGTGTGTTTCGCGGTAGACGGTGTAGGGGATGAAGACCACCGTTCCAATGATGCGGCCCAGGTGCTTGTTGAAGTTGTTGTGAACACTGAGTGTCTGATGGACGGTCTCGTGATAAGCACTGGTCCAGCAGAAAATGAAGTAGCTGACCGCCAGCGTGTAGGTCGCCAGCCACCAGGTGGGGGTCACCAGGGGATCGGCCGACAGCCAAGCGGGATAACCGACCTCGTCGGATCGCCAGACGATTTCCAAGATCACCAGGACAAACAAGCCGAGTCGAACCGCATTCAGGTTCCACTTGGTCGTCTTGGTCGCCAGAGCCTGCGACTCTTCGGGTGTGAAGACAGTATCAGTCGACACCACAGGAACTCCGGATTGGTAAACGGAATGGCCGTGTCCCTGGCGCATTCGAAGTCGGCGGACCCTGCCGACTTCCCCAGAGCCTCCAAGTTAACGACGTGGCTGGTTCGCGGTCAACTGCCACAGGTTGTTCGAGCGACTGGAATTGGACCAAGGGTCGGTTCCTGACGATTGTGTCAATGGAATCGACAGGTGAAGGCGGACGTTGGTAGGCTGGCAAGAGAACCGGGGGGGCGATCGGCTGAAATCCGGGAGCGAAATTCATGTCGTCACGGCAGCTGACTCGTCGAGGAATGCTGGGGTTGGCCGGCGGCTTGGGCCCCCTGTCTTTGGCCGATTGCCTTCGGTCTCGGGCTTCGGGTCACTCGACTGTGGCCGGGGCTCGCAGTGTGATCTTGGTGTGGCTGGCCGGAGGTCCGTCGCATCTTGAGACGTTTGACCCCAAGCCGAACGCGCCTGGTGGGGCCGGCGGGCCACTCGGAACCGTGGCGACAACGATTCCAGGAGTGGCATTCTGTGAGACACTCCCGAATTTGGCAGTGCAGTCCGACCGCCTGGCGGTGATCCGGACGGTGCATCATCGCCAGGGCGCTCACGAACCGGGGCAGGCGTACATGATCAGTGGCAATCGGTTTCGTCCGGGACACAACTTTCCCAGCGTGGGGGCAGTGGTGGGACGCCAGCGTCGGCGTCGATCCGATCGAAACGGATTGCCGACTTACGTGGCGTTGCCAGATGAAGGAGTGAGAGGTGGAGGTCACCTGGGAGCCGCCTGGAATCCTCTGTCAGTCTCGTCGGATCCGAGTCGGCCGGGATTTCGAGTGGCCGATCTGTTTCCGCCTCGGACGATCGCCGCCGATCGTTTGGCGCGACGACGAGCGCTGTCGGCCGCAGTGCGGACTCGCTTTTCGGCGCAGCGTCCGAGTCCAGAGGGTGATGCGGTGGCTCGTTACACCGATCAAGCGTGGGACATCGTCAATTCGCCGCGGGCGCGGGCGGCATTCGACCTGGAACTCGAGTCGGCAAGGATGCGAGAGCGTTACGGTCGGGCGGTAATGGGGCAGAGACTTTTGCTCGCCCGTCGGCTGATCGAGGCAGATGTGCCGTTTGTGACCGTCAGTGCGTACGAGTGGGATGATCACCGCAACCTGGTGCCCCGGCTGAGAGAAAAGCTCCCGGACGTGGACCGTGGTCTGGCCACCCTGGTTGAAGACCTTGATCTTCGTGGCCTGTTGGAGACGACGATGGTTGTGGTGGCCGGCGAATTCGGGCGAACGCCAGCGTTCAATGAGAACGCGGGACGAGATCACTGGGCCAACGCGTTCTCTGTGGTGGTGGCCGGCGGAGGGGTCGCTGGGGGGCGGGTGATCGGAAAAACAGATCGGCGAGCCGCCGAGCCGGTAACCCGCCCGGTGACACCCGAGGATCTCCACTTCACCATCTATCACCAGTTGGGGATCGATGCCGGCCGGTTTTTGCCGTCCGTCAGTGGTCGTGACATTCCGATCCTGCGTGACGGCCAGCTGATAGAGGAACTGTTGTCATGAGCCTCCGCCTGCTGTCATCAGCGGTTCTCTCTGTGCTGGTCGTGTCTGTGGCCGTTGGGGAAACGATGGGCGGGCGGGGGCCGTTGATCAACACGGTCGACCCACCCGCACTGATCATCGGCAAGCAGACGACGATTCAACTGGTGGGCCGAAATCTGGATCGGGCCACTCACCTGCTGCTGCCCTTTGCGGCAAAGGTCCGCCGCAGTTCCGGCAGTGTCGAGTCGACACAGTTCGTTGTGACTGTGCCCGAGTCAGTGGACTCGGGAGTCTACCCGGTGCGTGTCTACGGGCCGAGTGGGCTGTCGAATCTGAGGTTGATCTGTGTGGGGCGAGACCAGGTGATTCAAACGCGTGCAGCCGGGAACGGCCGCTATCGCGGGGGCCGGATCGATCTTGCCAGTGCCTTGGCGGTGGAGTGGCCGTGCCGTTTGGCCGGTGGTCGGCTGAGCCAGGACATCGATTTGTTTCGATTCAGTGTGCGGGCCGGCCAGCGACTGGTGTTCAGTACGCAGACACGGCAACTGGGACTGACACCGGACCCGGTGATCCGTTTGCGAGATGCTCGGGGGCGTACGCTGGCACTGGCACATGACACTCCGACTCTCCGAAAGGACGAACGCCTCGACTACACATTCCAGCAGGCCGGCGAGTATTTCGTGGAACTTCAGTCCTTTGGCGTTGCCGGGTGGACGAATCATTATGTGTTGAAGATCGGGCCACACGAATATGCGAGGACGGTTTATCCACTGGGAGGCCGGCGTGGTGAAGTGGTTGACGTGGCGGTCGTCGGGCGAGATGGGCGGGTGGCGTCACGCAAAGTCCGTGTGCCCTCTGACACTGCCAGAGATCGCTGGCGGCTTCCATTGCCGGATCATCCCGGGTCACTGTCCTGGGCGATGGCCTCCGGGTCACTTCCCGAGCGACACGAGAAGCGGATGCGGGGTGATGGGGCTGTTGAGATACCCGTGACGGACTGGCCGGTGACGATCAATGGCCGAATCGAGGAGGTCGGGGAGGAAGACCGGTTCCGCCTGGCGGTTCAGCCCGGGCAGGTCATTCGGGCGCAGGTGGCTGCGTGGTACCTGGGGAGCGCACTGGACGGCCTGTTGATGGCGTGGGATCCGGCGAGTGAAACCCTGTTGGCGACCGGCGACGACCTGAGATACCGGGCCAACGTGGATCCCGGCTTGGAGTTCACGGTGCCGCCGGGGGTCACCAGTGTCGTCCTGTCTTTGCGCGACACGCTGGGGCGTGGTGGGATCACGTTTCCCTACAGGTTGACGATTGAACCCGGAGGACCGGATTTCTTTCTGTGGTTGGGCCGACGGCAGAATCCGTTCGAAAATTCCGGCTGGGAACGGATGGACTCCAACGACACGGTGACGGTTCCCCGGGGTGGACAGGTGTCGGTGAGGATCACGGCCAGGAGGAACGTCAAGGGGCGGAAACCAGACGATGGGTATTACAAGGGGCCCGTGCGAGGGTTCGATGGAAACATCCGGCTTGTGGCGTCGGGGTTGCCCGTTGGTGTGACCGCTGAGTCCGACGGAATCGCTTCGGGCGAGACTGCCGGGGAGATTACGTTTCGGGCGACAGAAGGGGCTGTGATGTTGTCCCCGTTTGAGGTTGCCGTCTTTGGCGAAGCCACCCGCCGGGACGGAACACGGCTCCGGCGTGTGGCCGAACGAATGCTGTTTCTCAGTGATCCCCAGATGGCGCACATGCCATGGCAGTGGAGATCTCAGAAACTGGTTGGGGTGGTTGTTCCGCGGGAGGACCGCCGATGATACGGGTCTTGTGCTTGGTGTGTGCTCTGGCATGTCCGGTTGTCGCCGTTGAGCCGACTGGTGCGATCAGTTTCACCAATGACGTGATGGCCGTCCTGGGCAAGGCGGGCTGCAACTCCGGGGCCTGTCACGGTCACAACTCGGGCAAGGCCGGGTTCAAGCTCAGCCTGCGGGGTTACGATCTTCGAGCCGACTTTGCCGCGTTGGCCGATGCAGATTCGGGGCGTGTCGACCGGAAGGATCCGGCAGACAGCCTGATCTTGCAGATGCCGACGGCTCAGCTGGAGCACGGGGGGGGGAAGCGGTTCGAAGTCGGTTCGGAGTCTTATCGGGTCCTGTTGGAATGGATTCGGCAGGGGGCGAAATCCGATGTCGGAACCGCAACGAAACTCAGGCGGATCGACGTCCATCCGTCGGTTTTTGAACATGTACAGATTCCGCAGTCGGAGACTCTGAAGGTCACCGCGCATTTCGAGGATGGGCGGCAACGCGATGTCACGCGATTGGCGATATACGAAGTGTCGACCGAGGGGGTGGTTGAGGTTGATCAGGCAGGGAGAGTGGTGTCCCGCCGGACCGGCGAGACGGCCGTGCTGGTGCGGTTTCTGAACAAGAAAACCCTCTCGAAAGGGCTCGTTGTCCGACGGAAGAACGGCTTTGCCTGGGCTGCGCCGCCGCAGCACAACTTCATTGACCGGTTTGTGGACGACAAGCTGAAAAAGATCCAGGTCCTTCCCTCAGCCGTGTGTACCGACGCCGAATTTCTGCGACGGGCCAGCCTGGACATTTGTGGGGTGCCGCCGGATCCCGACGAGGTGGTGGCCTTCTTGTCGGACGCGTCGGCAGACCGTCGCACACGAAAGATCGACGAGCTCTTGTCGAGAGAGGATTACGGCGATGCGTGGGCGATGAGGTGGCTGGAGCTTTCCGGGACGAACGAGTCCGGGGACTCTGCTCGATTCAAGGGGATCTGGACTCTCTCGTTGTGGCTTCGCAGAGCGATCAACACCAACCTGCCGTATGACCGGTTGGTGCGACAACTCGTGGCGGGCAAAGGCAGCTCAATCCACAATCCGGCCATCACGTTTACAGTCAATCAACTCAAGCGGGTGGAAACCGTCCCTCAGCTGTTCCTGGGGATCAGGCTGCAATGTGCGGAGTGCCATGACCATCCTTTTGATGTCTGGACCCAGTCGAATTACCGATCAATGGCCGATTTCTTTGGCCACCTGGGCAGCAAGGAAGGGCCGATTGATGCCTACGGCCGGGAGATTCGTCGCTTCGTGAAGCCCGAGTCGAGAGTGCCGTGGAAGGCCGGGGATCGGGTCGAACTGACTCACCTGGATGGCAGTCGTGTAAGAGTGCCGGTGGCGAGCGATCGCCGCGACGCCCTTGTTGACTGGATGTTTGGCCCGGGGCGGCGGCTGACGGCGCGGGCGATCGTCAATCGCGTCTGGGGTCGGATGCTGGGCCGAGGGATCGTGCACCCGGTTGACGACATGCGTTTCAGTAATCCGCCGATCAACGAGCCGTTGTTGTCAGCCCTGGCCGACGACCTGGTTGTTCATCGCTGGGATCTGAAACACCTGGTGCGAACGATTGCGAGATCGCGAACGTATCAACAGAGTTCGATTCCCAACAAATCAAATCGCAATGAGCATGAGAATTTTTCTCATGCGGCCCTGAGGCGACTCTCGGCCGAACAACTGGCCGATTCGGTCAGCCGTGCCACGGGTGTCGACGAACCGTACCGCGTCGGGCCGCCGGGGCTTCGGGCCGTACATGTTCCCTATGTGGCGGCCGGTTCGAGGCTGTTGCGGCTGTTCGGGCGACCGACCGAACGGGCATCGGCCTGTGAGTGCGTTCGCAGCCCCGATTCCACTTTGCCCCAGGTTATGCATTTGCTCAACGGCGAAGCACTCTGGAAGAAGATCAGGGCGGCCGGGGGCACCGTGGAACGCCTGTCAGGAAAACACACCGAGGCTGGCGATCTGGTCGCGGCCCTTTACCTGGCCGTTCTCTCTCGACCACCTTCAGGTGACGAATCCGGAACAGGCGTCCGCTACCTGGCGGCTTCAAAGAGCCGTCGCGAGGGGGCTGAAGATTTGGCCTGGGCCTTGCTGAACAGTCCGGAATTCCTGTTCAACCACTAGGGACCCGGGCCGCGTCGGCTGAGATCAGACGTCGATTTCGGTCAGGCGTTGCTTGCTGTCGCCGATCGATTCGACTTCCGCGTCCAGTCGGTCGAGCATGGAAAGGAACAGGTCGTTGAGCGGCCGTTCCTCCTTGGCGACCACGCACCGCCCTGTCTGCATGGTGCGCCCGCCGCGACCGGCGACAACGATCGGGAGATCATGGTGCGTGTGCGCATTGCCGTCGCCCAGCCCGCTGCCGTACATGATCATGCAATTGTCAAGCAGAGTGCCGTCACCTTCCTTGATCCCCTGGAGCTTGTGCAGGAACCGTGCAAACTGTTCGACGTGCCACTTGTCGATCCTCTTGAGCTGGTCGATCTTTGGCTGTTCTTTGCGGTGGTGTGAGAGGCTGTGCCAGCCGGCGTTGACATCGACCATGGGGTAGGTGCGATTGCTGCCAGCATTGCCCAGCATGTAGGTCGACACGCGGGTGGTGTCGGTCTGGAAGGCCAGGGCCAGCAGGTCGTACATCAGGTTGACGTGCTTGGTCAGGTCCCGCGGGGTGTTTCCGGGCACCTTGACGTCCTTGGGGCGACGTTGCTGGGCATCCTGTTCGGCCCGGGCGATTCGCTGTTCGATTTCCCGAACACTGGTGAAGTACTCGTCGAGCTTGGCCTTGTCATTGCTGCCGAGAGTTTTTTGTAGTCGCTTGGCGTCGGCGGCGACCAGGTCGAGAATGCTCTTGCGAATACGATTTCGTCGCTTGCGGACCTGTGCGTCTTCTTCGGATCCGAACAACCGGCCGAAGACCGCTCGGGGATTGATCTCTTTGGCTACCGGTGTCGTGGCAGTTTTCCAGGCGACGTTGGACGAGTAGGCACAGCTGTAGCCGGAATCGCAGTTGCCGGCATTGCGGCCACGTTCGATTCCGATCTCAAGTGACGGCAGACGGGTCCGTTTGCCGATCTGCTGGGCGGCCACCTGGTCGACCGAGACCCCCACCTTGATGTTGGCGCCGGATGTCTTGACCGGATGTGCGCCGGTGAGGTAACTGGCGGCACATCGGGCATGGTCGCCGGGGCCATCGCCCTTGGCACGGCCGTTGTCCTGTGCCAGTCCGGTGAAGATGTTCAACTCACTTCGGAAGGGCTCCAGCGGCTTGAGCGTTTCGCTGAACTGATAATCCGTCCCTTCGCCGGTCGGCTTCCACGAGGGCATGATGGCCCCGTTGGGGAAGAACACGAATGCGGCACGGACCGGCGGGGTGGCGGCTGCGGCGGCTTGGGCGGTTTGCATGCCGTCAAGCAGGGGCAGGCCCATCGTGGCGCCCAGGCCCTGCAGGAACGTTCGCCGGGGAATCGTCTTGAAACCACTCATGGCTTGACTCCTTCTTCTCGCCGCATTCGGAACGGCTCACTTTGCACAACCGCAATCACCATCGCCTGGAAACGAAACGCGTCTTCCCGGCAGGCTGCCACGATTCTATCAATAGCACAGCGGTCGTTGAACTCCAGTCCTCGACCAAGGGAATAGACCAGCATCTTCCTTGATAAGGATCGGCAGAAACGGTCTTGCCGCTTCGTGAGGATCCGGATCAACTCGATCGGACTGGAAAATGACTCGTCACCGGGCAATGTTCCGGACGAGTCAATCTTGTGCTTGCCGTCTGTGTCCCGCCATCGTCCGATAGCGTCAAAATTCTCGAATCCGAATCCCAGGGCATCCATTTGGCGGTGGCAGATGGCGCAGGTGGCTTTTTTGCGGTGAATCTCCAACTGCTTCCTCAACGGGGCATCGGGCGCGGCCTTGCTGGCCTGTTCCAGGTCGGGGACGTCGGGCGGGGGCGGAGGTGGGGGACTGTCGAGGATGTTGTCCATGATCCACTTGCCCCGCTTCACGGGTGAGGTGCGGTCAGGGTTGGAGGTCAATGTCAGGATGCTGGCCTGGGTCAGCACGCCGGCGCGGCGGTCGTCGGCCAGGTCAATCCGTCGCATCTGTTTTCCCTGGATGCCGGGAATCCCGTACAACTTGGCCAGCGGGGCGTTGACGAAGGTGAAGCGGCCGTCGAGAAACCGGGTGATCGGCAGGTTTTTGTTCATGACTTCAGCAAAGAAGAGGCTGGTCTCCTGTTGCATCGCCTGGCGAAGCTCATCAGTGAAGTCGGGGAACTTCTTCGGATCCGGGGTCAGTTCGTCCAGGATCCTGAGGTTCAACCATTGGCCTGCGAAGTTGTCGACCAGCGATCGGGATCGCGGATCGGCCAGCATGCGGCGAGTCTGTGCGGCGAGCACATCCGGTCGGTGCAGTCGGTTCTGCTCGGCGAGACGAAACAGTTCGTCGTCCGGCAGGCTGCTCCACAGGAAGTAGCTCAAGCGGGAGGCAAGTTCGAAATCGGTCAGGGTCTTGTTGCCGTTGCTGTCTTTGTCGGGTTGGCCGTGTTCGACCCGGAACAGGAAGTGCGGTGAGACGAGGATCGCCTGCAGTCCGATTTGCATCGCCGCTTCAAAGGCTTCGCCGCCTGCGGTCGCCTTGGCGACAAAATCGGCTACCGGATCAACGTCGTCGCTGGTTACCGGTCTGCGAAACGCCCGCCGCATCAATGGGGTCAGGTTGGCTCGTGCGGCTTCTGTCGCAGTGCGGTCCTTGCCGGGACGGAAACGGATCAAGTTGCGGTGCGAACGGGGCAGGTCCTCGGGTTTGACCTCCAGGGGACCCACCACTTCCATGGCATGTACATAGGCGTTGCGGTCGCCTTTGAGCTTGGGGTCGGGGTCGTTGGGCTTGTAGTAGTCATTGATGAAGGCCACCCGGATCCGACGGCGTCCCCGCATCATCTTCAGCTTGTGTTCGTGGTTCTGGCGGTCGCCGCGATTCTTGCTCTTGATGTCGATCGTCTTGACCCCCTTGCCGTCGACAGACAGTTTCAGCCGGGCGGGATCGGGCCCGGCTTGGTCGGCCGAGGCGTTGATGCGGAAGACGTATTCGCCATCGGATGGGAATTCGATCACGATCCCGACATGGCCGCGTGAAAAGATGCCGAAGCTGCTTCCCTGTGCGTTGACACCGAGATTCTTGTTGAACTGGCCGCCAGTGAACTTGCGATTGCGGGATGTGAAGGGGTCGACGGGGACAATCGCTTTGGAGGCGACCTGTTCGGCCGCATCGAGATATTTCTCGACCAGCAGCGGCGACACACTCAGCACGTCGCCGATGTTGTCAAAGCCCTCCCCGACGTCGTCACTGGGGAAGTTCTTTGCGGGTTGGAAGTCGACGCCGAGCAGGTCCCGGATTGTGTTGTTGTACTCGGCCCGGTTGAGTCGGCGGATGGTGACGCGGCCGGGGTCGCGTACGAGATCGCAATCGATGTCAAAGAGGGTTCTGTCCAGGTACCTGACAACCGACTCTCGGGATTTGGCGTCGGGTTGCTTGTCGTGATCAGGCGGTGGCATGGCGCCGAGTTCGAGGTACTGCATCGCCTTGGCCCAGGTCTTGCGGTCGGCCTGGACGTCAGCCGTTGACTGGTATTTGTCGAAACGCAGTCCACCGTTGTCGGTGTCTGGGCCGTGGCACTTGTTGCAGTAGGTGGCCAGAAACGGGGTGACTGTCTTTTCGAAGGGGTCGGGTGGTTTGGGGGCCGGGGCCGACGGTTCGGGGGCAGGCCGCCGTTCGTCCTCTTCCTCTCCGGTTTCCGAGGCTGCCAAAAGTGACGGAGGCTCGCTTGCAGGAGGTGCGGCCGAGTAGACCCAGGCGGCCAGCAGGGCCAGGACGCCTGTTCCACCGGCGGCCAGCATCTGCCCCGGCCAACTGGAACGCTGGACCCGGTTGCGGCGGGACAAACGAGGTGACACGGGCGGGAATCCCTGTGGGGCGGCAGAAGCGGTGAGCCAACTGGCGACTCACCGGCAGGAAACACGATTATAGTCAGTCGGAGGCACTACGGGACAGACCGTGTGGAGTCGGGGTCCTGGCTCTGGTCGTTGCTGTCGGAGCCGCTTTGACGCCATGCCCGAACCGCATCCTTGAAGTCGGGGTGGCCGGGCCAGCCCATCGACAAGCCCAGGCAAATCGATGTGGACACGGTGACGGCGGCCAGTCCGTTGACCAGTCCGTGTCCGAGTACCTCGGCCAGGCCGAGCCCGGCACATCCCGCCAGCAGGCTGAAGGCCATGGATCGGGCCACGCTGGCCAGCACCTGTGCCTGGTCGTGGATTCCGATCGTGCGACGGACTGTCCACCAGGCGACCCCCAACAGCAGCCAGGCGGTTGCCGATGTCGAGATCGCCAGCCCCACCTCTTGCAGCGGGTTGATCAGCAGGAGGTTGAGGATCAGGTTGGGGGCGAAAAGGCCCAGCAGCCCGATCACGGCCAGGTGATTCCAGCGGCCCAGGACCAGCATCGCCTGGACCAGGGCGAGGCCTGCCAGTTCGGGGAACAGGCCCCAGGCGTAACCGCCCAGTGTCAGCCCCAGCCGGTGGCATGCCGCCGGGTCAAGGGTCCCGATGGACAACGCCGGGATCAGGCTGTGGCCTGCGACCAACGCAACCGCGGATACCGGCAACAGCAAGGCCGCGGAGAACCGCAGCAGGCGGCTGCAGCTGTGTTTCAGGCCGTCGCGGTCACCAGCAGCGGCCTGTCCAGAGAACCGGGGCAAGAGCACCCAGAGAATCGAGGCGACCAGCGTGCCCGACAGGAAGTCCTTGCCCAGGGCACTCCAGTAAAGGACGCTGAGGCGACCTTCGGGCAACCAACTGGCCATGGCTCGGTCGATCATGACGTTGAGTTGGCCGATCGCGTCCATCCACAGGAACGGCAAGACCACCGCGACGAAGAATCTGCTGCCCCGGAACAGGTGGGCGCCGGGTGCGAGGAAGTTGTGTCCACTGCGGTGCGCCATCAGGACAAGGACCGCCGCCTGGATCGTCGTGCCGGCCAAAAGGCTCCAGGCCAACAGGGCCGCGCCGTCGCTGGTGCCCCGCGACAACACCGCCAAAACGATCGCTCCGGTGGGCAGCACGTGGGTCCACTGCGGGCGAGCGAAACTGTGACGGGCATTGAGTACCGCGGTCAACGCCGAGACGGCGGCCGTTGGCAGGATCAGCCAGGCCGCTGGAGTTGTGAGTCGGGCGAGTGGTTCTGCCAACTCCCGGTGCCGTTCAGTGGTCAGCAGTAACGGCCATGCTGCGGGAAGTAGCCACCAGGCAAGTGCTGCCAGTACGGTCGAAAACACGAGCACCTGCAGCAAGTACCGGTTGGTGAAGGTTGCCAGTTCGCCGGCAAGTTCCTGGCGAGGAGCTTCGACAATGTACCCGCGACGAACGGCGCCCAGGTAAAATGCCAGGGCCAGGGCCGGGACCAGCAGTGCCAGGGCGTAGGCATCGATCTGGTCACCGGCTCCGAATCGTCCGGCGATCAGCAGTTCCTTGCCCAGCGAGGCGAACCGGCACAGTGCGAGAACACCTGCCAGCAACAGGCCGGTTCGGGCGACGCTGCGTTGAGCGGGCATCCTGTTTCCTCGCCTCACAACGCCTCAACATCGACTCGGCCAGATGTTACAGTAAACCGCTGAGGATGTCGTTAGATGGTTGGGACGCGGTTCCCCGCAATTCTGGCGACCGAATCGTCCATCCGAACAATAAGCGGTGATGCCCATGAAGTCTGTCGTCTTCCCCTTTTCGCTGTCTCGTCTGCTGATCGCCACCGCTGTCGCGGTAGCCTGGGTTGCCGTCATCCCGCTGGGGGCCTTTGACGCCGTCGCCCAGGACAAGGACAAAGCCAGGAAGGACGAAAAGAAAGAGGAGAAGAAGGCCGAGGAGGAAAAGGGCCTGCCTGCCGGGCACTCAAACCACGGCGAAGCCTTCAACGAAGGGCCTCGCCAAAAGGCCTACTTGATGGGGGGGACCGGCAACGTGACGTTTCCGGCCACTTGTTCGAAGCCGATCGTGCAGAAGTTTATCAACCAGGGCTTGGGGCAGTTGCACGGATTCTGGTTCTTTGAGGCCGAGCGGTCTTTTCGGCAGGCGGCGGCGATCGATCCCGAGTGTGCCATTGCCTACTGGGGGATGGCGATGGCCAACATCAACAACGACAAGCGGGCCAAGGGTTTTATCGCGCTGGCCGTCAAGCGTAAGGACAAGGTGACCGAACGCGAGCGGATGTACATCGAAGCGGTGGACGCCTACGTCAAGGCCGGGTCCAAGAAGAACAAGGTTCGAAGCCGCGCGTACGCCAAGGCGCTGGAGAGGATCTCGTACAAGTACCCGGAAGACATCGAGTCGAAAGCGCTGTTGGGCCTGCAGTTGTGGGGCAATCGCCGCAGAGGGCTGCCACTGGACAGTTACCTGGCGGTCAACGCGCTGCTGGAACAGGTGTTGGCCAAGAATCCGATGCACCCCTGCCACCACTTTCGTATCCACTTGTGGGACTACGAGAAGCCGGACAAGGCGCTGAATTCCGCCGCCCGCTGTGGACAGGCCTCCCCGGGAATCGCCCACATGTGGCACATGCCCGGGCACATTTATTCGAGATTGAAACGGTACGAGGATGCCTGCTTTCAACAGGAAGCCTCGGCCAGGGTCGACCACGCCCACATGATGCGAGATCGCGTGTTGCCAGACCAGATCCACAACTTCGCTCACAACAACGAATGGCTCTGTCGCAACCTGCTCTACGTGGGACGGGCCAGCGAAGCGGTCAGCTTGGCCAAGAACATGCTCGAACTGCCCCGGCACCCGAAATACAACACGATGAAGAAAGCCGGCAGTACGCGTTACGGACGCATGAGGCTGTTCCAGGCGCTCAACACCTACGAGATGTGGGACGAGATGATCTCCCTGGCCGGGACCTCTTACCTCGAGCCAACCGACGACTTCAACGAACAGGTCAAACGTGAGCGGCATCTCGGTCGCGCCTATTTTCGTTCGGGTAAGACCAAGAAGGGGAAGGAACTGCTCGCGTCTCTCGAGAAGCGGTTGTCCGATCAACGGGCGCAGCAGGAGAAGGCCGGCGCTGCAGCCAGAGCGAAGCTGACGGGCGGGGCGGCCAAGGACGGCAAGAAAAAGGAAGCCGGAAAGCCAGGTGATAAGAAGGCGAAGGCGGCCGATAAGGGCGGTGCCAAGAAGGAGGGTGACAAGAAGAAGGCGGCCGATAAGGGCGGTGCAAAGAAAGAAAGTGACAAGAAGAAGCCGGTCGATAAGGACAGTGCCAAGAAAGAGGGTGACAAGAAGAAGGCTGGCAAGGCCGCTGACAAACCGTCCAAGAAGACATCACCCAAAAAGAAGCCGAACGAGAAGGCCGTCAAAAAAGCCGTCGACGCGGCTCGTAAGCCGTTTGCTGCAAAGATCGGTACGCTCACAAAAGCCGTCCAGGAGATGCAGGCTCACGTGGCCTTGTCCGAGGGCTCCAAGGAAAAGGCCAAGGAGGCGCTGGGGCTGTTCAAGAAGGCGGGCGGAATGGATGCGGCGTTCCTGGCATTTGTCCAGTTGGCTTCGGGTGACGAGGACGGGGCTGAGAAGGCACTCCGCAGCCACGCCAAGCGACGTGTGAACGAGGTTCAGCCACAGGCACGGCTGGTTGAATTGCTCTGGGAACGCGGCCGCAAGAAAAAGGCGGTCGAGGAACTCCAGGCTCTCCGCAAGCTGTCCGGCTCGCTCGATCTTACCGCTCCGATTTTCCGTCGCCTGGCACCGGTCGCGAAGAAAGCCGATTTGCCGGAAAACTGGCGATTGGCGAAGGCCGCACGTGATGACATCGGCAAACGTCCAAAGCTGGGCGACCTGGGGCCGTTCCGCTGGAAGCCCCTGTCGGCACCCGAGTGGAGTTTGCCGACCGATGGCGGACGGAAAGTGGCCTTGAAGGATTACCGAGGCAAACCCGTGCTGGTGATTTTCTACCTGGGGTACGGTTGCCTGCACTGTGTTGAGCAACTGCAGGCCTTTGCTCCCAAGACCGACGATTTCCGCAAGGCTGGCATTGAAGTGGTCGCGATCAGTTCCGACAGCCAGGAGGACCTGGCCAAGTCGATCGAGAAATACGGGAAGGATGGCGGGTTCCCGTTTCCGCTTGCTGCGGATCCGAAACTCGAGGTTTTCAAGAAGTACCGGTGTTTCGATGACTTCGAGAAACTGACGATGCACGGCACGTTTCTGATTGATGGCGACGGGATGGTGCGGTGGCAGGACATCAGTTACGAGCCATTCATGAACCCGGACTTCGTACTCAAGGAAGCCAGGCGGCTGCTCAACCAAACGCCGGTTCGGGAAGTGGCCGGTCGGACGGATCGTTAGCGCCAAGTCGCTCTAGCCGAGTCTTGAAGGACTGCTAGAATGCCGGCGGAGGGCATTGTGTTGGTCGTCGTGCCGCCGCTGCGCGTTGCGCCGTGCCGTTTTTGTCGCCTGAGAATGGATTGGGAGCGACCGGTTGCCACCGGCGGATTGACACGATGGTCAGGTGTTGTCGAGCGGGATTGTTGGGACTGTTGGTGAACGGAATGATGATGGCCGAACCCGCATCTGCGATTGAACCGGACAATCCCCGGGATTCAGAGAAGACGGCGGCGGCCTCCAGGAAAGTCAACGTTCCGGCTCCGACATTCGGCGGAACCCAGTTTTGGGGCGACGTGAGGTTCTTTCGGGGCTGGCGGATCCAGCAGAACATTTTTACCGGTCACCACCGGCTGATCGATCGTATGGGTATCCGGTGGGCGTGGGGGGCTCGCGAGGCGTGCGAAGAACATCTCGACGGGGTGATCCGGACAAAGAAGTTGAAGCCGATGAACGGGACGGCCGTGGTCCTTTTGCACGGTGCGATCCGTTCCTCGAAGTCGATGAAGAAAATGGGCCGCGCGTTGGCCGACGACGGGTATACGGTGGTCCCGTTTGACTATCCCAGTTCGAAGGCCGGGATTGAAATGTCGGCGGATTACCTGCAGCAGGTCATCGAGAGTCTCGATGGGATCACCCGGATTCACTTCGTCACCCACAGCATGGGCGGGCTGGTGGTTCGCTCGTGGTCTGGCCGGTATCGCGACAAGCGAGCCGGGCGGCTGGTGATGCTGGGCGTGCCCAATTATGGGGCGAGGATGGCCGATCACCTGAAGGGTAACCTGTTGTTTCGGCTGATCTACGGTCACGCCGGGCAACAACTGCGAAGCGACCCCGAAGGGTTCATCTCGAGTCTGCCGGTCCCGAAGTTCGAGTTTGGCGTGATCGCCGGCCAGGCTGGAACGCCGCGTGGATTCAATCCACTGGTTCCCGGAGACGATGACGGTACGGTCTCGGTTGAGAGCACCCGCCTGTCAGGTGCGACCGATTTTGCGACCGTTCGTGCGGGGCACTCGTTCCTGATGTTCAATTCGCAGGTGATCGAGTGGACCAGCCGTTATCTGAAGCACGGACACTTCCGAAAGGACGGCAGTCGTCAGCCGATCTCCCCGAAACCGAAACCCAAGGGCGGCGATTCGAGGCCCTGAGGGCCGCTTGGCCTACTTGCCGGTTTTCTTCGGCGATGAGTCCTCGCCCTTTTTCTCGGGTTTGTGGTCGGCTTTCTCGTCGTGCTTGTGCTCGCCCTTCTCGTCATGATCGTGGTCATGATCATGATGGTCATGAGCGACGACGACGGGATAGGTCTTCTCGCCGATTGGAAGGTCAATCTGCCCCGATGTGGATTCGCTGTCGTGGAATTTGTCGAACAGAGCCTTGTCGGATGAGACGAACCGTGAGCATTTGCCGTCGCCATCGTTCTCCTGGGGTTTGGCCGTGAACTTGTGGGTTTCCGCGTCCTTGCCGATGCCGACGGCCAAGACGATCTCTTCAGCGTCGATCGGTACCGCTTTCTCGGCTTCGCCGTCGAGAACATAGACTGTGATGGTCTTGGCCTTTTCGTCCCAGGCGATTTCTGCGTGGTACTGGTGGTCTCCCAGTGCGACCAGCGTTCCACCGTGCGGCGCCTTGTGCTCTTCGTCGTGATGGTGATGGTGGTGGTCATGCGCCCCCGGGTCGGCTGGCTTGATGTGGGCGTCGTCGAATTCCTGGAGGTTGTCGCCGCCGCCACATCCAATGCCACCAGTCAGTAGGCCGGCGATGGCAAGAAGCACCAGGCTGGCGTCAATTGCTTTGAGTGTCTTCGGTGTCGCCATGTCTGGCCTCGTCGTTAGTAGTCGTGTGATCGGTTTCGCCGCTGACGGTGTTTGATCAGTTCGTGGGGTTGTCGGCGGCTCTGTCGCTGTCTGAGAGTGGAGGAGTATTGCGAGCAGGGGCTTCTTCCTGAAGGTAGGTCCTGCCACGGTAGCTCATCGCCACGCCGACGAACAGTACCGCGGCCACGGCCATCGCCCCGGTGAAGAACCAGTAGTAGTCGGCACCCTGTAGCGTGGAGTTCCCATCGGCGTCCCTCGTGTACCGGTTGACCAGAGCCGTGAGGAGATTTCCGGCCGAGACGCTCAACAGGTACAACGCCATGACGAACGACTTCATCTTCCGCGGAGATTGGGTGTAGCTGAATTCCAGGCAGGTGATCGAGATCATCACCTCTGCGGCGGTGATCAGCATGTAGGCCACGAACTGCCAGGAGATGTGAGGGGTCTGCCCGGCATCGATCCACTCCTGGATTGTCGACGAGACCGTGTAGGCGATCGCAGCGACGAATAGCCCGATGCTCACCTTTCTGAGGGGAGTCAGTGTGAAGATGCGATTGATCGTCGGGTAGATCACGTAGTTGAACAGCGGCACGAAGACCAGGATCAGCACCGGGTTGACGAGTCCGACCTGGGAGGGAAGGATGTCGATACCACCGAGGTTCCGATCCATGCTCGTGGCCTGTGCAACCCACTTCGACCCGCCCTGGTCGAACAGCGACCAGAAGACGGCGACAAAGAGATAAATCGGAAGCAGTCGTAGGATGGCCCGCCGTCCCGTGGGATCGAAAGTCTCTCGCAAGAATTCCCGGCCACCGGCCGGGATGTGGACGAATCGGTGGCGCCCCAGCCAGAAGACAAACGTGGCGAGCCCCATCAGCAGGCCGGGGACACCGAAGGCCCATCCCGGGCCGTAGTGTTTCAGCAACAAGGGGGTGGCGAACTGCGAGGCAGCAGCTCCGAGGTTGATCGATACGTAGAACCAGCCAAAGACTTTCGAGAGGAGGTGTTGGTTGGACTGGCCGAACTGGTCACCAACGTGTGCCGAGACGCACGGCTTGATGCCACCACTGCCCACGGCAATCAGAAACAGCCCGGCGATCAGGAACGTGCGAGGTTCAAACGTCACCCCGAGGAGTGATTCGGGCATGTCCATCAGGGCGAGGCTGAGGTGGCCGACGCAGTAGACCGTCGACAGCAACAGGATGGTCCGGTACTTGCCCAGGAAGATGTCAGATGCCAGGGCCCCGAGGACGGGGAAGAAGTAGGCCGAGGCGACGAACAAGGCTTGCCACTCGGTGGCCTGCGACTCGTTGAGAAAGTCGGCGGCTCCGGTTGAGGAGAAGAGGTGGCCGGTCATGAAGACGAACAGGATGGACTTCATGCCGTAGAAGCTGAAGCGTTCGGCTGCCTCGTTCCCGACGATGAACGGGATTCCCGACGGCATCCGCTCGGAAGGTGTCGGAGCAGTCAGGTATTTCGGCGTGTCGGGCTGTTCGGATGCCACGTCACTTGGCCTTTCGCGGCTTCATGCCGAGGTTCTTGATCAGGAAGGCCCATTTGTCGGCAACTTCCTCGATGATCTTGGCCGTGGGTTTGCCCGCCCCGTGTCCGGCACGGGTCTCGATGCGAATCAATACCGGGGTGCGCCCCGTGTGGCAGTGCTGCAACTGTGCGGCAAACTTGAAGCTGTGGCCGGGAACAACCCGGTCGTCGGTGTCGGCTGTGGTCACCAGCGTGGCGGGGTACTTGGTGCCCGGCTTGAGGTTGTGGTAGGGCGAGTAGGACAGCAGGGCCTGGAACTCCTTGGGGGACTCGGCACTGCCATAGTCGTCGACCCAGTAACGGCCGGCTGTGAACTTGTGGAACCGCAGCATGTCCATCACCCCGACGGCCGGCAGGCAGGCTCCGAACAAATCGGGACGCTGTGTCATGACGGCTCCGACAAGTAGCCCGCCGTTGCTGCCTCCCATCACGGCCAGCTTGTCGCTGGTCGTGAATTTCTCGGCAATCAGGTACTCGGCTGCGGCGATGAAGTCGTCAAAGACATTCTGCTTGTTCAGCTTGGTTCCGCCGCGGTGCCATTTCTCGCCGTATTCCCCTCCCCCGCGGAGATTGGGCATCGCAAAGACTCCCCCCATCTCCATCCATTGCAGCCGGCTGATCGAGAACCTGGGGGTGAGCGAGATGTTGAAGCCGCCGTATCCGTACAGCAGTGTGGGCCGCTTGCCGTCGAGCTTGGTGTCCTTGTGATGCGCGATGAACATCGGCACCTTGGTTCCGTCCTTGCTCGAGTAGAACACCTGCTTGACGACGTAATCGTCGGGTTGGAACTTGACCTTCGCCTGTCGCCAGAGCGTGCTTTGGCCGGTCACCATGTCGTAGCGGAAGATGCTCGGGGGTGTCGCGAAACTGGCGAACGAATAGAAGGTCTCGGTGTCTGACTGGCGGCCGCCAAACCCGCTGGCGGTGCCGATGCCCGGAAACTCGGCCTCGCGGACGAACTGGCCGTCCATCGAGTGAATGCGGATCTGCGTGCGGGCGTCCTTGAGGTAGTGGGCGACAAACAGGTTGCCGACCAGCCCCACTCCGGTCAGGGTTTCATCTCGCTGAGCGATCAGCACCCGATGGTGTTTGGGTTCGGGATGGCGGATGTCGACGGCCACCAACTGTCGACGCGGTGCCTTGAGATCCGTCTTGAAGAAGAAGACAGGTCCGTCATTTCCAACGAACGAATACTCGTGGTCAAAGCTCGTCACCAGGTCGATGGGCATCCCGTAGGGTTCGGCCAGGTCCTTGTAGAGGACCCGGTACTTGTCGTCGGTCCCCTTCCAGACGGTCAGTACCAGGTACCGTCCGTCCTCTGTCACCTCGGCGCTGAAGCCCCAGTCGGGGTGGTCCGGCCGCTTGTAGACCAGCACGTCGTCGCTCTGTGGCGTGCCCACACGATGGTAATAGACCTTCTGGTTGAGGTTGAGGTCCTGGAACTTGGCTCCTTCGGCAGGTTCGTCGAACCGGCTGTAGAAAAAGCCGCGGTTGTCGTTGGTCCAGGAGATGCTGCTGAACTTGATCCACTTGAGTTCGTCGTCGAGCTTGCGGCGTGAATCGACGTCCATCACGTGCCAGGTCCGCCAGTCGGACCCGGCCTCGGCCACTCCGTAGGCCATGTAGCGTCCGTCGTCACTGAACGAGGTGCCGGCCAGCGCCACCGTGCCGTCCTTGGACCAGGTGTTCGGGTCGATCAAAACCTTGGGTTTGCCGTCGAGCGAGTCGAGGCTGTGCAGCACCGATTGGTTCTGAAGTCCGTTGTTCTTGTAGAAGTAGTACCGCCCTCCTCTTTTGAAGGGGGTGCCGAACTTCTCGTAGTTCCACAATTCCTCGATCCGCTTGCGGACAGTTTCGCGTTGGGGCAGCTTCTCGAGATATCCGAAAGTGACCTGGTTTTGCGCCTCGACCCAGCCGGCAACATCCTTGGACTTTCGTACGTCGTCCTCGAGCCACCGGTACGGATCGGGGACCTTGGTGCCGTGGTGCGTGTCGACGTGATCGGTGCGCCGCGTCTTGACGTAGTCGATGTCGGCGGCGGGCAGCGTGGTGGTCATGGTCAACAGTCCGGCGAGCAGGAACAGGCGTCTCATGAGAGGTCTCCGGGCAGAGGGCCCCCGGGTTGTGCGGGTGGTTGCCGGGTGGGCGAGATGGTATTTAACCGGACAGATTGGCCGTTGGAAAGTCCCGGGCGATGTGTGTCGAGAAGGCGTGGAGAAAGGTGATGGCGATTTCGGCTCGGACTTGCTGGCTGTTCGTGTTGGGGCTGGGGTGTCTGCCGTTGGACGCCCTGGGAGGCGATCCGGATTCTCGCCAGGCGAAACGGCTCGAGACAACCAAGCAACTCAACCTGTTGATCGACAACGAGTGGGACTGGCGTCTGCGGGAGCAGCCGACTTTCGCTGCCTACCTGGGAGATCGGCGTCACAACAGTCGATGGCCGGATGTCTCGCTGAAGGCGATCAACCGACGGCACGGTCATCGTCGGGCGGTTCTCAAACAGCTCGCAGCGATCGACCGCAACATGCTCGCTCCCGGCGACCGGCTCAACTACGACCTGTTCCGCCGGCAGTACGCCGTGTCGGTCGAGAGCCACGCCCATCGCTGGTTCCTTGTGCCGTTGACCGCTCGTGACGGAATCCAGGATGCGAGTTCGACGGCCGACGTGATCCGTTTTGAACAGGTCGAGGATTATCGCCAGTGGTTGGCGCGGCTGCGAAGTTTTCGGGAATACATGGATCAGACGATAGCCCTGATGCAGGTCGGGCTCAAAGAACGCCGGGTCCACGACCGCGAAGTGATGGTGCGGGTGCCGGCGCAGATTGCTCGGCAGATCGTAGACGATCCTCGCAAGAGCCTCTTCTACAAGCCGTTCCGCAGTTTTCCCGAGTCCGTGTCTTTATCCGATCGCGAAAAACTGCAGGGTGAGGCGGTCCAGGCGATCTCCGAAGTCGTTGTCCCCGCCTACCGACACTTTCTGAAATTCTTCAACGACAGTTACCTGCCGGGTTGCTTCCCGCGAGCCGGTGTTTGGCAGATGCCACGTGGAAAGGAGTTCTACGCATTTCGCTGCCGAAGATTCACGACGACCGATCTGACACCCTCGCAGATACACGACATCGGGAAGCGGGAAGTGAAACGCATTCGGGGTGAGATGGAGAAAGTGATCCGCCAGGCGAAATTCGACGGCAGCTTCCGCGAGTTTCTCGATTTCATGCGGACCGACCCACGCTTTTACTACAAGAACGCCGAGGACCTGTTGGCAGCTTATCGTGAGGTGACCAAGCGAATCGATCCGCACCTGGTCCGATTGTTCCGTCGACTGCCCCGGATCCCCTATGGTGTCGAGGCAATCCCGATGCACCTGGCGCCGGATACCACAACGGCCTATTACCGTCCCCCGTCGGCTGACGGCCTGAGGGCGGGGACGTATTTCGTCAACCTGTACCGTCCCGAGGTGCGACCGAAGTACGAAATCGAGGCGCTGAGCCTTCACGAGGCCGTGCCCGGACACCACCTTCAGATTTCTCTGGCCATGGAGCTCGAGAACATTCCTCCTTTTCGTCGTTTTGGGGGCTACACGGCCTTCATCGAAGGATGGGGATTGTACAGCGAGAGCCTTGGCGAAGAGTTGGGGCTGTACAAGGACCCGTATTCGAAGTTCGGCCAGTTGACCTACGAGATGTGGCGTGCGGTGCGATTGGTGGTCGACACCGGGATGCACTACGACGGATGGACACGGAAACAGGCGATCGCATTTTTTGCCGAGAACACTGCCAAGACGTTGTTTGACATCGAGAACGAAATCGATCGCTACATCGCGTGGCCCGGCCAGGCGCTGGCCTACAAGATCGGCGAATTGAAGATCCAGGAGTTGCGGCGACTGTCCGAGAAGACACTCGGTGACAAGTTCGACGTCCGCGAGTTCCACGAAGTGGTGTTGTCTCGTGGCGCGGTGACACTGGATTTGCTGGAGGAACAGGTTCGGGAGTGGTTGCGAGATCAGGAACCCTGATCATCGAGTCGGTCGGCCAGCCATTCGGCCGTCGACAATGCCCGCACCCCGGTCAGGTGCTCGACCTGGTGGCGGCAACTGAACCCGGGCGCGACGACAGGTCCGCGGTGGTCGCGGACTGCGGGGGCCAGCACCCGCTCGCCGATTGCCAGGGACACCCCGAGGTGTTCGGGTTCGTACCCAAATGAGCCGGCCATTCCACAGCAACCGCTGTCGAGGTCTTTGCTGCATCCTCCACCGCGGCGGATGGCTTCGAGGGCCGGTCCGGTACCGGCCAGGGCTTTCTGGTGGCAATGGCCATGGTGCAGCACGGTCTCGTCGTTTGTGGGTGGCTCAGAGGGTTCCGGAAGAACGTCTGCCGCCCATTGTTCGAAGGTTCGGCAGGAGCGGGCCACCTCGGTGGCTGATTCCCGGGTCGACGGGGAGACCAGGTGGGGCAGGTCATCGATCACCGCGGACCAGCATCCCGGCTCGAGGAACACGATCGGGCGATGAGCCTGGACCAACGGGGAGAGAGCCTTGACCAGGGATTCGGCCTGGAGCCGGGCTTCATCGAGAAATCCACGGGAGATCAGCGGGCGGCCACAACATACCGGGGGTGCGATGCCGGCCGAGAGTCCCTGGGATTGGGCCACCCGGATGGCGGCCAGCACATGGTGTGGTTCGCAGTGGAGCGAGAACGTGTCGGGGAAAAATGTCACATCGGCCGTGAGCGGGTCGGCCAGTGTCAGCGACTGGCACTCGGTCAGCAGCGACCGGTGGGCCACTTGTGGCGGTTGCCTCTCGGGGGCGATGCCGGCCAACCATCGGCCGAGACGGGTTTGGCTGGCCAGGTTGAACAGGCGGGGCCACTTCGAGGCCAGTTCGAGCGTTCGGCGGATATTGGCGAATTGATGATCGTGCCGGGGCCGCGGGGTGTTGCGATGGAACTGATAAAGGTACTCGGATTTCATACGGGCCATGTCGACCCCGGTCGGGCATTCGGACTTGCATGCCTTGCACTCCAGGCACAGGTCCAGGGCCGGTTTCAACGACGGATGGCTCAGACCTTCGGGCCCCAGTTGACCGTTGATGGCCATCCTCAGTGCGTTGGCGCGACCACGGGTGGAGTCCGCCTCGTTACGAGTGGCCATGTACGACGGGCACATCGTCCCGGCCAGGTTCTTGCGGCAGGCACCCACCCCGCTGCATTGCTCGGCGGCGCGGGCGATTCCGCCGAAGTCCGAGAAGTCGAAGGCGGTTTCCGGTGAGGGCGTGACGTGGTCGGGGCCGAACCGCAAGTCGGAAGTCAGTTCCGGAGCATCGACAATTTTCCCGGGGTTCAGCAGTCCGTCGGGATCGAACGTCTGCTTGATCTCACGGAATGCCTCGTAAAGCACTGGCCCGAACATGCGTTCCTGGAACGGAGCCCGGACCAGGCCGTCGCCGTGTTCTCCACTGAGGGCTCCCCCGAATTCGAGAACCAGGTCGGCCACTTCGTTGGCGATGGACTCGAAACGCGAAACTCCAATATCGGTCTTGAGGTCGATCACCGGCCGGATGTGCAGCAATCCGACCGACGCGTGGGCGTAAAAACCGGCACGTGTCTCATGTCGGTCGAGAATCTCTCGGAAACGGGCGATGTAGTCTCGCAGTCGATCGGGAGACACGGCCGTGTCTTCGACGAAAGAGACGGCTTTTTCGTCACCGGGCCGGGCCATGGACAATCCCAGTGCCGCTTTGCGGAGCTTCCAGACTCGGCCCTGCTCGTCGGAGTCCGTCATTCGGTGGAAGTGTGTGCCTTTTCCGTCGCGGGCCAAGTGTTGTTCGATCCTGTCCAAGCGTTCTGACAAATCGTCGGTTGATTCGCCTTGGACTTCGACCAGCAGCACGCCAGCCGGGTCGCCGTCGATGAACCATCGCAGCGGTTCGAATTCCGGCTTGCCGACAGTGTGCGAGAGGATCATGCGATCGACCAGTTCGATCGCCGATGGGCCGTGTTCCAGGATTGTGGGGACCGCAGCGAGCGCATCGAGCAAGTCGTCGAACTGGACGCTCAGCAGGGCTCGCTCGGAGGGAAGCGGAACCAGTCGCAGTGTCGCTTCGAGCAACAGTGCCAGGGTGCCTTCGGAGCCGACAACGATCTTCGAGAGGTTGGCGGGACGATCTGTGTCGGGGATGAATTCGTCGAGGTTGTAGCCGCCAACTCGCCGGAGGATCTTGGGGTACCGTAGTGAGATTTCGTCCGCGTGTTCTCGGGCGAGTCGCTCGACGGTTTCTTGGCACTGTGATGCCAGCGACTGGCTGCCGGATGTGGTTGGGGAAGAATCGTCGAGTGTGACCGTGCTGCCGTCAGACATCATCACCGTCAGGCTTTCGACGTAGTCGATCGTCTTGCCGTAGATGACCGAGCGGGTGCCCGAGGAGTTGTTCGAGATCATGCCGCCGATGGTGGCCCGGCTGGACGTCGAAAGGTCCAGGGGCAGTGTCAGGTTGTAGGGTTTCAGAACCGCGTTGAGTTCATCGAGCACGATCCCCGGCTGGACCCGGACCCGTTGGGAATCAGGCTGGATTTCGAGGATTTCATTGAGGTGTTTGGAGAAGTCGAGTTGCAGTCCCGCCCCGATGGCCTGCCCGGCCTGCGAGGTGCCGCCCCCGCGGGCGGTGATCGACAGCCCGTGTTCTCGGCAAAACGCAAGGGCCGTTGCGACATCCTCAGCATGGCGCGGCCGGACGACAGCGGCGGGCATGATCTGGAACACGCTGGCGTCGGTGGCGTACATCGCGCGTATGGCGGGGTCGAGCGAGACGTCGCCATCGAGCCGCCGCCGGAGCTGACCGAATTGTGTTGAAGAGAGGGTCACGGTGTCAGGATCCGAGTGCCCGCAGGCCATTGGCGAGGAGTTCGAGTCCGTGGGTGAGGTTGTCGCCGCCTGAGGCGAAGGAGATTCGCAGAGTTCCCTCGGCGGATGGTCCGTAAGCGCCTCCGTGCATGACCACCACGCCGTGGTTGACCAGCAGGCTGCGACGAATCTCGTTCGATGGCCGCTCGAGGTCTCGGGCATCGGCCATCGCGAAGAATCCTCCTTCGGGGCTCAGGACTCTGACGTGGGGGACGTCGGACAGCGCGGCGATGACGAGCTCCCGACGACGACCATACTCGGACACCATCTCGAGGACACACTGCTGTGGACCGTCGAGGGCCGCGACTGCGGCATCCTGTACAAACGTTGCCGGTCCACGACTGGACTGCTGCAATACGAGGTACATTGCCGAAATCACTTCGGCAGGGGCTGCGCAAAAACCGACTCGCCAGCCGGTCATCGAGTAGGTCTTGGAGAGGCTGTTGACGATGATTGTCCGCTGGCGTGCGTCATCCGAAAGTGCGGCGGGGGTACAGTGCCGGTGGCCCGGGTAACAGATGGACTCGTAAATCTCGTCGCTGACAACATAGAGGTCGTGTCGTCGGGCGACTTCGAGCAACCTCAGCCATTCGTCATTACCCAGGACTGTGCCGGTGGGGTTCCAGGGGGAATTGATCAACATCGCACGGGTTCGTGGCGAACAGGCCGCGTTGACCTGGTCGGGGTCCCATGTGAACCGACCGTTGTCCAGGGTGGCCGGCACCGGGATCGGCCGCCCGCCGAGTTGGATGATGACCGAGAGGTAGGCGTCGTAGACCGGTTCGGGCACAAGTACCTCGTCGTCAGGGTCGAGCACCGCCCCGAGTGCGGCGTGGATGCCCAGGGTGGCACCGCTGGTGACCAGGATCTCGCTGTCCGGAGAGTACTCGGGGCCACCGTTGCGGTTGATTGACCGGGCAACCGCCTCTCGCAGGGTTGGTTCCCCTCGATTGTCCGGATATCCGGTTCGCCCATCGGACAGTGCCTGTTGCGCGGCTGTGACGATGTGCTCGGGCGTGGGCAGGTCCGGAGCCCCTCGCATCAATGACACCGGTTGGTGACCTTCGGCCCGCAACTGCCGGACCTCTTGAAGGATCGTGTTGACAGCAGTGGGCTTGAGGCGTTCGAGGCGACGAGCGAGAGGCATGAGGGATGCCGTTTGGAGGAGGCGGTCGGTTGGCAAATCGCAGGGAGCATTATAGGCTTCGCGAAATCGCATAGACCACCAGTGGGGAGCGACTCGAGTTGGACTGGTTGCACGAGCATTGGCTGCAACTGCTGTTCGTCGGACTGTATCTGGTGATGCTGGCCTGGCACGGATGGCTCGGGAAACGTCGTACCCGCGGGTTGGACGACTACCTGGTCGGTGGTCGTCAGATGGGTGGGGTGGTGATCGGCCTGTCGTTCTATGCCACCTTCGTCAGTTCGGTGACATTTGTTGGTCACGCTGGCCGCAGCTACGCTTTTGGGCCGTCGTGGTGGCTGATCTGTGTTGTCGTTTTCACCACGATGGTGCTCGTCTCCTGGTTCGTGATCGCTCCCCCGTTCACCAGGCGGGCCCGCGAGTTGGGGGCATTGACGGTTCCCGATTTCCTGGGATTTCAATTCGATTCGATTCTGCTGAGACGACTGGCCGGGGTGGTGGTGATGGTCGCCTCGCTGGCCTATATGGTCGCCGTTTATGAGGGGGCAACCCGGTTGCTGGGGGCGTTGCTCGACCTGGATCCGACGCTGGTTACCGTGATCATTTTCGTGGTGGTCACCGCTTATACCCTGGCTGGCGGCTTCCACTCGGTCGTTGCCACCGATGCGGTGCAGGGGGTTATCCTGCTGGCCGGCGGACTGTTGCTGCCGGTCTCGATGGTTGTGAGAGCCGGAGGTGTGGGCCCGCTGCTTGATGATGTTCGGACAGCAATGCCGTCGATTCTGGACTGGCATCCCCACGGTGAGTTGGCTGGGGAAGTGACGATTGGAACATTGATCGGTCTCGCTTTGGGGGTGGGGCTGAAAATCATCGTGGAGCCTCGGCAGTTGTCGCGGTTTTACGGCCTGGCTGACGATCATCAGTTGAGGCGTGGCCGCTGGATCGCCCCGGTGATGTTGTTCACGACGTACCTGGTGATGTTGCCCGTCGGATTTCTGGCGCACGCCTTCGTCACGCCCGGAGATCTGGGGGGCGGCACAGGGAAATCTCTGACCGACAGTGTGATTCCTCACCTGTTGGGACCAGATGTCGGCCTGCTGGGGCCTCTGGCTGGTGCGTTCTTTCTGACCGGCCTGGTCGCTGCCGCGATGTCCTCGATCGATTCGGTTCTGTTGGTTGCCGCGTCGAGTGTCGATCACGACGTGATTGCTCCCAGTTGTTCGGATGAACACGGTGTGGGTCGGACGAGGTTGTGGGTGTTTGTGCTCTCGGCCGCTGCAGCATCCCTCTCGTTATTGCTTGACCAGGGGATTACCGAGATGAGTTCGTTTTCCGGGTCACTCTACGCGGCCTGTTTTCTGCCGACTTTGATCCTGGGACTGTTCTGGGGACGGTTGGGCCGTCCGGCCGCTTTGGCGGCGGTGGTGGCTGGATTCGCAAGCACGCTGGGCTGGTTCATACTGAGGCAGGGCGAGTGGCTGGGCGAGTGGAAGGTTGTGCACGAAGTGTACGTCGGCGTGGCCTGCGGACACGCGGTGGCGATCTCGATGACGTGGCTGCGCGGCGGAAAGGGGCCGGCGGCAAATTCGCCAGTCTCGCTCAACTAGTCGCGTCACCGGACTCGCGCGGCCGGTCCATCAACAACAGTCCGCCGATGGTCAGGCCCGTTCCGACGATCATCCAGCGAGTCATCGGTTCGTCGAACATCAGCACGCCGGCCAGCGAGGTCAGTGCGATCTGAGACGCATTGATCAGATTGGCCCGCACGATCGAGATGTGTTTCAGGGCGACGGTTATCGCGAAAAATGCCACGGTGGTGAAGCCGCCTGCGACCATCGAGATCCAGAATTCTCGGGGCGAGGTCTGCTCGAGGATCCAGCCGCCGCCCCGGCGTGCCAGGACACCCCCGCCCAACACGACGATTGCGGTCGATGAAAGCAGGAGGATTGTCACGGCCGTACTGATGCCGGTCTTGGCCGCCTGCCTGATCACGACGCCGGATTGTCCCCAACCGACTCCGGCGAACACGCCCATTGTCACAGTCATCAGGACCAGGCGGCCTCCCCCCTGCCCCGCCACCGAGCGAGCGAAGCTCTCGGCATCGATGGAGAGCAAGCAGATGGCCGTGATCAAAACGGTCATGGCGGCGGCCGAGCGACGGCTGACGCGTTCTCCGATCAGGATGACTCCCAGCACCGCACCGCTGATCAACAGGGAGGCCTGGGAGAGCGGGACCGTCAGGGCCATGCCCCCCAGGGATAGCCCCCACTGGAAACCGACGTTGCCCAGCAGTTGCATCGCGGTTCCCGAGACAAGCAACGCACAGATCATCCGTCGAGATGGCCAGATGGCCGTGCCACGAGCCGATTTCCAGGCGACGACCATCGAGGACACCACGACGGTGGGAACGGCTTTCAGGCACGAGACCCAGGCGGCCCAATCGGCACCCTCGTCCGTCACGGCTCTCAAGGCAATGATCGAAGCCGTGTAGCAGAACGACGAGAAGACGGCCAGCAATGTGCCGCGGAGGACCATGTCGACTGCCCCCGCTGCCTGTGCGGCGGGGGGCAGTTGTCCGTCGGGGGGTTGAGAGGAATCGCTCACCAGGCCGCCGAGATCAGGAACGTTGCGGACGCAGAATGCGGCCCGGGTGGATTTCGGTGTGTCCGCCGTCCAGAACGACCGGCTGTCCGTTGACGAGCACCGCGTCAATTCCCTCAGGATACTGGTGGGGAGACTGGAACGTGGCCTTGTCGATGATCGTCTGGAAATTGAAGACGACAACGTCGGCCGCTTGGCCGACCTTGAGAGTTCCACGGTCGAAAAGAGCCAGCTGCCTGGCGGGCATTGCAGTCATCTTGTGGATAGCCGTTTCCAGCGGGAACAGTTTCAACTGCCTGCAGTATCGTCCCAGTACCCGGGGAAAGCAGCCATAGTACCGGGGATGTGGCATGCCTCGGGCGGTGTCTGCGCTGACGGCTCGACCGTCGGATCCGATCATCGACAACGGATGCCGCAAAACACGCTGCATTTCCCGTTCGTCGATGATGAAATTGATCATTCGGACACGACCGTTTCCCTCGATCAGCAGGTCGATGCACGCTTGGACGCCATCGCACTTCCGCGCGCGGGCTACGTCGGCCACTCGCTTGCCGACCCACTTGCGGTTGGCACGATTGCCGACGGCAGCGATCTGAATGTCGTCCCACTCGATCTTGAAGAAGTTCGGCCAGTTGTCCGTTCCACGAACCATGTCACGGGCGATCCTCCGTCGCTGCACGGGATCTTTCAGTCGGCCAAGCAACGCGCCGCTGCCACCTTCGTGTGCCCAGGGTGGTACCAATTGGGCCATTCCCGCGCTTCCGGCGTGGTACGGGTAGACGTCGACGCGGACTCGTTGGCCGTTGCGGTTGGCAGTTTCGATCATGGGCAATGTCTTTCGGGTCGTGCCCCAGTTCTCACGGCCGGCTGCCTTGTGATGAGAGATTTGCACCGGCAGTCCGGCCTCTCGACCCACTTGGATCGCCTCGCCGACCGCTTGGACCAGCGTCGAAGCTTCTCCGCGGATGTGCGAGGAATACTGCCCCCCGTGACGGGCGGCCACGCGGGCCAAGGCCACGATTTCGTCCGTTTTGCTGTAGATCCCAGGCGGTGAGACCAGTCCGGTGGAAAGGCCCACCGCGCCGGACCGCATTGCCTCGTCGACGAGGTCTTGCATCTGTCGGAGTTCTTCCGGAGTGGGGCGCCTGTTCTGTGTTCCCATCACGGACCTGCGGACACTGTTGTGGCCAACCAGGCCACAGACGTTGATCGAGGTGCCATTCTTTTGCAGAGCCTTCAGGAAGTCGCCGTAGGTGCTCAGCGTGTGGCCAGCCAAACGGACCGGAGAACCCACGGGTGCCGGAGAACTGCCACAGTTGCCGATGACGTGAGTGGTTGCTCCCTGGCGGACCGCACTTTGGGCCAGCCCGTCCTCCAGCAGAGAACTGTCGCTGTGGGAGTGCATGTCGATGAAACCCGGGCAGACGATCCGGCCGGTGGCGTTGATGGATCGCTTTGTGTCGGCGTCGGCCAGTTTACCGATGGCCGCCACGCGATCTCCGCGAATGCCGAGGTCGTTGCGACTCCCGCGACTGCCAGTTCCGTCGACAATCGTTCCGCCGCGAATCACGACATCAAAACGGGGGGCAGATCCAAGCCCGGTCTTCGGCATGGTCGCTGCGGCCAACAATCCACCGGCTGCCGATTGCAGGAAATGTCGCCGGGTGGGTGTGGTGGCCATCATGTTGTTCCGGTCGTGTAGTGGGGTGATGGACAATTACAGTCGAACGGCTGTTCGCCTTCAACGACGGCCGGTCGGATTGGCTCAGGATGGCCGATGCCGGTAAACTGCCGGGCGACGCCATGCAGGAAATCGTCTTTGACGACAAGTACGAGTTCATTCCGCCACACCGCGGCAACTTGTGGCCGTGGGTGCTTGAACGTGTGGTGGGTTGGCGGCTTCGGCGGCAGTTCGATATCACCGCGATCGAAGTACGCGGTGTCGAACGGCTGAAGGCTTCGCTCGAATCCGGTGACGGCATCATCGTGGCCCCGAACCACTGTCGTCCCAGCGACCCGGCAGTGCTGGGAGAAGTCGCTGCCCAGGCCGGTTGCCATGTGTTCGGCATGGCCAGTTGGAACGTGTTCAAGGTCAACGCTTTGCAGACGTTTCTGGTGCGGCGGCTGGGCGGTTTCAGCATCTATCGCGAGGGGATGGATCGAGCGGCACTGAATTGTGCCATCAAGATTCTCGTAGATGCGGAACGGCCACTTGTGGTGTTTCCCGAGGGGATGATCTCCCGCACCAACGATCATCTCAACGTGCTCCAGAACGGGGTGTCGCTGATGGCGCGGACGGCGGCACGCAAACGCGCATCTGCCGATCCTGCCGGGCGGGTGGTGGTGCATCCGACCGCTGTGAAGTACCGGTTTGACGGGGAGATCGAGTCGAGTGTTTCGGGTGTGTTGGGCGAGATCGAGGCCCGGTTGAGTTGGCAGCCCCAATCGCAACGACCGTTGCTTGAGAGAGTTGAGCGAATCGGACAGGCGTTGCTGACACTGAAGGAAGTGGAATATCTCGGTACCCCTCAGGCGGGGTCGATCTTTGATCGTCGAGACAGGTTGATAGACAGTGTGCTCGGGCCGCTTGAAGAGGAGTGGTGTGGTGGCCGTTGTGACGAGGGGGTCGTGGCGAGGGTCAAGCGGCTCCGGGTCGAGATCCTTCCCGACATGGTTGAACAGGAATTGCCCGAGGAGGAGCGTCAACGACGGTGGCGACAACTGGCCGATTGTTACCTGGCGCAACAGCTGTCGTTGTATCCCACCGATTACATCGGGCCGGATCGGCCCGTGGAACGAATTCTCGAAACGGTGGAACGGTTCGAGGAAGACCTGACCGACGTGGCCAGTGTGCACGGTCCGATGGCAGTTCTCGTGGAAGTGGGGGAAGCGATCGAGGTTTCTGCCGAGCGGTCTCGCGATGGTGACGGAGATCCCTTGATGCAGGAACTGGAGACAAGGCTGCGACAGTTGATTTCCGGGCTGGCTGCTGAGATCGAGCGGACGCGTCTGCCGGTCGGAGGGCGAGAGCAATCCCCATGAACGATTTGTTGGTCCAAGAAGAAGTCCGGCGGCCGGGGAGGGCCGAACGGGGGGTGCGGGTTGTCGTGGTCGCCGTGGGGATCGGCTTGTGGCTGGGGTCCCAGGCCCTGCTGGGTGTGCGGGAATTTGCCGTCGATGATGAGACTCGAGATGCCGCCTCACGGGCCCTGACCGTCGGGGACCGGGTTCACGAGTGGACTGCCGGCTGGAATGACCATCTCAATCGGGACCGGGATGTCGCCTCGGCGCTGCTGGTCACCAGTTCGTTGCTGATCGATCTGGTCGCGTGTTGGATTTTTGCCTCGACGATCCTCGGCCGATCGGTTCGTCCATTTCTGGGTTTGCTGATACTGTTTTCGATGAGGCAGGTGTGCCAGTGGCTTTCGCCGTTGCCGGCCCCGATCGGAATGCTGTGGTTCGATCCGGGATTTCCGTCACTGCTGGTGACCTACGAGGTGGCCAACGACTTCTTCTTTTCTGGTCATACAGCGCTGGCGGTCTACGGTGGCGTCGAGTTGGCGCGGCGGTTCGGTCGTGTCGGGATCCTCTGCGGCGGGATGTTCGGCCTGTTTCAGACGGTGGTGGTGCTGGTCCTGCGGGCGCACTACACGATGGATGTGTTCACCGGTGTGGTCGTCGCGGTGTTGGCGGTGATTGTGGCAGGCCGGTTGGCTCCACCGCTGGATCTCGCCGTGGCCCGCGTCGTGGGACGAGGGGACTGACCCTTCCCTACTGCATCAACACGTGCTGTTCGAGAAAGGACTCGACGGCCCGGTAGAAGTGATCAATCGTTTCCTGCTTCCGCCACCCGTGGCCTTCCCCCTCGTAGAGGTGGTAGACGTGAGGTGTTCCCGTGCGACGGAGGGCGGCGACGACATCGTCGGATTGCTGGCGTGGGACAACCCGGTCGATGTCTCCCTGGAAGACAGCAATCGGGCGACGGATTTTCTCGGCATGAAATCCTGGTGACCGCTCGTGGTACAGCGAAGCGGTCTCCGGAAGCGGGCCGATCATCGTGTCGGTGTAACGGCTCTCGAACTTGTGCGTGTCGCTGGCCAGGTGGAACTGGTTGGCTACCCCGTAAAGATTGACGCCGGCGGTGAACTCGTCGGGATGGTGCGCCATCACCTGGAGAACGGTGAATCCACCGGCGCTTCCGCCCATGATCACCCTGCGATCCGGGTCAACTTGCTGGGTGTCAACCAGATGCCGAACGCCACTGATGGAGTCTTCGACGTCGCAGATTCCCCAGTTGCCACGAAGTTTCAGCATGTAGTCCCGGCCGTAACCGGTGCTGCCACGGTAATTGACCTGCAAAACGGCCCAGCCCCTGGTGGCGAAGTACTGGACGTCGGCCTTCCAGCCTGCTCGAGACTGTGAAGTGGGGCCGCCGTGGATCATCGCAATCACCGGCGGCAGGCCCGTGCCATCAAAAGTTTCGCTGGCCGGAGGATAAAACAGGCCATGGGCCATTTCTCCGCCCGCGGATTCCCATGTGATGGCTTCGGGACTCGACAGGCCGTCGGGCGACAGCGTCTCGCCGGTCGCTCGTGCGACGATCCGTGATGTGCCCTGGGAGGTTTCACAGCAGACCACGCGTGGTGTCTGGACGGCACTGCTGCCGATGACCGCCACACGGGATCCACTGGGGGCGGCAGCGATCTGTGAGATGTCGGTCAGGTCGGCCAAGGGTTCCACGATGGAGTGCTCGCCGCTCACCAGTTCGATGCGCACGGCGCTGTGGAAGCCCTGGCGGCTGCCGACCGCGACCACCGATTGTCCATCGCCACACACGGCGTAGGTTCGCATGTCCTGAGCCCACGCCGGAGTCCCGAATTCCACGTCGTCTTCGGTCAGCCATTGGACATCGTCGGTTTGCAGGTCCCGGCAGGCCAGCCGGCCCCATCCGGATTCGTCCGAAACGTACAGCAACCGACTGCTGTCGGTGGTGAATTCGGGCTGGAAAATGGCGATCTGGTCTCCACCGGCGACCGCGCGGGGAGTGCTAGCCGTGGGCAGTGGCCCCGAGGTGTCCAGGTCGGCGACATACAGCGTGGTGCCGTCCCAGGGCATGTTGGGGTGATCCCAGGCGATGAAGGCCAGTCGTGTCCCGTCTGGGCTCAGGCGAGGCTGCATGAAGAAGTCGTGGCCGGAGGCCAGGATGGCAGGCCAGTGGACTCCGTCGGTGTCGGCCACCGCGATGCGATCAGTTTCGTCGTCGGTGTGGACGTAGACGACAAAACGGCCGTCTGCCGACACGCAGGGCGAGGAGGCGCTGCCGAAGGCCGGGGTGATGGGTGTGGCGGTGCCGCCTGACAGGGATTGGGCAAATAGGCGGCCGGTGCGATGCACGACGAAATAGGCTGTTCCGCCGTGGACTGTGAAGTCGCCGCCGCCGTAGCCGACTTCGGCTCGGACACTGTGCTGGGCGGTCAGGTCGCGGGGGGCATCTCCACTTCCGTCGTCGACAACCAGCACACCCTGCCCCGACCGCCCTTCGAGCCAAACCAGGGTGGCGCCGTCACTGTCGAATGCGACACCGTCGATACGCCGTCCGGCTGCCACTGTGGCCGGCGTCAATGGACTCGACCAACGTCCGTACTGTCGTGTTGTCTTGCTCATGAACCGATTCTGACCGGTCGACCCGTGCGCGGCAAACATGTGCCGATTCGAGAGGCCTGGTGGACTCACACCGTGTATAAGTTACGGGAGTGGAGATCTGCAGTGCGCAGCTCCTCCGGGCTGAGGTGTGGTCGGGTTTCCGAGTCGCCTCACGCAAAGTATCCCCATCTGTCGTGTGTTTGAGGGTGTTGGCCAGAGACCCGGGCGAAGGGCTGGTGGGACAGACCGCTTGTCGAATGGTCGGCGATCATGTCTCGTCCAGACGATGGGGGCCACAGGTACACGATCCAAAAAATCCGTCGAAATGAGGTGAATGCCGTGAAGATGAAGCAGAACAATATCGCAGCCGGCTTTGCTGCAGGCCTGGTTCTGGGGGCTGTCGTTCTTTCCGCATTCGGGCAGAATGAGGGAAAGAAGGGGGAGTCCGTGCAGAAGAAGGCGGCTCCGAAAACGGCGACGCAGCGGACCTACACGGTGCCCCGTTATTCGGTCCAGTACGATTCCAGCCAGCAGTTGTTGCTGATCACAGACAATGCGTTCAGCCAACTGTATCTGTACGACACCGGGAAATCGGGAGCCAATCAACTCAGGAGCCGGGTCGACCTGAGACAGACCGGTGCGTCGCAGTTGCGGGCGGTGGTCCCTCGATCGAGAGCGGTGGGGCCGGGGAAGACGAAGGCGAAGTCCAAGGCAAAGCCCAAGACGCCAAAGAAACCGTTGCCGAAGAAACCGGCTCCAAAGAAGAAATGAGGCCGGCCGAAAAAGACAACTGCCCCGGAGTCCGCGTGGGATTCCGGGGCAGAGTCAACTGGCAGCGTCGGTTGCGGAGTCTTAGCGAACCGCTTCGCTGAGCATCTTCGCGTTGGGCACGGTGTGCCTATGGGTCAATCCGTCAGTCGTGGTTTCGATGACCGTGGCCACCGGGCCGACCTCGCGAACGATTCCCTGGATCCCGGCCACGTCGACGGTGTCCCCTGCCTGCATCCGTTGCCGGACGTAGTAGCCGGACATGATGCCACCGGCGACATCCCGTCCACCGAGTCCCACCGAGAGTCCGACACCAAGGGCCAGGGCGCCAAAGCTGATCAGGATCAGCTGGTTGAGCAGCTCGAACTGGATGGCGAGCTGATCGAAGGCGGCGATGAAGGTCATCATGGCCAGGATGTAATAGGCCCCGCTGGCCAGCCGGTCGGCGTAGGTGATGCCGATTCGGTCAGCAGCCGTCGCGATCACTCCCCGCAGGAAAGACGCGATCAGCAGGCCGATCAGGACCACGGTGGTGGCAGCCAGCAGGCTGGGGATGTAGTCGACCAGTTTCTGGGTGGCGGCCGAGAGTGATGGCAGGTTCAACAGGTTGAAGGCTGCCACCAGGAAGACACACATCAACAACCAGAAGACCAGTTGGGCAACGATGGCCGAGAGGCCTCGCTCGATACCGACCTTCTTCATCGAAGCGGCCAACCCGCTGCGTTCGGCGGCTGCGTCCAGCCCGATGCGTTGCCCCACGGCGTCCACGCCACGGGCCAGCAAGCGGGCCACGACAAAGCCGACCACCAACACGGCGATCATGGCTACTACTGACGGCAGCAGGTCGATCACGGGTTGGAAGGCGCTCTGCAGTGCCGAGCTCACCTCGCCGACACCCTCGGTGACAGCTGTCTTGGCGGTGTCGACCGGTGCCAACGCCAAGGTGGTGGATAGAAGAATGGTCATTTCGTTCTCCTCTTTGATGTGCGGACAGCGGCTTCTCGCCGGGGCGATCCTTCGGACGCAGTTCGCACGAAAAGGTGTTGTGTCAGGAATCCTCATCCGAGCCGGTCGATCGGCGACGTCGACCGGAAAATGTCTGAATCAGCAGGTGGCAAATCGGGTTGATCATGGTGACGATCGCCAGCGGGATGACCGTCGTGACGAAAGTGATCCAGTGGCTGGTTACCAGTGCTCGGTTGAGCCGGAGGTGAACGGTTGTTTCCAGTTCATCGGGCACCGGTGGCACTTCGGTGACCATCAGGAGGTGGGCCAGTTCGCCCTCGAAATCCCAGTCGTTCAGATCGCTGGTTGTCATCGTGTGAATTTCTCTCGCAGGCGGCCGACCGCACGGCTGACTCGCATTTTGCAGGCACTTTCTGTGAGCCCGAAGATCTCGCTGAGCTCCTCGTAACTGTGCCCTTCGGCGTACTTCATCATGACCATCGCCCGATCTTCGTCGGATAGCGACTCGAGCATGCGGTCGAGGTCAAGCCGTGTAGACGGCTCCGGGTTGCCATCACCAGGTCCGGCGGTGTCGAGATCGAATTCGGGTAGTGTCGAAACGCGTCGGTGCCGTCGGCCTCGGCTGCGGCGCAGCGACAAACATGTCCGAACTGTGATCCCGTGGACCCAGGTCGAGTATCGGGAACGTCCCTCGAAACGGCCTCGTTGAAGGAACATCCGCACCAGGACATCCTGGGCGGCGTCGGCCGCATCTTCGGAATGGCCCATGATCCGATAGCAGATCCGCCAGACACGTTCGCGAAAACGAGCCACCAACTCGGTGAAGGCCGGTCCATCGGAACCTTCACGAGCCGCCTCGAAAGCCAACTGCTCGTCGCTTTGACGTGTCTCGGACAACGTTTCCACCACACAGGATCACCTCGACCGGGTCCAACTCGGACCAACACTTCGAACCGGGAGTTGATTCTGTGTTGCCGACGGCCGGAATCGCGTCACACGATTTCGGCAGGAAAACGATCAGGGGTGACGCAAGGGGTTTCTGTGAAGTGAGTTACAGAAAACAGGTCCCGCTGGAAAATCAGCCTGAACCTATCGTCCAGCCGGGCGACCTCTGCGGTGTTGTCGATCTCGATGTCTGCTGACGTGGAGTCATTTTGCGGTGTGGATCCCAGGTGGCGCAACGGTCCTGGCCAAACTGGTGTTTCCGATCAGGCTAACGGGCACGTCACCCATCGATCGAGGCCTGCCAGGGCGCTGTACTGGTGGAAACTGGTAGGTCCACCGCCGCGATGCTTGACTGAATCGGATTTCCGCCAATGGCCTGTTCCTCGACGCGCGATTTGCCGGACGCGCGCGAACTGTATCAATTGTCGGGCCGCAGCAGAACAGGGATCGCGAGCGGGGAGGGGTCAGCCCTGGAGAAAGTCACTTCCGAGTGCAAGAAGGGAATTCTTGACATCGAGCCGTCGAGTGATGTCGCTGCCCACTTTTCGTCCGGCTGCCCGGATGCGCTGGTGGACATCCTCGATCGTCTGCTGCACTTCCGGTGACCAGCCCTGGCCGGGTTTTCCCAGTCCCTGTGCGAAGTCGTTGGGGCCAACGCTGAAATAGTCGATCCCTTCGACAGACAGAATGTCGTCGAGATTGTCCAGGACACCGGCGTCTTCCAGCAACGCGCCCACCAGCGTGTTCTCGTTCGACTCACGGTACCACTGGACCTTGTCTCCCAGTTCGTGGTCATAATCACAGCCGCGGTTGCCGCCGAATGACCGTTCACCAAGCGGACCGAAGTAGCAGGCCCGGACCAGTTGCTCGGCATCGGCGCGACAGGCGATGTGCGGTCCGAGGATGCCCTGGATGCCTCGATCCAGATACCTGAGGATCGTCGAGGACTGGATGTCAGGCACCCTCGCGATCGGGGTGACGCCATTCAGTTCTGCGACACGGCAATGTTCTTCGAGCGTGGCCAGGTCGAACGGTCCGTGTTCTCCGTCCAGCCAGACGAAATCGAAATCGAGCCGGCCAAGAATTTCGACGATGTGCGGAGAGGGGAAACAGAGTGAGAAGCCGGTGGCGATCCGGCCGTCGGCGATGGCCTGTTTGACCCGGTTGGTGCGTGGCATGGGACTGTCTCCGGAAGGAAGGGCCGGGCGTGAGAGTCGAGGGGATTTTGGTCGGGGTATTCTATCCCGAGGGTATCGCGATGAGCCAACTCGCCGCCCGAGACGGTTGCTCACGTGGTTGCCACGGGTTTAGGATGCCGACGCTGCCCGTTCCAGACGCTGACTCAACTCGGAGACATCACGATGCGTTCTCGCCGGATGATGCTTGGACTGTTGCTTGCCACCACTCTCTGTTTGATCACTCCGCCGGGAGAGACGGCCGGTCATGCCGCCGCGGCGAAGGGAAAGAAGAAGGCGGGCAAGGCGACCTTGTACGTTCGGTACGAGGATGACGGCGACGTGTCTTACGGGATCCTGGAAGGCAAGAAGATCCGCCGGATCGACGGCGATCTTTTCGGCAAGTGGAAGCGGACCAACAAAACGGTGGATCTGGACGACGTCAAACTGCTTGTTCCCTCGCGGCCGACCCAGGTCTTTGCCATGGCCGGCAATTACAAGAGCCACCTGGGCGGCGAGGACAAGTCCACGACCACGATCACCACGGTCACCAAGATCACCCAGGACAACAAGAGCGGGAAGACCGAAACCACCTCGGAGACCACCTCCGAGACCCGTCGCAGTGGAGTGATTCCGTCGAAGTTCCAGATTCCGCAGCCGTTCTTCAAGACCATCAGTTGCCTGCTGCCGCATGGGGGCACCATCATTCTTCCCAAGGACGCCGAGATGGTGCACTACGAGGCCGAGTTGGTCATCGTGATTGGCAAGAAGACCCGCAACGTCTCCAAGAAGAATGCACTGAAACACGTGCTGGGCGTGACGTGTGGCAACGATGTGAGTGCCCGAGTCTGGCAGCGGAACGACGTGCAGTGGTGGCGTGCGAAGGCCTCGGACACTTTTGGTCCCTGTGGCCCGGTGATCGCCAGCGGGCTGGATTACGACAACCTGCAGTTGACGCTTCGCCTCAACGGTGAGGTCCGTCAGGACGAGAGCACCAAGTATTTCATCAACGACGTCGCTTCGATGGTCAGTTTTCTCAGCAGGCGGGTGACATTGTTCCCCGGCGACCTGATTTTCACCGGCACTCCGGGCAAGACCGACGTCATGAAGCCCGGTGATGTTGTTGAGGTGGAACTCTCGGGGGTGGGGGTTCTGCGGAACAAGGTCGCGGCCGAGAAATAGTCCTCAACCGGAGGCGCAATCGTGGGGTCAGTATGCCCACGGTGTCCCGTCGCCACGGCGGACGGTGGGGCGCATCCGGCGGACGTAGGGATGTTGGCGGGCGGCATCGATGTCGACATCGATGCCCAGGCCGGTGGAGAGAGGGACGGTGACGTGGCCGTCGGCGTAGGCTGGCACGGTCGAAAACACCTCTTCGATCCGATCATCCCAGTTGGCATCGAATTCCTGGATCCCGAAGTTGGGGACCGCCAGGCTGACGTGCGCGTTGGCCATGTGCGTCACCGGTGAGATGTTGCCAGGACCGTGCCAGGCGGTCAGGATTCCGCGGGCCTCACAGACCGCAGCGATCTTCCTGGCCGCGGTGATGCCGCCGATATGGGCCAGGTCGTGTCGGGCGTAGTCGACCAGGTGCTCGAACCACAGTTCCTGTCCTTGCCACGGGTCACAGAATACCTCGCCCATCGCAAGTGGAACCGGGGATTGTTGACGGACCAGGCGGAACGTGTCGAGGTGCTCGGGGCGAAGCAGGTCCTCGAGATAGAACAGGTTGAAAGGAGCCAGGTCACATGCCAGGCGAAGTCCCTGTGAGGGAGTGACACGTTCGTGAACGTCGTGGATCAATTGGACCGAATCCCCAAGTTCCTTTCTCAGGAACTCGAAAAATGGGGGGAGCAGTCGGGTGTAGGGTTCCGGTTCCCAGGTCTCGTCAGGTGGGACTCCACGAGAGAAGGCCTCCGCGTTGGCCTCCATCTGGGAATCGCTGGCTGGCACGGCGTAACCCGCTTCGAGTTCCGGGACGGCGACCTGCACCTTGACGACCTGGTAACCCGCCTGGCGGAGTTCCTGGACCCGTTCAAGCACTTCGTCGAACGTGCGGCCAGAGACCGATCGGTAGGTCAGCATCCTGTCGCGGACCCGGCCACCGAGCAGTTCGCAGACGGGAAGACCGGCTTGCTTGCCCTTGATGTCCCAAAGTGCCATGTCGATCCCGCTGATGGCAGACAGGTGGACCGAGCCGGACCGGTAGTATGGGAGGTGGAAGATCGTGTGCCAGAGTTGTTCGATGCGACCGGCGGGTTGGCCGATAAGTGCCGGTGCGAGGTGCTCTTCGATCATCGCCGCGACGGCCATTTCACTGCCCGAGCAGGTGGCATCACCCCACCCGTAGAGTCCGTCCTGGTCGGTGGTGATGCGGACCAGGGCAAAATTTCCCAGTGGGACCTGCATCGGGTTGGTGACGATGACGTCGACGTCGGTGATCAACGGCGAATTCGCGGTCATGGAATGGCTCCGTGGAATCCGGGGCCGACACCCTACCGGGTTTGTCGCGGCGGTGCGACGATTCGGGTATCCTGTTTCGCGATCCGTTTTGGTCTTCGGGAGATTCGAGCATGACCCGCCACTTCGTCGTCCTGGCCATCGTTTTTCAGTTGGGTGCCTCGGTTTTGGCTGCCGACGCGCCGTCGTACTTCCGCAAGAACCAGGGGGTTCTTGGAGACGCGTTTGCGTTGCCCGAACAGTTCGCCGCCAAGGAGCAGTTGGTGTGGCGGCAGGAGGTCTCGCCGGGAATTTCGACCCCCTGCGTTCACGGTGACCTGGTGGTCGTGACGACGTACGACAAGACATCTCGGCAGTTGGCCACCGTGGCATTGGACCGGACTTCCGGAAGGCTTCGATGGAAGAAGGTGTTGAAGCCGAAGCGGATCGAGAAGACGCATCCTTCGGGGAGCCCCGCGGTTTCGACTCCGGCGTGTGATGGCAAGAGGGTCTACGTGTTCTTCGGCAGTTTCGGATTGGTCTGCTACGACCTGGATGGCAAAGAGCAGTGGCGGAAGGAGATGGGGCCGTTTCAGGATGAATTCGGTGCGAGCAGTTCGCCGGTGTTGGTTGACGACCTGCTGGTGATCAGCCAGGACCATGACGTCGACTGCTTCCTGCTTGCGATCGACCGGGCCAGCGGAAAGACGGTCTGGAAGACCAGTCGTGAAGGTCAGACGCGGAGTTATTCGACACCGATCGTCTGGAAAAGCTCCAAGGAGCGGGTGCTGGTCGTGGCCGGAGCACTGAAGATGACCGCCTATGACATCAAGACGGGCAAGCCCCTGTGGTGGGTCAACGGGCTGTCAAGGATCGTCGACACGACTCCCGTGACGACCGCAGACCATCTCTACATGGCGTCGTGGACACCCGGTGGCGACCTGACGGAACGGATTGCGATGGAGCCGTTTCCCGAGGCGTTGAAGAACCTGGACAAGAACAAGAACAAGAAGATCGCCAAGACCGAGTTGCCCAAGGGAAGTCCGGTGGCTGCCAGGTTCTTTCGGATCGATCTCGACCAGGACGGAGAACTCAACGCGGTTGAGTGGAAGAAGCACGCGGCGGTGTTCAAGAATGCCCAGAACGTGGCGATGGCAGTGCGGCCCGGTGGGCGTGGAGATGTGACCCGGTCCCACGTGGACTGGCTGGCTCGAGAGGGGTTGCCGGTTGTGCCCAGCCCAACCGTTTACAAGGGGTTGCTTTACATGGTCAAGAACGGGGGAATCTTGACCAGCCTGGACGCCAAGACCGGCAAGCGAACTCGCCGGGCACGGATCTCGGGACGGGGCAACTATTATGCGTCACTTGTGGCGGGTGACGGCAAGATCTTCGCCTGCAATGAGGCCGGTGTGATGACGATCATCAAGGCCGGCAAGAGTTGGTCGGTGATTGGGTCGCACGACTTCGGCGAGCGGATCCTGGCGACCCCAGTCGTTCGAGAGGGACAGATGTTCATCCGTACCGACAACGCGGTGTACTGTTTCGGGCGTAAGTGAGACGGTTGGTCAGTACTCGGATCCCAGGAGTTCGCCGTCCCGGCGGTTGCACAACCGTCGGTAGACGGTTCGGTCGATGCTGTCGTTGACGTGTTTGACCGCGGAGTCGCCGAACAGGAACTGGGTGCTTCCCGGATGGAAACTGCCGAATCCGCCGACGGACGCGGGGTCCATCGGTGAGGGCGAGGCACCGGTCGGTCGTTTTGAAGATGCCTGGTTGATCGGGGTGCCGCCGTTCCTCAGCGTACTGCTGGTGCCGGAGGCCCAGCCGAGCCCGCCCGTGGTGTCCCTGGTTTCTCCGACAAACACCGTGTGGCTGCTTCCGTCGGGGATCTGCTTGTAGGTCACGCTGCTGTTGAGGAACAGGACGCCATTCTGGTCGACGTCGATCGGGATGTCCTTGAATTCCGTGGCGGCATTCGGCTTTGTGTTCTCGTCGTACGGTTTCGATTGCCCGTCATGGTGGACGCCGGCAAAGCTGTTTGTTCCGATCGTCGTTCCCGCCGCGGCTTTTCCGGTCTTTCCGTCTGCGGTGGTTTCACCCGGGTTCGCCGGTGCGGTGACTGTCATTGGCAGAAGCGAAGAAGGGCAATGAAACACCTCCATGGACTGGGCACGTGCCTCGGCGTTTCGCTTGGCGTAGATGCTCTGGCTGAAGTCGATGTGCCGGTGGACATTTTCCTCGTCCAGGTAGGGCAGCAACTGCACAATCCAGCTCATGTGGTATCCCCTGGGACGACTTTCAATCGGTCCGGTGTCGTTGACCGACCCGGGAGGTAAGACCCTGTGGGCCATTTCGTAGTTCTGGATCGCGAGGCCAATCTGCATCAGGTTGTTCCTGCACTGGGCTCTCCGGGCCGCTTCACGGGCCTGCTGGATACCGGGCAGAACCATGGCTATCATGATCGCGATTATTGCGATCACGACCAGCAGTTCGATCAACGTGAAGCCGGTTCTGTGGCGAGTGGGTATTGGAGCGGAGTTCGTCGTCTCGGTTCGGTTTGGGTGTCCGTGTGACGGATCCGGTTGTGCATGCTGTGTCATTGTGTGTTCCGGGTTGAGCCGTGCTTGGTGGTGAGTGTCGTGGTCGCGTGGCCGTGGACAGGCGTCCGCAGGAAGTCGGGGGCCAGACGGACATGGGATGAAATTCCCCTGGTGGATTCGCGGCTGGTCGGTGTTGTCACCTGCGTGACCACCTGGATCGGTCCGAGGGTGTCGAGCGTGACACGCCAGGTGTCTCCGGGAAAATCCCGGTCATCGGCCAGGCGTGCCGCGGCGCGTCTGGCGCCCTCGCGAGCCAGCCAATCGGCTTGCGCCTGCATCTCGAATCGCCGCGACTGGCCGTGATGCAGGACGGTCAGGCGAAACAGTGAACTCGCCATTCCCACGATGATCAACAGGGCAATCAGCACGATCATCAGCACAGTGGCCCTGCGGTGAGAGCGGTCGTTCGGAGTCCCTCGCCGTTTCATGGCGTGTCCTCCGGCTTGGAAGAGACGGGGCGGCCGTCACGATTCAGCACGGTCGTGAGTCTCGTGGGCCAGGCATCTCGAGCGAGTGGCTCGCTGTCGGTTTCGGGAATGGCGGTGATTGTCACAAGTTGCCGACGTCGGGAGGGTGGGCCAGCCGAACTCAGCGTGAACACGACTTCTGTGGCCGACAGGCGGAAGGTGTCGACGTGGGAAGGTGGGTTCCCCACGGTGCGGCGGAGTCCGCCTTTGACACGACTCCAGGTTATGCCGGGTTGGCCGTTTCCGGCCAGTCTCAGCAAAGGGCGGCTGCTGTCTGACGTGTCGACCACGGCGGCGGCGGCGGCGTGCACGTCGTCGCGGAATCGCCGTTCGAGGCGGTGTCCGGACTGCGCGGCTATCAGGGCATCGGCACCGGTTCGCTCGGACCGCATCATCAGGGTGATCGTCGTGCTGGCCACGGTCACCATCACCGCGGACATGGCCATGGCAACCAATGTCTCGATGAGGCTGAATCCGGTTCGACGTGGTGTCATGGCGACACCTCCGAGGCGGCTGGCGCCAGCCATCCGGTCAACTGCACAGGGCGGGCGGTGCGTCCTGTTGGGGTTGTCCAACTGACGCTGATGGTGGCTCGGCGTCGATCACCGTCACGGTCCATCGTGGTCGACAGCTTGAGAGACGGAAGCCAGGTGTCGGTGTCCCAGCCCTTTGTCGCCGACGCGACTGCTTGTGACTGCAGTTGTCCGGCATCGAGACGTTCCAGGACATTTGACGCGAGTTGGGTGGCCAACTGTCGTTGGGTGGCGGATTGCCGGAGTTGACCGGATCGCAGGAGTAGCGGTCCGACCAGGACGACGGTCGATGCCAGCAGCACACCGGCGACGAGCAATTCGACGAGAGTGAACCCCGAGCGGCGATGGTTGTGGCGTCTTGGGAGGATGGAGGGGCGTTTCACAGCTAGGACGACTCGTAAATGATTTTGGCGAGGGGGAGAAACAGGCCGATGCAGACATAGCCGACCACCAGTCCGATGGCCACAACGACGACAGGGCGAACGAACTGGAAAGCCCAGAGTCCGCGGTGGTGAAGACGACGCTCGGAGGAATCGGCGATCAACTGAAGTGCCCAGGGCAGGTTTCCCAGGCGTTCGGCGCACTCGAGTACGGCTTGCTCTCGCGAGTTGATCATCCGTTCGGTTCGCAGGGCAGCCCACCCACTTTCGCCGGCAGCCACCGCTACGCGAACGCGTTCGAGGCGGGCTGTCACTCCCGGGGGCTGTGTTGCGCCGATCTGGGTTGAGAGTGCCAGGTCAAGAGGACGGCCGTTGTCCAACGCCAGGGAGAGGTTGCGGAAAACGCCCGAGGAGTGCAGGCGGGGCCACCATCTTGCCGGCGATGGCAGGGGCAGGATCTGAGGGTCCCAGAACCAGCGGATCCCCAGGAGAATTAGTCCAAGGCATGGAATCGCCACGATGGTGTTGGCCAGCATCAAGTGGGAGGAAGTGGTGTCGGTGAACTTGAGCAGGCCGATAGTGGCGTCCGGCAACTCGACGTCGAAACTCTCAAAGATCTGGCGAATTCTGGGAAGAATCCAGACGGTCAGCAAGACGCCGGCGGCGACAGTCGCTGACAAGAGAACGGATGTGTAGATGAAGAATGTTGAGATGCCCGAGACGGTCTCAGCCTGCCGGGCCGACTGGAAGTGTTGCCGGGCGGTACGGTCGAGGGATTCGGGCAGGCAACCGGATTCGTGCCCAACCTGGATGGTGGCCAGTGTTGTTCGGGGGAGCAGTCCCGGAGTGTCGGCGAGGGCATCTGCCAGGGAGAGTCCGTCACGTAGGCGATCGGCCAGGAGTTGGATGCGCTTTCGATACCGCGATCGCCCCGGGAATCTGACAAAACGCCAGATCGAGAAGGCTTGGTTGCCGGAGAGCGATTTGCCGAAGCTCTCCAGCAACGGCGGCAGTGGTTGTTTGCGACGAACGGCGATGGCCAGCAACCACAGCAGGTGACCTTGCTTGGCTCGCCGGGCACTGGTTGGTCCTTCCATCAACGCGAACATCACGGCAAAGAGCGGGAGCGACAGAGGGGCGAATTGCACCAACGGCAGACCGACCATGCAACAGGCCGTGGTCCGGATTGTCCCGATTTGTTCTGAATGGTCGAGTTGTTCGGCAGGTGACCGATTTGAACTGGACCGCCGGTCAAGCTGAAGGATCTGCCAGCCGATCCAGCCGACGGCCAGCAGCAGTACAGTGGCCAGCGAGTCGCCGACCACCATGGGGATCAGTTCTCGCGAATTGTGGTACAGGCCCCATCCCACGATGGCGAACAGGCCGAGTGCGGAGATGGCCAGATTTCCCACGGCCAGCAGCCGCAGCAGCAGATGTGACTGATTCCGGGTGTGGCTGGTGGCGAACAGGATCATCCCTCCGGTGAGGGGTGCCACCAGGCTTACGAGAACGGCGTAGAAAAGTGTGATGTTGTCGTTCACAGTGGAGGCTGGGCCCGAAGTTGTCGCCGGTTGTGGTTGTGGCGGTCAGAATATGGCGTTCATCAGGTTGATCATGGGAAGCATCAATGCGAAGACGATGAGACTCACGGCCACGGCGATACCCAAGATGGCCAGCGGCTGGACCAAGACCCCGATCAGTCGTGATTGTCCGTGAGACTGGAGGGCGCAGATGTCGCCGGTGGCCCAGAGCACGTCGGAAAAATCTTGGTCGTGACCGTCCCATTCGAAGACGTGTGCGACTTCGGGCACCATGCGGTGGTCTGTGGCTGCCTGGCCTGGGGGCATCCCCTTTTCGATGTCGGTAGCCATGCCGTGTGTGGCTCGCCGGATGTAGGCGTCACTTGCGCCGGTTCCCGCCGATCGGAGTGCCTCGGGGAATGGCACCCCGTGAGCGATACCGATGGCCAGCAGATGGCAGAATCGTGAGGCTGCGGCCAGGCGGATCATCCGGCCGATGGTCGGCACGTGGTAGAGCCACTTCCGCTGTGTTGCTCCAGCAAGCCAGCCGAACGCGATCCAGGTCGTGATGAACAGGGCCATGGCCAGCAGGGGGATCAGAATTCGCCAGCCGGCCATCGCGTCGGCCAGATCGAAGGCCAAAAGTGTCAGGCTGGACATCTCCACACCAAAGCTGTCGGCATAGCCGTCAAGCAGGCCCTTGAACTTCGGCACCACGAAACTCAGCATTCCCGAAATGACAGTTGTTGTCAGAAGGAGGAGCAACAGGGGGTAGGTCATCGCCAGCAGGCTGCGGCGGCGAACGTCGAGACTGGAGCGGGCGAAACGGAGGTAATGTTCCAGCAGTTCGGTGGCCCGGCCAGTCTGCAGGCTGGCCTGTAGCAGGACCCGCAAATGATTCGGGACGTTGCCGATTTGTCCTCCGACGGCCTCGTCGACGGCGACGCCCTGTTCCAGCCGGTCGGAAATGGTTTCGAGTGCCCGCCGAACGCGTCGAGATGGCAGTTCGGTGGCCAGGGCCCTGAGTCCTGACGCCAAGGGCAGGCCCCCGCGGACAATTTCGGTCATCCCGTCGGCGACAGCGATGAGCTCATCGTCTCGTAGGCGCGGCGATTCTGCCGTTGGATCCTCCCCCGCCTCAACTGGAGGAGGGGCCTCGGTGAGTTCCCGGATCTCAGTGATGTGCATTCCG
>PBOJ01000138.1 GCA_002724315.1 Planctomycetaceae bacterium | reverse complement strand
CGGAGTCGCACCTGGCGGCTGTGAATCGGCGTCGACGGATCTTTGACGTGGAGCCATCCTGTGTCGTAAGGGGGCCGGCAACCTTCAGCTGCGCGTTCCCGCAGGCGTTCCGGGAGCCGTGGTCGAAAAGGTGGAAATCGATGTGCGCTACGGCTGCTGAAGATGAGGCTGGATTGGTAACTTCGAGTGTGCGATGTGGGGTGAGAACTTCTTCAGGAGAAACAGGCTGATGCGAAACATACATTTGGCTCTGCGGTTGCTGTGTCACGCTGGGGTACTGGGGGGGTGCTTACAGGTGCTTTGTGGCAGCGCGTCCGAACCGCTGGAATTGACCGCGGGGGTGACTCAAGTTGACGTCTGTGGGGGCTGGCCCTCGTTTGTGACACTCCAGGATGGCACGATTCTCGCGGTGCGGGGCGATCGTGCGCGACGGTCGAACGACGGTGGCCTGACCTGGTCACGGCCGCAACCGTTTGTGGCGCATCCCGAGATGGGGATCAAAGCGATACTGCGGTTAAGCTCGGGGAAACTCGGTGTCATTCTGGTGCGGGTCGACGGGATTCCCAACGTGGGAGCCGACGCGGAGAATTTTCGTAGTGTGACGGTGGCCTTTGCCACGTCTGCTGACGAGGGAGAGTCATGGTCAGCCGCGGTGGCGATGAATCGTTACCGCACCCACGGGATTCCCCATGTGGACACGTTGATTCAAACGCGCAGTGGGCGGTTAATCCTGCCGGTCCGCACGAGTTTTACCGCCAGTCGCCCGCCCGGAACGGGAGCCTATGGGCTGGTGGACGGGAAGCGACGGAAGATCGCCGGCCACACGACCTACCCCGAAATTGACATTGCGTTCTGCTACCTGTCGGATGACGAGGGTTTGACGTGGCGCAAGAGTCGTGGGTATGTCTTCGGATGGGAGCGAGACAGCCGGTTGGGTTGTTTTCCTTGCGATGAACCGGTGGTGGTCGAGTTGCAGGACGGCCGCATCCTGATGCTATGTCGGACGACCATCGGTCAACTCTATCGGGTTTATAGTGCCGATGGTGGTGAGAACTGGGGGCCGCCTGAACCGGCTGGACTGGCTTCCGCCTACGCACCTTGTATGATTCGGCGCATACCCCAGACGAAAGACCTGGTCGTTGTCTGGAATCAGGCATCCCACGAGGAAATTCGCAGCGGATACGAACGAAACCGTCTTTCGGTGGCGATTTCCCAGGATGAAGGACGGACCTGGAAACAGGGCAAAACCCTCTTTCGCTCCCACCTGCCGGCCGTCGGTCTGCTGCCTCCGAGTCCTGTGAGTGGACATGTCGCGATCAGAGCCTTTGTCGGTGAAATTCCCACGGATTTTGCCACAGCGGATTACCCCAATATCCATTTCCACGGTGACAACATCCTGGTGCATTACGACCGCAATCCCAGGTTTGGACCACAGGCCGGTGCGTATTGGACCTTGCGGGTGTTTCCGATCACAGCGTTATACAAATAGGCGTTGTATAAATAGCGAAGGTGAGGTGGTGGTGTGAATGAACGAAATGCGAGTCCGCCACGAGTACGTCGCATGAGGTACCGAGGATGCGCGGTGTTCCTGATCCTGGTGGTGTTGAGTGGCTGGTGGTTGTTGAAACAGGTTTCAAAGGCGCGGGAAGCCACACGTGAAATGGCGTGTCAAAGTTGTCTCAATCAAATCGCTTTTGCGTTGTACTGGTACCACGATACTTATGAGGCGTTTCCTCCAGCGGTGGTGGCGGATGAGGGTGGCACGCCGCTGTACAGTTGGCGCGTCTTGCTGCTGCCGTATCTGGGATGTACCGAACTGTATGACGAGTTCGATCTGAATGCCTCCTGGGATAGTCCGCAGAATATGCGTCTAGCTGCGCGGACCCCGCCTTACTTTCGATGCCCCAGCGGACTGAGTACCGGAGACGTTCAATCTACAAACTATGTGGTGATTAGCGGCCCGGGTACGGCGTTTCCCGGAACACAGTCCACCTCGGTCTCGGATTTCCAGGACGGCGTGGAGCGGACCATCCTCCTCGTGGAAATCGCCAACTCGACGATTCACTGGATGGAGCCTCGCGACCTGGATCTGGCGGACATGAGTTTCGTGATCGATGATCCGGGCACTCCGAGTATCTCCAGTCCACATCCACGCGGACCGGGCATTGTGTTAGCGAACAATATTTCTGTATACCGGTGCCAACCCGACATGTCGCCAGCGGTGCTCAAAAGCCTGATGACGATCGCGGGTGGCGAGCCAGTGGCGTTCGAGCGACCACGCCAGAGGAATCGCTGGTCGGGGCGCTCGAGTCAGGCAGGAGAGGCGAGCTCCGGCGCGAACCCGTAGGCAATCAGAGAACAGGAGAAATTCAGTGACGCATTACGTGTGGTTTGTACGCATTGAGGTCGCGGTGGTGATGTTTGCGGTCACCGTGCTCTCGGGTCAACCGTTATGGGCAGCGCTCAACGTCAAGGACTTCGGAGCGCGGGGGGATAATGTCACCGACGACACGGCCGCGATTCGGGCGGCGCTTGCCGCGGCGCAGCAGGCATACACCTTGAACACGCATCCACGGAGCGGTGGGAGCGGAATCCCCACTCGTCCCGAAATTCACTTTCCTTCCGGGCGTTACCTGATTAGCGAGCCGATCTATGTGGCGGGGGGCGTCCTCCGCGGCGAAGGGGAGGCGCTGATCATTCAGAAACATGAGGATCAGGATATCTTTACTTCAACCTGGGCCTGGCGAATGACGTTTTCCGGGTTGACCTTTGTGGGTGGCCGCCACCAATTGAACCTGAGCAATCCGAACTCGGACTCAGGGTTCGTGTTGATTGACCAATGTCGTTTCAATGGTGCCGCGGGGATCGCGATTCTGATGGACAAGGAGGGGTATTCGACCCAGCTCAAGGTGCGCAACTGTGCGTTTCTCCAGCCGGAGCAGGTGCTGGTCAGTTATGCAGATGAAACCAATGTCACAGATTGTTGGATCACGACGAGTCGGCGGATGTCTGACAAAGCGGTGATCGAATGTCGCGGTGGCCGCATGGTGTTCGAGAAGATTCTGGGGGCTCCGCAAGTTGACGGGTCGGACCAGCGCTGGGTTGATGTCTACTCGGGTAGCTTGACGTGCCGGAATTTCCGGTTTGGCGGCGAAGGGGGCGGCTTCACGCCGGTCGTGAACTATGCCAAATACCTGCCCAGGCCCAACTCGTCAGGCCTGGGCCCGTCGATTCTGCTGGAGGGGTGTGAGATTTACGCCCGGGGGAACAAAAAACGCCGGTGTGCTATTTACTGTGAGGAGATTCCCAATGGCATCGTGATCCGCGAATGCGCGGTGCAAATCACGCCGCTCGCTTTGGCCCCCCGACTCAAGCTCGAGAACTATTTTGCTGGTGCAGAAGAGGGAATGCTCGGATACTTTTTGGTCCGCAATCGAGGTTTCCAAGTGAATCAGCTGCCGCCACTCCTGGCAAGCCCTCAGGTTCAGAAGCGCTGACCGGCATGACAGCTGGCAGCTAGTCTGCGGTGGCGGGCGGCGTCTGCTGCGTTTTGCGGGCACAGACCCGTTGGAAACAGATGGTTGCCGTCAGGCCACAAGCGGCAAAACCCGCCAAGCTAGTGAAGAAGTACTGATGTCCCTGGGCGCCAGGGAACGTGTCGGTCAGGTACCCCATCAACGGCCCCATAAATATGTCAGGGGTGTAGCCAATCACAGAAACTAGGCCGGCTGCGGTGCCGGTCAAGGCGGCAGAGACTTGTGCGTCCGGGAAGAGTGCGAAATAGATGCCGCGTAAGGCATAGGTCATGGCTCCGGTTCCCACGACGGTCAGATAGAGCCCCCAGAGTGTGGAGGTATCGGCGAACCCACTGGCCACTACCAGGTCACCGAGTAGCAAGCCTCCAAAGCAGACGAGAATGCTCCGCGCAGCGCCGACGCGATCGGCCAGCACGCCAGCCAGCAACGCCGTGATGGGACGGATCCAGAGGGAAAGCGTACTTACAAAAGCGGCTTGTACGTCGTCGTAGCCGAAGACATCTCGTGCGTACAGGCCGAAGTCGTCCGCCCCTTTGTAACCGGTGTAGGCGCAGACCACGATTGCCCCCTGCAGCCAGACGGCCGGATTTTCCAGGACGCGGAAAATCTGCCGCGGTGAAAACGGAACGCGGTCGCGTCGCGGTTGGGAAGACGCATTGTCCGCGACGAAAAACCAGACCAGGGCGGCCGCGAATGCGGCCATGCTGGTATAGATCCAGACCACTTGTTGGAGTGCTCTGACTTTTTCGAGATCTGTCGCTGTCGCGGGGTCCGCGGGGAGCAGGGCTTGTAGCGCCAGGGTGCCCGCCAGTCCCAGCAAGGCGGCAAACAGGCCTCGGCCGCCTTCCAGAATTCCGTACGCAAGCCCTTGGCTCTGGGAACCACCCCATTCGCGGGTCGCGCGGATCAGTGCAGACCAGAAGAGCAGAATCGTCGTGACTCCCCAGAAGGCGTAGAGGAGGGTCAAACCACCAGGCGTGGGAATGCTGGCGAAGTGAACACCTCCCAGGGCAGTGATCAACAGTGCGCTGGTCATCAGCTTGCGGACTGAAAAACGATCTGCCAGGGGGCCACCCGGAAAGTACGAAAGCATGGCCACCACGCCGTACAGAGAAAACGCGGTTCCCAGTTGCAGGTTGGTGATCCCAAAAACATCCAGCAGCAGCGGCCGGAAGACACGGGGAACCAGAAACGGCAGCAGGAAGATTGCTTCGCCCGAGAGGACGATGACCAGCAGGCTGAGAGAGCGCCGCCAGGGGGATGGCGGCGAGGGCACGGCGTTCTCGTTGCCTTCGGTCAGCGCCGTTGCGTCGCTGTCTGGTGGCACGGTGATCAGGGCTTTTCGATCTCGACGGTGGAATTGGTGCTGGTGTTGGGGACGATTTGTTTGGTTCCATCCGCCCAGCGAATTTCCAGGGTCACGTCTGGCTGATGGTCACCGAGTCCGAAATGGAGTGTCAGGTCATTCTGGTTGCCCTGGCCGGTCGCACTTTCGACCTGCCGTGTGAGCGTCTTGTCACCGATTTGAATGCGGACCTGGCTGCCAAATGCAGTGCCATTGACTTTGCCGCCAGCGGAGAGGCGCACTTTCAGCCAGCGATTCGGCGTCCCCGGGTTCTGAAACAAACGACCTCCATTCAGGATGTCCATGGCACCGTCGTTGTTGAAATCGGCCCAGGCTGCCTGATAGGTGGTGGGGCGGTCGACTTTGACTGCCGCGGTTACGTTTTCAAATTTCCAGTTCCCCTTGTTGCGGTACATCACGCTGCGGTCTCCCGCATAGACGGTCGTGAAAAACAGGTCTAGCAGTCCGTCGTTGTCGAAGTCGGCGAGCGCCGGCGAGGCATACGATTCCTGCCAGTGGAGCCCGGCGTCGTTACTGAGATCACTGAATGTCCATCCCTGTTTGGGTCCCAGATTCTTGTAGAATTTGGGGCGGTCCTGGTAGGCGGGCGGGTGGCTGAAGTTGCCAGCGAACAGGTCGAAATGGCCATCGTTGTCGAAATCGCCCCAGGAAGATCCGATGGTATGGCCCCAGGCACCCAGTCCCCCGTCGCCGTCAACTTTGGCCGCTTTGGCGACGTCCGTCAGTTTTCCCGTGCCGTCATTCTGAAGCAACGCGTTGGGGACCAGCCGGTAGTTAGACACGTAGGTATCAATGTCTCCATCTTCGTCGTAATCGCAGGCAGTTACCCCACGGCCAGGGGTCGCCGGACCCCGGTGAATGACCTTGAAGGTGGCGTCACCTTGATTCTGGTAGAGGAAATCGGGGTGGTAGCCGCCTCCCTCATAGCCGGTGATGTAGAGATCGATATGCCCGTCGCCGTTTACATCCAGCCAGGTCGCGTTCATCGGCGCCCTGGGCATTTCGGGGATCGCCTTTTCAATGTCCTGGAAGGTCTGGCCTCCTTGATTGCGGTGAACCTTTCCGCCCATCGCGAAGAAATCGAGGTCGCCGTCGTTGTCGACGTCTCCCCAGATCCCGGAGCCTGCGAAAGCGACCCCCTCGACCCGGGTGAACTTGCCTTTGTCATTACGCCACAATTGGCCGTCAACGGACAGGTCGACCCACCCGTCACCGTTGTAATCTCCCCAGGCGGCGTAGCCGCCAGCGACCCCCTCCAGACCGACGTCTGCCGTAACATCCACAAAGGGCGCGGCCGCCTGAACGTCCGTGGTGAGTACCATGCCGATGGTTGGCAAGAGCAAGAGCGGAGTGGACAGAGTGTAGCAGAGTATGCGTATCGCAGGCAGGAAGGACGGTGTCATCGGGAGCTCCTGGGAGAGGCGTGTGATTGAGTGCGCGACGGGCGGCGCCGTGACGCAATCCACCTTTAAGCTACCATGTTCGGGCGCCGGTTTCTGCCACCAGGCTGACAGGACGCTGGGGCCCTTGTCCGTTGCGAGGCCGCAGCCGGTCCGTTGCGTGGCCGCACCCGCTTGGGCGCGGTGTGACAGGTGCCATTCGGAACAGCGTGCTGGACGAACCAGCTGGTTGGCGGCGGGTGCCGGTTTGACAGCCCTGGCCTGCTACCAACAATAGCAGTTCCGCGGTCGTGTGACGGCCGTTAGTTTTGCCGGGATTCGTCAGTTCGCCCAGTGCGCCGAAAGCGCCATGACCACGTGCAGGGACAGTGATGCAGTTATCAAGCAGCCAGGACTCGGGTTCGTTGCCACGGCTGGAAATGGTGGCCGAGGGACTGGTTTTCGACGCGCGCCATGCGGAGGCAGAGGAAGCTACCAACTACAACGGTAGCCTGTTGCCACTGGCTTCCGGCGCCCTGCTGGCAGGCTGGCAATGCGGAAGCGAAAAACACACGCCCACCAACAGCCTGCGGATCGCGCGATCGGTTGATCATGGCCAATCCTGGCAGGTGCTCGGCTGGCGGTTCGACCCACACTGGCGGGGCGTAAAGGGGTCGTTTCTGGCCGCTGAAATGGTTGAAGCGGAGGAGGGGCGCGTGTTGCTGTTTACCACCTGGGTTGATCGGAGTGACCCGCAGCGGCCGCTATTTGACCCGGAGACGGAAGGTCTGCTACCCACGCGAATCTTGTCTGCCGAGTCGCGTGACGAGGGCGACAGTTGGAGCGAATGGAAAGAAGTTTCCACGCCGGGACTGACGGGGTGCGCCGTCACCGGACCGGTATTGCGGTGGACTGATGGGACGCTCGCTTGCGCCTTTGAGAGTTTCAAGGAATACGACGATCCGAGGCCAGTCGAGCCGGCGGCCTGGCTGGTGGTCTCACGCGATGGAGGCGACTCCTTTGACGCCCCTTGGTTGGTGGCACGTCATCCGCAGGACGCGCAGTACTACTGGGATCAACGCCTCGCCGCGGCCGCTCAGCCAGGTGCGTTCCTGGCGATGTTCTGGACACACGATCGTGGGCAACAGCGGGATCTCAATGTGCACATGCTGCAGGCGACGATTCGCGAGGGAACAGGTGCGGCGTCAGCGCCGGTGGAAACGTGCCTGCCTGGACAGATTGCCGCCTGTGGCCTGACGGAGGGAGGACAAGTTGCGGTCCTGGTCGTCGATCGTGGTTCTCCTGGCACACTGACGCTTTGGCAATCGGCTGACGGCGGTGCGAGTTGGCCGGAAGACGCTCGGCTCGTGGTTTACGTGCATGAGGAACGGGCAGCGCTGACACAGGGACGTGAGGACATCGACTACGCCGCGTACTGGGAAGATATGGCGAAGTGGAGCTTTGGCCATCCGGTGCTGCGCCGCTGTCCAGACGGTTGGTTGCTGGCCTGGTACGCGGGTTCACCCGATCGCATGAGTATCCACTGGGCCCGCGTTGTGGAACGCGAGTAGGTAGTGCGTGAGAGAAGACATCACACGGTCCGTGCCCCAATGGACCGGCGTGACATAGACCAGCACATATCAACAGGTAAGCCGTGCGGTCAAGCGAGGCCTGGTTACGCCGATCAGGAGAACAGTTCGGTCAAGGGGCGGCCTCGCGAGAGTCGGTGTAGTTTCCGTCCGACGGGGACCGTCTGGGCGTGATCGAGACCGAGTGCCTGAAAGATCGTGGCTGTAATGTCGGCCGGTGATACCGGGTTCTCCGTGACGTATTCAGCGTAGCGATCGGTCGCACCGTAAATGCTGCCGCCCCGGATGCCGGCGCCGGCCATCAAGACGGTATAGGCATAAGGCCAATGTTCGCGACCGGGAGTCGCAAACAATTTACTGATCCGCGGACTGCGGCCGAATTCACCCATCCAGACGACCAGGGTTGTCTCTAGGAGGCCGCGATCAGCCAGGTCGGCCAGCAGGGTGGCAAGGGTCCGGTCGGCACGGGGGATCAGGCTATCCTTGATCAAGGGGAAATGATTACGGTGGGTGTCCCAGGGATTGTTGGCCAGCATTGGTTTCCAGTCGCCGCCCCAGTCCTGGATTTCTTTGCCCCAGTAGACGGTCACGAAACCCGCACCCGCTTCGATCAAACGCCGAGCCAGGAGGGTGGATTGGCCGTGCCGATCGTGGCCATAGGCAGCCCGCAGGGCCGGTGTCTCTCGGGTCAGGTCAAAAGCCTCGTCAATGGACGGTTTTTGCAGAATGCGCAGGACCTGGTCCTGGTCGGCAGCCCATTCATTGCTGTCGGCAACATGGTCCAGCAAGGCCTGGTTCTGGAGCTGCCCGAGTAACGTACTACGCGCGGTCAGACGGGCAGGAGACACCTCCTGGATTCGCGCTAAATCGGGCGGCTGTACCCGGCCGGCGGTACTTACCTGGACCGGGAGCGGGTTCCAGCGAGCACCCAGGATGCCGGCGTTCTGGCCGGGTAAGATCCGCGCATCGATCCGCATCGGTTCGGGAATCTGGATGGCGTGAGGCATCGCCGGTTGTTGGGGCGCAACCCGGTCGAACGCACTCGCCATGTGCGGCAGATCGGTGTTTTCTACCTTAAGGCCCCCTGCCCTGATGTTGTGCCGGTAGCCGGTCAAGGCGTGGTAGACGGCCTGGTCATGCGGCATGTCTTCGTGGTGAACCGAGCGGATTTGTGCCACGTGGTGCATTTGCTGGGCGAGCCTTGGCAAATACTCGCCTACCGTGATCCCCGGTACAGAAGTGGCAATGGGTTGGGCCGGACCGCGGATTTCGGCGGGTGCCGCGGGTTTCAGGTCGAACATGTCGATGTGGCTGGGTCCGCCATCCATGTAGAGCAGTAGCACCGAGGTGGCCCGCGCTGGCTTGGTG
>PBOJ01000137.1 GCA_002724315.1 Planctomycetaceae bacterium | reverse complement strand
TGCCGGCCCCCAGGTCAATCAGGCCGACAACAAGGTTGCCACCGACATGCTCGATCTGTGCATCACTGTCTGTGGTCGTGGCATCCAGCCGAGTGCGGGCATCGAGCTGGAGCCGGGAATCGAAACTCGGTGTAGTGAGTCCTATTCCGTTGGCAGCGGTCAACGTGACGACTTCGGCCTCGATGTCAACGGTGGCCTTCTGGTCCTCACCAAAAATCTCGTCGCTGGCCGTCAGGGTGGCGTTGCCACTGACAACAGACAGCAGGCCACCCAGCGACCCTGCCGGGTTTCCTGCCTCGTCGAAATCGATGTCGTTTCCAGACAGCACAGTCGCATCGCCGCTGGTCACGGTCAGCGTCCCACTGAAATCGATGTCGTCTCCCGCAACCAGGACAGCACCGTTGCCAACCGTGCCGGGCCCGTCCCATTGAATTTGACCGCTCGCGCCGCTGGCCGTCATGGACAAACTGGTGCCGGTGTTGAGGCTGCCGAGTGCATTGAGTTCGATCGTTCCGTCACTGGCGATCACGACACTGCCAGTGGCACTGACCGTCTGAAGCCTCAGCCCATTGATCTCGGAAGTGACCGTCAGGTTGGCACCCGTGAAGGAACTCTCGTTCCCGATCGTGTCTGCCGAGTCGAAGTCGGGCGCGTCGTCCAGCGTGATGTCTCCTCCGCCGGTAACAGTGATCGTGGAGTTGCCCGCCACGGCGAAACTGCTGCCCGCGGCGTCGGTGACGGTGCCACCGGCATCCAGGGTCAGCGTCGAGGTGATCACCGAATTCCCGAGATCGATGTCATCGACATCGACGATTTGCACGGCCGCGGCATTCACCTCGATCGTGTTGAAATCGTTGGCCGACGAATCGAGCGTGACATCCTGGCCCGTGGCATTCAGGTCGGTCAGCCCCGTGACGAGAATGGTCCCGCTGTCAGTCAATGCACCGCCCGGAACGGTGATGTCGAGGTCGCCGCTGACCGTGGCATTGCCGAGATCCAGGGCGTTGACGTCCTGCAATGTGACGTCGTTGCCACTGACGACCGTCACCGGACCGCCAAAGTCATTGCTCGCATTGTTCAACGTGATGTTGTTGGCCGAACCGGCTGTCAATGAGGTGTCCTGTCCGACGGTCACGACGCCACTGCCGGTAACCGCACCCGAGGCGGTCAAATTGAAATCGCCACCAGTGGAAATGCCCGCCAGGTCCAGCCCGTCGGTCTCACCGATCGAAATGTCGCCGGACGATGTGCTGGTAAGATCCGCCGACCCCACCGTCGTCTCCAGGTCGATTCCACTGACCGCGGTGGCCGTGAAGCCACCGGCCACCACGTCGGCTGCCGCATCGTCGTCATCGCCGATGTTCAACACCGACGACAGCACCACGTCGGCCGAGCCGGCGTCGATCAGACCCACCAGAACGCCCGAGGCCGTGTCTTCGATCGAAATGTCATCGCCCACCGCTCCGCCGGACGTCGCATTCACTGTCGTCGCGTCGATCTCCAATGGATCGGCTGACCCGCTGCCGACCTCTCCACCCGCTCCACCAACCGTCAGATTGACCGTCCCGGCCGTGATGTCCGGAGACCCATCGCCGGTGCCGGTGATCGAACCGGATGTCGCTGTGAGAGTTGCTGTGTTCCCCACACCCGCATCAAGGGACCCACTGCTCAGCACACTAATTGCACTGACAGCGGTAAGAGTTGCTCCGTTCGTGGTAATCGCAGCATCAACAGCAATCGACTCACCGGTAACAGTCAGCCCGGCAAGGGAAAGAGCTGTATTGAAATTGACGCTGTCAGTACCGCCTTCTCCATCAACAGTCAGCGCGATGGTGCCGGGGAACTGGCTGTCGACGCCGTCGAAGTCGATCGTGTCGTCACCACCGTCGCCGCGAATGACCAGCGCGTTGGTGGGGTGCTGGAAGTCGAGTTGTTCGCCGGCGGACGAATCGATGCGAGACTCGTCGTCGCCGGCTTCACCGTCGTCGCTGATCGTGATCGTCTCGGAACTGGCATTGAAGACCATCGTGCGGGTGCCGGTGACCAGCGTATCGGTGATCGGTGCCAGCCCGGTGTAGTTGATGACACTGCCGTCGATGTCGATGTTGCCGTCGGAGGCATTGTCGAAGGTGTGAGTGATGGCTGCAGGGTTGGCCGTGGGCGTTCCGCTGAGGACCAGCGCATCGTTTCCGGCGCCGCCGTTGAAGTCCAGTTCGCCCGAGGGAATCACGCTGGTGATCGCCTGCCCGCCGAAGTCGACGGTCAGCGTGTCGTCATCGGCTGTGCCGGCAACGGTGATTCCGGCCACGTCGGCAAACGGCACCGACGTGGCGACGGTGCCGTCGATCAGGACCTGGAGATCCGAGCCACTGCGACGGACTTCGTACGAATCGCTGCCGTCGGCAGTCCCGTCTCCACCGGCAACCGAAACCGTGACGCCGGCTGCCTGCGCATTGGTGATGGTTCGGGTTTCGACCGAGGAATAGTCGAGAGCGGGCGAACCGGAGACGGTGATCGTTCCGTCATCCGGCCCGGTGACGGCATGATCGACAGTGTTGCCACCGGCGTTGACCGACACGCTGTCGCTGCCACCGTTGCCGTCGATGCTGTCCACGCCGGCCCCGGCAGAGACGTTGAAGGTGTCGTCACCGGTTCCACCAGACAGGTTCTCCACGCTGCTGAACGAGTTGATGTCGGGAACCGTGCCGCTGCCGGTACCGGTGATGTCCCAGGTGTTGGTCCCGTCGGCCTGGCTGACAGTGTCGCTGCCGCCTCCACCGTCGACGGCGCCGGAAAGCGATCCGGTGCTGCCGATGTCGAACGTGTCGGACCCCGTCCCGCCAGTCAAGTTCTCGATGCTGGTGAAGTCACCGATGTCGGTCACGTCTCCGGCGTTGGCCGACGAGATCGTCCAGGTGTTGGAGTCATCGGCCTGGGTGATCGTGTCGCTGTCACCACCACCGTCGATCGTCCCGGCCAGTCCGGCCAGGGACGCGATGTTGAACGTGTCGGGACCGCTGCCGCCGGTCAGGTTCTCGACCGCACTGAAGGCATTGAAGTCCGACCCAGTCCCACTTCCGGACCCCGTGATGTTCCAGGTGTTGGTTCCGTCGGCCTGGCTGACAGTGTCGCTGCCCCCACCACCGTCGATGTCGCCGGAAAGCGACCCGGTGCTGCCGATGTTGAACGTGTCCGCACCGGTGCCACCGGTCAGATTCTCGACGCTGGTGAAGTCACCGATATCGGTCACGTCGCCTGCGTTGGCCGACGAGATCGTCCAGGTGTTGGAGTCGTCGGCCTGGGTGATCGTGTCGCTGTCACCGCCCCCGTCGATCGTCCCGGCCAGGCCAACCAGGCTCGCGATGTTGAACGTGTCGGGCCCGCTGCCGCCAGTCAGGTTTTCGATGTCACTGAAAGCGTTGAGGTCGTCAACTGACCCGCCATTGGTCGAGGAAATCGTCCACGTATTGGTACCGTCGGCCTGGGTCAGCGTGTCGGTGCCGCCACCGCCATCAATATCCCCGGTGAGCGATCCGCCACTGGCGATGTTGAACGTGTCGGCTTCACTGCCGCCGGTCAGGTTCTCGACCGCACTGAAAGCATTGACGTCCGGGCCGGTCCCGCTCCCGGCTCCCGTGATGTCCCAGGTGTTTGTCCCGTCGGCCTGGGTGATCGTGTCACTGCCACCACCACCGTCGATATCCCCGGAAAGCGATCCGCCGCTGCCAATGTTGAACGTGTCCGCACCGGTGCCACCGGTCAGGTTCTCGACGCTGGTGAAGTCGCCGATGTCCGTGACGTCGCCTGCGTTGGCCGACGAGATCGTCCAGGTGTTGGTGTCGTCGGCCTGGACGATCGTGTCACTGCCGCCACCACCGTCAATCGTTCCGGCCAGTCCCACCAGGGACGAAATGCTGAATGTGTCCGCCTGGCTGCCACCGGTCAGATTCTCCACGTTGCTGAAATCAGTGACGCCGACCCCGCCAACGTTTCCGGAATTGCTCGCCGTCAACGAGAAATTCAGGCCCCCCGTATCCGGACCGATCAGGGTGTCGCCGGCCCCCCCCTCGCCATCGAAGTTGATGTTGAGCCTGCCCTGTAGAGCCCCGCTCGAATCGTCGATTGTTAGCGTGTCGGCTCCGTCACCGAGTTGGACGGTAATAACCGTCGTCGGATCGAATGATGCCGGAACAGCAATCGTCTGAATTCCTGCCGAAGGATCAAAATCGGTGGCGCTGTCGTAGGTGCCAGTGCTGTTGGCCCCGGTAAAGTTGTGGGCCAGGTTCCCACCGCTTACCGAAAGCACCAGGGCGTCGTCGCTTGTGTCACCGGTGATCGTGGCCGTCGTCGCGGTGAATGCATCGACGGTCATCGTCAGCAGCGTCCGGTCCTCCAACAGTTCTACCGCAGCGGCAGTCGGCTGTCCGGATCGCTTCTGCAATGACTTCTTCCGGTCCTTGCGAACGGTCCGGAAACGAAGACGGTTACCCAACGTGCGAAGCCAAGGCGTGAAAAACATCGAATCACATCCTGAAAGAAACGAATGACGTTTGATCAGTGAGAGAGAGTCTCAAAGACGCAGAAAGGAAACCTCCGACACAACGCACTCCGACACAGAACAGACAGATGGGCGCACCGGTCGCGCGGTTCTGGTGAAGTCGAAGCGGCAGGTCATCAAGGGAGTGCTCGGCGGTCTATAAGCCAGAAAAACGTCCGAACGGACGTCCGTCCACAGTCCCGCCCTGGACCAATTCCGTTGAGCCGTCCACCGTGATGACCCGTACAATCAAAGCTGGAGAATCAGCAGGATTCTCCACTGCCGACAAACATCGACCTTGTAATACTGCCAAGTCTGCAAAGTATACACAAGCTAAACAGTCTGTAATGTCTTTGTGGAAATGGGGGATTGTTCGTCTTGGGCCAAGTGTTTTGGTCACCATGAAGGGACGAGAGCAAATTGTTGTGCCTGATCCTCCACCCAATCCCTTCAAAACGGACAAAATCCGCAACGTCAGGACCGTGATGACCGATACAGATTGATGTCGGCGGTCCTCACAATTTGCACAATCCGGTCGACCGTTCTGTTCGTTAGATCGTTAGAACCACGGGACAAGAGGTCAGAGTATGCGTTGCCTTGTAGTTGCCGGCATGGTCTTGCTGACGATCGGATTCACCAATGGGTTCTCAATCCGTCCGGCCGTCGCCCAGGAAAACCAGACAAAAGAGACAACCGGGCCATCGACTGCGCCAGAAGACCTGCTCATCCCTCCACGGAGCGTGGATCTGACCGTCCAGCCCCAAGTGGAGCCTCCTCCGCCCAAGCCGACAGCTATCGACCCGGCCTCCGTGGCCGCACCCGAGCCAAAAGCCGAAGCCGCCGAGAGTTCCGAACCACCCGGTGAGGAAGAGATCTCTCCCTACATCGACTACGAACGGGAGTCCTCGTCGGTCCTGCCAGTGGACCACGAGGCCGATTCCGAATTCCAACTGGAAACCGATCGCCTGCTGGCCGAGGAAGACTGTGCGCCGTCCAACCGCGGTACCAGGCAGAACCATCGCAGTGGGATCACCGGCGAGTTCCTGTATCTCCAGGCTCGTACCGTGGACGTCCCCTACGCCACTCCGGTCGAGGGAGCTGCCGGGAACGCGGTACCTCGTGGCCCCACGCTGTTCGCCGATCCCGACTACCAACCGGGTTTCCGGGTCGGGTTCACCTCCAACCTCACCAAGGAATCGAGCATCTCGGCCAACTACTGGTTTTACCAGAGCCAGACCAACGGCAGCGGATCCCTTCCCGGAGGGACCGGCTATTTCTCCCCCACAACGATGCACCCGAACACGACATCGGTTGCGACCGAGTACCTGTCGGCCGAATCCTCGCTCGACATCGACTTCGACGTGATCGACGCTCATTACCGCAGTACGGTCTACGACGGCGACCTCTACTATCTCGACCTGACCGTTGGAGCCCGGTACACGCGAATCGACCAGGACTTCCATGCCGGTTACTCGGTGCTCAACAGCGCCGACGTCAACACCGAGGTTGGCTTCGACGGAGTCGGACCTCGCCTGGGACTCGAACTCGAGCGTCCTTTCGACGGCCGCTTCCACCTGTTCGTCCGTGGAGCCGCATCCCTGTTGCTGGGGCACGTCACCGGTGAATACACCCAGACACGCCCCGGATCACTCGACGCAACCGCCTCGCTGGATGACAGCCGCTTCGTGCCGGTCACCGAACTCGAGATCGGACTCGGCTGGGACAGCCCCAACGGCAACTGGCGATTCTCCGGTGGTTACTACGTGGGCACCTACCACAACACGCTGTCGACGGCCCGTTTCATCCAGGGCGTCCAGGCCGACAACCTCTACAAGATCAACGACTCGCTGACCTTCGAAGGGCTGATGGCGAGGATCGAGATCCACTGGTAGAGCCACTTCGGCAGTGCCTGAGCCACGGCGGGCCCCTCGCATTGCACTCGACCCGTCGCACGCGCACTCGCTACGATTGGCGTCTCGAGGCCGAGGGGGCGTAGCTCAGTTGGCAGAGCAACGGACTTTTAATCCGTAGGTCACAGGTTCGAATCCTGTCGCCCTCATTTCTTCATCCCTGGCAGCGACCCGCGAGCCGACGGCTCACCGGTTCCGCAGCCGGCCCGCGACCTTTACCCCGGTACGCTCCGCGCCGGATCTCCACCCAACCGGTTGCTTGTGGACCGCCGATCACCGTGTTACAGAACGGGGAACCTTCTTTCAGGAGAAGCCCCCGTGAGTACCGCCGAATCCACCTGGAGCTTCCAGGACCTCCACCACCTCGGCCTGACGGTTTCCGACATCGAACGCTCGATCCATTTCTACCGTGACCTGCTCGGCATGGAACTGATCGGGCGAAGGCCCAGCGTCACGGCCGGGTACGTCGGGCAGCAGACCGGTTACGACGGTGTCGAGTTGAACGTGGCCTCGTTCCGCATCAGCCCCGACTGTCGCCAGACCATGGAGGTGGTCCAGTACATGAACCACGCCGGCGAGCCCGCAGCCACCGGGACCAATCGGGCGGGCAACTCGCACCTGTGCCTGTTGGTCGACGACCTGCTGTCCGCCGTTGACGACCTGTCCGCGGCGGGGGTCAGTTTCAAGTCGGATCCGGTCGAGATCACCGCCGGCCCCAACAAGGGGGGGAGAGTCATCTACATGCACGACCCCGACGGTTACACGCTGGAGATGTTCCAGCCACCGGTGGATGCGGACCGGGAGGAGTCGGCGTGAGCCTGTTCGACCTGACCGGCCGAGTGGCCCTGGTGACCGGCGGTGCACGCGGACTGGGCGAGGCGTCGTCCCGGACCCTGGCCCGACTGGGTGCGGTGATCGTTCTCAGTGACATTGACGCCGAAGCCGCCTCGGCGACCGCCGATCGCCTGTCCACCGAAACCGGGGCCCAGGTGCTGGGCCGTGGGTGCGATGTGACCGATCCGGACGACGTTGACCGCCTGGTCAGCGGACTGATCGAAGAACTCGGTCGGCTCGACATCCTGGTCAACAATGCCGGCATCCATCGCCGCGTCGACCCCCTGGACTACGACCCGGAGGATGTCGAGGCGATCCTGGCCGTCAATTTCCGCGGGGCGTTCCAGGTCGCTGCGAGGGTCGGCCGTGAAATGACCCGGCTGGGTGGCGGCAGCATCGTCAACATCTCGGCCCTGGGAGGCGGGATCGCCGGACTGGGTCGCGCCGGGTCGGTCTACTGCATGACCAAGGGCGGGCTGGTTTCGCTGACGCGCGAACTGGCCGCCGAGTGGGGTTCCTCAGGAGTCCGGGTCAACGCCCTGGCCCCCGGCTGGATCCGCACCCCGATGACCGAGGCTCTCCAGAACAATTCCGAACGCTCGGCCCGGGTCATGGCCCGCGTGCCACTGGGCCGCTGGGGGGAAGCCGACGACGTGGCCGGGGCCGTCGCCTTCCTGGCCTCCGACGCCTCAGCCTACATCACCGGACACACGATTCCCGTCGATGGCGGAGTCGCCAACGTCATCTCGCTCGACGAGCCCTCCTGATGCCCGACCACTTGCCACACCCCGTGACCATCCAGGGACTGACGATCCCCGAGGACCGCATCGGCACCCTGGTACCCTTCGAGGGTGACCGATCGGATTCGGCCCAACTTGCCGACGGTCTCGCCGAGGACGGATACCTCTTTTTGCGAGACTGCCTGGATCCCGCCCTGGTGCTGGCCGCCCGGGAAGAAGTTTTCCGGCAACTCGCCGGCGTGGGCGAAATCGCCGATCCACCCGCCGAGGGCGTGGCCACCGGAAAAAGCCGCAGGCTCGATCCGGCAGAAGACGAGGGTCTGTTCTGGCAGAGGGTCAGCGAAGGTCCGATCCTGAGACGCCTGACCCACGGGCTGGAAATGCAGTCGGTCCTCGACACGGTCCTGTCCGAACCCGCCCGGGCCTTCGACCTGATCTACCTCCGCCCCACGCCGGTTGGCCGGGCCACCGCCCTGCATTACGACTACCCGTTCTTCGCCGGCAGCGCGCAGCCGATGATCAACGCCTGGATCCCGATCGGCGACATCCCGGTCGAGGACGGGCCACTGGCGATCGTCGAACACTCCAACCGGTTCTCCGACCTGATCGACCAGTTCCTGGCCGTGGACTACACGGCCGACCGCTCCAATGACGTGGTCCAGGCCGCCGCCTACGGTGGCGCGTCGGACGTCAACCCGGTCCAACTGGTCGTCGACCGCGACACCAGGTTCCTGACCGCCAATTTCCGTTCCGGTGACCTGCTGCTGGTCAACATGTTCACCCTGCATGGTTCACTCGACAACGTCTCGCCCCGATCCCGTGTCAGGCTCTCCTGCGACGTGCGGTTCCAGCCCGCCGCACAGCCGGCCGACGACAGCAGGTACTTCGGCGAATACCCCAGCGGGTCAAAAGGTGGCGGGTACGCCGACATGCGAGGGGCCCAGCCACTGGCCTGACCCGGCCATCTGGCATTGAAGAACAACTTGGGACTGCACTCGGCCGTGGCTTTGCGGTCTAATGACTCTCATGAATGGTCCAGTGTCTCAGCAACCCACCACGCGACGGCACCTGCTGGAAATCGGCGGGCTCTCGATGCTGGGCCTGGGCACCGGCGACCTGCTGCGTCTGCGAGAGGCCGCCGCCGCCCGCGCCCCCCGTGCTCGGTCCTGCGTCTTCGTGTTTCTCTTCGGTGGCCCCAGCCACATCGATCTCTGGGACATGAAACCCGGCGCCCCGGTCGAAGTCCGCGGCGAGTTCCACGGCATCTCCACCAACCAGCCCGGCGTTCGCGTCTGCGAACACCTGCCACGACTCTCCCAGCGGCTCGACAAGCTCTGCCTGCTCAGGTCCATGACGCACAGGATGAACGTGCACGGCCCGGCGATGAGCGAACTCTACACCGGACGCCCCTACCCGTTCCCCCCGATCACCGACCAGTCCCGACCGGAGGACTGGCCGTCGATGAGCTCGCTGGCGATGAGATTCGGTCAGCCCAACAACGGACTTCCGCCCTCGATCGTGCTGCCCTGGTACCTGCAGTTCCCAGGCCAGTCCCGGCTGATCGCCGGCCAGACCGCCGGTCGCATGGGCCGCAGCCACGACGCCGTGCTGGTCGACGGCGACCCCAACAAGGACAACTTCCGGGTGAAGGGCTTCGAGCTGGCCGATGACGTCTCGATCGATCGGCTCGATCGACGCCGGAACCTGCTGTCGCAGTTCGAACGATCGGGCCCGATCCGCAACGACCGCAACATCGACGTCGCCAGCCGCCACCGTGACACGTTGAGGGGATTTGACTTCCTGCAACAACAAGCCGGCCGGGCTTTCAACCTCGATCGCGAAACCGCGGCCGTCCGTGACACCTACGGTCGCACGCGGATCGGCCAGAGCCTGCTGCTGACCCGGCGACTTCTTGAAGCCGGGGTCCCGCTGGTCACCGTCAACTGGATCGACCCGACCAAGATCGACGGGGTCAACACCTGCTGGGACACGCACCAACAGAACTTCCCCAAGCTCAAGAACCTGTTGTGCCCGATGTTCGACCAGAGCTTCCCGGCCTTCCTGGACGATCTCGAACAGCGAGGTCTGCTCGAGACGACGCTCGTCGTCGCTGTCGGGGAATTCGGCCGCACGCCGAAAATGGGCGAGGTGACCCAGAGCAACAACACCAAGTCGACCGGTCGCGACCACTGGCCTCACGCGTTCACGGCAATCCTCGCCGGAGGCGGAGTCCGCGGCGGACAGGTCTACGGATCCACCACCCGCAACGGCGGGCACATCGCTGACAAACCGGTCACCCCGGCTGACCTGCACGCGACGATTTACCACCACCTGGGAATCGACACCGAACAGACCTACTTCGACGAATTCCAGCGAGTGCGCCAGGTCCTGTGCGAAGGACGCCGGGTCAGGGATCTTTGACCCCACCGGACATCGCCGACCGACCACGCCGTTCGCACAACGCCCTCCCGACAACGGAACCCTCTCCATGAGCCATTCGATCAATCGTCGTGACATGATGAAAAGTGCCGCAGCGGTCGGCACCGGCCTGTTCCTGGGCACGGGCATCCGGCGGGCCCACGCGGCGGCCAACGAGAAGATCGACTTGGCCTTCATCGGGATCGGTGGACGTGGAGCGGCCAACCTCGGATCGATGGTCCGGCTGGGAGAAAATGTCGTCGCACTGTGTGACGTGGACGACGCGCGAGCCGGGAAGGCCTACCAGCGATACCCCAAAGCCCGGAAGTTCAAAGACTTCCGGAAAATGTACGACGCGGTGGCCAAGCAGGTCGACGCGGTCGTCATCAGCACCCCCGACCACACCCACTTCCATCCGTCGATGGCCGCCCTGCAACTCGGCAAACACCTCTACTGTGAAAAGCCGATGGCGCATTCGATCTGGGAAGTCCGGCAGATGACCGACCTGGCCCGCAAGCAGAAGGTCGCCACGCAACTGGGTGTCCAGCGTCACACGATCCCCAACGTCCACCGTGTGGTCGAGTTGATCCAGGCCGGCGCGATCGGCACGGTCACTGAAGTCCACAGCTGGATCGGCGGAAACCGTGGAATGTCCAAGGTGCCCACCAATCGTCCCGACGTCCCCGCCCACCTGGACTGGGATCTCTGGCAGGGCCCGGTCGCCCCACGCCCCTACCACTCGACCTACTGTCCCTACGGCTGGCGGTTCTGGTGGGACTACGGCACGGGAGAGACCGGCAACTGGGGCTGCCACATCCTGGACATTCCCTTCTGGGCCCTGGATCTCGACTACCCGACACATGTCTCGGCCTCGGGACCGCCGGTCCACTCGCTGACGACTCCCCGATCGATGGCGACTCACATGAAGTTCCCCTCCAAAGGTGACCGATCCGAGGTGATGCTGCACTGGTACCACGCCCAGAAAGGGCCCGACATCCTGAGAAAGCACGGGCTTTCCGCCGGGGGCAACAACACGTTGTTCATCGGCAGCGAGGGCATGCTGCTGTGCGGGTTCTCGAAACGGAAACTGCTGCCCGAAGCGAAATTCCAGGGAGCCAAGATCGAGGTGAAGAAGGTCGCCGACTCGCCGGGTTTCTACCGCGAATGGACCGCAGCAATCCGCGGAGGCGGTCCGGCCACCTGCCACTTCGACTACTCGGGACCGCTGACCGAAACGGTCCTGCTGGGCAACGTGGCCTACCGGGCGGGAGGCGACGGCTTCGGCTGGGACCACAAGACCCTGACAGCGACGGGCAACCCCCGGGCCAGCGGCCTGATCAAGCCGGCCTTCCGGGCCGGCTGGCAGGTGTGATTCACGCCCGCGAGAACAGCTCCGGTTTCACCTCGCCGTGAATGTCGGTCAGGCGGAACTCACGCCCCTCGTAACGGTAGGTCAACCGTTCGTGGTCCAGGCCCAGCGCGTGCAGGATCGTCGCCTGCAGGTCATAGACATGCCAGCCGTCCTCGGTCGGCAAACACCCCAGGTCGTTGGTGTCGCCGATGACCTGGCCGGGCCGCACCCCGCCGCCGGCCATCCACATCGTGAAGGCTTCGATCTGGTGATCACGGCCCACGCGGCCTCCCGCCGCCATCGGCTTCTGTGCCACGGGGGTCCGCCCCAGTTCCCCACCCCAGATGACCAGCGTGTCATCCAGCAACCCTCGGCGGGCCAGGTCCGTCACCAGCGCGGCCGAGCCCTGGTCGGTGACACGGCACTCGTGAGGCAAACGGTTGCCGATGTCGGTGTGGTGATCCCAGTCACCGTGGAACACCTGGACGAACCGGACTCCCTTCTCAACAAGTCTCCGGGCCAGCAGGCAATTTCTCGCAAACGACGGTTTCGCGGGATCATCGATCCCGTACAGGCCCAGTGTCTCACGTGTCTCACCGCCCAGGGAGAGCAGTTCCGGAGCCCGGGCCTGCATCCGGAACGCCATCTCGTAGCTGGCAATCCGGGCACGAATCTCGTCGTCGCCAGTGGCTTCCAGCCGCCGGAGGTTCAAACGGTTGATCGCGTCGATCGTGAGTCGCTGCCGTCCGGGTGTGACACCGGGCGGGTTGGCCAGGTTCACGATCGGTTCCCCGGCGTCGCGCAACACCGTTCCCTGGAATTGTGACGGCAAGAACCCGCTGCCGTAGTTGGCGCTCTTGCTTCGCGGCTTGGACCCCAGCACCAAAAACGCCGGCATCTCGTGCGATTCACTGCCCAGGCCATAGGCCACCCAACTGCCCAGGCTCGGCCTGCCGAATCGCCGCCAGCCGGTGTTCATCAACAGTTCGGCAAACATGTGGTTCGTGTCATCGGTCCGTACCGTACGAGCAATCGTGATCTGGTCGACAATTCCGGCCATGTGCGGCACCAGTTCCGAAACCCACGCTCCACTTTCGCCGTGACGGCGGAACCGGTAGGGCGAGCCCATCAATCGTGGCCGCTTCTCCTGGATCTGGGCAAACGTGACCTGCTTCAGCAGGCTTTCGGGCAACTCCTGGCCGTCCCGCCGGTTCAATTCCGGCTTCGGGTCAAACAGGTCCAACTGGCTGGGCCCCCCGACCTGGAACAGAAAGATCACCGAACGGGCCCGGGGGGCAAAATGCGACCGTGGCAACGTCGGCCGGTTGGCGGCTGTGGCCAAATCGGACATCGCCAGGGAGGCCAGTGACACACCACCAGCGCCGAAAAACGCACGACGGGACACAACCGTCGAGCCCGCGGCAGGCAAGATGTTGTCGATGGCCATCGTCATTCCCGGGTAAAGAACTCGTCGAGATTGAGCACCGCTCTTGCGACCAGCACCCACGCAGCCCGGTCCGCCAGGCGGTCCCCATCGGCTGCGGCATCGATCCCCAGGATGGCACGACAGGCACGAACGTCGCTGATCAATGTCCTCCGTTGATCAGCCAAAAGGTCCAACAGCACCGTGCGTTCAACCTGTGAAGGAGTACGCCCGAGACACCGGAAAAACAGGGCGTCGACGCATTTGGGGTTCGACTCCCCCCGTTTCCAGCTCCAGCCGCCCAGGCCTCGTGCGGCCGTATAAAAGGAACTGTCATTGAGCAGTGCCAGCGCCTGCACGGGGACGTTGGATCGATCGCGTCGGGTGCAGGAGGTCACACCCTCGGGAGCATCGAACAGCGGTTTCAGCGGATGAGGCGTCAGCCGCCAGTGCCAGGTGTACATGCCGCGTCGCCAGCGATCCTCACCCGAACTCGGTGTCCATTTCGCGGCCGTCGCACGTGCATCCAGCACGCCGGCCGTTTGATCGGGGAACACGCTCGGCCCCTTCATCTTTGTGGACAGGATTCCACCGGCCTGCAGGGTGATATCACGAATCACCTCGGCCTCAAGCCGCAACCTCCGTTGCCGGCCCAGCAGACGGTTCTCCGCGTCAACCGCCGACAAGTCAGCTCGCACGCGACTGGATTGGCGATAGGTCGCCGAGCGAACAATCAAACGGATCAGTGGCTTGAATCGCCTGTTGTGCCGCCGGAATTTCAGGGCCAGGTAATCCAGCAGTTCCAGATGCAATGGGCACGGCGTCTGCATTCCAAAATCATTTTCCGTCTCCACCAGGCCCCGACCAAACAACCGCTGCCAAACACGGTTGACCGTGACGCGATCGGTGAGGGGATTGTCATCCGAGAGAATCCACCCGGCGAGGTCGATACGACTGGGCGCCGCCGCGGGCCTCAGAACATCCCCGGCTGGTAGAAACGCAGGAAAACCCGTTGCCACTTTCGGCCCCGGCTGGGAAGGATCGCCCTGCTCGAAGATGTGGGTCGGCTGGGGAGCGGACTTGAGGACCAGCGTGGCGGGACCGCTGGGCCGGTCGGCCTTCTTGTCCTTCGCAACCACCAGTCCGTCACGGTATCCGGGATCGAAACCCGGCAGCGGAAACCGCTCCATCACCGTCTCGTTGAAGAACGCGTAGAGCCGGTAAAACTCCTCGTGCGAGACCGGGTCGGTCTTGTGGGTATGACACTGCGCACAGCCCAGTGTGAGCCCCAGAAAGACCGAACCAACCGTCTGCACCTGGTCGACGATCGCCTCGTAACGGACCCCGGGATCGTAGATCACGTTGCACTGGAAGCCGGTGGCGATCTTCTGCGACACCCCCGCTCCAGGCAACAGGTCCCCGGCCAGTTGTTCGGTGACAAACTGCTCGAACGGCATGTCGGCATTCCAGGCGTCGATCACCCAGTCACGGTAGGGCCAGATCTGTCGCGGGGTGTCGGCTTCGTAGCCACTGCTGTCGGCATAACGGGCCAGGTCCAGCCAGTGGCGGCCCCAGCGTTCCCCGAACTGCGGTGACGCGAGCAACCGGTCAACCAGGTGTTCCCAGCGATCCGGACGACGATCTGAGACGTATTCGGCAACCGACTCGGCCGTCGGGAGCAAACCGGTGAGATCCAGGGTCACTCGACGAACCTGGACTGTTTCGGGTGCCGCTTCCGATGGAGCCAGCCGACGGGCTGACAGGCGATCCCTCACGAAACGGTCGATCGCAGTCGGGCCCGGAACGTCGGGCACCACGTGACGGCCGACCGGCTGAAAAGCCCAGTGCGGCCCGCGATCCTCGGCCCCAACCGAACCGGTCACCGCGACAACCGCCACGGCCAGTAAGGCCACCCACCTCTGGAGAACAAACAATTGCATGGACTATCAGGATAATCAGTCACGGCACTGATCACACAGTCCGATCACCCGGCCGATTCCCTCGCCTGGGCTTCGGCCAACCGGGTCAGCCCCTCGCCAACCGGTGCGGCCAGGAACAGCACGCCCAGCAGTTCGTCGCTGGTGTTGCGGATTTCGTGCTCGGTGTCAGGCGGGATGTGGATCACATCGCCCGCGGTAACCGGAGAACTCTCACCGTCAAGAAACGCGGTCCCGCTGCCGCTCATCACCACCACCAGTTCCTCGGCATCAGGGTGAATATGCAGTTCCTGCACGTGCCGGTGTCCGGGAGGAATCAACATGTGCTGCACGCACTGAATTGTCTGCAGGCACATCCGCTCCGGCGGCGCATCTGTCTCGTAGATCCGCAGGACCGGGGCGGGGATTTCGCTGCGTTCCTGACGCTCCCCCTTCTCGTTTCGGACCAGCATGCGAATCACCCGATGAGGATTGGCGAACAGCAGGCTCTGAACGAGGTTGTGGGACTGGGTCTTCCAGTTGGCGATCGGCATGCTGTGCTCCAGTGCGACAAAAACTCTGTAGGACGAAAGACCGGATATTGAACCGCCCTGGCAACAGCGGGGCAAACGAAAACCTCGCCACGAAATGGCAATTCACGGCCGGGTCGAACTAGACTGGTCCCGTTCACAGAAACCAGGGAGTGACTGCCGGAATGACAGAACTCAAGATCGACTACCGTGACTGTGACCGCGTGATCTGGGACGAGGAACTTGCCGACTTTGTCCCGGACCGGGTCCTGGATGCTCACATCCACTGCTACTGGCATTCGAATCACTCGGACCCCGACACCGGTAGCGGTCGCCCCGAGGACACCCTCGAGACGCTCAACTCGTGGGCCGAGGTCCTCTATCCCGGTCGGAACATGCAGTACCTGATCCTGGGAACTCCTTACGGCGGCATCGACGTGGCCAAGCATGTCGAATCGGTCCGGCAGGAAATCGCGGGTATCCCCGGAATTCGACACAACCGCCTGGTCACGCCCTCGTGCCAACTCGAGGACATCGAACGGGACATGCAGAACCCGCAGTTCGTGGGGCTGAAGCCCTACCGCACCTACTCGGTGACCGGCGACATCGCCCAGTGCCGCATCCACGAGTTCCTGCCTCACGAACAGCTCGAACTGGCCAACCAGCACGGCTGGTGGGTCACCATGCACCTGTCACGGTTCGACGGCTGTGCCGACACCCACAACCTCGACGATCTCGAGGAGTTCACGACCCGCCGGTACCCCAACGTTCGCTGGATCCTGGCCCACTGTGCACGCAGTTTCACCTACTGGCCCATCAAGCATGCGATCGAGCGACTGCGTGACATGCCCAACATTCACTACGACACGTCAGCCGTCACCGACGTTCGTCCGTACGTGACACTGTTGACCGGCGAAGATCCCAGCCGCATTTTCTGGGGGTCCGACGGTGTGGGTGCGGCGTTCTTCCACGGCCACTACCCGGCCCTTGGCCGAGCCTGGCAGCACTTCGATGCCGACGTGGCGGGGCTGCAGTTCCCCCACTGCGACGGCCGACCGATCCTGTCGGTCTACGAGCAACTGATGTCCCTGAAGTTCGCAGCCGAAACGGCCGAACTCTCACGGGACCAGATCGAAGGGATCTTCTGGCGGAACGCAGCCACAGCCCTGGGAATCGGCGAGGACGAGGGCTGGGCGAACAGCCCATAGACGCCACCCGGATCCGTACGTGTTTCCAAGGGCCAAGAGCGCCCCGAAACAAGTTGCCCGACTAGGATTTGAACCTAGACTAAGTGATTCAGAGTCACTCGTGCTACCATTACACTATCGGGCAAAAGCGTGGGCCGAGTATAGCCACCGTCTCTTGCGGCGCGAATGCTATCCGCCGCCGCGGCCTTGAGAATCGCCCCCGGCGGCGTCTAGAGTCGACGGCTTACGAGCTTGACGCGACCAACGGACCGATCATCTCCCGTTGGCTCCCTCCTCTGCCTCCAGTCGGCAACCTATCGTGATCACACTGCTGGCTTATTCCGTCCTGATTGCGATCGTCTCGTTGCTGGGCGGCTGGTTGCCCGGAGTGATCCGATTCACCCACGTGCGTCTGCACGCGTTGATGAGCCTGGTCGCCGGTTTCATGCTCGGCGTGGCCTGTTTTCACATGCTGCCACACTCGGTCGAACACGGAGGATCTCTGGATACGGCAATGCTGTACCTGATGATCGGTCTCCTGGGAATGTTCTTCCTGGTGCGGGCGTTGCACTTTCACCAGCACGGATCTGTGGAGAACGTCGACGAGGTGCCGGCATGTGATCATGACCACGACGACAGCCACGCCCATCACCACGGAGCACAACACTCCCTGAGTTGGACCGGGGTGTTCGTGGGCCTGACCATCCACACCCTGATCGACGGCGTGGCACTGGCTACCGCCGTAGCGGCGGGGGTAGCGGCCGGCGGCACCCAGCCCGCCGCGTTTGCCGGCGTGGGCACCTTTCTGGCCATCGCTCTCCACAAGCCTCTCGATTCGATGTCGATCACCACCCTGATGGCCGCCGGAGGATGGTCCCGGCAGTCCCAGTGGAAGGTCAACCTGGTCTACGCGGCGGTCTGTCCAGCCGCAGCGTTGATGTTCTACCTGCTGATCGACATGCAACTCAGCGACTCGTCAGCCGGCCGCCTGGTGCCGGCCTCGCTGGCTTTTTCGGCAGGGGTATTCCTGTGCATCGCCCTGGGTGATCTGCTGCCGGAAATCCAGTTCCACTCGCACGACCGCATCAAGTACTCGGCCTGCCTGCTGGCAGGCGTGGCCCTGGCATGGACGATCCGCTTCGTTGAACCGCCGCACCTGCACAACCACCACGCCGTCCCACCCACTGCCACCGCTCCGGCCGACCTCTGAATCACTTCGCCGCGTAACCCCCGTCGACCATCAGGCACTCGGCGGTGATGAACGAGGCTTCGTCGGAGGCGAGGAAACAGACGGCGTTGGCGATTTCTCTCGGCTCGGCCAACCGGCACAGCATGTGTGCCCCGCCAAAATCCGGATGTGTCTCGGCCGCCTGTCGATCGAGTCCTTCATCCCGCGCCATCCGCTCCACCACCGGCGTCCAGACCGTCCCGGGACACACGGCATTGACCCGGATCCCGTGGGGTGCCATATCCAGTGCCAGGCACCGCGTCATGCTGACAATGGCGGCCTTCGACGCGTTGTAAGTGACGAACTCGGGCTGGGCCAGGAAACTGGAAATCGAGCCGAGGTTGACGATGGCCCCGCGACCGGCCGCCTGCATCAACGGCACCACCGCTCGGGCCACACGAGCTGCTCCCAGCACGTTGACTTCCAGGCTTCGTCGCCACTCCTCGTCACTGGCATCGATGCCCCGCATCACGAACACCGCGGCGTTGTTGACCAGGATGTCGATCCCACCGAGTTCTTCGACTACCCGTGACACCATCTCGCGAACGCTGTCCTCGCAGGCCACGTCGGTCTCGATGAACACCCCGTCGGTGATCTCATCGGCCACCCCCTGCCCCGACTCGGCATCAATCTCGGCCACCACCACCTTGGCGCCGGCCTCCGACAGCCGACGACAGGTGGCCGCACCGATTCCACGTCCACCACCGGTCACCACCGCCACTCGACCACCCAGGTCCGTCATGATCTTCCCCCCGCTCCTCGAGCCGGTTCTCGGACGACCACCCAGGGGTCGTCGACTTCCGGCGAGTGTAGCGACCGATCTCATCGGCCGGTATGATCACCGCCGGCGGCCAACCGGCCGACGATCGCTTTCCGGAGCCCCCTCATGATACGCCCGCAATCCGCAGCCATCGCCCTGTTCCTGGTCACTCTCCTGGCCTCGCCGCAACCGGACCTGAAAGCAGAAGCCCCCGCCAAGCATCCGCTCTCGAAAGAGACCCGCAAGATGATGACCAGTGCCTGGGAGAAACAGGTCGCCGAGCTCACCGAACAGATCAAACAGCAACCCGACCGGGTCGGATTCTACTCCCGTCGCGCCGACGCCCATTTCTTCCTCGGACAATTCGACAAGTCCGTCGCTGACTACGAGAAGATGGTCGAGTTGGACAAGAGCCTCGACAAGTCGCACTGGCGACGTGGCATCGCCTGGTTCTATGCCAGGGACTTCAAGAAAGCCGCTCACCAGTTCGAGATCTATGACAGCTTCGACAACGTCGATCGCGAAAACGGCATCTGGCGATTCTTCTCTCAGGCCCGCGCCTACGGGCTGAAAAAGGCCCGCCAGGGACTGCTGAAGTACAAGAAGGATGACCGCGAACCATTCCCCTCGGTCTACAAGCTGTTCTCCGAGACGATCAAGCCCGAGAAGATCCTGGCCGACATCAAGGCAGCCAAGATCAGTGACACCGAGCGGGAGAAACGGCACTTCTACGCCCACCTCTACATCGGTCTCGACCACGCCATCCACAACCGGGACAAGAAGGCTGTCGAGCATCTGCGGCAATCGGTCGCCAACACCTGGGGGCCACGATCCGGGTTCGGCCCTCACTACATGTGGCAGGTGGGTCGACTGCACTACGAACTGCTGACCGCCAAGGCGGCCAAAACGAAGAAGAAAAAGTGACCCCGGCGGCGGCCGGTCATTCTTCGTCGTTGGCGAGGTGACCGGCCGAACTCTGGAAGAACTTCTGTCGCCGGCGTGTCACCTCTTCGGCCTGGTCGCCAGCCTCCTGCTCCAGGTCCGACAGGTTGGCCGCACAGTAACGGCAACCGATCACCCGCAGGTGAAACTCGATGTACTCGGTCCGGATCGGTTCCAGGGCACCCAGCAGAAAACTGCCCAGGTCACTCCGCGACGGGCAACTCAATCGCCGCCGACGCCAGATGGCCCCCACTGAGTGGGCGCCCGGGTCGTGCTGACGAACCACACCGGCCAACCGTTGCTGCAGATCCACGTCGCTGCGAAGTGCCTGCTCAATCTCGGCCATCCGCTCAGCGGACAACTGTTCTTCGAGGAACGCCAGCAGTTCTTCGGTTGTCGGCGGCGTCACGGAGTCTTCCTCGGGATCCGGTGCAGACTGTAGTGCCCGGTGGCCGGCCACATCTCAGCCCCGTCACCTCCGATCTTACCACACGTGATCTCGTAGACGTGGCCGGCCCTGAGCCCATCGATCGACAACGTGACGCTGAGCCCATCGGCCGACACCCTGGCCGCGGTAATCTTTGCCCGGTGCCGTCCGGAATCGGGGGTGGTGTACCCTCCCTTCCAAGTGCGCGTGTATCCGGAAACCGTGTAGGAACCAAGTTTTGAGGCAGCGAGGGCGTCGACCCGGCTGGCAAAAGTCAGGCGAAAACCACCCGGCACGGCCTTCAGATCGCGGATCCCGTTGGGACCTCCGGCCACCGCCCGCAGTCGCGTGATCGTCCCCGTGTTCCGTCCCCCCAGCCACCCGCTGTCGTAGATGTTGCCGATATGGATGTCTCCCTTGGGACTGACGGCGATCGACAGTGGTCCCACGAAGTTCTTTTCGCCGACTCCGGCTCCAGGACGGCTGAAGTGGAACACTGCCCCCTGCATCTCGCCTCCGACCTCCTGCATCGTGAACCGCACCAGGAAGCGGCTGTCGTACTCGCAGCCGATCCCGTGTCCGGCGACCGAGCGGTCTGAGAAGCCGACAGGCAGGAACGCCAGGCCGTTGACGCTCCGCGACCAGGGATGCGGCACGTGAATCGCCGGTTTCACCGCAGCCGACTCGTGCTTCTCCTCGAATCGGCTTGGCACTCCATAATTGCGGCCCGGCACCAGGTGGTTGATCTCGTTGAACGTGTTCTGCACGCCCTGGTTGTCGCTGACATAGATCCTTCCGGCGGCGTCGATGGCCAGTCCGGTGGGGTAACGGAACGCATGTCCCACCGGCTCGACCCGACCTCCACGGGAAATCTTCAACACCTTCCCCCGCCAGCGACTGGTCTTTTCGGAACGGTTCTTCTGCGAGTAGTTGCTGCCAAGACCGACGTAGAGATCACCGCGACCATCCCGCACGATGCCACAGGTCCAGTCGTGGTAGTCATCGCTGTAGCCCCATCCGGTGGCCAGCACCTGCCGCAGATCGGCCCGACCGTCACCGTTGGTATCGCGCAATCGGACCACCTCGGGCTTGTGAGCCACGATCAGGTCATCCCCCTCGGCAATGATCCCGTAGGGAGCCGCCAAGCCTTCCTCGAACAGGCTGAGCGTGTCTTCCAGGCCGTCCCCGTCAGTGTCGCGAGCCAGGTACACGTGCCCCTTCAGCGAGGTGAACGCCAGGGTCCCGCCCCTGGTCCATGTCATCGCCGTGGGCATGATCCCCCGGGGCAACGGCAGCCGGACCCCTTCGAAACCGGGCACGCTGGTCACCGGCTCGGGTCGAATCGGACGAGAAGAACTCGGCTTCAGTGACAGGCGATTGGGGACCACGTGCGTGGTGTACCGCAGCAGGCCCCGCCTTGCGAAACGGTCCACTTCTCCGCCCGGCGTCCGGCCTTCCAGACGAACGAACTGCTGTTTGCCCTGATCGGGCAGAGTCCCCCACGCCCGATCTCCTCGAGCGACAGCCCGCTTCGTACCGTGACGCCAGGCTGTCACCGTGGCTTTTGCCAACGACTCCCGAGCCGTCGGCCGACCGACGTAAAATTCGACGCCCTCGGGGACGGCCCGAGCCTTCCCGGTCTTCGGATCTCTCACTCCGACCGACAGGCTGCGATCCCACCCGCTGCTGCCCTGTTCGGATTCGGATTCAGACGTCGGCTGCAGCGTTTCTCCCACGTGGATCGGCAACGTCACGTCCTCGACCCGGAATCGCAGCCCATACTCCAGGTGAACCGCCCCCCGCTCGTCCTGGTGATATCCCAGCAGCTGTGCCGCGGTGAGCGGATCTCTCACCGGCCGATGGATTCCGACCGGGGTTCCCGCTTCGTCGACGGTAACCAGCACCACATCACTGCGTCGCTCGCCACCGGTGATGACCGGCCTGCCGGCCATGTCCCAGAACCAGCTCTTGCCCTGGGTCCTCTGCTTTGCAAAGTCGCCGAACGTCCATTCGGCGAGATTGGCGCGGTCAAGATCCAGCAACAGGTTGTGGCTGTTGGGAAATCCGATCGCCAGAGAACGGGCCACCGATCCTCCTCCAACCGAATCGGGCAACGTGAACACGTCGCGGACCACCCTTGGCGACTCCCCCTGGTTGACCACCAGGAACTGCTCAACGGCATTCGGATTGACCGGCGGCTGAAACCGCTTGTCGTTCAGGGCGTCCCACATGGCCGCCAGTTGGCGTTCGATCTTGCCACCGAAAACGAACTTCATCGGTTTCTTGTACGAGGGCATCTCCATGCCCGGCAAAATCCGCAGAGGTTCACGACACCATCGCAGGAAGTACTCGCGACGCATCCGTCCGGCGAGTCCCAGCAGATCGGAGCCGTGAGTCGCCAGGGCGACGTTCTTGGGAGCGAACCGGCCCACGTGGTGACAGGCGATGCAACTGAACCCCTTGAAACCGACCAGGTCCTGGGCCCCCAGCAGGTGTTGTTCATCCGCCTTGCCGCGAGGGACCGGGGGCGTCGCCGGAGCAGCAGGGGGAATACGGTCGTGAGAGATCAGGAAATGCGTCACCGCCTCCAGGTCGGCCTTCGAATGAGCGAAACGCGGCATGCGAACTCGAAGCCAGGGCATCCGAACAGTCTTCTGCTCCCCAGCCACCGACCGCGCCAGGGCATCATCCAGCAGCTTGTCCCCAACCGACGTCAGAGCCGGAGGGACCAGTGACGGGCTCTGCCCGGCGAGGTCCCGGGAAGCGACCACGACCGCACCAGCCACCGACGCGATTCCCTTGCCAATACCTCGCTCGTGACACGCCAGGCAGCCACGCCGTTCCAACACTCTTCGACCTCGATCGTAAACCGATGCCTCTGCCAGTTGTCGTCCAGCCCGAGATTCGACAAACGCCCGGATCGCCGACTTGTCACCCTGCGACAACCGGCCACCGAAAGCCGGCCGATGCCGCTTACGATCCGCCGTTTCGGACAGACAGCTCGAGCCCCAGTCCCCAGGGGGCCGCGACAGGTCAGCGGGTCGCTTCGCCAGAGCGTCGGCCCGACCGGGCAACCGGTGGCAACTGGCACAGCCGGCCGATTGCACCAGTTGGCCGCCGCGTTTGACATCCGCAGGAGTGACCTTGATCGGCCCCTCCTGAAACGGCCCGCCGAATCCGGACAGCGCGACCACAAGTTGCAGACGCTCGGCATCACTGAGCCGGAATACCGGCATCCGGTGATCCCGATTCAACCGCGACGGATCTTTCAGCCAGGTCCAGAGCCAGCCGGGCGAACGTCGACTTCCGACACGGGTCAGGTCCGGACCGTACCCGATGGCCGTGCCTCCGGTCTTGTTGAGCCTGTGGCACGCCAGGCAACCGGTCGATACGAGCAACTGGTGACCGGCCTTCCGGTTCTTCTCGTGATCCGCCTTCTTCGACTTCGGCAGCGAGAGCAATTCCACCTTCGCACGGGTTGAACTCAGCCAGCCAACGATCGCTGTCGCCTCGTCGCGACGCATCCCCGTGTGCGGCATACGACCTCGCGGATTCGCCTTTGCCGGGTCGAAAATCTGTTCCACCAGCGACCGGGACGCGGTGCCAACCGTGACGGTAGACAGATCGGGAGCCGCTGGAGCTGTCGGATCGTGTTTTCGAACGTGACATCGATTGCACCGATGGCTCCGTACCAACCGGCGGCCGAGGTCCACTCGGGACAGGTCCCCTCGTGACTTCGGCAGGTACAACAGATGGCCAGGCAGAGGTTCCAGCGGAAAATGACCTGAAGACCAAAACAGCATCACGCGACCGACTGTTCCGACACGCGAGTAGCTGACCTCCAACGGTTTCTCGCCGAAACCCAATTCGATCTCCTCGCTACTCACCCATCCCGGCTTGTCCGTCTTGGCCGTGAGCACCCGGCGGCCGTCCAGGCTGACCTGGATCGTCCCGCTGAGAAACGCGTGCCAGCGATAGCGTCCCGGTTGACGAACCAGCAGTCGTCCACCCCACCGGACCCGGAACGGGCCGGCCGAGAGGCGAGAATCCGGAGAAGCCCCCTTCCAGTCAAAGGCGATGTCCGGGTCGATCCGTTCGACCGTCGCCCCGGCCGCCGTGTACGTCCCGATCAATCCCGGCTGGTACTCGTCATCGTCGTCCCCGGAGGATCGTTGCGGCTGGGCGGCGACTGCGGTGGTGCCGAGAAGAGCCACCCCCAGCACAACCAGCCAAGATCTTGGTCCTGTCCAAACGTCTGGCATCACATTCCCCGGTGCAGGCAACTCGACGGGTGATTATAACGTGATGAGAGAAAACAGGTCGGCAACTGGCCGAGACAATTGCCACGACAGCATGACACCAAACACCTCTCATCGCCTGCTCGAGTCGATCCGGTTGGCGATGGAACAATCCGATTTGCTCAACACGCTGGCCTCGGTCCACGAATGGGCCGAGGAAGGCGTGAGCCTGGTGCTGGGCGTCGCCTCTCGCGGACTCACCGACGAGGAAATCGAACGATTGTCGGCGCAAGGCAACCGGTCGGCCGACTGGTCGCTGGTCGAGGTTGGCCCCGGGTTCACAACCGACCACATCTCGGGCAATCGGTTCCTGGGCCGAGTCGTTCTCGGAGCCTTCAGCGGCACCCCGGCCGAATACGACGCCGGCGCGACCTTGCCCACCGGAGTTTACGATTCGACGCTCCGGGACTGTGAAATCGGTGACGAGGTTCTGATCCACCGGGTCGGCCTGATCTCCGGAACCCTGGTCGCCCCCCACGCGACGGTTGTCCAAACCGACAGTCTCTGCGGGGGAACGGAGACGTTCTACGGTTGTGACCTGGCACTGCCTCCGGGTGTTGAAGCCTGCCGCGAACGACTGGGAGTCTTTGCGGAATTGAACTCGACGATGCTGGCCGAACTGCTCGAACACATCGACGACGAGGATTTCCGAGTCGACTACGAGAGTCTGCTGGAACAGTACGTCGTCGAATCCACCGGCACCTGGAACATTGTCGACGAGGGGGCGGTGGTGCACGACTCGGGACGGATCGTCGCATCCTACATCGGCCGCGCCGCCGCGTTGCGAGGTGTCACGATCGTCGAGAACAGCTGCGTGATCTCCGACGAAGAACAGCCCACCTGGATCAGCGACGCGGCCTGTGTGCACGGATCGATCGTGCAGTGGGGAGCCGAGATCACCACGCAGGCCATCGTGCAGGACTCGGTGATCGGCGAGCACTCCACGATTGAACACAACGCGTTGATTCGCGAGTCGTTCGTGGGGGCCAACTGTCACATCGGACAGGGGGAAGTCACGGCGTCGCTGTTGGGTCCGTGTATCGCCGCACATCACCGGTCGCTTGTGATCGCCACCACCTGGCCCACCGGACGCGGCAACATCGCCTCGGGGGCCCAGGTCGGTTCGAACCACACGGGGCGGGCCGCCGACCAGGCCATCCGCTGCGGTGAGGGCCTGTTTTTCGGACTGGGTAGCCTGGTAAAGTTTCCCGCCGATTTCACCGCCGCACCCCACTCGGTGATTGCTGCCGGGGTTACCACGCTGCCACAACGGGTCGAGTTCCCCTTTTCGTTGATCAACACACCGTCGCAAGTCTTCGCCAACACGTCACCGGCTCTCAACGAGATCTTGCCGGCCTGGGTGCTCAGCCACAGTCTGTACCAGATTCGGCGTAATGACGAAAAACACAGACAGCGAAATCGGGCCTCTCGCGACAACCTGATTTTTGACTCGTTTTCGGCAGGAACCATCCAACTGATGCGGGTGGCCCTCGAGCGACTGGAGGCAGCAGCGGATCAACCGATCTATTCCGGCGACGACATCACCGGGCTCGGCAAGAATGTCATGACGCGAAAAAACCTGGAACACGCGGTCGAGACCTACCGGTTCTTCATCAACCGGTATGCCCTGGGCTGCCTCAAGCAGCGACTCGACATCCTGGGAGTGTCCGCCAACAGCCCGCAAGCGACCGACTGCCTGAAAGAGCACACCGACGACCCGGACTGGACGTTGGCGCAGCAGATCCTCAACGGCCGGACCGATATCCCGGAGATGCTGGAAGACCTGCGGGCCAGCGAGCGAGCGATGGCCGGAAGCATCGAGGAATCCAAGACACGTGACGACCGACGCGCCAACCGGATCCTCGACGGGTCCGCACCCGCCACCACGCCAGTCGAAGACGACACTTTCGTGCAGCTGAGCCGGGACGCTTTTGACCGGTTGTCACAGGAGATCGATTCGCTGCTGGAATGAATTGAACCCCGGAAACCATCTCATGGACTCACGCACCCCCTCATTGACCTCACCGGTCGGACGAATCCGTTCGCTCCGGGAGCCCGACATTTCGGTGTTCGACGTCCCACTGGTCCGCGCGACACCGGAAACGCTGACCGGCCTGGCGAGCCTGGAAGATTCGTTCCAGGAGGCCGAGGTTGAAATCGTGACGTGGCCACAACCGGGTTGGCGACCGGTCGTGGCGGGAACCGGTAACGAGGGCGGAGTGACCAGTGGCGAGTTCGAGGTCTATCGCGAGGGCCAACGGGTGCTGGGCCGCAACCACGCCGTCGACGGCTACTACGTCACCGGCTGGTTCGACGATCCGGGTACGGCCTCGAGCAAAACCGTACCGGCAGATCCGTCACGGGTCCTGGTCAGCGAAGCCAATTACCACCCCGACGGCAGCCAGGTGTTCTTTCCCCATGACAGCGCCCCGTACGTGGCCTTACTGGCCCCGGCCGGCGACGATGTCACGCCCCACGACTTCCGCGCGTTCTACTGCGACGGCCGTCAGGGAATCAACTTGCACCCCGGCACCTGGCACCAGCCACTGTACCCGGTTGGCGAACGGGTCGTTTTCGACGACAAACAGGGGCGTGTTCACGCCTGCATCGCGATCGACTTCGTCGGCGAATTCGGCGTGTATCTGTCGGTGCCGTTGAACGGGCCTGCCGACTAACGTCGCGAAGCGGTCGCCTTGTCGCCGATGCAATAGAGCATCTCGCGACGCTGACCGGCCGAGAGGTGGGCCACCCGGGCGTAGACGCGACCACCGCAGATTGACGGAGTCGAGAACACCTCGTTGCCGAGCGAATTGCGGCCCAACTCGATGTACTTTGTCGGCGACGCCTTGAACACGAACGTCGTCCCCAGTTCGTTGCTCATGTAGATGTTCCCACCAGCGATGACCGGCGAGGAACTGATCGGGCCACGCAGGCGTTCCCGCCACATGACTTTCCCGTCCGTCGCCCGCCAGCAGAAGACGATGCCCGGATCGGTCATCGCATAGACATACCCGCCGTGAACGATCATCGACTGTTCGTAGCACTTCTGGGTGTTCTTCCAGACAACCTTCCCCGAACCGTCAGCCTTGATGCAGACCGTCTCGGCCTTGGGAAACCCTCCGCTGGCAAACACCAGGTCCTTGTGCCACACCATCGTGCCACTGGTAGCCATCGTGGTCGCCGAGACCTCCCACAACCCCTTACCGGTTTCGGGATTGAATGCCGCCACCCGGTCACAGCCGGAAATCAGAATCTGCTGGCGACCGGCAACCATACCGAGCGTGGGAGACGAGTAGCTGATGCGAGCCGGTCGAGGTGTCCGCCAGACCTGTTTGCCGGTGGCACGGTCGAGCGACACCATATAACTGCTGTCGTCGCACTCGGCCAGCACGATCAGATTTCGGCCGTGGACGATCGGCGACGCGGCGTAGCCGTTCTTGTACTGGTCCGGACGGAATGGGCCGACGTGCTTCTGCCACAGGATCTTGCCGGACATGTTCAGTCCGGTGACATGGATTCCCTGGTGATGGTAGGACGCGGCGAACAGCCGGGAACCGTCGGCAGCAACCGTCGGCGACGCGTGCGTGTTCTTGCGGTGGATGCGGTCGGGAAAACCGCCGGTGTTGATGGTCGTCTGCCAGAGCTTGCGACCGGTCTTGCGGTCGAACGCGATGACCGACTGGGTCTTGGCCGTCTCGTCGGCCGTCTGCATCACGACCAGGGGCCCGACGACGGTGGGAGACGAGTGTCCCCGACCTGGCACAGCGGCTTTCCAGGCGACGTTGTCGGTCGCAGACCACTTGACCGGTGCCCCGGAGTCACGGGCAACACCGTCGCGGGTCGGCCCCCGCCACCAGGGCCAGTCATTGGGACCGACCTTGGCATCGGCCGGCTCGGCCGCGACCGCCATCGACGAAACGACCAGGCTGATGGAAAGGATCTGAAGAACCGGCAGGACGATCGACCGCATGACGGGCTGTGCTCCTGTGACTGTCAACTGTGTTGCGTGCGACCCGAGCATGGTACCGACTGTCCCGTGCTGTCGCGACTGACTGACGTACGAGGTGCCGGTTGAGTATGCTGGCGGTTTCGCGAATTTTTGCCCGGAGCCAAATCGACGATGCATCCATTTATCACCAAGATTCGCAGTGGCCAGCTGTGCCTGGGCACCTGCATCAGCCTCTCCGATGCCCAGGCCGCCGAGGCACTCGGCCCCGACGCCGACCTGTTGTGGATCGACACCGAGCACTCCTCGCTCACACTGGACAGCATCAAGACGATGATGATGGCCTTGAAGGGAACCGACACAGCGGCTCTTGTCCGCGTGCCGTGGAACGACCCGGTACTGGTCAAACCGGTTCTTGACCTGGGCGCCGACGGCGTGATCTTCCCGATGATCCGCACCGCCGAAGATGTCCGCCGTGCGGTTTCCGCATGCCGCTACCCACCGGCCGGCGAACGCGGATTCGGACCACTGCGTCCCCTGGATTATGGACGAAAAAACGCGGTCGAATTCTGTGACGACGCCGACGAAAACATCATCGTCGTGGTCCAGATCGAGCAGGCCGAAGCGGTCGAGAACATTGACGAAATCGTTGCGGTCGAGGGCCTGACCAGCCTGGCTTTCGGCCCGATGGACCTCTCGGCATCACTGGGCCATCGCGGCCAACCGGGCCACCCGGCCGTCGAGGAAGCGGTCAAGCACGTGGTCGAACGGGCCAAAGCGGCCGGTGTGGCCACGGGCGTCTCAATCGGTTCCTCACCGGAATCGGTCGCCCAGTGGGCCGATTACGGGCTGGACTGGATCTGCTACGGCGTCGACGTGACCTTGATGATTCAGTGCTTCAACAACGTCGCCACCCACGTCCACAGTCACGTCGACGGATCTGCCCCCTGACCCCGGGAAACAGCCATGTCCACCGATCGCTCACTGCTCCCTGCGTCCTGGGACATCCCGCAGGTCTTCCGCGATCGGCTGGGCGTTACGGCCGGTCGACAGCGAGCGATGGTTCACGAGGGGCACCTGTTGCTGGTGCTGCACGGTCCCCCCTCCGATGACCACGCTGTCCGCGGTGGCCGCTTTTTCTGGCGGAGTCCCGATGGGACATGGGCCGCCTCCGCAACCGGAAAACCCTGCCACTCGCTCGACGCCCACTTGGCCGAATTCGAGAAACTCGTGGCCGAGATCGACGAACGGGAACCTCTCGACGAAAACGCCAGTGAACTGCATGCCGACATCACGGCCCTGGCCCCGCTGGTCCGGGCCAGCCGCAATCTGCACACCGCCCTGCAGCACGCACGCGAGCTGATGGCCGGAAGCGAAGAAATTCTCGTCTGCCGTGACCGGGCGTACCAGATCGAACGCATGGCGGAGCTCGCCTACCAGGATGCCCAGAACACTCTCGGCTACACCGCAGCACTGCAGGCCGAATCGCAGGCCGCCGCGGGATACCAGATGGCCGTTTCGGCCCATCGGCTCAATATCCTGGCCGCCTTTTTTTTCCCGATGGCGACGCTCAGTGCCATCTTCGGCGTCAATCTTCGAACCGGTCTCGAACAACAGTCGGCTCCGCTGCCGTTCCTGGCCCTGGTTGGCATCAGCGTGATCTGTGGATTTGTCCTGAAAGGCTTTATTGCATCCGAGGCCCCCAAACCTCCCCCTCAAACCACCACCGCTTCAGCGCCGTCCGACGGTTGATTCCATCCTGGCAGATTCACCAGCCCAACCCGGAACACATCGACCATGCCCTCGAAAACCCGCCTGTTGCTGGTACTGGCTTCCTGCTGGTCAATCGCCTTGCCCTCCGCACGCTCGGCCGAACCCGCTTTCGCCGTCCGCGTGGTCAAGGACGCCTCGACGGGGGATTACCGCAAGCTGAGGCGAATGATCACCGGCCCGGAAGTGAACGAGCATCCGACCTATCCCGGTTGCACAGGGTTCGTCGGCTGGGAATCGGTCACCCGCCTCCGCAACGGTGACCTGCTCTGCTCGTTCTCGGCCGGCTACTGGCACGTGTCGTTCCCCACCCCCATCGATGTCAACCCCCCACTGCTCAAGCAGTACATCCGCGGCGGCTTCCCCGCGAAGATCGACGCACCGACCGGTGGCCGCGGACTCTGGTGCCGCTCGAAAGACAACGGCCGCACCTGGTCTCGCCCGGTCACGCTTGTCGATTCGCCGGGCGACGACCGACACCCGGTGATCGTGCAACTCGACGACGGCACCCTGGTCTGCGTCTTCTTTGTCATCGACAACTGGTACGGCTACGACAAGCCCCCTCCGGGCCGGAACAAGAACAGCCGTGTGGCATCGATCCGATCGACCGACGGCGGCCGCAACTGGTCCAAGCCGGTCTACATGCCCTCACCGTTCGGTTACTACGACCGCATGTGCGGCAAGCCGGTGGTTCTTCCCGGCGGGTCATTGCTGCTGAGCACCTACGGCAAGGACACCTGGACCGGCCCCGAGCAACTGGGTGTCTATCGCAGCAACGACAGGGGCAAGAGTTGGCAGTTCGCGTCGCGACTGAAGGGAACCATCGGTGCACTCGACGAGCCGGCCATCACCCGGGCGGCCAATGGCCAGATCGTGATGGTCGCCCGTCCCAACGGAGAACTGGCCTTCTCGGACAACGAGGGCCGCAGTTGGAGCAAGCCGATTCCCACAGGAATCAAGATGGTCGCTCCCTGCCTGCTGACCCTCAAGGATGGCACCGTCGTCTGCCTTTACGGCTACGGGAGCACCGGCGGCCTGCAGATCATCTTCAGTGACGACCACGGCCACACGTGGACCGCCCCGGCCCGCGACCGGGGGTTCCCTGTTGATGGATCGGTCTATGTCTACGCCATCGGGACCGAACTGGCCGACGGGTCAATCTACGTCGTTTACTACGACCCCCGCGGAAAACAGCAAAAGACGGCCATCTGGGGGCTGAGGCTGAGGATTCGCAAGGACCGCCGTGGAATTGACCTGCTGGAAATCAGTAAGTGAACCCCTTTACTGCGATGACCATGTCACGATCGCTTCACCTGTCGCTGCTGCTGCTGCTGACCGTGCTGGTCTCGCCCGCACGCTCGGCTCCCCCTCACATCGTGTTGATTGTTGCTGACGACCTGGGCTGGACCGACCTCGCCTGTTTCGGAAGCAGTTACTATCGCACCCCTCACCTGGACCGCCTGGCCCGCGACGGCATGCGGTTCACTTCGACGTACACCTGCGGACCCAACTGTGCCCCGACCCGGGCCTGTTTGATGAGCGGACAGTACTCGCCTCGCCACGGCATCTACACCGTCGGCAGCGGGGCCCGTGGAATGAAGACGCTCAGACGACTGATTCCCGCCCCGAACAAGACAGTCCTGAATCCGAACATCATCACGCTGGCCGAAACGCTCCAGGCCGCCGGGTACACCACCTCCCATTTCGGCAAGTGGCACCTGGGATCGCCCCCGACGGCCGGTCCGCGGCAACAGGGCTTCGACATCAACTTCGGCGGCAATCGGACCGGTTCTCCGCGTGGAGGATATTTCTCTCCCTACAAAAACCCTCAACTGAAGGACGGGCCCGAGGGAGAACATCTGACCGATCGCCTGAGCACCGAGGCAGCCAACGTGATCCGTCAACATGTCCGCCAGTCGCCTGCCAAACCGTTCTTCCTCTACCTGCCGTTCTACGCCGTGCACACCCCGATCCAGGCCAAGCCGAAACTGGTGGCCGAGTACAACCAACGCCCAAAGGGCGGCCGGCACAAGAACCCGAAGTACGCGGCAATGGTTGAAACGATGGATGAAGGTGTCGGGCGGGTGCTCGCCGCTCTCGACGAAATGAAGGTCCGCGAACGAACGCTGGTGATCTTCACCTCTGACAACGGAGGACTGGGCGGATACCGTTCAGCCGGCAAGCAGCTTCCCAACGGCATCACGGACAACGCGCCACTGAAAGGCGGCAAGGGGATGCTCTACGAAGGTGGCATTCGGGTCCCCATGATCGTTCGCTGGCCGGGTCACACCAAGCCAGCCTCGACGTGCCCGACACCGGTCATCACCGTCGACTTTTACCCGACACTGGCCGAGATCGCCGGTGCCCGGTTGCCGGTCGAACAGATCCGCGATGGTGTCAGCATCAGGACGCTGTTCGAAGGTGAGACCCTCCCGGAACGCCCCCTGTTCTGGCACTTCCCCGGATACCTGCAGGCCTACGGCCGCCGGGGAGCCTGGCGAACCACCCCCGCCGGTGCCATTCGCCAGGGGGAATGGAAGTTGATCGAGTTCTTCGAGGATGGCCGACGAGAGCTGTACCACACCGGGAAGGACATCGGCGAGACGAAGAACCTGCTGGAGACCGAGCCGGACATCGCAAAACGGCTCCACGCGGTACTGGCCAACTGGCGGACGCAGGTCAAGGCTCCCATGCCAACTCGAAAGAACGGTGGTGCGCAGTGAAGATCATCGATGTCGAACTGATCCCCTACAACGTGCGTCGACGCTACGCTACCCAGATCGCCCAGGAGGGCGGAGGGGCCCGCGAGGTGGTCGAAGCCTCGCCGTTCCTGTTCATTCGGGCCACGACCGACACCGGACACATGGGCTGGGGCGAGATTTCGGACATCGAACCCGACGAGGTTCCGGAAGTGGATGCCTGGCGAGAACAGGTCGCCGCGGCCCTGGTCGATCGCAACCCGGTCGACATCGCCCGACACCACGCCGATTGGGCCAAGACGTTCCCCGACCCACCCGGCATCGGCGGATCATCGTTGAACCGACTGACCCGCGCCGGACTCGACATGGTCTGCTACGACCTGGTCAGTCATGCGACCAGCACACCGGTGTGCCGTCTGCTGGGAGGTGAGTGGCGAGACCGGATCCATATCTCGTGGGTGGCCTTCATCCGCGATGACCTGCAGTTGCTTCGCGAGGAAATCGCTGAAAAGTGTGCCGAAGGGTTTACGGCTTTCAAGCTCAAGGTGGGTGTCGACATCGACCTCGACGAACAGCGACTGGCGGTCATGAGAGAGACAGCCGGCCCGGAGGCCAGCATCAAGATCGACCCCAACGGCGGCTGGGATCAGGACCAGGCGGTGACCAATATCGGACGGCTGGCGAGATTCGACCTGGATGGTGTCGAGACGCCCGTCGGGGGCCGTGATCCGGCCGAGATTGCCGTGGTCCGTCGCGAGGTGGACGTGCGGCTGATCGAACACGTCAGCACTCCCGTTGACGCACTCGAATACATCCGGCACGAATCCCTCGACGTCTTCAACATCGCCACCACCGGATGCGGGGGCATCTTCCAGGCACGCCAGATCGCCCAGATGGCTGAAACGGCCGGAGTGGGACTTCTGCTGGGGAGCACCGTCGAAATGGGACCGGGAACACTGGCGCAGGTGCAGTTGGCCGCATCGATCCGAGGATTGACGCTGGCCAGCGACCTGGTGGGACCGGGATTGTACGCCGAAGACGTACTCACCAAACCTCCGACCTACGTCGACGGTTGCCTGGAAGTGCCCCGAACAATCGGCTTCGGCGCGGGCATCACCCTGTGACCTGATTCCACAGCTCAGGTCAACCACTGGTGCAACTGCTGCAATCCCGCCATCACCCGGTTGTAGGGCTTGAGACCGTCGGGCGACTCAACCGGATGCCCCTCGGCAATCCGGCGTCGTGACTCGGCTTGTACCGATTCGAGGAACCGGGGCAATCCCCTGACGACCACGTCCAGTTCGACGGCTTTGCTCATCGAGAACACCGAGAGATTGGCAGACCCGGCGATGACCTGACGATTGTCGATGAGCATCAGTTTCGAGTGGACCATCTTGTCGGCGATCACCACCTGCACCGGTGCCCGTCGACAGATCCGGTGCAATGTACGCCAGTTGAGATCGTCACCGATGTTGGCTTCCCGTGAGAACAGCATCGTGATTTCGACCCCACGGCCTGCCGCGTTGACAATGGCCTGGCTGAGGTCGGGATCACCGATGTAGGCCATCTCGATGTAGACCGATTCGACAGCCTCGTCGAGTGCTGCAATCATCCGGGGCTTGATCTCGAGCTCGTGGCCAGCGGGCGTGATGCGATTGAGCAGAAAATCGATTTCGCGTTCCGAATCCAGGCCGACAAGGCCCGCATCACGCTCTCGAAACCGCCGCACGTGCTCCTCCCCGGCGATCTCGAACATGTAATCCTGGTACCCACGATGCCGGTCCTCGACATTGATACTCCCGGTCAGCATCACGCGTTCATCGAAAATGTAGTACTTGGTGTGTGTGTGATGAACCCAGTCGATCTCGACGTTCGGGTGAGACATCACGGCCGCCCCAACCTCGTCGTCGAAATCGTCCTCGACGTACGTATCCGGAAACGTCAGGCCGAAGACCCGAAATTTCCAACGGCGGAGTGTCGAAAGCGGGAGGTGAAAGAACGACTTGCGGTTCATCTCTATCCGCTCGTACATCACCGCCGCAACGTCCTTCTTGATCCGGATCCGGACTCCGCGGCGGGCGGCCGCCAGTACGGCCCGGCCCAGGCGGTTGCCGATCTCGTCGTTCCGCCAGACGAACATGAAGATCTCGACCGACCGTTCGGCTTTGGCCAGGAGCTCTTCAACGCGATCAAACGTTGGAGTTGCACCTTCGCCGGCGAGCAGGCGAATCGGCTCGGTCCCCGCGGTGGCCGTCACGCTTCTTCAAGCAAGCCGGCCAGTGACGTGGACGCCACCAGGTCCCGCTGGGCCTGCCTGAGCCGATCCAGGAGCTTCGAACCGTCGGTGGATTGTCCCGAATCCACCAGGCGGAATGCGACCTCCAGCAACTCGACGCCGGAAATCTGGTCGGGAGGCTTGGCGAGAGTGACGGTGTCGGTCGGTCCGTCGAGGCGATGGAGGAGGTTTTCGAGGACGAGGCCGGAAAACATCTTCGAGGTGGTCTGTTCGGGCAGGCCGGTCAGTTCGCAGACCTTGATCAGCGTCGTCGGCTGCCCCTGGGCAAACCGCTGTCCGATCACTTCCATCACCGCCACGACCGCTGCCGGGTCGACCAGCGACTCGGTCTTGCGTTCCCGTTCGAGTTCCTCAAGCTGCCGTCCGGGCAGGGCCTGCAGGATCGCCGCCACCTCCAGACCGAACAGAATCGACAGCCACATCAGGTAGACCCAGATCATGAACAACGGGATCAGGCCCAGGGACCCGTAGAGTTGCCCGACCATGAAGCCGTAGTTCAGGTAGGCGCCCAGCCCACGAAGGCCCACGACAAGCAGGCACGCCGCCACCGCCGCACCGGCCGCAGCCGGCTTGATGTTGGGCTGCGTGTTGGGGACCAGCATGTAGACGGCCAGCAGGAGCAGCCAGGCAAAGAACAGGCTCCAGCCCAGCCAGAACAGATAGGCCACCCACTGCCAGGTCTCGACCGATGAGACCCATGCATCGAACTGGCTGTTGGCGAAGTACCACACCACCACGGCCAGCGGGCTGACCGTCAGCACGAACCAGTACAGGGGCACACGACGGACCCAGCTTCGACCGACCGGAGCCCGCACGATCACGTTCAGGCAATTCTCGATTGTGACCATCAGCGACAGCGAGGCATAAATCGTCAGGGCGATGCCGATCCAGTGCACCGCCGCCAGGTCGACCTCGGCCGCCTGGCCGAACAGGTCCTTGAGCCAGACACTGAGTGTCTGCGACTGCTGCCCGGGTTCAGCGGCGGGAATGACCCGGATGTTGTCCAGGCCGATCGAGGCGAGCATCTCCTCGGCCATCGCCATGAACTGGTTCATGCCGATCATGCCCTTGACCAGCAGCGTTGCCACGACCAGCACCGGTAGCAGGCTGAACAGGGTCCGGAACGACAGCGAACCCGCCATGTGCTGGGCCCGGTCGTGCCGAAGTTGCCGTGCACCGACACGGCCAAGTTCGTAGCCGAACCGGACCGCCCTCTGCCAGCGATCCAGTTCATCGAACGGCTGGGTGATGACGCGGCGCACCCACTTCAACACCGATTCCAGTAGTCGCTGCACCATCGTCACACCTCGCCGGAAAACACCCGGACCCAACGCGCCACATTCTAACAATCCGGAACGGGCAGCCGCAGAACCGGATCGCGCCGAGTCCGATTTTCCGAGACACGGCCGTACCTTGTACTCTGACAATTCTCCCAAACCCTACAACCACCCTTCGTTGAGACCGCAAGTTCCTGCTGGTTACAATTCGACCATGTCCGGACCCGAAAACAGCCCGCAAAACGAGTTGAAGGAGACACTCCGTCGTCTCGACCAGATCCGGCCCGAACAGATCTCGATCGAGACCATGCGGGAGATGCAACAGACCCTTCGGACACAATTTGACGACCTGTCCCGACAAGCGACCACCTTCATGGAATCGGCCACGGCCGCCGTCGACCAGGCCGACCCGTCCATCCTCAACACGGTCAAATCACGAACGGCCCGGCTGCGGAATCAGGTCGAATCGCTCGAAGACGAGGACCGGAAGCTCGAGAACGCGATCCAGCGACGGATCATGCGGGATGGCATGGCCGCGGCCCTTGGTTCGGAAAGCCGGCTGAAGGTCTTTGAACGCGTGGTGCTCGTGCTGATCCTGCTGGTGCTGGGCCTGCTGGTTTACGACAACGTGGCACCGGCAGAAGGACGTCCGCCGTGGCTCACCGAGGACAGTATCTTCCTCATCGACACGGTCTGCTGCGCGATCTTCATGACCGAGTTCGTGATGCGTCTCAAGTGTGGCGATTCCAAGAGGTTCGTCTGGCGACATCACTGGATCGATTTTGTCACATCGATCCCGATCCCCGGCGAAGCACAACTGGCAAGATTCGGGCGAGTGGCCCGGCTGGCCCGCTTCGGGCGGATCTTCCGAGTGCTCAGGTTCCTTCGTTTTCTGAGACTCTTCTTCCTGCTGTGGCGTGGCATGGACAAACTGCAGGATGTCATAGACGTCAAGTTGATGAAACGCACGCTCCGATGGGCCATCGTCGTCATGCTGATGGGCGGATTCCTGGTCTACCAGATCGAGGGTGTCCCGCCGGCCCAGAGCCCGGACGGTGGCACCATCAGCGAGGGGAATTCTGTCAGTTCATTTCCCCTGGCCCTGTGGTGGTCGTTCACGACAGTTGTCACCGGCGGTTTCGGAGACATCCACAATCCGGAATCGACCTCGGGCATGGTTTTGACAGCGATCCTGATCGTCACCGGGATGGTGCTGGTCGGGGTCTTCACCGCCACGCTGACATCGCTGTTCATCGGTGAACAGGCCGAGGAGATCGAGAAACTCCAGGAGGAATTGGGGGAAAGAATCGATCAACTGGCGGAGAGGATCGACTCACGAGGCGATAGCTGATCCGATTTTCTCTCGACCTCTGCCGAAACGGATCAACGATCTGTTATGCTGCTGGCGAGGATGGTCGGCTCCACCCGATGAGACACTTGGGTTGCTTCTGAAACCTCAAGTCGGAATGAGAACATGCTGCGAGTACTGGGCCGCGGTGGCAGGGCTTGCGACGGGATCACCCGTCGTGAATCGCTGCGCGTCGGCGGCCTGAGTCTCTTCTCCGG
>PBOJ01000136.1 GCA_002724315.1 Planctomycetaceae bacterium | reverse complement strand
CTGTACCTGCAGGCTTTCATCGACCACGGCGGCTACGACGACCGGATACTGCTGCTTGACGGACAAGTGATCGGCGGCATGCGACGGCGAGCTCGAGAAGACTTCCGCACCAACATCTCCCAGCGGGGAATGGCCGAACCCTGGATCCCGGAACCCGTGGACATTGACCTCGCACGCGGTGCGGCCGAAGCCACCGGCACATGTCTGGCCGGAGTCGACTTGATCAGCAACCCGGCTGGACAACGGATGGTGCTGGAAGTCAACGCGGTTCCCGGCTGGCGAGCTCTGGCCCGGGTCAACGCAATCGATGTCGCTGAACGGCTGGTCACCTGGATCGAGACTCACGCCGGTCACCGCGCTCAGGCGACCGGTTGAGCGACTCCAGGTGAGGACGAACCGCACGAGTCACCTGCTCGCGGCTCTTGTAAGGCACGTAGACGACACGCATTACGAATCCGTAGGCCTGGTTCACCTGGTAATCGGGGACAAACCACTGGAAATCCCAGGCCGGATTGGTCGCTCCCCCACCGGTTGGAGACTGGGCCATCCAGATCCGGTCGCGATCACGGAACACCTGGGCCAGTGCCATGCCGTGGCTGACGCCGTAATACCAGGGCGAGGTGTAGACAAATCGGGACGGGTGGTTGACCAGCGTCAGGGGAAAACCACTGACAACCTTCGGCAACCTGCTACCCTCCGGACGATGGGTACTGGCCACTCCGTGTGAGGGAGGCAGCCACTTGATCCACTCTCCGGCCCCCACGGTTTCCAGCCGCCGACCACGGAAGTGAATCGCTTTGTCCTCGGGCCGATCGATATAACTGGCCCAGAACAAACCGATGAAACCGTGTCGGAAAGTCCTGGCACGTGGGATGCATTCGAACGTGTACTCAATCGCTCCATCCTCGAGCAGCCGGTACCGCCCGCAACTCTCCAACTTCCAGTTCTTCGTCGGTGGCTGGTACAACTCGACGGTGCTTCGGTCGACGATCCGTAACTCCATCGGCGACACACGGGGCTCGAACTTCTCACGCGAGACCGCGAGGGTCCCATCGTGGATGTGCTCGTAGTTGATCCCCGCATAGGGAGCCCGAAAGATGTTGTCGGGACGACGACGATGGGTCAGCTGCGCGACGCCATTGTAACCGGCACGGTGATCGGCCTTCAGCGGGCCACCGGTGACAGCCGCATTGTCGACGATCACCGCGGTCACTTCGCCATTGGTCAGCACCACGTGGTGCGCCTCGGCGGGTCGGAAACGGACCTTGGGATTGGTCAGGCTGGTCACCCGCGGAGCGGCATGTGGATGCTCGGCGTGTAGAGAGACGAGGCCGGAGGCCACAATCGCTGCCACCACCGCCGAAGACATCAGGTGTCGCCGACTCCACCGTAACCCGTCGTACCAGACCATCCGTCTTCTCCTCACGTCGACTTGTTCAGGCATCCTACTGACAGCCGGCAGAACGGCCAACCCGGTCGATTCCCTCACGGCCGACAATGCGTTAGGCTCGATCAGCGATGACACTTGGCGATCTCACCTCGGCCCTCTCGCGAGAAATGCCCGAGGTGCTGCGCTGGGGTGGAGCTTTGGCCCGTCGAATCCGCGGCTTCAATATCTCGCTGCCGGGAAAGACCTCTGGCAGCCACCTGACCGACGCCCTGACCCTGGCCGACATCAGCGTCCAGGAACTGCTGGTGGGAGCGTTGCGAGATCGCGACACGGTGTTTCGCGAGGCGAGGATCGAGGCCGAAGAAGAGAACGGCGACCTGCACCTGTTCGCCGACGACGCGCCGTGGACGATTGCCCTGGATCCAATCGACGGCACGCGGCAGTACCGTGACCAGACAGGCGACGGCTACGCGGTAATGCTCTCGCTACGGACTCGTGACACGTTGCACTACTCGTTGGTCTACCTCCCCGAAATGGGCCCCGCAGGGACCTGGGTCGAGGCCATCGAACAGACGATTCGTTGTGGCCCTGACGACCCGCTGCAACCAGCTCGGGATGTTCTCGATGCGATCACACCAGTTGACCCTGCCACCCGCCCGGACTCACCACGGATCTACCTGATTGGGTTCCAGGAACACGATTCGGCACGAGCTGAGGATGTCACCGCAACGGGACTCGAGGGGGTGGCCCCTGACGACATGCCCGGCAGCATTTACCCACTCCTGGCCGACGGCCGCTTCGGCGGCTCGTTGATCCACTCACCCAACATCTACGACTTTCCGGTGTCACTGCAGATCGCCAGAATCCTGGGAGGTGATGCGGTCTGGGTCCATGACGGGCAAAGCGTCCACTTTGATGAATTGTGGATGGACGATCGGGCCGACATGCTGCGACTGCCGGGCATCGTCGCCTGCAGTGCCAACCACCAGACGCTCGAAACTCTGGTCGAGTTGGCTTGTGACTGGAGTCGTGAACGGTACACCGACTGAGGCAATCACCGGGGACAGGTGCGTTGATGGCCGAGGTACTGGATATCCGCGGTGGTGACGAGCAGGCGGTGGCCAGGGCGGTTACCCGTGCAGCCGAAACCGTCGCCGACGGCCAGTTGGTGGTGATCCCCGACGAGGCCGGCTACCACATGGTCGGCTCAATCGTTGATCCCTCCGCCGCCGAATCTCTGCTGATGCCGACAGTGCCCACCGAACCGTCCGACAGTTCCGACGTACTCCCCGGGCCGGTGGTGCTGGGTCCGGATGCTGCCAGCGTACTCGGTCTCGCGTCGGTTTCGAAGGATTCGGAGGAACTGGTGCAGCGGCTGTCACGTCGCTGCTGGCCGGCACCTGTTGTGATGGACCTCGTCCCCCAAGCCACGCCTCCCGACAACTGCTCCGCATCGTGGTGGACCCACGTGACAGACACCGGCCGGTTGCCGGTAAGGGTGCCCGCACACGAAGTGCCGCGGGGACTGCTCGATCTCGCCGACACCCTCCTGCTGGCCCGGCCGTTGAACCTGACCGATTCCGGTGCCCCGACCCCTGGTTCCTGCGATTCCGCCACCCTGATCCTTCAGGCCGGCCCCTCGAGATTCGCTGGAGGGGACACGACGATCCGAATCCGAGAGAACAGGTGGGACGTCACCCACGAGGGCGCGGTCGGAGCCGCCACGGTGGCGAGGATGGCGTGCCGGGCGGTGGTCTTCGTCTGTACGGGCAACACGTGTCGATCGCCGATGGCCGAGGCATTGTTTCGCAAAATGCTGGCCGAACGGTTACAATGCCCGGACGAGGAGCTGGTGGACCGGGGTTTCCTGGTGGGTTCGGCCGGTGTAGCCGCCTACGGGGGAAGCCCTATCAGTCTGGAAGCGGCCGAGAGTCTCAGGGAAAGGGGAATCGAATTCGCTTCGCACGTCAGCCAGCCGCTGACTGCCGAGTTGGCGACCCAAGCGGACCATCTGGTCACGATGACGAACGGGCATCGCAATTCGATCCTCGAAGCCTGGCCCGACGCCGCATCCCGGGTTCGTCTGCTCGACGTAAACGGAGCTGACATAGACGATCCGATCGGCGGGTCGTCAACGGTGTACGCGGAGTGTTGTCAGGCCATACAATCCCATCTCCAGCAATTGATCGAAGAGTTGCTCGACAACTCACCAAGTTGATTCACCGACACGGACCTTCTCTCCCACCCTCTAACCCCCCATTGACCATGAAGATTGCCGTCGCCAGCGACCACCGCGGTTTCACCGTCAAGGGCAAGGTCCTCGCCCTGCTGAACGAACTCGGACACGACGGACTGGACCATGGACCAGAGTCGACCGAGAGCGTTGACTACCCGGACTTCGCAGCGTCTGTTGCCGGAGCTGTCTCCGACGGGACTGCCTCCCGAGGCATCCTGATCTGTGGCACGGGGATGGGGATGTGCATCGTCGCCAACAAGTTCTCCGGAGTTCGGGCGGCCAACTGCCACGACGACCTCACGGCCGGTATGAGCAGACGACACAACGACTCAAATGTTCTGTGCCTCTCAGCCGACCTGCTCGGCGATCGACTGGTCAACCGCATGATCGAGATCTGGCTGGAAACGGAATTCGAAGGGGGACGGCACGCTCGACGAGTCGAAAAGATCGCCGAGCACGAGCTTCAAGAACAATCGGCACCGGCTTCCGAATAGCCAAGCCAACCATCGGAACAGCGATCTGACCGATCGCGGACACGGACGCACACGCGAGCAAAACGGAGTTGAACAACGATGGACCCGGCCACCTTGAAATTCTCCAAGAGCCACGAGTGGCTCCATCTCGACGGAAACATTGCCACCGTCGGGATCACCGATTTCGCCGTCGAAGCCTTGACCGACCTGGTGTTTGTCGAGTTGCCCGAAGTGGGACGAACTCTTGATGCTGGCGAGATCTTCGGCGAGGTCGAGAGTGTCAAGGCCGTCAGTGACCTCTACGCACCGGTTGCCGGTGAAGTCACCGAGGTCAACACGGGACTGCCAGACGATCTCGACGCGCTGGGCGAAGACCCGTTCGGACGAGGCTGGATGATCCGGGTGAACGTCTCCGACGCCTCGGCCGCGGACGCCCTGCTCGATGAAACCGCCTACCGGGAACACTGTCAATCGGCCGGGCACTGACGGCCATCACGGTTCACGTCGAATTCCCAGCGAGATGACTCGTGGCCTACCTATTCAACACTCCCGACGATATCCGTTCGATGCTTGAGGCAATCGGTGCGGAGTCCATCGAAGAACTCTTCGAACAGGTTCCCGACCACCTGCAAGTCGAGGGACTGCTCGACTTGCCCGTCGGTTTCTCCGAGCCTGAACTGGAAATGCACCTCCGCAAACTCGCCGCAGCCAACTGCGGTGGTTCCTCACGGGTCTGCCTGATGGGCGGAGGCGTCTACGACCATTTCATCCCCGCCGCTGTCGATGAGGTTGCTTCACGGGGCGAGTTCTACACCGCCTACACCCCGTACCAGGCGGAGGCCAGCCAGGGCAGTCTGCAGGCATTCTTCGAGTTCCAGACCCTGGTCTGCCAATTGACCGGAATGGAGGTCTCCAACGCCAGCCTTTACGAAGGTGGCACCGCGGTCAGCGAAGCGGTCTTCATGGCCATGAGGGTCACCAAGCGGTACAACCGGGTCGTGGTGCTCGGTTCGCTGCACCCCGAATACCAGGAGGTTCTTGAGACCTATCTCGGAAACCTGTCGTGCCAACTCGACGTCATCGCCACACCGGACGGAGCGGCTGACGTCAACATCGTTGCTGACACGCTCGACGAGGAAACCAGTTGCCTGGTCATTCAGCACCCCAACGTTTTCGGTGCCCTGGAGGAACTCGAACCGCTCTGTCAGGCGGCACACGACGTCGGCGCACTGGCCATTGTCAGTTTTGATCCACTGAGCCTCGGACTGCTCAAAACCCCTGCCGAATGCGGGGCAGACATCGCAGTGGCGGAAGGGCAGTCTCTGGGTATCCCGGCTCAGTACGGTGGCCCGTTCCTGGGCATCCTCGCCTGCCGCCAGGCCCACGTCCGCCAGATGCCGGGCCGGTTGATCGGGCAGACCGTCGATCGCAACGGCCAACGTTGCTTCGTACTCAATCTCCAGGCTCGCGAGCAGCACATCCGTCGAGAAAAGGCGACGTCGAACATCTGCACCAACCAGGGCCTGCTGGCCATCCGGGCTACGGTCTACCTGTCGCTACTGGGCCGTCAGGGGCTGGTCGATGTCGCCGAACTGTGCTGCCGCAAATCGCACTACGCGGCCGAGAGACTCGGGGAACTGCCCGGTTTCGAGCTGATGTTCTCTCGCCCCTTCTTCAAGGAATTCACCTTGAGGGTCCAGGGCGATGCCACAGAAGTGATCAACCGCGCGGCCGAAGCCGGTTTTGACCTCGGCCCTGCACTTGGACGGTTCCCCCGACTTCGGGAATCTCTCGGAGAAGCTGCTGATCAGACACTGCTGGTCGCGGTCACAGAACAACGCACTCGAGAAGAAATCGACCGGCTGGTCGAGTCGCTGGCCGCGACATCCGAAGATTCTGCAACCCCCCAAACCCTTACCAAACCTGCCTGAGCACCATGCGCAATACACACGCGACCGAGTTGCTCTTCGATCTTTCCCAGCCCGGGCGTCGCGCGGCTCAGTTTCCCACTTCGGATGTCCCCGATCGGCCGCTCGGAGACATGATCCCCGACGCCTTCCGCCGAGCCAGCCACGACCACAGTTTGCCGGAGTTGACCGAGTCGGACGTGATCCGCCACTTCCTGAACCTCTCGACCCTCAACATGTCGGTCGACACCCATTTCTATCCGCTGGGCAGTTGCACGATGAAGTACAACCCCAAGCGACACGAGCGAATGGCGAGGTTGCCCGGGATGGTCGACCTGCACCCGTACCAGAGAATCTGTGACCAGCAGGGAATGCTGCGATTGCTGCACGACATGCAGGAGATGCTTGCCGAAATCGCCGGTTTGCCGGCAGTCTCGTTGCAGCCAGCTGCCGGTGCACAGGGAGAACTGGCCGCGTTGCTGGTGGCCTCGGCCTGGTTCCGTTCGCGAGGAGAAACCCGCACCCGCGTCATCTTCCCCTCCAGCGCCCACGGCACCAACCCCGCCAGCGCCGCGATCGCTGGATTCGAATGTGTGCAGTTGGAGAACACTTCCGATGGACTCGTCGATCTGGACGAACTCGAAACCCAGCTTGATGACCAGACGGCTGTGTTCATGATCACCAATCCCAACACCCTGGGGCTGTTCGAGACCCAGATCGAGTCGATCGCAGCCCGGGTCCACGAGGTTGGCGGGCTGGTCTACATCGACGGGGCAAACATGAACGCAATCATGGGAGTCACTCGTCCCGGTGACTTCGGTGGCGACATGATGCACTTCAATGTCCACAAGACGTTCACCGGCCCCCACGGTGCGGGTGGCCCCGGAGCCGGGCCCATTGCAGTCCGCAGCGAACTCGCCGAGTTTCTTCCCGGCCCCGTCGTCACACGGATTACCGATGATGATGGCCAACCTCACTTCGAACTCGAAACCCCGAGCCGATCGATCGGCCGCGTGCGAAGTTTCTTCGGCAATGTCGGCATCCTGCTGCGAGGTTACTGTTACCTGAGGACGCTAGGCCGTGAGGGTGTCCGTGAAGCCGCCCGCCACGCGGTGCTCAATGCCAATTACCTCAAGGCCCTGCTGGCTGATCTTCTGCCGGCCCCGTTCGGTCAACACTGCATGCACGAATTTGTTGGCTCCGCATCGAATCTGAAGGACGACCGCGGAATCACCGCGATGGACGTCGCCAAGCGGCTGCTGGACTTCGGTTTCCACGCTCCGACCATCTACTTCCCGCTGGTGGTCCCCGAAGCGATGATGATCGAACCAACCGAAACCGAATCGAAAGCGACGCTCGACGCGTTTGCGGCCACGCTGCACGAGATTGCCGAGGAGGATCTCGAATTTCTCCACCAGGCACCGCACGCAGCTCCCGTCAGCCGCCCCAACGACGTGCAGGCCGCCCGGCAGCCGATCCTGCTCTGGTCGCCGGATGATGACACCGCCGAAGATGTCTGATGGTCACGCCGTCTTCCATCTGTCGGATCGTCGAGACCGGAACCGCCCATCCCGGCCGGTGGAACATGGCATGCGACGAGTGGCTTCTGGACACGGCCCTCCAAAACGGGCAGCCCGCAGTGCGGACCTACGCCTGGTCCCATCCCACCGTGTCGCTCGGCTATTTCCAGCAGCCTGACACACTGGAATCCAACTCTCTCGTGGCCGGACTGGACCAGGTCCGACGACTCTCAGGAGGCGGGGCCATCGTCCACCACCACGAGTGGACCTATTCTTGTGTCGTCCCGGCGGGCGACCCCAATTCCGCACGCGGTTCAGACCTCTACAATGTCGTCCACCAATCCATCATCGACGAATTGGTCACACTGGCCAATGGCCCAATTCCAGGACTGGGACTCCGAGAGACCGTGGATGGTTCTGACGGACCGGCACTGTGCTTTGCCCGTTCTGCGGCGGAAGATGTCGTCTGTGGGAAACACAAGCTGCTCGGAAGTGCCCAACGACGCCGACGTGGTGCCGTACTGCAACACGGCAGCTTGTTGCTGCGGAGTTCAACACATGCCCCCGAATTCTTCGGGTTGGAAGATCTCGTCCCCGAACTGGTTCTCCCTGGAAATTTCCCCAGGTTGATGGCTCAGGCGATCGCCGCGTCCCTCGGTTGGCAACTCTCTCACAAACCCATCAGTGACGCGGAGTTGCAGGAGATCTCCCAGCGGACCGATCTGCATCCTGGCGGCTGATCCGGACACTCCGCACGACTTTCCCCAACGTCCCGATCATAGTGGCGCGCCAACCACTTGAGGGACCAAAACCGACGGTGTGAACGGCCAAATTCGTTGACTTCTTTCGATGATCCGAGTAACGTGCAGACGCGGGGTTTAATCTCTTTCCCGCCTTTTTCTCCGCGTTTTCACGGCATTCCAGGTTACGATCGGCCTGCTCGAGTGGTGGCCCGATCGTCGTGGTTTTCCGTGAACTGCGACCCTGTAATTCTTGACTTCATTGACGATTTTTGCTCCTTTTTCCCAGACATTGGACAGAACGGACACGAGACGAGTGCTACGGAATTAGGTGAAACTGAGAAGCCTGGAGTCGGGCATGGGGTTTGGGGAATCGCGATGTTGCGAGCTGAATTGAAGTCCGTTGGTGGTCAACACGACGGAAAATTGATTTCACTGGACGCGGATCGCAAGTTTCTGATTGGCCGGGAACAGGACTGCCATCTTCGGCCGAACAGTGAATCGATCAGCCGTCATCACTGCGTCTTTACTCTCGATGAGTTTTGCCTCCGTCTGCGGGACCTTGGCAGCACCAACGGAACAGCTGTCAATGGAGAATCCATCACCGGCCAGGTGAGGCTCGAACAAGGTGACCGAGTCACGGTTGGCCCGCTGGAATTCGAAGTGGTGCTCAGCGAGGTGGACGAGGTCTCCGAACCGGAAACCGAGACCGACAAACCGATCGAGGCTGAGGCCGAAACGGGAGCCGGTGACGGTGTACTGGATGAGCCGGGTGAAGAGCCTTCGTCGAGTGACACGATGATCGATTTGCCGGCCGATGCGGCCGCTGCCATCGATGATGCCGCGAATACCGCCATGCTCACCGACGACACGACCGTCATCCCCAACCAACAGCAGCAGCACGAACTGCAGCAACAACAGTTGCAACAACAGATGGCGATGCAACAACAGATGGCGCTGCAGCAACAGCAACAGCAACAGCAACAACTCGCCATGCAGCAGCACCTGGCGATGCAACAACAGTTGGCGATGCAACAACAGATGCCGTTCGTTGGCCAACCCGGCATGATGCCGCCTGGTTTTGTGCCCCAGGCCCCGCCAGTACCGCAGCCGGTGGCCGAAGTGCCTCAGCCGGCGACACCACCTGCCGATCAATCAGCACCATCGGCAGATGGCCTTCCCGAAGTGAATCTTCCGGATCCCGCGACCACCGGGGCCAAGGATCCCGAACCCGCGCCGGCAGCCGAGAAGTCATCCGAGGACGGTGAATCGAAGGCCTCCGAGGACGATAATCCGTCCAACATGGCTGAGGACATCATCAAGCAGTACATGCACCGTCGACCGTCGGCAGGCGGCCAGTAAATCCTTGACCGGATCCATTCCCCGATACCCTCGTCGTTGCATTGCCTTTTCACCAGTCGGCCCACGCCCTCAAGGACATCTTCCGTGACTGACGCGAATGAACAGCAGCGGCGCTACCGGGAGTTTCTTGACCTGCTCCCGCTGACCATCGAACTCGCCGGATTGCCTCGCAGTGAACCGGGTCGCTACTACTCCGAAGAGCAACTCGAGAGCCGTCTGATCACTCTGCGACACGCCTGGCGGTTTTCCCGCCAGGTCGCACGCGAGTGCATCCAGAAGTAGCCTGGACAACGGCAGTCGCTGGTCGGTTCTCTGTAACCCGCACGACCAGCCGAACCCGTTGACATCGCCCGGCTGCTACAGTCGCGAAACGGGTCGCCCGACTGCAGTTTCCCGCCTCATGTGGCCGATCCATGCAGGGTGTCCCGTCGGGCCGGTTCTCCGGCTGCCCCACTCCTGTACCCAGCGGATCCCTTCCATGACGAACTCCGATCGCCCCCCGCAGGAAACCACCCACCGAGTCGATACGAAGCACGACGTGTCCGCCAGCCGTGGACGCAAGAAGGTCGAACGCCGGCGGCATATCGATCCCACCACCTGTGAGCGTGACTACGATCACCAAGAGATCGAGTTCATGACGGCAATGGACGACTACAAGCGTCGCAGCGGTCGCCAGTTTCCGACCTGGAGCGAAGTGCTCGAGGTGATGCGAAGCCTGGGCTACCGCCAGGTTGCCGCCCCGAGCGAAATCACGCTCTAGGCCGAGGCATCTCGCCCGAAGGTCATGATCGTGATGTCGTCGTTCTGGTCACGACCGTCAGCGAAAGTGCGAACGTCGGCCAGTAAACTGCGACCGAGTTCATCGGCCTGGCGAGATCCGGCCTGCAGGAAATTCCTCATCCGCTCCAGCGTGTACAGGTCGCCAGCCGGGTTCATCGCTTCATCAACACCATCGGTGAAGATCACGAAGATCTCTCCGGCACCGATTGGCCGTTCGACGACCTCGAAGGGGTAATCCTCCATCACCCCGATCGGCAATCCCACGCTCTCCTCGTCGAACTCTTCGATCAGCCCATCCGTCTTCAGGATCATCGGAGACATGTGCCCCGCATTGACCAGCGTCAAGTGATGGGCCACGGGATCGATGATGACCAGGACAAAGGTCACGAAACGGCCCTCGACGGCGTTGGCACACATGTGGTTATTGATCGCGGCCACGGCCTCTTCGATCGACGGCATGAACGACATCGTGTTTTGAACGCAGCTGGAAATCCGGGACATGATCAGTGCCCCCGGCACCCCCTTGCCTGCCACGTCGCCGAAGGCGAGACAGATCTTGCCGTCACTCAGCACCATCGCATCGTAGTAGTCGCCGCCGACTGCCTGGGCCGCATCGTATGAGGCGTAAAACGAGTACCCATCGACCTTGGGGAGTTCCTCCGGCAACAGGGCCTCTTGGACTCCCCGGGCAATGTCCAGTTCACTGTCCTGCTTCTGCTTGGCCATGAACGCCGAGACCAGTCGAGCCGACTCGTAGCTCAAGGCGGCCTGCCCAGCGACCGCCTGGAGCAATTCGAGGTCATCGTTGTTGAACTGGTTGACAGGGTTCTGGGTATCCAGGTTGATCACGCCAGCAACCTCACCGTCGATCCCCAACATCGGGACACACATCATCGAGCGAATCGAAAGGTTTGAGATCGATTCGCTGGCGGAAAACTGCGTGTCGCTTGAGGCATCGGCCGAGAGCAGCCCGGCCTTGTTCTCGATCACCTTGCTGACAATGGTGCGGCTGAGAGTCACCGTGGCGTCCTCAGATTCGCGACGGTGCTTCATCGCCCGGGGCACCAGTTCACCGCTCTCGGACTCCTTGAGCAGGATACAGCCCCGGTCGGCCTGATTGAAGATCCCGAACAACGTGTCGAGGACCTTCGGCAACATCGCCTCGACATCGACCGATCCGGCCAATGCTCGGCTGATCTCGAGTACCCCCTTGAGCTTCTCTTCGGGCTTCACGCCCAGCGCGCCAAATCCTCCTCCGATGTCCACAGACGCCATGATGGTGGCGTCCTCGTCATCCATGGAGACCCCCACCATTGTCGACCCGAAGTCCTGCTCGACGGCCGGTCCTCCGCCACCGCTTTCCTCGAAACGCATCAACACCGGTCCGAGTTTGATCCGATCCTGGGGTTTCAGTTGAGTCGGCCCCTCGATCTTCTGACCATTGACGAACGTCCCGTTGCCGCTGCCGAGATCTTCGATCGCATAGCCCCCGCCCTCGACAAACACCCGAGCGTGCCGCCGTGACACGGCGTTGGACTCCAACTGCACGCCGCACTCCGGATGACGACCTATCAGCACATCATCTGCACCCAGGTCATGGGGAATGGCCTCTCCGCCTTGCAACAGCACCAATAACGCCATCGTCTCCTGACTCCTTGTCCGAACGCTTCCCGTTCAGGATGTTCCACCAAAAATCGTCTCGACGTTGCCTCGCAGGACCTGGCGCCCGAGTTCCAGGGCCCGCTGCTCGGTCCAACCGCGTCCGACCACAAAATCGGTAGCAAGCACTCGGGCCAGGATGCCACGGTACATTCGGAACTTCGGCAATGCGAACTCCAACTTGTACATGTCGCTATAGTAGCCGATCTGCTTGTGTCGCGGCACGGCCTGCAGACGACTTCGACAGTCGACCTCGATGTAGGCCGGGATGTTTGAATACCACCAGTGTCCGTTGGTGACAACGTTGGGAAAAATCCAACTGTAGCTGACCAGTTCCTGGTTGCTGGTCGAGGCGAGAACCGAGACCGGATAGGTGACCCCCGGAAACGCGTTGAACAGTTCCGCGTATTGTTTCAGCGAGGTCCTCTTGTCGAACAGATCCTGCCCCTGATAGACACCGGTCGGATACACCTGTCGGTTGACACCGATCATCAAGTCGAAAGGAAGTCCGGAGTCCGCACAAGCTTCGGACAGCGACCAGAACACCATTTGAGACACCGCTGTGGTCTCGTCGCAGGTCCACTCGGTATCTCCTTCAAGACGGCCCAGCGCCGCGTCAGCGGCGGCCACGTCGGGCGCGGACGGTGTGAAATCCGGCGGTAATGAGATCGCGCAGGCACGGGCACCATGACCGGTAAAGTGTTCGAACAACCGCCCCAAGCCGTCCTTCAGGGTCGCAGAATCCGAGACCGTGAACCCGGTCGCCTGTTCGAAGCGATCGCGGGTTGACTGACGATGCAGATGGAACACCAGGTCGTCGGTCCTCAGACACGGCACGTAACGGCTCGTGTCGAACCCCTCAAGCGGATCGTCGAAGTCATTGGTCAGGTAAACCTGCTCGAGACCGCTCCTGGACAGCACCGTCTCTTCCCAATCCTCAGCCGCCATCGCTTCGGCTGCGGAATCATAAACCGACTCCCAGTTGTCCGTACCGATCCGGTCTCCGTCAAACCCGAAAAAGTCACGGCACATTTCCACGAGCCAACTGACCTGGACGGTGTTGTCGAGATGTTCGAGGAACGGAGCCAAACGACCGACCAATTCACGAGGCCCGATCCCGGGCTCCTCGATCTGCTCGCGGGACAACCCGGCCGAATGTGCCAGTTCGGTGTAATAGTGGTACCCGAGAATATCCGCGAGTGTTTCTGATGCGGCAGCGTGCGGATTGATATGGGTGTGCGGGTCGATCAACGGCAACTGTTCCAATTCATCGAACAGCCGTGTTTCAAGTTGTTCACTCATGAGGTGGTCCGGTGGACGCTGCTACAATTGGCTGGATTCGTGTCGTCAACCCGGACGCTCTGAACCCAAACGAGAAACGACGGCCACCATGTTCAGCCATGGCGGCCGCCGCGACTTTTTCACTGCGGTATGGACGAGTCCCGACTCGCCGAGTTCTCTCAGCGGCTGAAGGCCTTGACGAGCTTCCCGTTCTTGCCATTCCAGAGTCGGACGGTGCCATCTTCACCACCAGCGACCACGAACGACTCGTCGCGACTCGAAGCGGCCGCATACATGAAGTCGGTCCCACCGCTGAAACTGCGGTAGTTCTGACCATTGCCAGTTTTGTGGTAACGCACTGACTTGTCACCACCACAGCTGATGACGTTCTCGCCAATCCCCACGAAACGCAGCGAGGTGACCTGCTTGGAATAACCGCCGATCGTTCGTCGCTGTTCCCCGGTGTCAACGTTCCAGACCTTGATCACGTTGTCGGCCCCGGCACTGGCAATGGACGAATTGTCGGCCTTCCAACTGACATCCAGCACGTGGTGAGTGTGACCCTCGAAGCTACGGATGTGCTTGCCGCTACCGACATCGAAGATCTTGACAAACTTGTCAGCGGCTCCGGAAAGAAGCTTCTTTCCGTCTCGAGAAAATTCGGCACCGAAGATGGTATCACTGTGGGCATCCTTGATCTCACGGATCATCGTCTTCTTGGCCACATCCCAGATCATCAACTCGCCACTCCGAGACGGGTCTCCTCCACCGGTGACCAACATCTTGCCATCGCGACTGAAGTCGATCGACAGCACACGGCTCACGAACGGAGACGTAGCGAGATCCAGGGGCTTGTCGGCCTGAGGACCAAGTTGGCCCGCCGGCGACCAGTTGGGGGAAATGTCCCATGCAGCGGCCAGCTTGTCGGCCCCACCGGAAAGAACGACACCTGAGGGCGAAACCGACAACGCGGTGACCGCACCAGTATGCCCGCTGACGGTATCCACGGCCTGGCCGGTTGCCGCATACCACACGTGGATCTTCTGGTCGGCACCACCGGTCAAAAGGAACTTTCCGTCAGGCGAGAAGGCGACCACCGTGATCGGTTTCTCACCCGCTTTGGCAGCTGCGGTGTCCTTGGCCACCGCGGCGTCAACCGTCTTCTGCAGCGCGTCCTTGGCCGCCTTGTCAGCATTGGCCGCTTTCAATGACACCTGGGCATCGGAGGAGGCTTTGTCGGCAAGCTTCTGTGTCCGATCGGCCGAGGCCTGCGCGTCGGTCGTTTTCTTCAGCTCGCCCTTCTGCTTGGCGGTCTCCTTGTCAGCCGCATCCTTGGCCTTCTTGGTGGCATCATTCTTGGCCTGCGCCGCCTTACCAGCCGCATCGGCCTTGGTCTTGGCCTCGGCAGCCCCCTTCGAAGCGGCAGCCGCGTCGGTCGACTTCTTCGTTGCGACATCGGAGGCCTTCTTGGCGTCAGCAGCCACCTTGGCCGTATCGGCGGCAGCCTTGTCGGCCTTGGCCTTCGCGTCGGTGGCAGCCTTCACCGCATCAGCGGCCTTCTTCTTGGCCGCATCATCAGCAGCTTTCTTGGCGGCTTCCTGGGCCGCAGTCAGTTTCTTGGCAGCCTCGGCAGCCGCTTTCTTGGCTGCTTCGGAGGTCTTCGCCGCATCAGCAGATTTCTTGGTCGCCACATCGGCAGCCTTCTTGGCATCATCAGCGACCTTTTTCAGGTCCGCCGCCTTCTTGGTGGCATCCACAATGGCCTTCTTGGCCACGACAAGGGCCTTGGCGGCAGTATCGAATGCCTTCGTGGCCGTATCGCTCTTGGTCTTGGCTGCGTCGAATTTCGGCTTCTGTTCGGCCACCTTCTTGTCAGCAGCCGTCTTGGCGTCCTTCGCCTTCTTGGCCGCAGCGGCCCGGTCCTTGGCCGTCTTGTCGGCGGCCTTCTGCTTCCCGTCAGCAATCCCGACCAACTGCTTGGCAACGTTCTGGTCTTCGGTCGTTTCAGACAGTGCCCGGACCAACCCCAGATCGCCCTTCAACTCGGCCAACTGCTTGCCAGCCATGTCATACAGCCTCGCGAAGTTGCCCGATGCCGCCGCGATCGCCGTTCCGTCAGGACGAACGGCCACGCCGGTTACAGGCGATCCGACATTGATGCTGCGGACCTGGTTGCCCTTGGTCACGTCAAACACTCGCACGGTGTTGTCACCACTGGCGGTGGCAATCTGCGTGCCGGCCGGAAGAATCAGCGCCACACCGGTGACCGGTTTCGAGTGTCCCTTGATCTCCAGAACTGGTTTCGGACCGGCCTTCTCGTCCTTCTTCTTTTCTTTCTTCTTGTCGGCAGCCTTCTTTTCGGCCGGTTTTGGAGCGACGGTCATCCAGACTCGCAACAGGTTGTCGGCATGAGCGGAAACCAGGCGGGCGCCGTCCTTGGTGAAAATCACATCGTTGACCGGTGCGGGAGTCACCAACTGGCGGACGACGCTTCCGTCAGAGACCTTCCAGACGCGAACACTCTTGTCCTGGCTTCCGGTAACCAACTGGCTGCTGGCGCCCGCCGTCTTGGCAAATTCGGCTTCGGCTTTCTTCGCCGCGACGAGAGCGGTCTTGGCAGTTGCGACGGCCTTCACGGCCGCAGCCACAGCGTCGGTTCTCGTCTTCTTCTCCGCGGCGATCTTCTCGCCTTCCAACTTCAATGCCTTGGGATCGAAGTCCTTGACGGCCTGTTCGGCGGTCGCCTGCTTGGTCGTCGCATCAACCAGCGCGGCATCAGCTGCGGCGGTCACGGCAGCCAGTCGCGATGTCTCGGACGGGTGCGGATAGAACGCCAAACCGCTCACGGCAGCGGTGTGTCCCTTGAGTTCCCGGATCACCTTGCCATCGGCCAGATTGACAAGGCGGACAACATTGTCGGCGCTGGCAACTGCGGCGATCTTGCCGTCGGCGGTGATGGCCGTCGAGGTGACGGCAGCCGGACCGGCCAGTTTCGCGATCTGGCGAACCGCATCACGCTTCCACAGTTTCACGACACGGTACCCACCGGTGGCGAGCATGTTGCCGCTGGGGCTGAACGCCATCGAGTGAACGAAGTCCCTGTGGGCGGCTCCGCCGGGATACATGGCCTTGTCCTGGAACTTGATCTTGTCGAGTTGCGGATCCACCAGTTTCGAGACCTTCTCTCCGAGCGTCGTATCGTAGATCTCGACCTGGTTGGCACGACCGGCAGCGGCGAACCGGTTCCACGGCGAAAGAGCGACGCTGTAGACCGCCTTGGCCGATTCGGGCAAGGGAGAAAACTGCAGCATCTGCTTGTTGCCACCTTTGCTTCCAACGGCGCCTTCAAGGATCCACTGCCTCAACAACCCCAACTCTCGGGGCGTAAACGCCTTGGCGTCCTGATTGTTGGGCAACGGTGGCATGTGCGGCTTCTTCTTCCGCGCTGCCACCAGGTACAGCAGACTCTTGTCGGGCTGTTTGGCGACGACCGATGTGCCCCGCTTGCCGCCCTTGACGATGTCTTTGACCTCTTCGAGGACCAGCTTGCTCTCGTTGATCGCCACGTTGTGGCAAGCGATGCAATTCTGCTCGAGTGCCGGGTAGATGTCTCTTTCGAAATTGACGGGGCGGCCCAGTTTGACCGCCTCGAACTTGATCTCGGTCGACTTGGCGTCCGTTTTCTCGGCCTTCTTGTCGGCGGCAACGGCCACAAAAAACGAGGCGGCAGCCAGAACACTGCCGAGGATGGCGAAACGGGTCAAACTACGGACGAGAAACAAACGCATGGCAATGCCCCTGAATTTGGCCTGCTGTGAATCGTGTCGTGAATAGAGTTGTCTCAACAGGTGGCGTTACTTGGCCACCTTGATCGTGATCGGTTGATCGACCAACGCCTCGCGGCCGTCGTACTGCATCTTCGCTCGCACCACCATGTTGGCCAATCCTCCCTCGGTGGCCTTCGGTCCGGCGGCGATCGAGAGGACGCCCTCGGTCTTGTCGGCAGCAATGGTCACGTCGGCCGCCTTCAGGTCGGTGATACCCGGTGGCAGTGGAAGTGTCAGAGTCACGGGACCCGTGAAGCCGTTGGTTCGCGTGACGGTGACCTTGACGGCGAGCTTGGCCCCTCTCTTGAGGTTCCCGCCACCGGGGACCTCGGCCTTCAGCGTCGCCGGATTGTTGCGGATGCTGACAATGATCGGAGCCGACGGCGGAAAAGCGTTGACGTTCTTGGCCTTCGCAGCGTTGTTGGCGGCAGTGACCTCCTTGTCGGCAGCAGCCTTGGTCGCCTTGACGGCCTTGTCCTTATCGGTGGCCTTCTTGGCCGAGGCGTCGCTCTTGACTTTCGCGGCAGCCGCGTCGGCGGCAGCTTTCTTGGTATCGGCAGCCTTCTTGGCGGCCGTCGCCGCCGCGGTCTTGGCAGCGGCCGCAGCCTTGGCCGCATCGGCGGCGGCCTTGTCTGCCTTGGCCTTTGCGGCGGTGGCGGCCTTGACCGCGTCGGCAGCCTTCTTCTTGGCGGCGTCATCGGCAGCCTTCTTGGCCGCCTCCTGGGCGGCTGTCAGCTTCTTGCCAGCTTCGTCGGCAGCCTTCTTCGTATCGGCAGCGGCCTTGGCCGTGTCGGCAGCCTTCTTCTTGGCCACCGTATCCGCAGCCTGCGCCGTGTCAGCAGCCTTCTTGGTATCGGCAGCTGTCTTGTCGGATTTCGTCTTGGCCGCATTGGCCGTCTTCAACTCGGCCGCCGCCACCTTGACGGCCTCATTCGCCTTGGCCTGGGCCGCCTTGGCACGTTCCACCCGGAAGGGGTTGCGACTGTAGGAGACCTGGCCCTGCGCCCGGAGATAGAGAGCATAGGTGCCGATCGGCGCGTTGGCGGGCAAGAAGATTCTCAGCAGTTCCGAATCCTTCCCCTTATTGATCGGTTTGTTGGCGACCTGCACGTTCTTGGGCTGTCCGACCCACGTCAGAGTGACGTTGTTGTTGAATCCGTTCCGCTTGGCCAACTTGACCGGTACCAGAATCTGTCGCAGCCGGTTGGCATCTACCCGGACCACGTTGTCGGGAGTCTGAACCTGGAAGGGAGCCTTTTCCTTCATGACCGAAACGACCAGCGTGCGAGCCAACCGTGAAACGGCCGAATTGTTCTGGGCCCCGTTGATCACGATCGTGCCGACGCGTGCCGCACGAGCCAGTTGCTTGACAGCAGCGGCACGAGCCTTCTTCGCGGCGGCGGAAGCGGCCTGGGTCTCGGCAACCTTCTTCTTGGCATCGGTCACGGCCTTTTGAGCCGCCGTGAGCTTGGCCTGGGCGGCCTTGAAAGCAGCGTCCGTCTTGTCAAATGCGGTCTTCGAAGCGGCGGTGACCTTGGCAGTGTCAGCGGCCTTCTTGTCCGCAGCAACCTTGGCTTTGGCGGCATCGGCAGCAGTCTTCTTGGTATCGGCAGCTGTCTTGGCAGCCTTGGCCGCGGCGGTCTTGGCATCGGCAGCCGCATTGGCCGCATCGGCGGCGGCCTTATCGGCTTTGGCCTTCACGGCGGTGGCGGCCTTGACCGCGTCGGCAGCCTTTTTCTTGGCGGCGTCATCGGCAGCCTTCTTGGCGGCGGCCTGGGCAGCCGTCAGTTTCTTGCCAGCTTCGTCGGCAGCCTTCTTCGTATCGGCAGCGGCCTTGGCCGTGTCGGCAGCCTTCTTCTTGGCCGCGGTGTCTGCCACCTGGGCCGCGTCGGCAGCCTTCTTGGTGTCGGCGGCTGTCTTGTCGGATTTCACCTTGGCCTTGGCGGCGTCCGTGGAAACCTTGTTGTCAGCGGTGTACTTCTTTTCGGCCGTCGTTCGTAGCCCCTGGGCCTTCTTGGCAGCGTCATCAGCCGGTTTGATCGCCGCGGCGGTTTTGGGGACGGCCGCCAAGGCCGCCACAACAGCCTTTGCGGCGGCATCGACAGCGGCGACCTTCGCCGGATCGTCAAGCCGGGCCTTAGACACCAGCCGTACGGCGGTGGTCATTTCCGGAGCGTCTTCGGTCGCCGTGAACACCAGGGGGGCACTGGTCTGTCCCACGCCGATGGTCGTGCCATGGCAGACGACGCCCTTGGGCAACCCCTCGGCCGTCACCTCGATTGCGGCGTTGAAACCGTCACGACGAAAGGCCAGCGCCCGACAAAGGAAGTTTTCGCCCTTGCGAAGAGCGATCCCATAGTTCTGGGCAGTGTTGCTGTTCTTGCCGGTGTTCTGTCCAAACGGCAAAACCACCACCCGGAAATCACGTTCTTCCGGACGAATCGAGAGCCGGTAAACGTGGCGAGACGAGCCGGCACTCTGGAAATTCCGATCGCGGACAGTAACGCGGTATGTCGCATCACCGGCCGACTGGAGCCGGAAGACGGGATCAACGGTGGCGGTGTCGAAGTGATTGGCGAAGAGGTTGGTGCCGTTGTCGTCCACGGCCGTCATCCGCTTCGGGGCCTGTTCCTTCCCATCCTTGTCGACCTGAACCATGTCGACGATCAGGTACGGGTCAGCCGGGGCACCAATGCGTTGCGAGAAGACCTCGATCCAAAAAACCTGCCCGGCCTTCATCGAGAACTCGAAAATGTCCTCGTCACCGCGATTCTGCAGGGCGCCGGTGACATCACCAGGCACCTGGATCTTCTGAGCCTTCTCAGCCGTGTTGTTGGGCTCGGTCTCGACGGCCATCGCACCGGTCCCAAAATAGATCGGCACGGAGTTGGAGACCCCGTTGTCGGCCTTGAGTGCATATTCGAAAGCGTCGAGCCCGGCGCTGACCGGTTCGACACGAATCCCGGAGAGCGACAGGTCGGTGGTGCTCTTGGGAACGGCGATCTTCACGACGAGCTTCTGCAGTTCCCGACGATCGAGAACAACTCCGGCCGGTTGACCACCGGGCAGATTCCGGCCGTACAACGTGAACGTCCCGGTCGTTCCCGGAACACCTGCGGCCGGCTTCACGAAATCAATGTGAGGTCCTGTATGCGCCGTCAACAGGTAGGTGTGAGCCACGCTACCGGCAAAACGCTCGTCGTAGATCTTGATGAAGTACTCACCGTCGGCCGGAAGAGTGATGTCGGTGACGGGATCGTGGCCAACCTGGCGTCGAGCAAATGACAACTGGCGAACGCGTCCATCGATACGGCTGAAGACCTCGCAGATGGCGTGCAGCGACGAATCAACCCGGGACGCCTGACAGTCGACAACCACCCGCTGCCCCTGCTTGCCGGTGAATTTCAGGTAATCGACATCGGCGGCGCCGTTGACCTGTCCGAAGACGGTCTTCCCCAAAGCAAACTCATCGGCTTCTTTGAAGCTGTTGTTGCCCTCGGATTCCCGGACGACCTCACGGCTGGTGACCGCAAACGTCATCGGGTTGCTGGCCCCGAACAGCCCGGCCACGCGGGCGTCATAAAGTCCCGCGGGGACGTTCTTGGCGATTGTCACCACAAAGGTGTTGGCCACCGGGGTCTTCTTGCCACCAGACTCAGTGGTCTTCTGCACGGCAGTGATGCCCGCGTGCGAGAAGCTCATCACACCAACCTCATCGAGGTCGGCCCCTGCCACGGTCACTTCAACGGTGACTCCGACCTGGCCGACCGGAGGAGTGATCGAAGTCAATCTGGTGCGTGGCAACTGGCCCCAGGCCGTGGAACTCACCAGTGTCACCATGAGGGCAACCAGTGAGGGCGTGGAGAAAACCGAAGAAAACCAACCGGACCGTTGCGGGTGACGGGCGGAAGCCATGAGCGACCCTTCCTGAGGTGTACTGCGAAACTCGCTGCGTGTTGTCTAGTTGAACTGAACCGATCGGTGTGGCCGTCTCACGGAGATCACGTCGACGTGACCAGCAAGCCGGTATTGATCGAGTGTGGCAGGTAGGAAAGAAACCCGGTCTCTGGCGAAACCGGGTTTCCCTCCATTCGTCTGAATCCCGGACCCGGCGACCAACCACGGCCAGTCGCCCCGGTGTCTGGACGGAAATCCTCACGCCGCTTTTCGGCGACTGTCCTTAGTGGTTGAAGAGGAACTCCTTGGTATTGATCAGGGCCCAGATAATGTCTTCCCAGGCGACCTTGGTGTCCTTTTCGTGCTTGGCCAAGTGGCCCAACGCGATCTTGGTTTCCACCGAATCAGGCTCACGCGAGTAAACCCAGCGGTAGAGTTCCTTGATCTTCTCCTGGTTGGGCCGTTCCTTGTCGGCGGCCAGTTTCGCAGCACGGCCACTGCCGGCAGCGATCTTGTTCTGGACCTCCGAGCTGTTCAACAGGTGCAGGCTCTGTGCGAGGTTGGCCTCCTGAGACCGCTCGCACTCGCAGGCCGTATCGGCCTGTGGCTGCCCGAAGACCTTCAGGAAGTAGGGTCCCTTGGACGGATCGGGCAGTTGGACGGCACGGGTGCCGGTCGGCAGCCCACCGTAAGCCTGAGTCGAAGCGGTCACCTGATGAAAGGCGTCATAGAGCACCTCGGCGGTCAACCGCTTCGGGTAGTACCTCGAGAAGTTCTGCTTGTCCTTGAGGTTGTAGTCGTTGGGCAGCGAACTGAGCTGATAGGTGTTCGACCGGCAGATCAGTCGAACCAGCCCCTTGATGTCGAACTTGCTGGCAATAAAGTGCTGGGCAAGTCCGTTGAGCAACTCGGGATTCGACGGCGGATTGGTCGCCCGCATATCGTCTTCGGGTTCGACGATTCCACGATCGAAGAAGTGCTTCCAGTAACGGTTGACCAGGGCATGAGCGAAGAACGGGTTGTCCTTGCGTGCCATCCAGTCGGCCAGATACTGCCGCGGGTCGTGATCAGCAGGAATGTCCAACGCGGGACTGCCCAGGCCGGTTGGCTTGAGATTGTCGCCGCTCCGGGGGTTCTTGGCCGTTGCCGCACCCGGATTGTGAATGATCCGACGGTCACGAGCCGTCCGGACAAAGCCCGGCAGCGTCACGTTCTTCTTGCCCACCCGGCTGAAGAAGGCCGAGAACCCGTAGTAGTCGTTCTGGCTCCACTTCTCGAAGGGGTGGTGATGGCAGCGAGCACACTGGATCCGAAGACCCAGGAACAGCTGCGCCGTATCCTCAACCTGTTCGTTGACCTGATCGACCTCGCGGTACCACACCACGCCGGGCGACTCGGTCCACTGCCCCGAAGCCGCGATGATCTCGCGGACAAACTGATCGTAGGGCTTGTTGTTGTAGAGGCTGTTCCAGATCCAGCGATAAAACGCGTACGTCGACCCGAGGTCGTCGTTGCCCCGTTTCTTGTTCCGCAGGACCATGTTCCACTTGTTGGTGAAGTAGTCAGCGTACTCAGAACTGTCCAGCAGCCGATCGATCGCCTTGTCACGCTTCTTGGGATCCTGGTCGGCGAGAAACTTTGCGACCTCTCCGGCATTGGGCAGGCCACCAGTCACGTCCACGTAGACGCGGCGCAGGAACGTGGCATCGTCGGCAACCGGCGAGGCGGGAATGCCGAGCAGCTTGAGTTTGCCGAAGACGGCCTTGTCGACAAGGTTCTTCTCCGCGGGAAGGTTCGCCACGTCGGCCCCCAGCGGAATCGTGGCCCGGAAAGTCGAAACCTGGCCCTGATAACGGGCCATGATCGCCACCTCACCGGCCAGATCCAGAGTCTTGATCAGACCGGTCACTGTTGCTTCGGCCATCTCGGTGTCATTGGCCTCGTAGAGGGCCATGCGGGTCACGTCTTCGACGGTCCCGTCACTGTAGGTGGCCAAAGTGGTGATCTGCTGGTCGCTGCCACGATCCATCACCCGCGTGATGGGGTAGCACTTGATGCTGCTGACGACCGGATCCGTGGCACTGCCGCGAGGCATGCCCTGCTCGACCCAGCGATAGATCAACCGGTATTCGTGACTGTCAACATCCATCCGCTTGCCGCCACCGTGAGGGGAGCGTCCCACGGCCTTGAGCAACAGCAGGCTCTCACCGGGGGATGCGGGGGACAATCGCCGTCCACGGCCTTCCTTGACCAGAAACTCGTAGTCGTCGCCGGGGTAGAAGCCCAGCAAGGAGAGCTTGAAGCCGTTCTGACCACTGGCCTTGCCGTGGCAGCCGCCACTGTTGCACCCGAGCTTGGTGAAAATCGGGACAATCTGGTTCTTGAAATTGATCGGGATCTGACGAGTCACGCCTTCGACCGTGATCTTCAACGTCGAGGACTTGCCGCCGGCCGTTGCAGTCACCACCGCGACACCGTCAGTTGAAGGCGTCGCCAGCCCGGTCTCGTCGACTTTCAGAACGCCCGCCGGAGCGACCGAGTACTTGACCTTGTGCGTGAAGTCACGCAGTTGGCCACTCGAGTAGACGCCGGTGACGTAAAGTTGTTGGCGAGCATCACGACCTCGCATCGTGATTCCCTTGTCAGTGAGATTTGGCTCGACCTTCAACGACGTCAAGGCCCCTGGATCTCCCAATCCTTTGGGCTTGGCCGGTGCGGCGGCATTGGCCACCGTCGTCAGGGACATCACGGCCATCGCCGTGAAGACAACCTGCATCCTGTTCCAGCTTCGGCTCATGCGAATGATCCCCTCGTTCGTTTCTAATTGCCGTCACTGCCTGCGGCAGTGAGACTTAGTCCGTTTTGACGTGTTACCGTGAGTTGTAGATCGACCGTGTGGTTGAATCAGCCCCAAACCGCAAGTGGTCGAGTGGCTGTCAAGTTTGGTTGGATCGCTTGGTGGGCAATACAAGGCGGGAGGCCGCTCGGCTTCTGCCAATTCGACCGGATTCATGTTACCCGACCATGAACCCACCCTGCAACAGCCTCCTGTGGCAGACAACATATCAATATCGGCCAAAATGTCAATTAGTGTCGTCTGGAGTGACCGTGTCGATCGAATCGAACTCGCATTGCCTCTGGCAGACTCTTCTCGACTGCAGACTGTTACCCGTTGGAACCACTCTCCTGGCCGACTAGAATGGACCCCGTCCGGGCCACGTTTCCCGGCAAACATGGCCCGGGTGACCCTGGAAAGAATCGCAGGATCCACACAGACACGATTTGGTACCCGATCGGCTCGCGTTGTCGTCTATATAGAAGAAGCAAGGAACTTCGACCAGGACCACCGTGTCGATTCTCGCGTCTCCTGTTTGACGAGTGTTTTTCGAGATTCCCAAGATGAACGACCTTTCCCACCAGTCTGTAGACCCAATGCAGTTCAACACGATCGACGAGGCCGTCGACGCGCTGAGCCGTGGGATGATGGTGATCGTGGTGGATGCGGCCGAGCGTGAGAACGAGGGAGATTTCATCTGCGCAGCCGAATCGATCACGGCCGAGCAGGTTGATTTCATGCTGCGTCACGGCAGTGGAGTGCTCTGTGTCCCGATGGCCGAAGAGGTAGCCGACCAGCTGCAACTCTCACCACCGGGGGATGCCTCGGGCCCCGGCCCCGGCCCCCAGACCCGGACGAATTTCCTGACCCCTGTCGATCACATCCACGCCGGCACCGGTGTCAGCGCCGCCAACCGCGCGATGACGATCCGCGCGATGGCCGAGCCCGACAGCCAACCGAAGGACTTCGTCCGCTGGGGACACACCGACACTCTGCTGGCCAAGCCCGGTGGCGTGCTGCGGCGGGCCGGACACACCGAGGCCACCGTCGACCTGGTCCGCATGGCCGGCTGTCGCCCGGTTGGCTGCCTGATCGAGATCCTCTCGCAACACGGGGACGGCATGGCCGACGGCGCCGAGTTGCGCCAGATCGCGTCCCAGTTCGGGATGCCGATCATCTCGATCGAAGACCTGATCCGTCACCGGCGGATGCGGGAACGATTGGTCGAGCGCGAGGTCGAAGTGCCAATCGTGACCCGTTTCGGACCAACTCGTGTGATCGCCTACTCGGTCGATCACGAGGACCAGCAGCCGATGGCCATCGTTTGGGGACAGCTTTCCTCGGCCGAAGCCCCCCTGGTCCGCATGCACTCCTCCTGCTTCACAGGCGATGTCCTCGAATCGCTCCGCTGTGACTGCGGTGACCAGTTGCACCTGGCCATGGAGATGATCGGACAGGAAGGGGTCGGAGCGGTGATCTACCTGCCCCAGGAGGGGCGAGGAATCGGACTGGTCGCCAAGCTCAAGGCCTACCAGTTGCAGGATCAAGGATTCGATACGGTCGAGGCCAACCACAAGCTGGGTTTCAAGGCCGACATGCGGGACTACATGATCGGCCTGCAGATCCTCAAGGACCTCGGGCTGTCTCAGATCCGCCTGTTGACCAACAATCCCAACAAGGCCGATGCGTTTCCCGCCTGGGACCTGCGAGTGGTCGAGCAAGTGCCCATCGTGGCCGCTCCCGAGGCCCATCGTGCGGTCTACCTGGCAACAAAGCGGGAAAAAATGGGGCACACGATCCCCGAGTCGGCGATCGCACCAAAAGCCGCCGACGACACCGCATCGGCCGACGAGTCCACTCGGCACAGCTTGCAACCTGAAGGTTGACCACTATACTTGCGTTTTCCCGCTTGCGGTAAGCGGTGGGCTGCTTGATTCACACGGGACCGCTGGAGCTTGATGATGGGCCAGAAATGTGCCATTTGCGGCAAGGCTCCCCAGGTCGGCAACCGCGTCTCTCGACGGGGCAAGGCCAAGTACCTGGGCGGCAACGGCCGCAAGACGACCGGGATCAGCAAACGCCGCTTCAAGCCGAACCTGCAGAAAATCCGCATCCAGTTGGGTGGCGGAACCGCCACCAAGCGGGTTTGCACCGCCTGTATCCGCAATGGACAGGTGCAGAAGGTGGTTGTCAGAAAGGCATTCACCGAGCCGGAGCCAACGGCCAGCTGACGCGGACCTCGGCCGCCCCCCCGGGGTTACCGAGGATCGGGGGTGTCATGTCCGAAACGCATTCCGCGGAACCGTCGCACGGCCAACTGACCCGCGAAGACGTTCTCAAGGTCGCCCGCCTGGCCAGGCTGGGGCTCGACGAATCTGAGGTCGAGGAGTTCACCGGCCAACTGGGGCAGGTGCTGGGGTACGTCGGGATCCTCGAAGAAGCCGACACCGAGGGGGTCGAGCCACTGGCGGGTGCGTCAGAACGAACCGATGTACTCCGCGAAGACGAGCCCGGCGAATCGCTGACCCGCGACCAGGCGCTTTCGGGTGCCCCTCGCCACGATGACCGGTTCTTCCTGGTCCCCCCGGTGCTGGACACATCGGCCGAATGATTCTCCGGACGATCTCCCTGGTGAATTGATGACCGCCTGCCGTGAACCCGCCAGCGTACTGATCGAGCGGCTCTCCAATGGAGAGACGACGTCGCTGGAGCTGACCGAGGCCTGTCTCGCAGAGATCACCTCTCACGACGGGGCAGTCGGAGCCTTCCTGCACGTCGCCGGCGACTCGGCGCGGCAGGCGGCCGAGTCGATTGATCGCCGACGGGCAGCCGGTGAGCCTCTGGGCCGACTGGCGGGACTGCCGGTGGCCGTCAAGGACGTGCTGGTCACCCGAGATCAACCCACCACCTGCGGCAGCCGCATGCTCGAAGGCTGGACCCCGCCCTACGACGCGCACACGGTCGAGAAACTCCGTGACGCCGATGCCGTACTGATCGGCAAGACGAACATGGACGAGTTCGCGATGGGGTCAACGACCGAGAACTCGGCTTTCGGCCCCACCCGCACCCCCTGGCAACTCGACTGTGTTGCCGGAGGTTCCAGCGGAGGTTCGGCGGCAGCCGTCTCGGCCGGTTTCGCCCCCCTGGCTGTCGGCAGCGACACCGGTGGATCGATCCGCCAGCCGGCCTCTTTCTGCGGAGTGGTCGGTCTGAAACCGAGCTACGGACGGGTCAGCCGTTATGGGTTGGTGGCCTACGCCAGTTCGCTCGACCAGGTCGGACCGTTCGCTCGCGATGTTGCTGGAGCCGCGATGCTGCTGGAGGTCCTCGCCGGACACGACCGCCGTGACGGGACCTCGGTCGATCAGCCCGTCCCCCCCTACGGCCAACAGCTCGAAAAACCTGTCGACGGACTGCGGATCGGGATCTGCCCCGACCACTTCGGCGACGGTCTCGACCCGGAAGTCCGCGAGGCGGTCGAACGGGCATTGGACATCTACCGCGGCCTGGGAGCGGATGTCCAGGAGATCGAGCTGCCTCATTCCAGGTTCGCGGTCGCCTGCTACTACCTGGTTGCCCCTTCGGAGGCCAGCAGCAACCTGGCCCGTTACGACGGCATTCACTACGGCCGTCGGACCGACGACCATGACGGGCTGGTCGAGATGTACTCCAACAGCCGGGGAGCGGCATTCGGCACCGAGGTCAAACGGCGGATCATGCTCGGCACGTACGCACTCTCGGCCGGGTACTACGACGCCTACTATCTCAAGGCTCAGAAGGTCCGCCGACTGATCCAGCAGGACTATTCGCAAGCGTTCGCCGATGTCGATGTGATTGCCTCCCCGGTCGCCCCCACCCCCGCGGTTCGGCTGGGCCAGCTGACCGATGACCCGCTGCAGATGTACCTGGCCGACGCTTACACCATCAGCGCCAACCTGGCCGGGTTGCCCGGGGTCTCAATCCCCGCAGGATTCAGCCAGGACGGTCGACCGATCGGCCTGCAACTGCTCGCCAATGCGTTCACCGAGGACCGGCTGTTGCGTGCCGCGGCCATGCACGAACGGGAGACCGACTGGCATCTCGCCACGCCGACGTTCGCAGGAGACGCCTGCTGATGCCCTCTCCCACGACGATTATCGGCCTGGAAGTCCACGTTCAACTGCAGACCCGGACGAAGATTTTCTGCGGTTGTGCCAACCGGTTCAATCCCGACGAACCCAACGTTCAAACCTGTCCGGTCTGCCTCGGGCTGCCCGGTGCCCTGCCGGTGATGAACCGTCGCGCCCTGGAATTGTCGGTACGGGCCGGACTGGCGCTCTCGGGGACCATCGCCGGCCTCACCAAGTGGGATCGCAAGCAGTACTACTATCCCGACTTGCCCAAGGCTTACCAGATCAGTCAGTACGACCTCCCCTTTTGCCAGGGCGGGCATCTGGATGTTGACGTCGAGCAGGAAAATGGTGAGATCCAGTCGCGGCATATCCGGCTGATCCGAGTGCACCTGGAGGAAGACGCTGGAAAGAACCTCCACGACGAGAGTGGCCGAGGAGGCGACAGCCGCGTGGACCTGAACCGAGCCGGCACGCCGTTACTGGAGATCGTCTCCGAACCTGACATCAGATCAGCCGCCGAGGCCCGACGGTACCTCGAGGAGATCCGACTGCTGATGGTCTACCTGGGCGTCTCGGACTGCAACATGCAGGAGGGCAGCCTCCGCTGTGACGCCAACGTGAACCTCGAAATCTCCAACTCCGCCAACGAGTCCATTCGGACGCCCATCGTGGAAGTCAAGAATCTCAACAGTTTCCGCGGAGTTGAAGCCGCGTTGGTCTACGAGATCTCCCGACAACAGCGAGAGTTCGAACAGTGTGGCGGCATTTACGCCGACACCGCCAAGCAGACCCGTGGCTGGGACGCCGACCGCGGCGTGACCTTCGCCCAACGCGGCAAGGAAGAGGCCTCCGACTACAGGTACTTCCCCGACCCCGACCTGCTGCCGGTGAGCTTCAGCGACGAATGGATCGAGATTCAGAGAGCCGAACTCTGCGAACCACCAGCTGACAGACGGAGACGATTCGTCGCGGAACTGGGTCTGTCCGAATACGACGCCGGCGTGCTGGTCGACCGGGGTCGCGAAACGGCGGATTATTTCGAGGCCGTGGCCACCGCGTGCGGCGACGCCAAGCAAGCGGCCAATTGGGTGACCCAGGATGTTCTGAGAGAACTCAACGAGCGGGAAGAGACGATCGAGAGTTTTCCGATCGACGCCCAGGGACTGGCCAGTTTGCTCGGAATGATCACCTCCGGGGATTTGACCACCCGCAGCGGTCGCGAGGTCTTCTCTTCGCTGATGAACAACCAGGGTGGCGACGGATCGATCGTCGAGCGAATCGCAAGCATCGTCGAGGAGCGTGGACTGTCGGCTGTCGCCGACAGCGGGGCACTCGAGACGGTGATCGACGCGGTGATCTCCCGCAACGAGAAAGCGGCCGAAGATTTTCGCGGTGGCAAAGACGCCGCCATCGGCAAACTGATCGGCGAAGTGATGCGAGAGGTCGGTGGGGCCGATCCCAATGCGGTCCGCGAGACGTTGATCTCAAGGCTTCGACCGTGAGCCCGGCGAGACGACGCGATGAGTGACGACGACCGTCGACGGTGGAACAAAAAATACGCCGAAGCGGCCCCCGCGGAGCTGTTGCAGGCCGACGAGTGGCTGATCGACGCGGTCGAAGGGGTTCCGCCCGGAAGGGTCCTCGAACTGGCATGTGGGCTGGGTGAGAATGCCGTCTGGCTGGCAACCAGAGGCTGGCGAGTCGACGCCGTAGACGTTTCCGCCGCTGGACTCCACGCCGCCTCCCAGTTGGCTGCCCGACACCAGGTCACCCCGCGTCTGATCGCAGGTGACCTCGACCGATTTCTGCCTCTGCCGAACTCCTACGATCTGGTTGTCGTCTTTCGATTCCTCGACCGCCACCGACTCCCCGAACTGGTGACCCGAGCCCTGGCTCCCGGTGGCCTGCTCGTCCATGAAACATTCGGACCGGGACAGTGTGACCGACCGGACAACCACCTGAGGAATCCGGCGTTCGTGCTGGCCCAAAACGAATTGCCCGAGTTGTATGGCCAACTCGAGGTAGTGCGGTACGAGGAAGCGGTTCTGCCGGACCGATCGGTCGGTCGACTGATCGCACGGCAGCCGGCCGTTTGACCACTCGACAATGCCCTGACAGCCTGTTGAATCGAGTGTCGGGACTCTCTTAGAATCGCTTCGTACGGCGGTGTGCACGCGATCATGACCGCCGGGTGCTGAGGAGATCGTTTTGAGGCGACACGTGAGACGAAACCCGATCCGACCGGCTGGCGACACCCTCACGGCAGCGACATTTTCGGACCGGGCCGTGATTGTGGCAGCCGCAGTGATGGTCGCCGTCGCCGCCTGCCTGGTCGCCTGGCCGCAGGATCACCAGTTGCTGGCCCAGGACGCCGCGCCTCAAAAGAGTGCCTCCCCCGGGGGATTCGGAGCCTTCACGCCCCGGGCTTTCCTGAAAGCCAGCCGCCCGTTTTCCCCCGACGGAGTCGAACAGGCCAAGAAGTCGTGGAAGCCCATCGAGCGGGACACTGACGGGGTCCCCACGGTACTCCGCTGCACCGGCAGTCCGACCGGCTACCTCAAGACCCGGCAAACCTACAAGGAGTTCCGGCTCAGCTTCCAGTGGCGGTACCCAAACAACGTCAACGGCAACAGCGGCGTGCTGATGCACACGACGGGGCCCGACAAGATCTGGCCGCGATCGATCCAGGTCCAGCTGCACGCCCCCAAGGCCGGCAGTGTTCTGACACACAACGGCGCCAAGACCGACAACATGGTCAGCGTCAATGACCTGGTGACCAACCCCAAGATGTGGAATACCTGCGTGGTCACCTGCCGAGGCAGTGCCTTGACAGTCGAGATCAACGGCAAGAAGGCCGGCAGCGTCACCGGATGCGTTCCCAGTTCGGGACACCTGGCCCTGCAGAGCGAGGGATCGGAAGTCCACTTCCGCAACATCCGTGTCGAACGGCTGAAGAAACCGGCCACCAAGGCCGGCAACTAGGCGGTTGGACTATTCGTCGAGTGGTGGCGCCACTCCGCCTGACGAGGCATTGTCCCCGTCAAAATCTCCTGCCTTCAGCCTCCGCCAGTATTCGTCGAGGTCTCGCCTGACGCCTCCGGAGAGCAAGAGCACACCGAGGATGTTGGGGACCGCCATGCCCATGATCATCAGGTCACCGAGTTCCAGGACGTTCTTGGCCGACACGACCGAGCCGAGGAAAACGAAAACCAGGAAGATGATCCGGTAGGACATCGAGGCGCCGTCGCCAAACAAGTAGGCCCAGCACCTCTCACCGTAATACGACCACGAGATCATCGTCGAGTAGGCGAACAGGATGACGGCCGCCGAGAGCACGTACTCGAAGTAGGGGATCGCGGCTCCCATCGCCCGCGAGGTCAGCTGCGCCCCCTGCTCCTTCTCGATGATCTCACCGTGCTCGGCCACCAGCGCCTCAACATCGCCTCCGTCGGCTGCGGCCTGCTCCGCCAAGGTTCCGCGGTAAGTGTCAGCGCTGTAGGCACCGGTGACGATGATCACCAGGGCCGTCATCGTGCAAACAACCACGGTGTCGATGAACGGCTCCAGCAGCGCCACGATCCCCTCGCGAACCGGGAACTCGGTCTTGGCCGCCGAATGAGCAATCGCGGCCGAACCGATGCCGGCCTCGTTGGAAAATGCAGCTCGCTTGAACCCCATGATCAATACGCCCAGGAACCCTCCGTAGGCCGCATCGGCCGAAAAGGCCCCCGAGAAGATCGCTGAAAACGCCGCCGGCACCTGGCTGGCATTCATCACCAGGATCGCAATTGCCGCAAGCACGTAAACGCCACACATGAACGGAACGATCGTCGCCGCTGTGGCCGCGATCCGCTTGATGCCGCCGATGATCACCACTCCGACCATCGCGGTCATTGCCAGGCCATAGAGCCAGGGGGCATCCTTCAGGACCGGAATCGTCTCTTCGACCGCCCGCAGCGACTGGCTGACCTGGAACGCATTGCCGCCGGCGAACGAACCGCCGATGCACAGAATCGCAAAGGAAAAGGCCAGGATCGTCCCCAGGACGCCGAGCTTCTGCTCGGCCAATCCGCGACTGAGATAGTACATGGCCCCGCCCATCACACGGCCGTCTTCGCGGACTTCGCGATACTTCTGGCCAAGGGTGCACTCGACAAACTTCGCCGACATGCCCAACAGCCCCGCCAGGACCATCCAGAACGTCGCACCCGGACCACCGACCGATACCGCCACTGCCACCCCGGCAATGTTGCCCAAGCCAACCGTTGCCGACAACGCGGCCGTCAACGCCTGGAAATGAGACACTTCGCCTTCATCCTCGTCGTTGTCGTACTTGCCGGCGGTGACCTTGATCGCGTGGAAGAACCCGCGGAAATTGATGAAGCCCATTCGGATCGTGAAGAACAGCGAACCGGCCACCAGCCACAGGACCGCCGCCGGAAGACCGGTTCCTGGGTCCAGTTGACCGTTGCCGTTGGTGTCCTCGTCCGGATCCAACTGGCCGTCCCCATCAGTATCCTCGCCGCTGGAAAGCGGAATGGGATAGAACAGGACAGTCGCGATCCAGCCGTTGAAGGTCCCGAAGGCATCGTTGACCTCGGCCTCGATCTTGCGAAAACCGCTCAACCCGGAATCCGCAGCTGGATCCGATTGGCCTGCCACTGCGTCAACCGGCTGGGGCGCAGCCGAGAGTGTCGAGGAAACGGCGACCAGTGACATCGCCAGCAGCCCCAACACCAACCACCGCCGGCTTCCCGTGTGATGCTCGTTCGCCAATCTTGCCGCCACCCGTCTACGCCTCATGACGCATCCCCTGTCTCAACGGAACCGAATCGGGTGGAGACTATACCCGGAACACGTTCGGCAAACTAATCAGGATCGCCTCCGCACCGTGCCTTGCCACCAGTCCGGACCGTCAATATCCAAGACAAAAGCAATTTTCCACACTGTTTCTTGTCGAAATTCAATTGTGTACCTAGAATGGCCTGCCGCTGCGGACCTGCCGGCGGAGATCTGCCAGTTCGGCGAAGGATTCGAATCGATGCGAACCAACCTCGACACATACGACCGCGAGTGCCTGGACCTCTTGCGTCGTGGTGACGGTGGGTCGGTGCACGACCTGTGTGAGGATTTCGGCGTCACTCCGACGGCGATCCGGCAGAGGCTGTCCCGCTTGCTGGAACAGGATCTGGTCACCCGCGAAGCTGTGCGGCTGGAAGGCCGTGGCCGTCCCCGTCACATCTACCGCGTCACCGACCGCGGACTGAAGGAACTGGGCAACAATTACGGTGACCTCGCCCGCATCCTGTGGACAGAGGTCAAGCGGATCGACGACGTGGCCACCAGGGCCGCGGTGATCGAAGGAGTCCGTACCGCCCTGGTCTCTCACTACTCCAGCCAGGTCGGTGAGGGAACGACCGCCGAACGATTTGCCCGACTGGCCCAGGTCATGTCCGAGAGCGGTTTCGACGTCGAGTTGGATGAGCGAAACGGGTTGCCGATTCTCCGCGAGAAGAACTGCCCCTACCCCGAGTTGGCCGGTTGCGACCCCGACATCTGCAATCTTGAACAGGACGTTTTCGCCGACGTGCTGGGGACACCGATCGAATTGACCTCTTGTTGGCGCGACGGTGAGAGCTGCTGCGAATTCGAGCCTCGCTCGACGCAATTGCAAGCCGACGTGGTCCTGCTAAAGTGAGCGATCCTGGGGAAAACCCGATCTCCCCATCCATCTGAATTAGCCAAGAACACAACAAGACGAGGCCGAGGGACCGATGACTTGGATCGAAGGGCGTTTTGAAGAGAACGTGATCGTATCATCGCTCGAGCAGGCGATGAACTGGGCCAAGGAGTCCAGCATCTGGCCGATGACCTTCGGCCTGGCCTGTTGTGCCATCGAGATGATGGCGACGGGTGCCAGCCGATACGACCTGGACCGATTCGGTGCCGGAGCTTTCCGCGCCAGCCCGCGACAGGCGGACCTGATGATCGTCGCCGGCACGGTGACCTTCAAGATGGCCAGTCGAGTGCGTCGTCTCTACGAACAGATGCCCGACCCGAAATACGTCATCGCGATGGGAGCCTGCACTGTCGGCGGGGGGCCGTACTTCAAGTGGGGTTACCACGTGGTCAAGGGAGTCGACCTGGTCGTCCCCGTTGACGTCTACGTTCCCGGCTGCCCGCCGCGGCCTGAAGCTCTGCTCGAAGGTGTGATGCGGATCCAGGACAAGATCAAGGGACGTCGGTTGGCCAAGCAGGCCGGCAGCGCGAGCGGTTTCCTCGGGGCCGGCCAGAAGGTCAGCGACGAGTTGCCGATTCCGCACCACACCGGCTACGCCGCCGACCCCGAAGCTCTGCAAGTTTGACCCACGGACCACAGTCAAAGATCCTCCGCGATGACCAGCGTTCTTTCGATTACCGACCTGCACGTCTCCGTCGGGGAAACCCCGATTCTCCAGGGCGTCCACCTCGACATCACCTCCGGTGAGATCCACGCGTTGATGGGTCCCAACGGGTCGGGCAAGAGCACCCTGGCCTATGCGTTGGCCGGGCACCCGCTCTACCAGATCACCGGTGGCCAGGCGACGCTCGACGGCGACGACCTGCTGGCCATGGACGCCAATGAACGTGCCCGCAGGGGCGTGTTCCTGGCCTTCCAGTATCCGGTGACGATCCCGGGAGTGAAGGTCGCCGATTTTCTCCGCCACGCGGTTTCCAACATCCGCAATCCCGAGCGAAAAGAGGGCGAGGGATTGATCCCGATGCGAGAGTTTCGCAAGGAACTTCGGGACCAGATGGACGAATTGGGGCTCGACCCCGAGTTCGCCCGCCGTTACCTCAACGACGGGTTCTCCGGAGGCGAAAAGAAGCGGATGGAGATCCTGCAACTGGCCATGCTCAAGCCCCGCTTCGCTCTGCTGGACGAAACCGACAGCGGGCTCGACAGCGACGCGGTGCGGGTGGTCAGTGAAGGCCTCTCTCGTCTGGCCGGCCCCGAGACCGGTGTCCTGATCATCACTCATCACGAGCGACTTCTTGAATTCAACCAGCCGCATTTCACCCACGTGATGCTCGCCGGCCGCATCGTCGAAACCGGCGATGCCGCGCTCGCTCACGACCTCCACGCCAACGGCTACGCCACCGTCCGGGAACGACACCCGGAGGTCGCCGCTCTCGAAGAGACCCAGGACGCTCAGCCCACCCAGGCCACGTCCTGACTCCCCCCCACCCTCCCCAGACACCTACCACGCAACATCGAGACACCCATGGCCACTGACGCCAAGTCACATGTTCCGATCGGCGACTACCAGTACGGTTTCCACGACCCGACCGACGAATACGTCTTCACCAGCCGCAAGGGACTCGACGCCGAGATCGTCTCGCAGATCTCCGAGATGAAGAACGAGCCGGACTGGATGCGGCAGTTCCGGCTCGACTCCCTGGCCATCTTCGACACCAAGCCAATGCCCGACTGGGGCGGTGAACTGGGCGAACTGGATTTCCAGGACATCTTCTACTACGTCCGTGCGTCGGAAGGCCAGGAGAAGAGTTGGGACGATGTGCCCGACGACATCCGCAAGACCTACGACCGGCTGGGAATCCCCGAAGCCGAGAAGAAGTATCTGGCGGGCGTGAAAGCGCAGTACGAATCGGAAGTGGTCTACGGCAGCCTGCAGGAGGACCTCGCCGAACAGGGCGTGATCTTCACCGACACCGACACCGCATTGCGTGAGCACCCCGAGTTGTTCCGCGAACACTTCAGCACGGTGATCCCTCCCTCGGACAACAAGTTCGCCGCACTCAACTCGGCTGTCTGGTCGGGCGGTTCTTTCATCTACATCCCACCGGGTGTCGACATCGAGTTCCCGCTGCAGGCCTACTTCCGGATCAACTCCGAGAACATGGGCCAGTTCGAGCGGACTTTGATCATCGTGGACGAGGGGGCCAACGTGCATTACGTCGAAGGCTGCACGGCCCCGACGTATTCCAGCGAGAGCCTGCATTCGGCGGTGGTCGAGATCATCGTCAAACGCGGCGGACGCTGCCGCTACACGACGATCCAGAACTGGTCCAACAACGTCTACAACCTGGTCACCAAGCGGGCGATGGCCTACGGCGACGCGTTGATGGAGTGGGTTGACGGAAACTTGGGCTCGAAGCTGACAATGAAGTACCCGGCCGTGTACCTGATGGAGCCGGGGGCCCGTGGCGAGACGCTTTCGATCGCCTTCGCCGGGGACAGCCAGCACCAGGATGCCGGGGCCAAGATGGTCCATTGTGCTCCGAACACGTCCAGCCGGATCATCTCCAAGAGCATCTCCAAGGCCGGCGGCCGCTCGAGTTACCGGGGGCTGGTCAAAGTCAACAACGACGCAACCGGCTGCAAGAGCAACGTCATCTGCGACGCGTTGATCCTCGACCCCGACAGCCGCAGCGACACGTATCCCTACATCGAAATCGACGAAGACGACGTCGTGATCGAACACGAGGCGAGCGTATCGAAGATCGCCGAGGAGCAGTTGTTCTACCTGATGAGTCGAGGGATGTCCGAAGCGGAAGCCTCGTCGATGATCGTCACCGGCTTCATCGAGCCACTGGTCAAGGAACTGCCGATGGAGTATGCGGTCGAGATGAACCGGCTGATCGAACTGCAGATGGAGGGGTCGGTTGGCTGAGGCAAACCGACAACGCGGGGCCTCCACTTCACGACATCAACGAGCCGATGAGCACATCACCCTCTCCCGCCGCGCCCACCGCGGCGCCCTTCGACGAAGCCGCGTTCGAAGCGTTTGTCGCCTCGCGCGACGAGCCCGAATGGGTCAGTCAGCGCCGCCGCGAGGCGTTTGCCGCCTACAACCGTCTGCGAAACGAGCCACTGGACGAGGAGGAGTGGAAGCGGGTCGAGTTGCGAGCCTTTCGTCCCGACACATTCGCCCTGCAACCAGCCGCTGAACAGTCGCCAGCGCTCGAGACACTGATGCGGGACCGGGCCGAATTCGCCGGGTCGGTCGTGCACCTCGACGGACACGCCATCGACGAGACGTTCGATGACGATCTCGCGGCACAGGGTGTCCGGTTCGGAGACCTGACACGGCTGGTGCGTGAGGAGCCCGAACTGCTCGAACCGCACCTGCTGACACGGGCCGTCTCACCCACAACCGACCGTTTCTCGGCATGGCATTCGGCCTTCTGGACCGGCGGCACGGTGTTGTATGTCCCCTCGGGTGTCGAGATCACCGCGCCGCTGTACAGCCTGATCGGCCTGGCCGCCGACGGGGCGGCGGACTTCAGCCATACGCTGGTGGTGCTGGAGGACGGGGCCCAGGCCACCCTGCTCGAAGAGACTTCCTCGGCCGATGCCACTTCCCGCGGAATCCATGCCGGCGCGGTCGAACTGCTTCTGGGCCGTGGAGCCGGGCTGCGTTACGTGCAACTGCAGAACTGGAACGAATCGACCTGGCACGTCGCTCACCAGGCCGGACGCGTCGACGCCGACGCATCACTGCAGTGGACCGTCGGCGGACTCGGCAGCCGGCTCTCCCATATCCACCAGGATGTTCGACTTGACGGTCGAGGGGCCCATGCGGAGGTCAACGGCCTGAGTTTTGCGACGGGCAAGCAGAGGATGAGTTACTACACACAGCAGGCGCACCACGCCCCGGACACTACCAGCGATCTGCTGTACCGCAACGTCCTCCGCGACACCGCGAGGATCGTTTGGCGAGGCATGATCGGTGTCGATGCCGATGCGCAGCGGACCGACGGTTACCAGCGTAACGACGCTTTGCTGCTGTCCCCCGACGCTCGCATCGACGCCATTCCCGGCCTCGAGATCGAAGCCGACGACGTGCGGTGCACACACGGAGCCACAGCCGGCCGGGTCGATGCCGAACAGGTCTTTTACCTGATGTGTCGCGGCCTGACCGAATACGAGGCGATGCACATGATCGTGCACGGTTTCTTCCAGGTCGTCTCGGATCGCATTCCCGTCGAACTCGTCCGGGATACGCTCGACGCTGCTGTCGAACGCAAACTTGGCATTGGCGATTGACACTCACTGACGCAACGCCACGCATTTCGATTCGCCCCAGGGAGCCGTCCGATGACCGACTGGACCACAGTGGCCACGACCGACGAACTGCAGCCGGGCGACCGCAAGGCCGTTTTCGTCGACGACGAACCGGTGTTGCTGGTCCGCATTGACGACGACTACTTGTGCGTCGCAGATGTCTGCACCCATGACGGGCAGCCCCTGGGCGATGGGCCGATTGCCGACGGACAAATCACTTGCACCCGACACGGTGCACGATTCGACCTCACCACCGGTGACGCCCTGTGCATGCCCGCCACCGAGCCAGTTGCCGTCTACTCGGTACAGATCGACGACGGACAGATTCGGGTCAGGCCCGGCGGAGCCGAAAGCACCGCCGAGACAGAAACACCGACGGTTCCCGCTGCCGGACAGGCCCCCGAAACCGACCAGGACGGAACGGCCGAAACGACAGCCGGCAGTGATGCGGAGGCGGAAGTCGAAGAAACCGCCGGCGCGTCGGCGATGCTGGAAGCCCTGCGCGAGGTGATCGATCCGGAACTGATGGTCAACATCGTTGACCTGGGGCTGATCTATGACATCCGCGAGGAAGACGACGAAGTGGTCTCCGTCGACATGACGCTGACCAGCCCCGCGTGCCCGGCCGGCCCCCAACTCGTCCAGCAATCCAAGATGGCACTGGAACGGCTCGAAGGCGTCACCGAGGCACGAATCAACCTCGTGATGACCCCTCCGTGGACACCCGAGCGGATGACCGACGACGCCCGCGACAAACTCGGGATTTTCTGATCCGATTCGGCACCTGCCCGGTGTTTGATCAGCCGGACGGTCACGATTAGGCTGTCCCGTATTCAGGAAAGTGACCCGGTCGGCCAGGACGGGGTCGCCCGAAGAGAGCGATGTCATGCCGACACCGGACTCGTTGGAGACGACCGCCGAACCGCGAGATCGCCCCGGCGAAACGCCAACTCCTGGGAGCAGCCAGCACAACCCGTACGCCGGGTGGATCGTCACTCCGCTGATCGTGATCGCCCTGATCGTCCTCGCGCTGTGGATTCCGTACGAACTCGAAAAATCCGAACGGCAACGGCAAATGCCGCCGAGAATCGCCTTCGAACCCGGCACCCCGCACTGGATCCGTCAGACCACCGGAGAGAAGACGGTCACCGACTCGACGCTGCGGCGGCTGGCAACATACGAGGAACTGGAAACACTCGACCTCAGTGGCAGCCAGGTCACCGACGGCGGTCTCGCTTCCCTGGCCGGACTCACTCGCCTGCGATGGCTGGGACTCCGCAACACCTCCATCACCGACGATGGCCTCTCGGCACTCGGCCCGCTCCCCAGGCTCAAGGGACTCGATCTGGAAAACACCCGAGTGACCGGACGCGGACTGCCCAGGTTCCCCATGCTGAATTCCCTGAACCTCGGCGGGACCAAAATCGATGACGACGGTCTGCGACAGATCGGGCAGATCGAGAGCCTGACCGACGTCGCGCTGAAGGAAACAGCCATCAGCGACGCCGGGTTGGCCCATCTCGCTCCCCTGCAGAATCTCTACGTCCTCACTCTTTCCGGCACGTTGATCTCCAGTCGGGGCATCAAACAACTGGGCCACCGGCCGCAACTGAAGATCCTGCAACTGAACTGGACGATGGTCGACAACGACGCCATCGAGACACTCAGGACTTACCCCCAGTTGATGGAACTGTCACTGGATGGCACACGGGTCAGCGACCACGGCGGCGTCCGACTCGCCCGCCTGCCGAACCTGTTTTTCGTGTCGCTGAAATACACCTCGGTGACCAGCCGCAGTGTGCAGGTTCTGCTGGGTTCCAATCACGAGATGATGATCAACCGGTGACCCGAAACCGGGCAGGCTTTCGGTTTGCCAAAGGCGACCCCGCAACATAGGATGTGGCCCGTCATCATCCATCCCCGTTCCCGCGACCGTTCAGGGTCGCCTTCGAGTCGAGACGCCCGGTGTCAGACTGGTCCACCCTCTCCCGGACTTCTCGCCCCCAGCTCGAACGGGCCGACCAGCCCACGGCCCACGATTCGGCTTCCCCGGCTCAGCAGACCAGTCCCCCGTCGGCTCGCCTCTCGGTCAACGGCCTGACCACCATTCGCTGGGATCTGCTCCAGGATGTCTCCGGCTGTCGCGACTCGGAAATTTCCTCGATCGGACTCTGGCGACCGAAGGTACTTGAGTTCGGTGAGGATCGAGCGATCGAATTGCTGCGAGACTCATCAATGGATGTCTCGTCTGTCTCCTGGGTCGGTGGCTTCACCGGGACCAACGGTCACAGCTTCCACGACTCGGTGTGGGACGCTCGGCAAGCCATTCGCTTCGCCGGTGAAGTTGGTGCCGAATGCGTGGTGGTCGTCAGCGGCAGCCGAGGCACTCATACGCTCAACCACGCCCGCCGGCTGCTGCTCGATGCCCTGAGAGAACTCGCCGACGACGCGGCCGAAGCCGGTGTCCACCTGGCCCTGCAGCCCATGCACCCGATGTTTGCCTCCGACTGGACCTTCCTCACCACACTCGATGAAACGACCGACATCCTTGCGATGGCTGACCACCCGCAGATCGGACTCGCCTTCGACACCTACCACCTCTGGCAGGAACCTGGCCTGGCAGCCCGGCTGCGTGAACTGGTCTCCCTGGTCAAGGTCGTGCAGGTCTCCGACTGGCACGAACCGGTCCGCTCGCGTCACGACCGCCTGCTGCCCGGTGACGGGATCATCCCCCTGGCCGAGATCTTCGAGTGTCTGATCCGGGCAGGCTACCGGGGCCACTACGATCTCCAGGTATGGTCCGACAAGAGCTGGCGAGAGGATTACCTGGAACTGATCGGGCGTGCCCGCCGCCAGTTCCAGGACCTGTTGCCACCGACTCCGGTCGCTGCCGCCCCGCCGACCCGCTAGCCTACGCCGCGAAATCGAGAATTCTGCTCGACCGACGGTGACCGCCATGGCCTTACCGATCGACCCCGCCCCGTCGGACTGCCCGACGCCACTGTCTTGGCAGCAGGTGCTGGTGGCTTTCGACGAGGAGGCCGACGAATGGGAGATCGACGGGATTCACGGACCGATCCATGGTCGCTCGATCGGACGCGGTCCGTCACTGGTGTTCCTCAACCCCCTGCTGGGCAACTGGCGATTGATGGTCCTGGCCGCCTGGTTGTTCCGCGACCAGTTCCGCTGTGTTCTGTACGACGACTCGAGTCTCGTGACACGTGACACGACGATTGTCCCCGGGTCAATCGAAGACCTCGTCGAAGACTTCTGGCACGTCTGTGATCAGCACGCGGGTCCGGATGTGACGGTCCTGGGAACCGGACTGGGCAGTGCGGTCGGGCTGGCGGCACTTGCCGATGCCGGAGGCCGGATCGCCGCCGCGGTGCTCCAGGGTCCCCTGGTGGGCACCCGCCTGACCACGGCCGAACGGTGCCTGGCTCGCCTGGGCAGTTTTCTGCCCGGCCGACTGGCTCACGTACCCGGGTTCCGCAGTCTGATGGTCCACAATCACCACCCCTGGTTCCCTCCCTTCGACGAGTCGCGGCTGGCGTTTGCGATCGAGACCACAGGCGGGCTGCCCCTGCGTGTTGCCTCACGACGTGCCCGCCGCCTCGATGGACTCGATCTTTCCGGCTGCCTCGACCAGCTCGCCACCAGTGAATCCGTCCCCCCGGTCCTGTTGATCGTCCCCGAGTCGCTCTACGACGACCAGGCCCCGGTCCGGACGCCTGCCGCGATGGCCATCGTCGAGACGGTGCCGGCGGCGCGTGTCGAGACCCTGGCCGGATGCGGCCCTTTGGGCTGCTTGACCCACCCGCACCGACTGACAAAACTGGTGCGAACCTTCCTTGAAGAGAGCCTCGTGGTGACCCCATCGTCGCTGCCAGTCTCCGGCGACTGACCACCATGTCCACCGACGACAACTCTCCGCCAGGTGTTCCCGATTCGCTCGATGTGATTGCCGTTGGAGCCCACCCCGATGACGTTGAGATCGGTTGCGGGGGCACGTTGGCGAGACTCGTGCAGCAGGGGTACGACGTGGGCATCGTCGATCTGACCGACGGTGAACCCACCCCGGGAAGTCCCTCTCCAGAGGTGAGACTGGCCGAGGCAGCCGAGGCAGCCCGGATCCTGGGAGTCCACCGCGAGACAATGGCCTTCCCCAACCGACGGCTCTTTGACGGGTTTGAAGTCCGGGTCGAGCTGGCCAAGATCTTCCGTCGCTTCCGCCCCCGCATCGTCATCGGGCTCGAAGGGCCCACTCCCATGGCCTCTCCGGACCACGCGGAGGCCGCCAAGATCATTGACGCCGCAGTGTTCTATTCGAGACTGACGAAGTGGGACGAGACCTTCGACGGCCTGCCGGTCCACACCATCGAGCAACAAGCCTGGTACTCGCTCGCCTTTGCCTCGCTCGACGCCCCGAGCGGGCCGGCGCGGTTTGTCGTAGATATTTCCGAGACACTCGAGATAAAATTGGAGTCGATTCGGGCCTACCGGACGCAGTTTCCGCCGGAAAAGAACCGGGTGTTCCGCCTGGTCGAGGGCCGGGCGGCGCTCCACGGAGCGATCTCCGGTTTCCAGGCGGGGGAACTGTTGACGGGGGCACGGCCACTGGGGATCAGCGACCTGGTCAGCACACTCTGTCCCACAACGGTGTAATCCCTTCACGCGCCCCTTCCACCGCGGTTCCCGAGATCATGGCACGCGTTCAAGTCGGCAGCCTGAGCATCACCGGGAATTTCCGGGACAACAACGAGGACCGGCTCGCACTCGACCCCGACAACCGCTTCTTCCTGGTCGCCGACGGCATGGGAGGCCAGTCGGCCGGCGAAAAGGCCAGTGAAATGGCCACCGAGTTGATCCAGGAGCATCTCCAGAAACAGCTCGACTTCGACGAAACCTCCAGCGAATCGGTCATCGAGACAATCGATCGGGTGGTGGCGTTGGCCAACACCGAAATCGTCGCCCTGGCCCAACTCGAACCTCGATTCCACAACATGGGAACCACGATCGTCTTCGTGGTTGCCGCCGGCGGACAACTCTATTCCGGGGGCGTCGGCGACAGCCGTGTCTATCGTCTGCGAGACGGGGACTTCGAACAGCTCACCACCGACCACTCGCTAACACAGGCCCTGCTTGATGCGGAGACGATCAGCCCGGAAGAAGCCATCACGCACCGCTACCGGAATGTGCTCTACCGTTATCTTGGATCGAAAGAGGGCGGCGAGGGCACATCGCCGGACGTGTGTGATCCGATCACCGGCGATCGCTTTCTGCTCTGCTCGGACGGTGTCACCGACGGCATCGATGACCTGACGCTGGAGATGTTGCTCAACGACGGAGATGACCCTCAGCAGATTGCCGAGACGATTGTCGAAGCGGCCCAGCAGGGTGGATCCAAGGACAACATCACCGCCGTCGTACTGATCCTCGAGTGACGGCCGGGGTGGCCCGTCTCCACAGAACCAGTGCAACCGGCACAACCTTCTCGATTCCCCGGGTGACCGGTGCCAAAAACCTTCGAGCAACGGTGCAAGCCGTCGTTGAGTGGGTTAGACTGGAACTCTGGAGAGAGTGGAGAAACTCTCCCGGTTGTAACGAATTGCTCGCAGCGGATCCGACCGTCGTGGGTCTCATGAGACGTCAAGGAACTCGAGAATGCACCGCCTCGCTTCGCTGATCTTTGTATCGCTGTTGTCCGTGATCGTGGCGGCACCGGTTCCGGCGCAGACAACCACCAAGTCGGCCACCAAATCCGCCGCAAGCAAGTCGGCTCCGCGACCCGATTTCCCACCGCACACGGCAATTCTCAAGGGATTCGAAAAGGTCGTCAGCAGCAACGACGCCAGCCGTACGCTGTTCACGATCTACCGGCGAAACAAGGACCAGCAGGTCTACGGCGAACTCCCCGCCGGAGTCGGTCCGTCCCAGAAGTTCTACATCGCATTGACGGTTTCCAGCGGCGAACGATTCGCCGGACTGCAGGCCGGTGAGATGTACGTCTACTTCCGCCGCTTCAACAAGAGCCTGGCGTTGATCGAACCCAATATCGGGGTTCGCAGCACCGGCGACCGGCACAGCAAGGCCAGCGTCCCGAGATTGTTCACCGACCGTGTCGTGATGGAGATCCCCATCGTGACAATGGGCCCCTCGGGGGGACCTGTGATCGACATGGACGCCCTTTTGGTCGGAGGAGCCTCCCGATTCTTCGGCTCCTCGGCCCGGTCAAGCTCACCAAGACTGTTTTCCATCAAGAAATGCAAGGCCTTCCGTGACAACGTCGAACTGGCCTTCGAACTGCCCACCTCGGGTGGCCGTCTCAAGACACTGCACTACTCGATCAGCAAGATGGGCTCCTCTCCGGGTTACGTACCTCGCAAGGCGGACGAACGGATAGGGTTCTTCACCACCACCTACCGTGACCTGGGCAAGTACCGAGACGAAGAGGTGCAGGTTCGCTTCATCAACCGCTGGCACCTGGAAAAAGACGACCCGTCACTGAAGATCAGTCCACCAAAGAACCCGATCACGTTCTACATCGAGCACACCACGCCGGTGCGTTATCGCCGCTGGGTGGAAAAGGGTGTGCTCTACTGGAACAAGGCGTTCGAGAACATCGGGATCTCCAACGCGATCCAGGTCGAATTCCAGAACGCCCGCACCGGCCGACACGTCGAGAAGGATCCCGAGGATGTGCGGTGGAACTTCATCCGCTGGCTCAACAACGACGTCGGCACCGCGATTGGCCCCAGCCGGGTGAATCCACTGACCGGTGAAATCCTGGACGCCGACATCATCCTCACCGACGGCTGGATCCGCCACTACTGGATGCAATACAACGAACTGCTGCCACAAGCCGCGATGCAGGGAATGAGTCCCGAAACGCTGGCCTGGCTGGCCAAGCACCCCAGCTGGGATCCTCGCATCCGTCTGGCGGCCCCTTCCGAAAGAGTGGAAGTCAGACGCCGCGTCGCCCGACAGGCACTGTCCCCCTACGCCGGCCACCCGATGGCCCAGGTCGACAACCGCTTCATCGGCGACGACCTCTACGACGGCCTGATTGGCCGGACCAGTCAGGTCAACGGGCTCTGCCTGGCCGCCCAGGGCAAGGCCTTCGACCTCTCACTGATGAAGATGCACCTCGATATTCTCGCCGCTCTCGATGACGACGACGACAAGAAGAAAGACGACAAGAAGAAAGACGACAAGAAGAAAGACGACAAGAAGGTCGCCGCCAAGCCGAAACGGCCCGCCGCAACGCTGATCGATGGAATCCCCGAGTGGTTCGTCGGCCCGTTACTCTCCGAACTCGTCGCTCACGAAGTCGGCCACACGCTTGGCCTGCGTCACAACTTCAAGTCCAGCAGCATCTACTCGCTGGCGGAGATCAACAACGGAACGCTCAAGGGCAAGAAGCCCTTTGCCGGTTCGGTAATGGACTACATCCCGGTCAACATGAGTGCCCGGCTGGGAAAGAACCCGGCCAAGGGCGACCACACGATGATCGACATCGGCCCCTATGACCTCTGGGCCATCGAATACGGGTACACCTTCTCGAAGGACCTCAAGAAGATCCTCGCCCGGGTGGCCGAACCGGAACTGGCCTACGCCACCGACGAGGACACCGGCGGTCCCGACCCCCTGGCCCGTCGCTACGACTTCAGCAAGAACCCGCTCGATTACGCCAAGGCGCAACTCGACCTGGTCCAGTACCACCGTGGTCGATTGCTCGAAAAGTTCGTCAAGTCCGGAGACAGCTGGTCGAAGGCACGTCGCGGATACGAATTGACCCTGTCGCTCCAGATGCGGTCGGTGAGCATGATGGCCAACTGGATCGGCGGAGCTCACGTCAACCGCGACCGCAAGGGCGACAAGAACGGCCGTGCTCCGATCTCGGTCGTCCCCACCAGCTCACAGAAGGACGCCCTGAAGTTCGTCATCGAGTCGACATTCCGCGACAAGGCGTACGGGCTGTCTACCGAGCTGCTCCGCCACATGACCGTGGACAAGTGGCTCGACGGAGGAGGAGGATTCGCGCACGCGATGAGCAGTCAACCGGCCTGGCCGGTCCACGACCGAATCATCGGCCTGCAGGCGTCCACCCTGACGATGCTGATGAATCCCACCACGCTGAGACGGACCTACGACAACGAATTCCGCATTCCGGCCGACCAGCCGGCTCTGACGCTGCCCGACTTGCTCAAGGCTCTGAGCACCGAGATCTGGTCGGAACTCGGCCAGAAACCGAAGGAGGGTGCCACGGCCCGCAAGCCGCTGGTGTCCAGCCTCCGTCGGAACCTGCAGCAGGAACACATTGATCGCCTGATCACGCTCAGCCTCCCCGGCAACGGCTCGGGAGCGGCCTACAAGGCGATCGCGCTGCTGGCTCGGCAGGAACTTGTTGAGATCCGTGCCCGCGTCGCCAAGTCGACCAAGGACTGGGGTGGCAAAGTCGATCCCTACACCCGGGCGCATCTCGGGCGGCTGCAGGACCAGATCACCAAGGTGCTCGACGCCCAGATGATCTACAACGCCAAGGACATCGGCGGCCGGCCTGCCCTGCCGTCGTTTTTCCTGCAGCCACGCGATGCTAAGCTCGCTCCTCCGGAACGCCCGTAGCAATTCGCCGACGACACGTTCTCGGACAGGCCCCCGATGCCCCGACGCGCCATCGCGACCGCCCTGGTCACCGCCACGGCGGCCGCGGTCGGCCTGCTGTGGCTGACCGAGTGGCCCCTGGGCGTCCCCGGTGAATGGACCTGGGAAAGGATCCGGCATGCCGAGACGGACCGGGCTGACAGCCTACTGGGGATCTGCCAGGCAGTGCTGGTCACCGCAGCGGTCGTCCTGGTGACATGGCTGAGCAGCCGGCTGTTTGTCGACAGTCGTCGACCGGCGTGGCTGTCCCGCCTGGGACGTATCGGTGCATTGCTGGCATTGGTCGTCACCGGATTCCTCGCCATCCACCTGTTGCAGGAGAGCGTCCCGTCCGGCCACGGACTGGCGAGATCCTCCTGGGTACTCTATTACCCGGGCAGCTCGGGGTATTACTACGAAGCTCGCAGGGTCACGTCACTGGAAAGTTTCCGGGAGAGGTACTTCCGGATGCTCAAGGACCCCGACCCTCACCGCCGGACGCTCCACCTGGGCACCCATCCGCCCGGCCTGTTCCTGGCCCACCTGGCCGTCCGCGAGTTGTGCCGTCGGTCACCGGGAATCCGGCAAGCGGTCCTGGACTGGCGGCCGCGGAGCGTCCGTGATGCCCAGGCCACGATTCTCGAGGGTGGACGACCACTGCCACCGGTCGACGAGGCGGCCCTGTGGCTGGCCACGCTGCTGACGCAGTTGGCCGCCGCCACCACCGCCATCCCGATCTACCGCCTGGTCCGTGTCGACCATTCGCCGGAAACCGCCTGGCGTTCCGCCTCGCTGTGGCTGCTCGTCCCGGCTGTCGCCGTGTTCCTCCCCAAGTCCGACTGCCTCTACCCGCTGTTGGCCACCACCGCGATCTGGCTGTGGTGGTCGGCAATCCGCGGAGGCGACAGTTGGCGAGCCGCCCTGGCCGGGGCCCTCACCTGGATCGGTCTCTGCCTCAGCCTCGCCTTCCTCCCGGTACTCGTCCTGGCCGGTGGGCTGGCAATGTGGATGAACCGGAAAGGTCGCTTTGCACGGGGGAGGCTGCTCAGATGGTCGGCCGCCTCGGTCGCCGGTCTCGCGCTCCCCACCCTGGCCTGCTGGCTCACTTTCGACCTCGACCTGCTCGCGACGTGGAAGGCCAACCTGTCCAACCACGCCGCGTTTTACGACCAGCCCGAACACCCCCGCAACTACCTCGCCTGGCTCGGTCTCAACCTGCTGGAAGTCACCCTCGCCGTCGGTGTTCCGCTCGCCGGCCTGGCCGCTGTCGGGCTCGCGATCCGATTCCGGCAGCAGGCCGCGGAGATCGCCGGGCCGGCGTGGGGCTGCCTGGGCACCTGGGGAGCCCTGTGGCTGTCCGGAAAAAACATGGGCGAAGCCGCGCGGCTGTGGCTGTTCCTGATGCCCTGGGCCTGCTGGCTGGCGGGATCGGCACTCCACACGCTGCGTGCCCGCGACTGGGCACTGCTGATGGCTCTCCAGGCCCTGCTGACCGTCGCTGTCATCCAGCGAGTCAGCGGGTTCCACTTCACCGGGCTCGCCGGCTGACCGCCATGGTCCTACTGCGCGCTCATCACGTCCGGTCGCAGTCTCTGCGCGTCTCGCAGGTACACGTGAACAATCTCGGACTGCGGCTTGGAAGTGTTCACATGCAACAGCACTCGGATGCACCGCGGCATGCTGCCGGGAACCGGAATCTCCGACGCACACAGCAACGGCACCTGGTGCATCCCCAGCGTCCGAGCCGCTTCGGCCGGAAACGTTGAGTTCAGGTCGGAGGTGGTCGTGAAAATCGCCGAGACGATCTCATCGAAATCCGCCAGGCCGTTCGACTCGAGAATCGCCTCGAGCAACTCGCCGGTAGCCGACAGGATCTGCTCGGTCTCGTCGGCGGCAACCGTCGTCGCTCCACGAATGCCTCGAACCGCCGTCATCGCACTGGTACCCAATCCTCGATGCCACTCCACGCGGTACCGCTTCCTCGGCCCGCGTGGGAACTAGCCAGAGTCTAACAGCCTGTCGCGGCCTCGCCCACCGCATTGCCACGACCGCACGGCCTCGGATACAGCCAACAACAGGGATTGATTTTCGGCCCGCATCTCGGGTAAAACTCCCGTCGAGGTTGCCGGGTGAAGGATTGCCCGGGACCCGATCCCGCCACCCTTGGAGTCGGAAAGGACGCCGCTCCATGTCACCCGATCCGTATTCCTCGCCCTCCCGGTTTGCTCCGGTCCCGGCTCACCAGTTGGCTCGCCAACTCGGTGCCAAGCTCGAGGGCGACCCAGCTCGTCCGATCATCTCCCCGGCAAGGCTTGGCACCGCCACCGCCGACCAGGTGAGTTTTCTTGCTGCCAGTGCCGCCGACAGCGACATTTCCAGCACCTGTGCCGGAGCCGTGGTCGTCGACGAATCGTGCCTGGCCACCGCCCGCGAGCGAATGCCCGACGTGGTCCGACTGGTCGTCGATGACGCCCCCGCCGCGTTCCTGGAAATCCTCGCCCTCTTTCATCCGTCACCCCCACGGGCCTCCTGTGGGATCTCTGAACGAGCCTGTGTCGGAGACGAACTGGTCATCGGCGAGGCAACCAACATCCACCCGGGAGCAACCATCGGGGACCGGGTCACTCTCGGTGACCGATGCGATGTTCACCCCGGCGCGGTCATCGGGAACGACTGCCAACTCGGTGACGATGTCGTGATCCATCCCGGCACCGTGATCTACTCCGAAACCACGATCGGCAACCGGGTCATCGTCCACGCCAACGCGGTCATCGGGGCCGACGGCTTCGGGTACAGGTTCACCCCAACCGACGACACTCCCGGCGGCAAGTTCATCAAGATCCGGCACTACGGCAGCGTCTTGCTGGAAGACGACGTCGAGATCGGAGCTGGAACGACGATCGACCGGGGAATGATCGACGCCACGGTGATCGGCACCGGAACCAAGATCGACGACCAGGTCATGGTGGGGCACAATTGCCACATCGGTCCCCACAACGCCTTCGCCTCCCAGGTCGGCATCGCCGGCAGCACCTCCACCGGCGCCTACGTCCGTTTTGGCGGCCAGGTCGGGGTGGCCGACCACCTGACCATCGGGACCGGTGCGTCGGTAGGAGCCAAGGCCGCCGTTGCTCGCAGCATTCCCGACGGTGAAACCCAGCTCGGATATCCTGCTGGCCCCGAATCCGAACAACTGAGAATCCTGATCGCCCAGAAACGGCTTCCCGAACTCCTCAAAACCGTCAAGACACTCGTCAAGCGGATCGATCAACTCGAAGCCGAACAGGAAAACAATCCCGATTCCCAACAGCCACCACAGATCGATCCGCAAGCGGCATGACTCCCGATCTCCCAGCCAGCAGAGCCGCCGTCTCGACAACAGCCGCCAACGGCTGGATCGGACTTGTAGCCGGAGCCGGCCGGTTTCCGATCACCTTCGCCCGAGCGGCTCGTCTCCAGGGGCTGAAGGTCTATGGTCTCGGTGTTCAGGGAATGGTCTCTGAGGAACTGGTCGATTCGTGCGACCGCTTTGCCACCGCTGGACTGGCGCGACTCGGCAGAGCCATTCGGCTGCTCAACCGAGCCAAAATCCGTGACGTGGTGATGGCAGGCAAGATCGAGAAGACTGAGCTCTTCAAACCGGCCAGAATCCTCAGGCTGTTGCCCGACTGGCGAACACTCCACATGTGGTTTCGCTACGCCACGGCCAACAAAACCGACGACACCATCCTGCTGGCCATCATCCGAGAATTCGCACGCGACGGCATCCGCTTCCACTCGGCACTCGACTTCTGCCCGGAGCTTCTCGTGAACCACGGTTTCTTGACCCGCCGCAAACCTTCCGCCGCACAATGGCGAGACATCAAGTTCGGCTGGCACATCGCCAAGGAAATGGGGCGGCTGGATGTCGGCCAGACCGTTGTCGTCAATGACACGGCGGTGATCGCGATCGAGGCCATCGAGGGAACCGACCAGGCAATCCGAAGAAGCGGCAATCTGTGTCGCCGGGGCGGATTCACTGTCGTCAAGGTCGCCAAGCCCCAGCAGGATCGCCGCTTCGACGTGCCCACCGTTGGACTCGACACCATCCAGACCATGTACGAGGCGGGCGGACGCGTGCTGGCCGTCGAGAGCCAGCAAACGATTCTGCTCGATGCCGACGATGTGATCGCCCTGGCCGATCGACTCGGGATCGCCATCGTCGCACTCAACGCCGACGAACTCCGACTGCGAATCGCCTCCTGACCCGACCACGGCCAAACCGTTCGCGGGCCTCTCGCCCTCGCCGGCTCCGCCGCTACACCTCAGGCAACGGGAATTCGTCGAGGCTGTCCGACGAATCCGATTCCTCGGAGACCGCTCCCCCAACTCCCGGCTCGGGCACCACAGGCATCGCCTCGGTCCTCTCCGGCGACAGCACCCCGGACATTTCGGCACCGAACTGCACCTGAAATGTCAGGCTGGCAAAAGACAGCTCGTCTCCGGGAAGCAGAGCTCCACGGCTGACCTTTTGACCGTTGACCAATGTCCCGTTGGTACTGCCCAGGTCCCGAACCAGCAACAGGCCGTCGGTCTTGATGATCAGGCAATGAATTTTCGACACATTGCCTCGATCCAGAAACACGTCACACACGCCCTGCTTCCGCCCGACGACGGTGATGTCGTTCTTGAGCGAAATGATCGTTTGACCGTCTGGAGAAACGAGACACGCTTTCATGATTGCCGAAAACCCCTCCCGTTCAATTCTCAGTTCCCCTCGGCACAAGTCAAGTTTCTCTCAGCCGATCCGCACTTGCGGAGCGACTCAAAATGCGGTTCTTGACGCTCTTGGGGATCGCTGCTAGCGTTGACAGCTTGATTTCCACTTCCCCGAGCAGGCCACGATTCCATGGCTGATGAGTCCAAATACGTCTACTTCTTTGGTGGTGGCGAAGCCGATGGATCGGCGGAAATGAAGAACTCGCTCGGCGGCAAGGGAGCCAACCTCGCCGAAATGACCAGGATTGGTGTTCAAGTCCCGGCCGGCTTCACCATTCCGACCGAGATCTGCAACTACTACAGCGACAACGACGGAACCTATCCCGAGGGACTTCGCGAGCAGGTCGCCGAGGCGTTGAAACAGGTCGAGGAAGTGATGGGAGCGGAGCTGGGTTCGAAGGACAACCCGCTGCTCGTCTCCTGCCGTTCTGGCGCCCGCGAATCGATGCCGGGCATGATGGACACGGTGCTCAACATCGGCCTCAACGAACAGACGGTCCAGGCCCTCGCCGAACATTCCGGCAATGAGACATTCGCCTGGGACAGTTACCGCCGCTTCATCCAGATGTTCGGCGACGTGGTTCTCGAAGTGCGAGCCCGCGAGGGCGAACACCACGACCCATTTGAGGCATTGCTGGAAGCCAAGAAGACGGCCGCCGGCGCCCAGTACGATTCGGACCTCACCGCCGAACAACTCCAGGAACTCGTCGCCGAGTTCAAGGCCGAGGTCAAGTCGCGGACCGGCCAGGACTTTCCTGACGATCCGATCGACCAGATCTGGGCCGCCATCGGAGCTGTCTTCGGCAGTTGGAACAACGATCGTGCGGTGGTTTACCGTCGCGATTACGGCATTCCCCACAGCTGGGGTACTGCCTGCAACGTTCAAGCCATGGTCTTCGGCAACCTCGGTGACGCCTGTGCCACTGGTGTCGGCCTGACCCGTGACTGTTCGATGGGGGCACCCGGCTTCAACGGGGACTACCTGATGAACGCCCAGGGGGAAGACGTGGTCGCCGGCATCCGTACACCAAAACGCATCGAAACGTCGCTGAAGGACGAGATGCCCGAGGTCTACGAGCAGCTCGAGACGATCGGCAAGACACTGGAGAATCACTACAAGGAAGTTCAAGACATCGAGTTCACCGTGCAGAAGGGTCGCGTCTGGCTGCTGCAGACACGGAATGCCAAACGGACCGGTTTCGCGGCGGTGCGAATCGCCGTCGACCTGGTCAACGAGGGGCTGATCACGCCCACCCAGGCTCTCGAGAAGCGACGCATCCCCGCCGACGATCTCAACCAACTCCTCCAGCCCATCTTTGATCCAGCCGGAAAGGTCGAGGCCCAGGAGGCGGGACGGCTGTTGACCCGGGGAATCAACGCCGGCCCTGGCGCCGCGTCGGGACGCATCTGCCTGACGGCCGAAGAGGCCGAACGGCTCTACAACGAAACCCCGGACGAACCGTTGATCCTCGTCCGCCGGGAAACCAGCCCCGAGGATCTCCGCGGGATGCGGGTGGCTCAAGGCATCCTCACCGCATTTGGCGGTGCCAGTTCTCACGCCGCGCTGGTCAGCCGCCAGATGGGCAAAACCTGCATTGTCGGCGCCAACGAAATGAACGTTGACTACGAGGCCGGCACCATCTCCGTCGGCGACACGGTGCTCAACACCGGCGACTGGATCAGCATCGATGGATTCACTGGCGAAGTGTTCACCGGGCAAGTGACCACCAAGTCCAGCGAAGTCGTTGACGTGCTGATCCACAAGACGCAGGCCCCCGAGGACTCCGAAGCCTACCAGCGTTTCGCTCAACTGATGGAGTGGGTGGACGAGTACCGGACACTCGGTGTCCGCACCAACGCCGATCAGCCCGACCAGGCAATAGAGGCGGTCGCATTTGGAGCCGAAGGTATCGGGCTCTGTCGCACCGAACACATGTTCTTCAGCCATCTCGCCGAAATTCGCGAGATGATCCTGGCTCGCGATCCGGCAATCCGCCAGGACGCAGTCAGCAAACTGCTTCCGTTCCAACGAGAGGATTTCGCGGGCCTGTTCCGCGCCATGGACGGCCGACCGGTCACCATCCGGCTGCTCGACCCGCCGCTGCATGAATTCCTTTCGGAACGCCACCTCGAAGAACAACCCGGCTTGGCCGAAGCACTCGCCACTCAGCTGGACATTTCGGTCGAAGAGGTCCGGTCACGTACTGCCGAACTTCATGAAGAGAACCCCATGCTCGGACACCGTGGTTGCCGGCTGGGAATCGTCTTCCCCGAAATCACTGCGATGCAGGCCCGCGCCATCATGGAAGCGGCGGTCGAGGCACAGGCCGACGGGATCACGGTCCACCCGGAAGTGATGGTGCCGCTGGTGGGATACCAGGCCGAAATCGACCACCAGGCCGCGATCGTTCGTGAAGCCGCCGACGCCGTCTTCGCCGAAACTGGCACGACAATCTCCTATCAGATCGGGACCATGATCGAGGTGCCCCGGGCCGCGCTCCGGAGCGACGAGATCGCCGAAACGGCCGAGTTCTTCAGCTTTGGGACAAACGACCTGACGCAAACCTGTCTGGGAATGAGCCGCGACGACTACGGCGGTTTCATCGGGCATTATCGTGAGAACGACATCGTGCCGCACGACCCGTTCCAGTCGATCGACCAGGGGGGAGTGGGACGGTTGATCGAGCTGGGAGTGGCCGGCGGACGATCGACCCGCAGCGAACTGAAGATCGGCATATGCGGCGAACACGGTGGCGATCCTGCCAGCGTGATGTTCTGTCACCGGGCGGGACTGAACTACGTCAGTTGTTCACCCTACCGTGTGCCCATCGCCCGGCTGGCCGCCGCCCAGGAAGCGCTCGCCTCGGAGTGACCGAAAGGGTTGTCCCCCCATCCGGTCACCACGATCGACGATCACGAGTTGGTCAGTCCGACACTGACCAGTTCGGACCGCATGCCGGCCTCGATCTCCAGGATCGGTCCCATCAGGTCATCAATCTCGGCACGTTCCGCGTCAGTCAACTGGCGCTGGGGCGCCCTTGGGGGACCGAAATCCGCTCCGACCAGCGTCATCGCGTACTTGAGCATTGAGACGTTGTAGCTGTCACCCGCCCGGGCCCGATAATCTTCGATCGGGAGCAACACCTGCTGCAACCTTAGGGCCTCATCGTATTCCCCGGCGGTCATGGCGGCGTGCATTGCCAGGGTGACGTGAGGTGCCAGGTTGCCGGCTCCGGTCGTGTAGCCTGACGCTCCGACCAGCATGTAGAACGGAGCGAACCGCTCGGCCGAACCACACAACCATTCAATCCGACCGCCATCGGCCAACACGGTCGTACGGAAACCGTGCATCTCGTTGACCGCGTACTTGATCCCGACCACGCGGGGGTCGTCGGCGAGGTCCAACAGCAAGTCGTCGGTGGGAATCGGGCCCTTGCGATAAACCAGGGCCGGAGCCTCCACCGCGTCGATCACTTCCAGGTAATAGTCCCGTGCCCCGGCATCACTCATGTACGGGTGCACGAACGGCATGAACATGATCCCGTCAGCTCCCGCCTCGATCGACCGGCGGCCGATCTCCTTCGCGTGCCCCACCTGCAGGCCAACCGGAGCGAAAATCTGGGCGTCCGGCCCGGACGCCTCTCGGGTAATCCGTACCAGTTCGACCACTTCATCGTCCGACAGGCTCTGGAACTCGCTCGTCCCGGCCGCCGGCAGGTAAACCCGCATCCCGGACCCGTACATCGACTCGATATGAGCTGATTGTACGTCGACGTCGATTCGCCCCTCCGAATCGAAGGCTGTCAACGGGACCAGGTGGACTGTTCGCAACAGGCTACGGTCGTATCCAGCGGTCATGGTTTGATCCATTTCTCGGTTTTCGATCAGCCAGTCCACGAGAAAGACGCTCTCGGACACTCCCCTGCGTTTTACGCACCCGTCACCCGGACGGTCAAGCGACCTGCCCTTTGGTTGGTCGTCGGAACCGTCTGACGATCGATGCCCGGTCGCGGTACAATGGCACCACGATGTCCTCCCTGGCCGACCAGATCCGCACAGCCTGCTTGCTCGAAGCAACGGCCGCCAAGCCCGGCAACGTGCATCCGGAAGCCGCGTTTGTCGATATGACCTACCTCGACCTGGTCCGCTCGGCCGAAGCCGTCGCCGGGATCCTGGCCACAGCACCACAGCGAGGTGTCGGCCCGGTGGTTCTCGAGGCTGTCGAGGCCACCGCCGAAGTCACTCGCGTCAACACCAACCTGGGAATCATCCTGCTCCTGGCCCCGTTGGCAGCCGTGCCCGCTGACATTCCACTGGAGAGAGGCATCGACGATGTGATCGACGCACTGGACGAGCAGGACGCCAGTTGTGTCTTCGCAGCAATCCGACAGGCGAATCCGGGCGGCCTGGGCAAAGTTCCCGAACACGATGTCACAAGGCCACCGACTGTCGGTTTGCTCCAAGCCATGCAGGCGGCCGCCGACCACGACAGCGTTGCCGCGTGTTACGCCAATCGATTCGCCCACGTGCTCTCCTGGAGTCGCTCGAAGCCGCTCGAACCTGCCACGTTCCGATTCGGCTGGCAACAACAGGTCGTCGGCCTGGCTCTCTCCATCCACGCTGTTCAGCCCGACACCCTGATCGCTCGAAAATGCGGGATCAACACCGCCATCGAAGCCTCGCGACGGGCACGGATTGTGCTCCAGGGCGGCTGGCCGGACGAATCGCAGTCTCACGTCGCATTCCGGGAATTCGACACCTGGCTGCGAGCCGACGGGCATCGACGCAACCCCGGCACGACCGCCGACCTGGTCACTGCGACGTTGTTCGCAGCTCTCCGCGAAAGTCGCATCCCCGGTCCCGATCCGTCGTCCCTGCCCCCGTCCTCCACGCACCCGAGTTGATCCGACTCCCGCAACGCCAGCCTCTGGGCACGTCCACCTGAGAGGCCTATGATGGAGATGATCTGCCGTCACCCGAACTGCGGGCCAAGGAGTCACCTCCCCATGCACCAATTGCGATTGCCGTGGCTCGTGCTTGCTGCCGCCACCCTGATGGTCGCCGCCGCAACAGCACCCTGCCCCGCCCAGTTCGGTTTTGGCGGCGGGGGAGGAATGGGTGGAGGAGGTTTTGGCGGTGGTGGAGGCCTGGGGGGAGGTGGAGGTTTTGCCGGAGGTGTCAAAGTCGACGCCGAGGGGGTCGTTTCAACCCGATTTGCGACCAGCCGTGCCCACCTGCTGGCCCACAAGAAGGCCAAGGCCCTGGCCAAGAAACATCTCGCCGGCGACATCAACCAGCGAAGTTCCCTCCGAAAGATTTCGCTGGTCCGGCTTGAAAAGGCCTGTGCCCGGTTGGAAGGAAACAAGGCGGCCGCTCCGCTGGACATCCAGTTCCTCGCCGGACTGCAGCGGATCGACTACCTGTTCGTGGATCCTGACGGAAAGGACCTGGTGATTGCGGGACCGGCCGAGGGCTTTGCTCCCGACGCCGAAGGGCGGGTGGTCGGTGTCACGACCGGACGTCCTCCATTGAGAATCGATGATCTGATGGTCGCCCTGCGAACGATCAACTCGACCCGGGATCTTGGTGTTTCGATCGACCCGGTTCCCGATCGACTCGAGCAAGCCCGCCGCTACCTGCAACGCAACAGTTCAGCGGCTTCGCTATCGGCCATCCGTCGTCGATTCCAGCAGTTGGCCAAGATTCTCGGTCCGCAGACCATCCGGGTCTGGGGCGTCCCCCCCGACTCGCACTTCGCCCAGGCCATGGTCGAAGCCGACGTCCAGATGAAGTACATCGCCCTGGGCCTGCAGCGTCCGAAGGTCCCTGGACTTCGCAGCCACCTCTCACTGATCAAACCCCAGGGAAACTCGATGCAACGGTGGTGGGCCACTCCACTCTATGAGGCCATCTACACCACGGACGACCGGCTCGCATTTCAGTTGGCCGGTCAACGCGCCCAGATCCTTGCCCAGGAAGAATTGCACGGGGCCGGTGGCCGCCGAATCGATGCGGCCACCACACGGATCACGACACGCCAATTCGCCAAGATCTTCACGGACAAATTCTCTCAGTTGGCCGCACGGTCACCCGTCTTTGCCGAACTGCAGAACCTGATCGACCTCAGCATCCTGGCGGCACTGCTCCGCAAGGAACAACTGCCACAACGGATCGGCTGGTCGATGGCGTTCTTCCTGGCAGCTGATCGGGCCAAGTTGGCCAAGGGCTCAACACCCAAACAGATCTCGTCGATCTACAACACCCGCAGTGTCCGCGGCCGAGTGATCTTGGGACTGGTTTCCGGCGGCGTGGATCTCCATCCGCAACAGGCGATCAATCGCATCCCAACAAAGATTTCAGACGATGATCAATTCGACAACCGCCGTCTGAAGGCCCTCCAAACCCCACCGCCCCGCCAGCACCCATGGTGGTGGGATTGATCGTCACGACCCCGTCCCTCCCTTCCCTTGCCCTGCGTCCCCACCTCAAGCGATTTCACTCCACCGGACCGACACCGATGAACGACTCCCCACTGCTGAACCCCTCCGACGACACGCCCGCTTCTTCCGGCCAAAACGGCGGCCACGCTTCGCCGTGGATCCACGAGACGACGGCCGAATCGTTCGAACAGGACGTGATGGTCCGATCTCAACAGGCCCCGGTGGTGGTCGACTTCTGGGCGCCGTGGTGCGATCCGTGTCGCCAGTTGGCGCCCTTGCTCGAGAAGCTCGTCACTGAAGCGTCCGGCCGCTGGCACCTGGTGAAAGTCAACATCGAAGATTGCCAGGACCTGGCCCAGGCTTTCCAGGTGGAATCGATCCCACTGCTGGTCTCATTCCTGGGAGGTCAACCGGTCGACAGTGTGCCGGGGGTTCCCACCGAAGAGCAGCTCCGAGAATGGCTGTCCCGGTTCGTTCCCTCAGAGGTCTCGGTCCTGATGGCCGACGGTGAGAAGTTGGAGTCCGAGGACCCGGCCGCAGCGGCAGCGAAGTACCGTGAGGCGCTGGTGCTCGAACCCGACAACGCCGCATTGAAGATCCACCTGGCCCGCGCCGCGATCACCCTGGGCGACAACGCCGGTGCGGCCTCGCTGATCGCCGACCTCGAGCAAAGAGGCTTCCTCGAACCCGACGCCCAGTCCCTGAAGGATCAACTCGACATCACCGCCTCGGCCAGCGAATCCGGTGGAGTCAGCCAGGTGCGGGAGGCCTGTGAGGAGTCCCCCGATGATCTGGAGCTGCAATTGAAACTGGCCGAAGCCCTTGCCGCAGAACGCGAGTTCGAGGAAGCGTTCGCAATCTGCCTCGACATTGTCGCTCGTGACCGTGACGGTGTCGGCCAGCGAGCCCGCGATGCGCTGGTGGTCTGTTTTGGGATGCCCACGGCCAACCCCGAACTGGTCAGCCAGGCCCGCCGCAAATTGGCCACCCTGCTCTATTGATCCACCGGTTGACGGATCATCCGAGCGTGGGAACCACTTCGGCCAGCGGCTAAGATGAACACCAGCGACATGCCACCCTCCAGAGGTCTTGTGATGCTCCGCCTTTTCCTCCTGTTGTGCCTTTTCGGGCTCCCCGCCGACCGAGCCGAAGCCGCGTCGGTCCGCGGCACCGCGATCCTCGACCTGGACTTCAACGAAAAATCCGGGCCGGCTGTCGACACGGCTCCCGGAGGCCAGGCCGACAATACCGGAAGCCTGGTTGCCGGGGCTCGTCGCGTACCAAGCCCCTTCTCGAACACCGCCGGAGGACGGGCGATCCTTTTCGATTCCGGCCGCAAGCAATTCATCCAGATCCCCAGCAGTCCCGACACCTCACGGACAAATGCTGTCTCGGTGTCCCTGTTGCTTGTCAATTTCCATGCCGCTGGTGACGGAGCCTTCCACGGCCTGTTCGCCAAACGATCGACCGACAAAACGGCGCGTTCCAACTACGGCATCAACTTTCAGCCCAAGAGCGACATGCTGCAGTTGTACGTCAACGACGGCAGCGGCTTCCGCGTTGTGCGGTACAGTGTCAAGGGCGTGCTCGGCGTCCGCCAACGGGTGCATCTGGTCGCATCGCTGTCCGTCGGGGACGCACCGGCCGCAGACAAGGACACCGCGGCCGACGACGTCCGCGTGAGATTGTTCGTCAACGGACAGCCCGCCACCCGGGTGGGCAAACCCGACCGCGACCTGGTACAGGGCACCGATGTCTGGCTGCTGGACGTCAAGACCTCCGGCCTGGCCAACTCCGCTCCGCTGACCATTGGTGCCAGCACCCCGGCCCAGGAACACTTCAGCGGAGTCGTCGACGAGTTTCAGTTGTTCGACCGCGAACTGACTGCGGCCGAGGCTGCGGGATTGTTCGCCGAAGTCGCTGGAGCAGATGCCGGAAAACGTTTTGCCAGTGACAGGCAGCCGGCTGCCGCACTGCCGGCGGCGCCGCAAATCTCTGCCGTCTCGCTGCGTGGACTTCAGATCGGGCAGACCACCCGGCTCGTGCTCACCGGCAAGAACCTCGCACCCAACCCCCTGCTGCTGGCCCCGGTGCCGGGGCTCCAGGCCAAGGTGGTCAAGGGATCCAACGCGGGCCAACTGACTATCGACATCACCCTGGCTGACAATGCGCCCGCCGGGTTGTTCCCGGTCCGCGTCTCGACTGCCGGAGGCCTCAGCAATTCCCTGACACTGGCCGTCGATCGGCTGCCCCAGCGTTCGGTCACTGCAGCGTCCAGTAAGACACCGGCCCAACTCCCCGTCGCCCTCTCGGGCCTGATCTCCGGACCTCAAATTGCCCGGGGTTTCGTCCAGGCAAAAAAGGGGCAACGGCTCGTGGCCGACGTCGAGTCTCGTCGACTGGGGGCGTCATGCGAGCCGGTGGTCGAAATCAAGAACGCCCAGGGAACACCGCTGGCGATTGAGTGGTCGAAAGTGCCACTGAAGGGTGACACACGGGCCGAGGTCACCGTTCCGGCCGACGGGATTTATGCCGTCGAGGTCCACGATCTCAGTTACAAGGCACCAGGCAACAGCCACTTTCGAGTCAAGATCGGCGACCTGATGCTGGTCGACACGGTGTTTCCACCCGCCGCGATCGCCGGCAGCGAAATTCGCGTGACGCCAGTCGGCACCGGACTGCCCAACGGCACAACCCTGGCCGTCGACCTGAGAGAATCCGGTTCACTGACCGGAGCGCTGGTCGGCACGCCCAAGCTCGCCGGCCTGCTCGGCCCCGCCCCGGTGCTGAGAATCACCCGGGGAACCGAAGTGGTCGAACCCAACAAGCCAGGCACCGCCATCGACTCGAGGTTCTCAGCCACGTTGAAGGCTCCCTTGACGATCAGCGGGCGAATCTCGAAGCCCGGGGAAACCGATCGCTTTTCGCTGAATGTCAATCCGGGACAGAAACTGCGGCTGGATCTCGTCGGGCGAGCCATTGATTCCCCGATCGACGGGGAATTGACGATCCTCGTCGGTGGAAAACCCGTAGCCACCGGCCAGGACCAGGCCGGGTCACGCGATCCTCGTCTGGATTTCACCGTCCCCGAGAAGGTCACCAAAATAGAGGTCGCCGTAGCCGACCTCTATGGTCGTGGCGGTTCACACTTCCTGTATCGCCTGCAGTCCAGTCCGATCGGCCGCCCCGATTTCTCGCTGGCTCTGCAGACGTCACAGTTGAACCTGCCACGGGTCGGGTCGGCGATGATCAAGTTGCAGGTCAACCGCGCCGGCTACAACGGCGAGATTGCCCTGTCAGTCGTCGGCGACAAGCAGGTCCAAATCACCCCGTCGTCAATCGCCGCCGGGGTCGCTGGAGTCGTTTCGATCACCGTGACTCGGTCGCCTGGAGGAGACGGCAACGCGTTGCGATCTCTCAGCCTGGTAGGAGAATCGATCGGAACCAAACCGATCCTGCGTCGCAACGCTCGGGTGGCCGGCCAGTCGATCCCCGGCCACGAGGACCTGTTGCCGGTCGGACTGACACGTCCCAGCGGTGCGGCACTGGACATCGTCTCCGCTCCCGTGGCGATCTACCGTGGTCAACCGGCCCGCATCACAGTCTCCGCCCGTGGCTTGGCTCCGAAGAACCGAACCGGCCAGGCTGTTCGCATCGCGTCGCTCTCCAACGAGCCACTCCGCCCCATCGACCCCAAGAACCGGGGCAAAGGCAACCGGCCGATTGTGCGGGCGATGCCCAACCAGGCAGCCACCATCGGTGGACCACCAGCATCGATCACACTGGCCGTCCCGGCTGACGTGCCTGCCTCCGCGATCGAATTCGTCCTCCGAGGCGATCTGCTGACGCACGGGTATGCGACGGCCGTCCAGGGACGCATCTTCTCGAAGCCCTTCCGGATCCCGGTCCGCAATGCCGTCACCGTAAGTTTTGACCCCAAGACAACCACGTTGGCCAGCAACATCGTCAACAATGTCAGCGGCACGGTGAAACGCGATCCCGGCTTCAGTGGCCCGGTCGAACTGGAGATCATCATCGACAAGAAACTCTCGGGTTTTGTCGGCGGCAAGACGATCGTCCCGGCTGGAAAAACAACCTTCACGATCGCGATCGCCGCCGGACAGGACAACGAAGCCCGCGTCCTGCCCGGGGTCCAGTTGGCGGTTCGAGCTGCCGGAGGAGGATCACTGCTCCCCAACCGGGCCATTCAACTCCGCAGCCTGCCTCCCAAACCGGCCGCCAAGAAGAAGAAGTAGAGGAACCGCAGCGAGACACCGGAATCGCGACCGACTACTGGGCCTGTGATCGGGTGCCGTCGGGCGATCCCGAGATCGTGACGCCCGGAGGCAGCGGCCGCGTAGCGACCCGGAACCCGGCCTGGTGTGCTGCCGCCTGCAGCCGCCTCACTTCCGAGAAACTGTCGGGGTAGACCCAGAAAGTCAGTGCCGTCTCGGGCCTGCACGCCCGCAGGACCGTCTGATACCGCGAACTGCTGGACAACGCCAGGTCGACCGGTTCGGCTTCGAGGTCGGGCTCGGGTTGGATCGACCAATGTGTCACACCGATCCGTATCATCCCTCGACCCCGTCGCAGTTCATCCACCACCGCCACCGGAAGCCGTTCGACGGTGTATTCCATCACAAAGCCCTCGACCGGCCCAACCTGCCCTTCGTGACGGCGGAAGCGGGACATCATGCGACCGTAGCGGGCCATCTGGTCTCGAACCCGTTGCTTGAGCCGATCCAGCGGGATCAAGACCACACGGCCATTCCTCACGTGAAAGTGCTTTTCGGCACCACGGACGATGCGACCAACCGGAGTCAACCGGTGTGGCACGTTGACCACTTCGTCGGTGGGCGTGTCAACGAGTTTCTGGAGCACCAGGCGAGCCTGCTTCTGTTCTTGTTCGAGATCCTTGACGGCCCTTCGCACTTTTTTGACCTGGACCGACAGGGCCTCCACATCCGGCCGCTGACCGGCCTGGGCTTTTCGTACCGACGCAATCTCCTCGTGGGTCTCGACGGCCCGTCTCCGAACGGCCGACAACGTCTCGAGAGTCTCATCAAGACGGCCTCGGACTTCCGCCGACTCATCGGACAGTCTCGTCACTTCGTCAGTGCGATCGGTGATCTCCGGAGCCGTGACCCGAAACGAGGTTACGAGCGAAGGCGGGGTCACCACTTCGATTGGCGGAGGCTCGGGTTCATCCGTGGCCGTTTCCGGGAATTCGATCGGAGCGCGACTGGCCCGCACGCCGGCCACGACGATCAGGATGATCAAGATCCCAACGATGTTGGCAACGATGTCAAGAAACGAGTCGTCACCGGCAGCCTGCTGCGGTGTCGCGCGCCGACGTGTCATGGACTCGGCTCCTCGATCAGCCTCACCTTCGGTTCCGGAGCTGTCGGCAACACGTAGTTGACCGATGTCGAGAGCCTCCAACTGCGGAACAAGCTGTTGAGTCGCTCGTAGTGCAAAGTCCCTCCCGGACTGACCGTGAACCGAATCGCCGGCACCCAGTAGAACCTTGCCGGAGGTGGCCCCCAGGCCCTCGCGGTTTTCTGGACCGCGCGAATCACCTTCCGCCTGAGTTCGTTGACCGGCAAAAGATTTCCACCTTTGGTCGTCACATCGATCCGAGGCTGTCCGACCACTGTCACCCCGTCCTGCTCAACCTTCACGTCTACAGTACGTTCGTAGCCGATCGTCGCTCCCAGTGACGCGACTCCCCATTGCCGGGGAGCTCCGTCAGCCGCCCGGCCGGATCCCCGGCTTGCCCCGCCATTGGATGACGCTCCCCCCACAGTCAGCGATTCGAATGTTGGCACTTCTGGTCGATTGGGCAGAGCACCGCGATCGCTTTGCGTCTTCTCGCTCTTCTCGCTCTTCTCGCTCTTCTCGCTCTTCTCGCTCTTCTCGCTCTTCTCG
>PBOJ01000135.1 GCA_002724315.1 Planctomycetaceae bacterium | reverse complement strand
GGTCAACGAACGAAAGCCCGTCGTGGTCAAGCGACTCGGTGTTCTCGGCAGGCATCCCCAGGAGGGACTCTGTATCGGCCACGACAACGCCAACCCGGTCGACAACCAGTCACCCCGCAAACGGTTCGGGGGAAAACTCTCCGGACTGAAGGTCACAGTCGGTGACCGGCTCAAAACCAGCAAGCCGGACAACTAGTCCATCTTCGATACCCCGCAACCGGAATCAGCCAGACGATGACGAGCTACCAAGACCTCGGCCTGACCCCGATCATCAATGCCACGGGTGCTGTCACCCGACTGGGTGGTGCCCCGATGCCCCCCGCGGTACTCGAGGCGTTCTGCGAGGGAGCTGGACAGTGGGTTCCGCTGGAGCAGTTGCAGGCGGCCGCCGGGCGGCGGATCGCGGAATTGACCGGCACCGAGGCGGGCCTGGTCACCGCCGGCTCGGCCGCGTCGCTGACACTGGGGACCGCGGCGATCCTCTGCGGTTTCGACCTGGGTCGAATCGAACGACTGCCGCACTGCGATGACTTCCCCTGCGAATTCGTCATCGCCCGTGAACAACGCAGCGGTTACGACCACGCCGTCCGCGCGGCCGGCGCACGGTTCGTCGAAGTCGGTTTCAACGAAATCGTCTCCAACGCCGGGGTCCGACGAACCGAGGCCTGGGAGTACGAGGCGGCCTTCACCGAAAACACCGCCGGTGTCTTCTACGGCTACGGCCACGATTCGCAGCCTCCGCTGCCCGAGGTGATCGAACGGGCCCATCGGCACGGCTTGCCGGTGCTGGTCGACGCGGCCGGCGAATTGCCCCCCAAGCGAAACCTGTCGGAAATCGCCGCCCTGGGTGCCGACCTGGTCGGATTCAGTGGCGGGAAGGCGATCCGAGGTCCCCAGTCCACCGGTATCCTCTGCGGCCGGCGTGACCTGGTCGCCTCAGCCGCCATCCAGATGCTCGACATGGACGATCACCTCAACCTGTGGGATCCTCCCCCCGAACTGGTCGACCGCGAAAAACTCGACGGCCTGCCTCGCCACGGCATCGGCCGCATCCTGAAAGTTTCCAAGGAAGAGGTTCTCGCGCTGATGACGGCCCTGGAACTGTTTTCCTCGGGTGCCTACGACGCCGAATGGTCCGAGCAGCACGCGCGGCTGGAGACCATTGCCTCCGGGTTGTCGGGTCGACCTGCCACGTGCACGATCGAAGGATCCATCGAAGCGGAACGCTCACCGACACTGTCGATCGCGATCGACGAGGAGGCGCTGGGCCGAACGGCATTCGATGTCTGCCGGGGCCTCCGCAACGGAACACCACCGGTCTACGTGGGCCATGGACGACTCGCACAGGGCACACTCGTCATCAATCCCCTGTGCATGTCTGATGACCAGGCCCCGGAACTGAGTCGTCGAATTGGCGAGGAACTGGGTGGCTGATCCGCCGCCGCGACTCACTTCTTGTGACCTCGCTGAATCCAGGCCCAACGGTAGAGGTTCCGGGAATCGGTGTAGCGGGCTGCCGACGCCGCCGCCCCCAGCACCACCACGAACAGGCGATCCTTGCCTCGCCGACCCGTCGACACCAGGCAGGCTCCGGCGGCCGACGTCGTGCCGGTCTTGACGCCGTCATAACCTTCCGTCGGCAACAGCCGGTTCGTGTTGCGCCAGACGATGTTGCGCTGCCTCCCGCCCGGCCCGACCAGGCGGCAACCGTGTTGCCGCGTGCCGACGTACTGGCGGAACCGCTTCATCTTCCAGCCCGCGCGAGCCAGTGTCAGCAGGTCGGCCGCGGTCGAAAGGTGCGTTTCGGCGGTCAACCCGTGAGTGTTCTCGTAGTGCGTTGCGGTCATTCCCAGCCGCGCTGCCGTCCGGTTCATTTCCGCCACGAACCGCCAAAGTGGATCGGCGGCGCGTTCGGGAGTTTCATCTCGGGCCGGACGGAACCGCTTGCCAAAATGTTCGCCCAGTGCCACCGAGGCGTCGTTTCCGGAAGGAAGCAACAGTCCGTAGAGCAATTCGCCGACGGTAAGCCGTTCGCCGGCTCGAACCCGTGCCGAGGAACCGCCCGTTCGATCGGCTCGCTCACTGAAGACGATCTCCTGGTCCAGCACGGCCGGATTGGCCTCGGCCAGTTGCAGCACGACGACGGCGGTCATGATCTTCGTCGTACTCGCAAAATGCAGTTTCCGCCGGGCATTGTGCTGCCACAGCACCTCTCCGGTCTTTCCATCAGCAATCGCCCACGCGCGGCAGGTGACACTGGGCGGCCCGTCAAGCGGATCGGGTGGACGGCGGTCGAGTTTCTCTCCGTTGATCACTGATGGATCGGGAACGGGGGGATCGGATGTCAGCAACGGCCCCAGGTTCTGCCAGGTCTTCGGTCCGACACGTCCGGTCGCCGGGATCTTCTTGGCCGTCTGAAACGCCTTCACTGCCCGGGAGGTCGCCGGACCGAATTCTCCGTCGATCGACAATCCGGGAGAGGGATCCAGTCGCGCATTGAGTGTTCTCTGCAGGGACTCGACCAGCCATCCGCTGGCTCCTGCCTCAAGCGTGACGGCCGCTTTCGGCGAAGGCCGGGGATTGAAATGCAGAAATGCCTCTCTGGAAATGTCGGCGATCAATCGGCTGGCAGCATTCGCCGGCCCGAAAGTCCGGTCCGCGTTCTTGGACGTGAGCACACAGATGGCAATTCCGCCGGCGGGCGAATCGATGATCCCCGCATCGGTTCGCACCTGCGACACGGATCCGGTCTTGTGCGCCACCACGGTCCCCGATGGCAGGAATCGTGGGATCCTCTCGGCGCTCTCACACGCCTTGAGATGTTCGAGCATCTGCTGCGATGCCGATTCGCTGACCAGTTTCCCCCGATGAATCGCCTCCAGCAATGACACCGTTTCGGACGCCGTGGTGCTGCCCAGCCCGAATTGCTGACTCCGGTCGGGATCGATCGATGTCTCGCGGCGAAAGACCTTCGCGTGGATCCGCGTGTTGAGATGGCCCAGCCGGGACATCGTGCGATTGGTCGACTCCAGGCCGATGTGATCCAAGACCAGGTTGGTGGCGGTGTTGTCGGATACGGCGATCATCAATCGGACGGCATCACGGAGTGTCAGCCGCGATCCGGCTGTGAAGTACTTCCGCAACAGCCCCGAACCGGGCACCTTGTCGTCTTCGTCGAGTTTCAGACGATCATCGAGATCGACCCGGCCTTTCTCGACCTGCCGGTAAACCTCGACCATCACGGCCAGCTTGATCAGGCTGGCCGTAGGCATCGGCCGATCGGACTTCCAGGCAAACGAACGCCCGGACCCCAGGTGCTTGACGAGAACGGACACCTGGCCCTTGTGACGCGAGACCAGCGGTTTGATCCGGGCTGCCAGTCGGGCGTCCTCGGCCGCCGGCAACCGGCCACAGAGGATGGCGGCGGTCAACAACACCAGCCCACCGGCGACCTTCCGTGCCGGGCACCGTTTCACGCTTGGATCTCTCACGACAACTCTCCCATAGATTCTTCCAGTTTGTGGATGGCCTCCAGCGCCTCGTCGAGTTCGGGGACCATTGCCCCCGGCACCCGGCCGTCGCGGTCGCACTCGCACAACAGGTCCAGTTCTTCGTAACACTCGTGGTTGCGCAACCGCCTCGCTGCCCGAACGCCCAGGGTTCCCTCGCGACGACGACGGGCCTCGAGGTGGTGTTCGATCAGCCACGCGGTTCGTTCGCTGATCAGTCCACCGAGAACGGCCAGTCCTGCGGCGACATGGTCAGCCGGATCAATGCCCTTGCCCACATCGTGCAACAGGGCTGCCAACTGCAGGTCCACATCGTAGGGCCGCTGCAGGCGGATCAGTTCATAGACCTGCAGACTGTGGTACAGCACGTCACCCTCGGGATGACTGTCGCGTGGCTGGTGAATCGACTCGAGTGGTTCCAGCAATGACCAGAAGGCCGCATAGCGCTCCGAGGAATCGGACGCTCCTTCCTCCAGCGTCTCGACCGGCACCAGTCTCTGCAACGCCTCACGGATCTCCAGGTCAGTCGGCAGATCTCCCGCCCGGGCCCAGCCTCCGCAGATCGCCCGGGCGGCCGCCCGCTTGGCCCCGAAGAAATCACTCTCGCGGTGGGCTGCCAGCAAGCGAGCGGCTTCACAGGCGATCCGATAACGGAGTGAGCGCGTGGACATGTCGATTCGCCGGGAGAAAATCTCACGCCGTGTCAGCCGCTGGGCACGCTGAGCACTCCGGCCATCGTCAACACGACCACGTAGGCCACCGCAATCACGATCTGGACCACGGCGAACAGGGAGGCCAACTTGACGAAGCCCACGAACGACAAGGGCAACTTGTGCTTGTTGATAATCGTCATCGCCACCACCGTCGACGCCGATCCGATAGGGGTGATGTTTCCGCCGAGGTTGGCGCCGAAGATCACGCTCCACCAGTACGGGGCATTGGCCGAGTACTCGGCCGGGTTGTTCTTGAGTATCTTGGCCAGCATCGCGGCCAGCGGAATGTTGTCGGTCACCGAACTGGCCACCGCCGAAGCGACCAGCAACAGGCCGGTCCCCAGGTTCCCCCCCGCCCCGATCATCGCCTCGATTCCCGACCCGATCACCGCCAGGACCTGGGCGTGCTCCATGGTGTTGATCACGACGAACAGGCCAGCAAAAAACGCCAGAAGGTCCCAGTCAACCGCCTGATAGAACTTGTCGACCTCGTGCTTGTAGGCAATCAGAACGAGACCGGCAAACGACAATGCCACGAATCCCATTCCCAGTTCCTTGAGCACCGGCAACACGCTCTGGCCGGCCAGGAAGGCGACAAACAGGACCAACGATCCAATCGAAAACCAGAAAAACTTCCGGCTCGGCACACTCTCGTTTTCGTCAAACCCCGCCACCAGCGCCTCGGCCGCCGCTCGTTCCTCCTCACCACGCAATCCGCGGATGCCAAACTTCCATCGGCCCATCCACAAGGTCGTCGCCGTGGCAATCACCACATAGGGTGCCGCCAACAGGAAGAAATCGACGAACCCGATTCCGGCAATTCCCCCCACGATGATGTTCGGCACACTCGAGATCAGCGTCAGCAATCCACCGACGTTGGTCAACAATCCCTCGACCACCAGGAACCCCAGCAGCAGGTCGGTACGCTTCAATTTCGTGAGCGACACACCCGTCAGGCTGCCGATGATGATCATCGCGGTGACATTGTTGAGCATCGCCGAGAAAACGACGGTCAGGATTCCGTAGGCCAGCAGCAGTTTCCACGGATCACCTCCCGACTTCTTCGTCAGGCTGATGGCCATCCACGTGAAAACCCCCGATCGGCTGGTCACCTCGACGAACAGGCTCGCCCCCAGGATGATCGTGATCACGCCCCAGTCGATCGCCGGGATGTAAACCGGCATTTCGATCTCGTGTCCTGCCGATCCGCCAGCCAGTGGCGGCAGGGTCACCGCGCCGAATGGCAGCAGGTCCAGGGCCGTTGCCAGCACCAGGCAGGCTCCGGCGAAAACACCCACGATCACCGACTTCTTGGCGTGGATCTTCTCTTCCAGTGCCAGGGCCGCGATCATCGCCACCAACAGGACCGCAAACAGCGCCGTCACGCCACCCGAAACCTCGTGGTGGCCCCCCGCTTGCTGGGCCACTTCAGCGTTCGCCAGCAACAGTCCGGTCATCGAACTCATTTTGATCCGTCCGTCTCTTCCGAGCCATTTACAGCAGCAACATCGGCACGTCGATCAATTCGACCGACAACGAGTAAGCCATCCCGTGCATCGCCAACTGATCGTCGTCCTTGGTGTTGGCCACCAGCAACTCGATCTCGTTCTCGTCGACCAGCCGACGGTATTCGGTCACGTGATGCCCCATCGCCACGTGACTCTTCAACGAGACGTTCGGCCCCGTCTCTCGAAGTGTCGCGAAGCACGTCTCAATGAAGTCCCGGGCCTCCTTCAACAGTTGTTCCTCCAGCAACGTCGCACCCGTTTCACTCGTGATCTCCGGAATCTGTTCGATCGCCTGGACAAAACGCTGAAAGACCATGTCATCCTCAACGTGGCACAACCAGACACTGCCTCCCTCGGTGCACATCCGCGTGCCGTAGTTGATCAGGCGGTGATCCCCGCTGATGTGATCGGCCACCACCATCACCCGTCGGCACGGTTCGATCGACAACTCCAACGGCGTGCGGGCCGTCCCCGGCAGCACCAGGACCGGAATGGAAGTCCGTTGCGTGAGTTCATCGAGATAGACGCCGAGACTGTGCTGCGGAGCGAGGTTCTCTTCCTGCAGGTGACGTCGGGTGACCAGCATGTCGACCTGTTGAGTGTCAATCCGTTCGATCAGTTCGGCGACGTTGCTGAAATCGCCACCGCCGATCGAATGCCAGGAAGTGGCTTCACCGATCCGAGGCAGAAACCGCTTCAGCGAATCCTGCACAGCCTCCCCGGACTCATCACCGGTGACCACCGCCACCGATTCGATCGGGATATCGGCGAAAACAAATGGCTCGCGTTCGGAACGCCGGAACAGCGATTCGAATTCATCGATCTGGTCAAGCCGGCTCATCTGTGGACCTCTTCCCCGACAACTCGCCCCCCCCGGCTTGTGCCGAGTGGTGAGCACTATAACAGAACCGTCGCTCGAGATTCACATGCCGCTGCCGCTTGCATCAGCGTGGTGTTCTTGGTGGAGTGCCTGCAACCGGCTACACCGATCAGGACATCCGCCCATGCACCGCCCAGCCAGTCTTCTGCTCATCATCCTGGCCACGGTGGCCCCCGTTTTGGCCGCCGACACCCGCGCCACCACCGACACCTCGTCCGGTGACCGCGTGATCGATGCCTACTTCCGATCCGAAACCCGTCGCCTGGCCGAGCGGTGTCTTGCCGACATCACGTCGCTGGACGACTGGAAGGCCCGTCGGGGCGAATATCGCGAACAGCTCTTTGAAATGCTCGGGCTCTCGCCCCGGCCTCCCAGGACACCGCTCAAACCGGTCATCACCGGACGGGCCGATCACCCGGATTTCACGGTCGAGAAAATCCAGTTTCAGTCTCGCCCCGGGCTGTATGTTACCGGCAACCTTTACCTGCCCAAGAAACACCAGGGCCGCCTGCCGACAATCCTCTACGTCTGCGGCCACGGCCAGGTCAAGAAGGACGGGGTCAGCTACGGCAGCAAGGTGCACTACCAGCACCACGGTGGCTGGTTCGCCCGCAACGGCTACGCCTGCCTGACGATCGACACTCTGCAACTGGGTGAGATCGAAGGGATTCACCACGGCACCTACCGGTACGCCAAGTGGTGGTGGAATGCCCGCGGTTATTCGCCGGCCGGAGTCGAAGCCTGGAACTGCATCCGGGCCCTGGATTACCTGCAGACACGGCAAGAGATTGATGGGGAGCGGATCGGAGTCACGGGACGGTCCGGCGGTGGTGCCTACAGCTGGTGGATCGGCGCACTCGATGACCGGATCCGGGTCGCCGTCCCGGTGGCCGGAATCACGGACCTGACCAATCACGTTGTCGACGGCTGCGTCGAGGGCCACTGCGACTGCATGTTCCAGGTCAACACGTTCGGCTGGGACTACGCCCAGGTCGCGGCACTGCTCGCCCCACGGCCGCTGCTGATCTCCAACTCCGACAAAGACCGCATATTTCCGCTCGACGGTGTCGTCCGTATCCACAAGCAGGTCCGTCGCATCTACGAACTTCACGGACAGTCCAAGCAACTCGGCCTGCAGATCACCGAAGGGCCCCACAAGGACACCCAGGAACTCCGGGTCCACGCCTTCCACTGGTTCAACCGCTTCCTGAAGAAACAGGATCCACTGATCACCGACACGGCGGTCAAGTTCTTCACTCCCGAGCAACTGCGAGTGTTCGGAGAACAGTTGCCCGCGGACGAGAAAAACACGGAAATCAGCGAGACATTCACGGCCAGGGCCGAAACCCCAACCGTGCCAGGATCGGCCGACGACTGGGCCAGGCAGACAGCCTCCTGGCGTGAGGCACTGGCAACCAGGTCGTTTCGCGGCTGGCCCTCTCATCCCGATGGACTTGATCTCGAACAGGGCCCGATGGTGACCTCCGGAGACATCACGGCCCGCACCTTCTGGTTCAACTCCCAGGCGGGAATTCGCCTGCCGCTGGTCGTGCTGCACCGCAAGGGGCTGCCGCTGGAGTCCCTGGACCTCGTGGTGCTCAACACTGTCGACGACGGCGGTTGGACGTCTCTGCTGGCAAGTCTCGCCGGCGGTGGCCTGAGCCTGCCCGGAATGGCCGGCATCACCCGGGTCGAACCCGACAAGGCGGAATTCGCGCAGACGGAGAAGATGTTTCAGTCATTCAAGTGGGGGATGGCGTACGTCGCCCCACGGGGAATCGGACCGACTGCGTGGGGACAGGCCGAGCGTCGGCAGACACAGGTACGTCGACGATTCATGTTGCTGGGACAAACACTCGACGGCATGAGGACCTGGGACGCGGTCCGTGGGGCCGGGGCGTTACGATTGGTTGACGGGCTGAGCCAGGTGCCCCTGTGGATGCAGGGCGAAAAGACAATGGCCGGCATCACGCTCTACGCATCCCTGTTCGTCAACGACGTCCGCCGCGTCGACCTGCACCACCTGCCGAAATCTCACCGCAACGGGCCGATCTACCTCAACGTGCTCCGCTTCCTCGACATTCCTCAGGCGATCGCCATGGCAGCCGAGAGATCGGCGGTACGGATCTACCAGGCCGAGGCCGGAGGATGGAAATACCCCCGGCAGGTCGCTGAATCCCTGAAATGGGACAAGAAGCAACTGGCCATCCGCGTGCTGGGGGCACCGGCCAAGGCCGACCGCTGATCCGGAAAGGGCGAGCCTTCCGCTGACCTTGGCAAGCTCTCTAAGATGATCCTGTCGGATCAGTCGACCGGCCCCTGCACATATCGATCTCGAGTTCCACCACCAGGACACTCCACAGTGAACCGTCCCCCACACGCCGCCGCCTCGCTTCCCGATCCCACGATCCGGATGAGCGAGGGCTGGCACTGCCTCCACATGTACTACCAGGTCGACGCCGCCGCACTGGCCGGCCTTGATGACGACGCCCGAGCCCGCGGACGTGACGAACTGATCACGGCCCTCGACCCCGGGGCCGACGGAGCACCCGAGCGACTCCAGGTCTCGGTCATCTCCGGCCACCGTGCCGACCTGGGCCTGATGCTGCTCGACCCCGACCCGCTGGTCATCGACCGGGTGAAGCAGGCGGTTCGTTCCACCACGTTCGGATCCGTCCTGAAACCGGCATGGTCATTCGTATCGATCACCGAGGTCTCCGAATACGTGCCGACAGCCGAACAGTACGCCGAGCGATTGAAGGGCGAGGGGCTGGCCGAGGACGACCCGACGTTCGAAGCCAAGCTGAACGCCTACGCCGGGCGACTGCCGGCAATGAACCAGCAGCGGCTCTACCCCGACTTCCCTGAACTGCCGATCCAGTGCTTCTACCCGATGAACAAGATCCGGCATCCCCAGGCCAACTGGTACACCGAGTCGTTCGAACAACGATCCAGGTTGATGGCCGAACATGCCACCAGTGGGATCCAGTTTGCCGGCCGAGTCAGCCAGTTGATCACCGCCTCGACCGGATTCGACGACTGGGAGTGGGGCGTCACACTGTGGGGGCGGGCTCCCGAACATATCAAGGAGATCGTCTACACGATGCGGTTCGACGAGGCGTCAGCCCGCTACGCAGAATTCGGGCCGTTCTACATTGGCTACATCCAGCCAGCCGCCGATGCGATCGCCCACCTGGAGCTGTAGCGATCCCCGGGACACACCCGTTCCTAGAACCGGTACGCCTTGTTCCCACGATCGAAGTCGCCCCTGGCCACCTCTCTCTGGAACTTGATGTTCCGGTACGTGTAGCACTCCACAAGCGTGTCCGCGTCCAGGTCGGCAACACTGGCAGCCGTGGTCGGCCAGCTGAAGTTGCGGACCACCACCGGCACACCGAGCTGGCAGTCGATCAGCATCTCGGTCTTCCGGTATCGCTTCGAGACCTTCGGATCGGAGTATTCGACGACGAACCCATAGCAAGGCCGGCCATCGAACTCCTGGTTCTCGATCAACCGGCAACGAATGCCCTCGGACCGGGCGAGGTCACCACGGCGGATCGCCAACGACTCGCGGACCAGTTCCAGCAGCCCCGCCTTGGTGATCGGATACCGCGATTCCTTCATCGCCATCGAGCCCGAGGGATCAAGTTTCAGGGCCGGCAGTTTCTTCTTCCAGCCCCCCAGCTTGACCAGCATTCGGTTCTCGTTCTGCCCCTTGACGTACAACAACTGACGCCCCTTGTGACCGGTCACCCACTTCATGTAGACCGAGAACGGTTCGTGTCGAATCTTGACCTGCATGACCTGCTCCTCGGTCAGTTCGTCCGCCACCACCTCCTGTTTGCTGAAGGTCGCCGTGTAGCCGGGCAACCCCGCCAGAACTGCCTCAGCCTTCTCGAGCATGGCCACGTTCACGAACAGTGACAACCGGGTTGACGGACTGTGGGTCGACGCGGACGCCACCTCAACAGGCTCCTCAACCGTATCCTCCTCGACGGCATCGGCATCTGCGGCCAGATCCGCTTCCGCGCCGAGATCCGCTTCTCCACCAAGGTCCACATCGTCACCGAAGTCCGCTTCATCACCGAAGTCCGCTTCCGCACCGAAGCCCGCTTCGTCACCCAGGTCCACTCCGCCACCGAAATCAGTACTCTCTCCCAGATCTGCTCCGAGATCGAATGACACCTCGGGAGCGTCTTCGTAGTCGCCGAGCACATCGGTATCGACGGTCGCCGAACCAAAATTGGCCGAGATGAAACCGAAGGAGACGACCGCGATCGTGGCAGCCAGCACGTTGGGAAACTGGGCTACGATGATCCGGTAGGCCAGCCGGAACGGCCAAAGAACCATCGAAATCGACCACGTGACCGGAAACAACAGCACCCGAATCAGCATCCACAACTTGCGAACCAACCAGGCCAGTTGTCGGACCGGGAACATCTGGAACACCTTGGACATCGAGACACCTGTGGTGAGAATCTTCGGCAGCGGGTGTCCTGAAGATCGGCAAAGGGATCGGCCGCATCCCAGCCTTGTGTCGTCGACAAGAACAACCGCGCCACGGCGATCAACGGGAGCATCCGGCGTGAACCCGTACCGCAGGAAGTCCGAGCGGACTCATCGAAGCCGCGAACTCTTCGCCGTTTACCCAGCTTCACATCGGCCCAACGGACTCAACGCGGCAAACCGCGGGGTTTCGCAGGGGGTGGCGGCGAGGTCTTCCCAACCGGCCGACTCTTCGGGATCAACTCGATCAACACTTCCGTGTTGACCGGGGGGATCCGATCGATGAACGCTTCGTACAACAGGTTCGCCCCCTTGTCGCTGCTGGCCTGGGCAATGTCGAGAGTTGCCGACGGGAAGTTGGCCACGCAGATCAGGTTTCCATTCTCGGCCAGGTACTTCTTCTTCTTCGTCTGCATATCAACGATGAAACCGCTCCCGGCAAACACCCAGTGTGCCCGCATCTCGGTCGGCTGGCTCTCACCAAACAATCGCCCCACCGCTTTGCGAAAGACGGCGTCCTTACTGAGCTTCAGGAAAATGTCACGTTGAGCGGGCTTCATCGTCCCGAACCAGACCAGTTCCTTGTTCTTCACATCGAAGACCAGTTCGGGCTCCTTGGGCAAAACGACCCCGTCGGGCAACTTGGTCAACGGGGCGCTGAAATATCTCTGGGTCGCCCGACGAACCCACTGTTGAGCCCGCACTCTCCGCGGGATCCCCTTCTTGTCCTTCCACTGCAGGAAGATCTCGATCTGTTGTCCGGTCGGAGGCTTGAAGTCAGCAACCAGCTTCCCCGGCGAGACCTCTTTGTAATGGCGCACCGGAGTGCCCTGGCGGGCCCCCAGTGCCAGCAATCCGGCATGCACGACCGCTGCGCTCGCGTCGATTGTCAGGATCGACTCGTGTTCTTTGGTCCGCTTCAGGCAGCAAAGCATCTCGAGAACCCGATCACGGGCACAGACACTGGCCTTCAGCAACAGACGCTTGCCGGCCCGATCCAACAACACCGTCCCCTGGGGGTTCAGCGGCACGGGCTTGGCCACTCGTTTCGTTGCAGGCGGCTTACGGGTCTCGCGCGGT
>PBOJ01000134.1 GCA_002724315.1 Planctomycetaceae bacterium | reverse complement strand
CAGGCCGGTGCTGTTGTGTTGCAGGTCGACGTGGAACTGGTCGTCGAAGTCGGCAAGGGTCGGATCACCGAATCCAGTGCCGGTCGGGTCGCCGCCCTGAAGGACAAAGTCGTCAATGACGCGATGGAAGATCGTGTCGGTGTAGACACCACTCTCGACCAGTTCGATGATCCGTGACGTGACACGGGGGGCTCGCGACTCGAACAGTTCGAATGTCATCACCCCGAAATCGTCGACCTGCATTCTCAGGCTGCGATTGCCGCTCAGGACCTCGGCGGACACCAGTGGATCGGAACTATCGACCGAGAAGGTCAGCTGACCGCCGGAGGGATCGAGCCCGTTGAGCGGAACGTGAAGCGGGGAACCGGACTGCAGAGTCTGGTTGCTGATCAGCGCCAATTTCAACTCAGGCTCGGAAGTGGTCGAGGCCGAGTCGATCAGCAGTTGCTTCAACTCAGCGAAATTGGCGGGGATGGCCAGGTCGTTGTTGGTCAGGTTGTAGACGGCCACCTTTTCGTTCTGGGCGTCGGTGATCACCACGTCGCGGAAGGTGACGTCCCAGGAATCCCAGGTGTCGGAGGCCCCGTCGCCGTTGTCGTCGATGTCCTGCAGCCAGGGCAGGTCGCGGTCGTCGATGATCTGGCTGTTTCCGGATTCGTGGCCGACCTCGTTGACGCCCAGGATGTTGATGTTCAACCCGGGGTTCTCCGAGTCGAGTTCGGTCTGCATCTGGTCGAGGAAGCCAAACTGGCTTCGGCAGTAACCTCAGGTCGAGTGGCCGAAGTACCAGGCCGAGACCTCCTCGAGGTAGTCGCGAGGAGAGACAAACGTGTCGAAGCTGGTGGACGTGGTGTTGACGTCGGTGAGATGAAAATCGGGTTGGGCATTGGCACCGACACCGCTGAGCATCAATCGCTCTTCCAGCAATTCGGCGGCCACGGCCGAGTGTGCCGAGGAGGGTGTTCGATGACGGCTTTTCCACCCGTGTCGAATCTTCCGCAACCAATCACGTCTGATCATCGCCACAAACCCTTGTTTCAACCGTTTCGCCAATTGTCGAGAACCGCACCGAGGCTCGCTCGGACGACACCGCCGGTTATCTCATTAGTCGGATTCCTGCGGCGTCGGACCTGATTCCGAATTTGCGGATCTCAATCGGTTACCCTCGCCAGGCGGCCGAATGTGCGTCGGATTCCACCACGAAATCTCGAAGCCTTCCCATGTTGCCCATCTTACCATGGCGGCAAGCCGTTGCCGTCGAGAACTTCCGTGGCAAGGGGGCGAGCAATTCGCCGGCGAATGCCGGTTGCGGCTACTACTTTGCCAGGTAATTCAGCGTGTAGTAGGCCTGCTGGTGCAGCAGGGGTTTCTTGTCGGCCGAGCGGAGGCCGGGGAGGTGCAGTTCGTGGATGTGTCCGACCTTCAGGCCGTCGACGACCAGGTCGACGTGTCGCCGGTCCGAGGAGACCCGGGCTTCCTTGATGGTCGGCTTGGTGTGGTCGACCTCGGGGCTGCCGTAGGAGGACTGGTAGATGTAGGTGTAGGTCTGCAACTGGTACGAGTCGATTTTGGCGGCGGTTTCGGGATCGATCTGTTCGGTGAACGCCAGCCGGAACCCGTCGGGCCGCAGTCTCATCGTCAGCACCTCGAACGCGTTCTTGCCCGACCAGTCGAGCCGCTGGAGCGAGAAGGGCTTGTTGCCCCGCGAGCCCCAGCCCCGGTTGGTTCCGCCGACGAACATCGACCCGGTCTTGCTCATCAACAGTGACAGCGACCCCGAGCCGAACCCGGCCCGAAACGGGAAGCAGGCACCCTGGTAGTGGCCCTGGACCTTCTCGAGATCGACCCGCATCACGGTGCTGTGCGTCTGGTCACCGACGAACATCTGGTTCTTGAAGATCCCGAATTTTCCGCCGGTGGTGTCGCAAGCGATGCCGCTGGCCGACTGGCCCATCTTCTTGTAGGGAAAGTAGATGGCCGGTGGCAGCAGTTCGGGGATCCGCTTGGCCTCGACCATCATCCGGCTGCCGCTCTTGGGATCGGCCGGCCGTTTGCCCAGTGCGTCGGTGATGCTGTACCAGCGGTTGCCGCCGGGATGCCCGACGAACTTGCCGGGTTCGAGGTGCTGGAGCTTGGAGGTCCCGTTCCACGGCCCCTGGTTGTCTGTGTAGAACATGTCACCGAGGTGGTTCATGCCCACGCCTCCGGGCGAGCGGAGTCCGCTGCAGGTGGGCACGCTGGTCCCGTCGGGCTTGATCCTGAGGCACCACCCCCGGTACTGGGTGTTGCTGTTGAACGAACCGGTCAGGCACAGCACGACCCACAGGTCGCCCCTGGCATCGAACTTCGAACCGAATGCGTACTCGTGGTAGTCGCCGGTGATGCCCCAGTCGTCGTTGACGGTCTCGAAGATGTCGGCGCGGCCGTCGTTGTCGGTGTCCTTCATCCGGGTCACCTCGCAACGTTGCGTTGCGTACAGCCAGCCGTCCTTCCACGAGAGTCCGAGCACCTCGTGCAGGCCCTGTGCGTAACGGGTGAACTTCATCGACGAGGGTTCGGAGAACGGGTTGTCGACCAGGTAGATGTCTCCCCGTCGGCTCGAAGCGGCCAGCTTGCCGTTGGGCAGCAGTTCCAGTCCTCCGGCTTCCAGCACCACGCCCTTGGGAATCGGCAGCGTGGTGATGCTGTAGAAGTCGTTCTCGGTGGGCGGCTTGTCCTGTGCCGCGGCCGGCACAGCCGGCAGCAGCGCAAGCGAGAGTGCGGTCAGGGCCGTGCGGACCAGGATCGTGGATCGCGTCATGATCGGGTGATTCCGTTGTCGTCTTGGCAGAGGCCGAGGGACTCCTGCCCGGGGGGTTACCACGTGTAGGTGTGAACGATGGTGGCGGTGTTGTCTTTCCAGTGGACCGGCACCAGCAGTTCCCACTGGTTCCCACGCTTTCGGAGCGTGGGAGGATTTCCGCCGTCCTGCTGGATCGAGATGTTCAGGATCTTGCCGACGAGGAACGTCCCGTCCTTCTGTTTGACGATCGTCGGTGATGCGGCAGCGCGGTACCAGAGCGGTTTTCCGACAGCCCCGGCCCGTTCGAGTTTCAGCGAACGCACCAGCTTGGGGTCCTTGTCGGTCTTGACTGGCTGTGGATCGTCTTCGACCTGGATGTTCCCGAACCGGTACCGGAAGACCGGACGTCGCTTCTTGTCGATGCGATAGCCGCGGAAGCGGTACCCCTGTTTGCGGGCCGCATCGGTGGGCCAGTTGGTTTCGAGTGTTTCCAGGGATGCGAACGGGACGCCGCCGGGCAGCGTGACCAGGTGGTCACCCAGTGGGGGCTGGAACCCCTGCCCGCGACCGTTCCAGTGCTTGGCGGCGTCGATGAACGCGTTGTGCCAGATCAGTCTCAGTGCCAGTTGATCCGCGTCGAAGGCGAGGTTGGCTTTTTCGGGGTAGCCGACGGCGATCCCGCGAGGGCTGACGCCGGTGATGAAGTTGCGGTAGATGATCGGTTCGTCCCTGGGTTCCAGTTCGATCGGGTTCCGGATCAATCCCCGCGGCAGTCCCGCCTTGCCCCCGTCGAGCAGGTATTCCCAGACACTGGCGATCTGGTGCTTGGCCTCTCCATCGAGCACGTCCGGCAGCAGCGTCTGGCCGCGGGGCCAGCCGGCGGGCATGCGGGTGCCGGGGCGATAGGCCTGGGGATCGAGCATGTAGCGGACAAACCAGTCTTTGCGGAGCCGTCGGGTCATGGTCAACAGGTCCAGCGACTGGATGCCGGTCGCCTTCCGACTGCCGAAGTAATGGCACTTGATGCACGCCAGGGCCTTGTCTCCGGTCAGGAAACGCCCGGCCGAGCGGACCCGGTGGATGCGGTCGGTGATGGCAAGTGGTACGGGCTTGCGGATCCGGTCGGCGGTGCCGAAATCCTTGACCAGGTGGCCAACGTTGGCAGTCCCGAACTTGGGCATCCGTGTGAGCATGTACGGACGATCGTTGGCTCCGTTGTCGAGCACGTGCTTGATCCAGTTGTCGTTGAGCTTGTCGCCGACGCCGTCGAGCAGTGGCGGGATCCGGCCCTCGTCACCCATTTCCTTGATCGTCGTGGCGAACAGGGCATTCCTCGGTCGTTCGACGCCGCCCCGCTTGTTTCGCGAGTGGCACGCCAGACAGTTGAAGGCCTCGGTCGTGCCTTCGATCCTCGCGGCGATCGCGGCACCGCCGGGCCGGGCCGGGGCCTTCACGGCCAGCGCCAGGGCCTGTCGTTGCCGCGTGGAGAGGTGAAAATCAGGAATCCCGGCGGCCGGAGCCTTGGCCAACCCCGCTGACAGGCACCCCCCGGCGACCTTCAACTGGTCCAGTGCCCTGGCCGGTTTGCCGCTCGGCTTGATCGGCTGGTTCTTGTGTTTCATCTGGTGACACGAGGCGCACCCCAGTGACGCAAACAGTTTGCGGCCGGTTTCGACCAACGAGGCATCCGGGACGAAAGCCTTTTCGCCCTTGGCCGGTTTCCGGGGCTTGGGCCTGGCGACGGTCGTGGAGTGGGTCGAGAGGGTTCGGCGGGAGATTCCCGGTCCCTGGAAATCGGCCTTCAACACCTCACCGCCCCCGGCCTCGAAGAAGTCCACCAGCAGGGCGTGAGGGCCGGCTTCCAGTTCGATGGCCGCGTTCTTTTCCTGGTAGGGGTGTATGCCGTCGACGTCGACGACTGTCTTTCCGTCGATCTGCAGCCGGCTGCCGTCGTCGGAGCCCAGGAAGAAGGTGTAGCGGCCGGCCTTGGGTACCTGCAGGAACCCGGTGAAGCGGAGCCCGAACCGGTCTCGGCGGGCGGCGACACCCAGTTGGAATCCCGAGACCTTGCCGGTGGTCTTGGGCTTGAGCTTGCCGAAGTCGGGCAACTTCGACCAGTTGCCCTCGTAGTAGGCGAAGTTGAGGTTGGGTGGCAGCTGGACCGACTGGAAGAAATAGCCGGCGATGTCGCGGGATTCCTGGTCGTTGAGGTTGAGGCTGGGCATGCGACCACCGGGACGGACTGCCAGCGGGTTTTTCAGGAATGTGGCGAGGCTGTCACGGGTGTATTTCTTCTCAATGGTGCCCAGTGGTACCGAGGTGGGCAGCACGCTGGCCTTCGCGTCCCGGCGTGGCTGGTGGCAGGCGATGCAACCGACCTGGTGGAACAACCGTTCCCCCCGAGCCACTTCCTGGGGCTGTGGTGCCGAGGGTCTTGGGGTGCCCGTGGAGGCCAGGAAGTTGACCAGGGCCTGGACCTGGGCGGTTTCCGACTGGGCGTCCAGCCCCGGAAACAGGTCCGGCATCGTGGTGCCCGGTTTGGCGCGGTGCGGGTTGGTCAAAAACTCGACCATCCACTCGGGGCGGACCCGGGTGCCGACGGCATCGAGTATCGGGGCCGGTTTCGTTTTCACGCCAGTCGCCGAAATGCCTCCCGCGTGACAGCTCGTGCAGTTGAGTTCCGAGATCAGCAACCGCCCACCGCTGACCAGTGTCTTGTCTCCGGTGGCATGAAACCGAGCGAATGCGGGCAGGAGCGGGTGTCCGGACGCGGCGGTCGGTTCGGCGGCGTTGACAGCTGGTGGTTCGCAGACAATCGCGACCAGGGTGGTGACAAGACAGATCGTGAACAACCTCGCCGACACGTGCATCGCAGGCCCCTTGCAGCCGATCCGTTTGTGACAGTGATGCCGAGTCTACCGGGTGTGGGAAACAGCGACCACCGAGACCGGTGTCCCACCGATGGCGGCCTCTTTACCGTTCCGAACCGGGTGTGTGATAATCGGGGCGTTGCACTTCTCTCACCGCAAGATCTCCATCCTCTGTTTCTCGACCACGGGGACCTGATGAGCGACCAGTCGTGGGCGGGTTGTTTTCGGGACCGCAGGGCCGTCGCCCGGTGGGTGATGGTCGCACTGGTCATCGGTGCGGTGACGTGGACCGGTTGTGGGGATGACGAGCCGTCGACGTCGGGCCAGGTCGGAGGTGATCCTGCCGGCGATACGGACAAAGGTCACGATCCCGTTCCGTCAGAAACCTCTGTGGTCTGGGAGACCGAGCAGTTCCAGGCGGTTGCCGACCAGCAGCTGCAGTTGCTGGTCGACGACCTCGAGCGAGACGGACGATTCGATCCCGAGGTCCTGGCGGAGGTTGCCGCGACCGATTTCACCGGAGATCGGCTGCATCCGGACCGGATGCCAGTGGTCCACGAATCGGGTGGACTGGTGATCCGTCGACAGGAAACGGTTGTCGAGGACGGCTCGTCGGGAGAACACGGGGTGGCCGGCGGCCTGGTCGAATCGCTCGATCAACTGGTCTCGGATTGGTCGGGTCGTTCGGATGTGCATCTGCATTTCAAGATCACCTCGGTCGAACTCGAGGAAGGAGTCGCCAGGACGAGGGTGTTGATGGAGGCCGGGTCCCGGCAGGGAGACCGGTTCACCCAGCTGAGAAGCCGGTGGCTCTGTGAATGGAAACTGGACGGCAAGCGGCCACCACGGTTGCTGTCGTTGCGAAGCGAAATGCTCGAACAGGTCACCGGGTCATCGCCGGGGGGACGGCTGTATGTCGACGCGACTGCCGGAGTGCTGAAGGCGGCTGCCGAGGTCGGTGATCAGCTGGGGCGCAGTGTCGATCACTGGCGAGGTCGTTTGCAGGCGGAACTGGGCGCGGCGCTGCACGGTCACCAGGGGCTGGCCGTCGGTGACGTCAACGGCGACGGGCTGGACGATATCTACCTTTGTCAGCCGGGTGGCATGCCCAACCGGCTGCTGGTTCAGCAACCCGATGGCACGGTGCGTGACAAGGCTCGGTTGGCGGGTGTCGACTGGCTTGATCGTTCTCGCAGCGCGTTGCTGGTCGATTTCGACAACGACGGAGACCAGGACCTGGCGTGCGTGTTGAACATCAACCTGGTCCTGATGGAGAACGACGGACGCGGCCGGTTCACCGAGCGAGAGATGGCATTTGCGACAGGCGATCCGTATGCGTTGGCGGCAGCCGACTTTGACGCCGACGGGGACCTGGACCTGTTTGTCAGCGGTTACGGGAAAGGCTTCCTGGCCAACCCTTCGGGGGAGGGCGTGCTTGGCGAGTCGATTCCCTATCCGTATCACGACGCGAACAACGGAGGTCCGAATTTGCTGCTCCGCAATGACGGGGACTGGCGGTTTGCCGATGCGACTGACGAGGTGGGCCTGGGGATGAACAATCGCCGGTGGAGTTTCGCGGCGGGCTGGTCGGACTACGACGGTGATGGGGATCCCGACCTGTACGTTGCCAACGACTACGGACGGAATTGCCTGTACCGCAACGACGCGGGGCGGTTCACTGACGTGGCGAAGACGGCCGGAGTCGAAGACATCGCAGCGGGCATGAGCGTGTCGTGGTGCGACTACAACGGCGACGGTCGCCCCGATCTCTATGTGGGCAACATGTTCTCGTCGGCCGGCGAGCGGATTGCCTATCAGCGGAGGTTCCAGCCGGAGGCCGACCCGGCGGTGCGTCGCCAGTTTCAGCGACACGCCCGGGGCAACACCCTGTTCGAGAACGTTGGAGACGGTACGTTTCGTGACGTCAGTGTCGATCGCGATGTGACGATGGGACGCTGGGCGTGGGGAGCGCCTTTCGCCGACATCAACAACGACGGCCGTCCTGATCTGTTGGTGGCCAACGGGTACATCACCGGTGAAGACACCAACGACCTGTGAAGTTTCTTCTGGCGGCAGGTCGTGTCGCACTCGCCCTTGCAGATTGCCGGAAAGCCGGTCGACCCGCGTTACCGGGATGGCTGGTCCCGAATCACCGACCTGATTGAGACGGGTGGGTCGTGGAGCGGTCGCGAGCGGAATTGCTGTTACCTGAACCTTGGTGGCGATCTCCCGTTCGCCGACGTGTCTTACGCCAGCGGGTTCGATTTTCCCGACGACGCCCGCGCGGTGGCGTCGGTCGACTGGGATCATGACGGTGACCTGGACCTGTGGGTCACCAATCGCACGGCCCCCCGGCTCAGGTTCCTCAGAAACAACGGATCTCCGGGGCAACGTGGCCTGCTGGTTCGCCTGCAGGGCACCTCAGGCAACCGGGACGCGATCGGGGCACGGCTGGAACTCTGCGAATCCGATGGCGATGTCCGGCCGCTGGTCCGCTTTGTCACCGCCGGCAGTGGCTATCTGGCCCAGTCGAGCAAGTGGGTCCATTTTGGTGTCGGTGAGGCCGACGGTCCTTACCGGTTGACGATCCGATGGCCGGGCGGAGTGACCGAGACGGTTGAGGGACTCGCCGCGGGTGGTCGTTACCGGGTGGTCGAGGCTTCGGGGCAGGCGGTCCGACAGGACGACCGTGACATCCAACTGGCCGCCGGGAGCCTGGCGGTGGTGCCACCGACTGGCCGGGCTCGCATCGCCCTGCTCGAACGCCTGCCACTGCCCCCGATCGAATACCTGGACGAGACCGGCACGGTCGGTGTTCTGTCCTTTTCGGGACGTCCGACCCTGGTCAATCTCTGGGCCACCTGGTGCCTGCCGTGTGTCGAGGAACTCCACCAGTTGAAGGACCGACTCGGTGAACTGGACAAGGCGGGTCTTGATGTCCTGGCTCTCTCGGTCGATGGGCTCAAGGACGGACGGAGCAGCGAGGTGGAGCCAATTCGCCGTTTCGTCGACAAGCACGAACTGCCGTTTGGAACGCGGCGTGCTACGGGAGTCTCGGTCGACAGGCTGGATGTGATTCACGACGTGGTGTTGACCATCCGGACGCAACTCGACGGGAAGCACACGCTGCCGGTCCCGGCCAGTTTCCTGCTGGATGCGTCGGGGCACCTCGCCGTGATCTACAAGGGCCCGGTCACCGTCGACAAGTTGCTCTCCGATGTGGAGTTGATTTCCGACGCCAATGGGTCCGCCACCGACCCATGCGTTGCCTACCCCGGTCGCTGGTTCCTCAGGCCGCATGGACTGGGTGCCGTGGCGGTTCGGGTGGCCGATCGCATGGTCCGTCGTGGTCATCTCGATGCGGCTTTGCCGTACGCGTTGCTGGCGGCTGACCTGGCTACGCGAAACGGAAATCCGTTTGACCTGTCTCACAAGGCCGCCGGAGCGCTGATCGATCTGGGCAACGCCTGGGATCAGGAGAAGAATCTCGACCTCGCCGAGCGAGCCTTTTCACTGGCACGAAAGGTCGACCCGACCGACGCTGCGGCCCTGACCAACCTGGGCAACATTCGTCTGCGCCGCGGCGATCCGCGTTCTGCCGAACGATCCTACCGCCAGGCGATCGTCCTGGACCCCGGCCAACTGCAGGCTCACATGAACCTGGGTTCCATCTGCCTGCAGCAGCAGCGTGTCTTTGATGCCGTCCGGCATCTCCAGGCTGCCGTGCGGATCAATCCCCGGTTTCCCCAGGCTCACAACTTGCTGGGGATGGCGTTGTTGCAGCAGGGGCGGCGGTCTCCTGCACGTGAGCACTTCAAGAAAGCCGTGGAACTGGATCCCGACTACCAGGATGCTCGAACCAATCTCGAGGCGATTGGTGGAACGGGTGCAGGGGGAGGAGGACGGTGAACCATCGCGGTGGACGATTGCTGGTTTGGATCATTGCCGTTGTGGCGTGGCTGGGCGGTGATGCGTGGAGTGCTGATCCTGGCGACGTGGCGAAGCTGGTTGCGCGTCGTGGGGGACGAATTGTCGAGTTGTCTGGCGGCGGTGAGCCAGGCCGGGTACGGCTGGCCCTCGGCGGCACCCAGGTCAGCGACGCTGATCTCGATCAACTGGTCACCCTGCCGCGGCTGGCCGAGATCGACCTGTCGGCGACACTGGTCACCGACAGGGGAGCCAGTCGCCTGGCCGGTTGCCGTACGCTGGAGAGCATTGATCTTTCGCGAACCCGGATCAGCGACGCGGGCCTGTCGGCCATGGCCGAGCTGCCCCACCTGACGTCGCTGCGTGTCGGGTTCACCCGTGTCCGGGGTCGTGGCCTGGCGGGCCTGCGAAGACTCGAGACACTCGGCCTGGACGGTCCCCAGACCTCCGACACCACCCTGAAACACCTTGCCGCATTGAACAGGCTGAAGTCGCTCAGTCTCAACCTCTCCCGCGTTTCGGACGTGGGCCTGTCCGGACTGGTTGGTCTGGCGGGACTCGAATCTCTCAGCCTGTGTGAGACCCGGGTCGGCGATGGCGGCCTGGTCCATCTGTCGAAGGGGAACCGGCTGGAGCGTCTCGAATTGTCTGGCACCCGGGTGAGCGATATCGGATTGAAGTCCCTGGGGGCGATGTCGTCGTTGGTGCAGGTTGGTCTCGACCGGACGACCGTTGGTGATGCCGGGCTGGTTCACCTGGTCGGTCTCCAGCGTCTTCAGCGGCTGGGTCTTTCGGCCACGCGAGTCGGTGATGGTGGAACACCGGCGCTGGCTCGGCTGTCGAGCCTGAAGCGACTGTCTCTGGCCACCAGCCGCGTCACCGATTCGGGGCTGGTGGCCCTGAGGAAGGTCTCGGGCCTGGAGCGACTGGTCCTGACACTGACGGCAACGACCGACGCGGGTGTCGACGGGCTTCGCGAGGCGATTCCGGGCCTGAAAGTCGACCGCTAGCTGTGACCGTCTCGCCCGGTGCCTTTTTGTCCAGCGCTTGGGTACACTCACGCGACGAAACGTGACGTCACCTCCAGGGTGGGACGGCGGCGATGAAGGCACTGGTCAAGGCGAGGTCCGAGCCGGGCGTGTGGCTCGAAGAGGTCCCGGTTCCCGAGTACGGGATCGACGATGTGTTGATCCGGGTCGAGAGGACGGGGATTTGCGGCACCGACCTGCACATCTACGAGTGGGATGAGTGGGCCCAAAAGACGGTTCCGGTGCCGCTGGTCATCGGCCACGAATTCGTCGGGTCGATCGTCGAGGTGGGGAAAAACGTCAAGGACTTCCGGCCGGGTGACATAGTCAGCGGCGAGGGCCATGTCGTCTGCGGCCACTGTCGCAACTGCCTGGCTGGCCGACGGCATCTCTGCAAGGACACCGAGGGGATCGGGGTCAATCGATCCGGGGCATTTGCCGAGTTCATCGCCCTGCCCAAGACCAACGTCTGGTATCACGACCAGTCGATCGAACGTGACGTGCAGGCGATTTTCGACCCCTACGGCAACGCGGTGCACACGGCGTTGACCTTTCCCGTGCTGGGCGAGGATGTCCTGATCACCGGGGCCGGTCCGATCGGGGTGATGGCGGCCGCCGTGGTGCGACATGCGGGGGCACGTTTCGTCGTCGTCACGGACGTCAATCCTTACCGGCTCGAACTGGCCAGTCGCATGGGGGCGACCCACACGGTCGACGTCCGCAGCCGGTCGGTTGCCGATGCCCAGGCCGCGCTGGGCATGAAGGAGGGCTTCGACGTGGGGCTGGAGATGTCGGGCCAGCCGGCGGCACTCGAAGAGATGATCACCAACATGTGCCATGGCGGTCGCATCGCCGTGCTGGGGATTCCGTCGGAACAGATGGCGATCGACTGGCACACCGTGATCTTCAACATGCTGACGATCAAGGGAATCTACGGTCGCGAGATGTACGAGACGTGGTACCACATGACGGTGATGCTCCAGAGCGGTTTGGACATCAGCGGCGTGATCACTCACCGCCTCGACTGGAGTGACTTCGAAGAGGGTTTCCAGACGATGCAGTCGGGGGAATGCGGCAAGGTGGTGCTCGATTGGTCGAGCGTGAGCTGAACAGTTTTGGCCGGCGGGGAAAGCAGGAGACAGCCATGGTGGATACGATCCGAGAGCACCTGGCCGGCGAAATCGCCGGGATCCGTGAGCAGGGGCTGTACAAGTCCGAGCGGGTGCTTGGTTCGCCACAACGGGCCCGAATCGAAGTGTCTGATGGGGAAGTGCTGAATTTCTGTGCGAACAATTACCTGGGCCTGTCGGACCATCCCGACGTGGTCGCCGCAGCCCGGGAGGCGTTGGACCGCTGGGGCTTTGGACTATCCAGCGTACGCTTCATCTGCGGCACCCAGCAGGTCCACAAGCAACTCGAGGAGCGTTTGAGCGAGTTCCTGCACACCGACGATACGATCCTCTACTCGTCCTGCTTCGACGCCAACGGCGGTCTGTTTGAGACCCTGCTGGATTCCGAGGATGCGGTGATCAGCGATTCGTTGAACCACGCCAGCATCATTGACGGTGTGCGGTTGTGTAAGGCGGGGCGATTTGTCTACGCCAACAATGACATGGATGACCTGGAATCGAAGTTGCAGGAGGCGGCCGGTGCGCGGCATCGACTGATTGCGACTGACGGCGTGTTTTCGATGGACGGTTTCATTGCCAGGCTCGGGGAAATCTGTGACCTGGCCGATCGCTACGACGCGTTGGTGATGGTTGACGACTCACATGCCGTGGGAGTGATCGGCGGCGGTGGCCGTGGTTCGATCGAGTACCGCGATGTCCTGGGCCGTGTCGACATTGTCACCGGGACACTGGGCAAGGCCCTGGGCGGTGCGAGCGGTGGGTACACGAGCGGACGGTCCGAGATCATCGAGATGCTCAGGCAGCGGTCTCGGCCCTACCTGTTCTCCAATTCGCTGGCTCCGATGATCGCTGCTGCTGCGTTGAAGGCCCTGGATCTGCTTTCGGGGTCCACCACGCTGCTCGACCGGCTGCAGGAAAATGCCGCGAGATTCCGTGGTGGAATGGAGGCCAACGGGTTCGTGGTTCCGCCGGGCGAACACCCGATCGTGCCCATCATGCTCGGCGACGCCGTTGTGGCCCAGTCGATGGCCGAGCGGTTGTTGGCGCGAGGAATCTACGTGATCGGCTTCAGTTTTCCGGTGGTGCCCCGAGGCGAGGCCCGCATCCGGGTTCAACTCTCCGCCGCTCACTCGACCGAAGATGTCGACTTCGCGATTGCACAGTTCGTGGCGGTTCGCGACGAGTTGTCGGCCGGGTGATTCGCCGGGTTCAGGCGTCTTCGAGGTTCCATTCGAAGATCACTCCCAGCATCGATTTCTCGCGGCGGTCGATCATTTCGTAGGCGGTCGCCATCTCGGTATACGGCATCCTGTGGGTGACCAGTTGTCCGGGTTTGAGCGTGCCATCGGCCATCAGGTCGAGCACGTAGGTGACGGCCGTCTTGCGTCCGAAACGGTCCCGGTCATCAGCGGGAAAGGAATCGCCGGCGCGGTGCGAGACGGCGACCAGCGAGATGCCCTTGTTGTAGAAAAGTTCCATCGACAACGGGTTGAAATCCAGCGGGGGTTCTCCACGTCCCGAGAGGGCCACGATGGAGACCCGTCCACCGGGACGGACGATCTCCAGTGCTGTTCGGTGAGCCGGCCACGGGTTGGCCGTCAGGATCACCAGGTCGATGCCTTCACCGTGAGTGAACTCGTCGAGTCGGTTAGCCAGGTCGGGGTCGTTGTAGAGGAATCCCGCATGGGCTCCGACACTTTCGGCCATTTCGAGCCGTACCGGACTGTTGCCGATGCCGACGGTGCGGGCTCCAAACAGCGGACCCAGGGCGACGGCTCCGAGGCCGAGCACGCCCAGCCCGACAACCGCGACGTTCTCTCCAGGCTGAAATCCGGCCTTTCGGTAGCACAGTGCCGAGAGTGCCGAGAGCCAGGCGTAGACGGCGTCCTCGTCGGCAACCCCGTCGGGCACCTTCACGACGGGCCCGTCGGCATCGATCACCAGGTCGGATTGGTGAGGCAGGTTCAGGACGACCCGGTCGCCGACGGCGAACTCGGTCACTTCGCTGCCGACGCCGCGGACAATCCCCAGGTTGCTGTCGCCGACCCAGCGTGGGAAATCGGGAGCACCGGGCACTTGTTCGGCACCCTCGAAGTTGCCGCGATCCGTACCGATCTTCAACGCACTGATTCGGGTCTGCGTCCAGATCTGGCGGGGGCCGAGGTTTTCGGTATCGAGGGGATGGTCCTCGATTTTCAGGTCACGGGGACCGTGGAGGATGGCGATCTGCATGAGCGGGATCCTGGTGGGAAGGGGACTTGATTATGTCTGCCTCCGGAGCACCTCTCCAGTTGGACGGCAGTCAAGTGGCAGATGTATTCCGGGGCATCTCCACCAGGGTGGACCAAAACCCGCTTATCGCTATTGGAGAAACGCACCTCTCACGGTAGCCTCGTCGTTCCGCTTCCGAGTGTCGGTTGCACTTGGGCATCCCGTGATCGACTCCGAGAATCCATCCTCCCGATGTCCGACGCTGCCGCAATTCTGTTGCTGTCCGGGTACGCGGTGGTGACGGTGTTGGTGATTGCCTGGAGGATCCGGCGTTACGACGTCGACGTCCTTGCGTGGATGCTCTACTGCGTCAATCGGCTGTTTGTCGGGCTGATGTGGCGGTGGCGTTCGAATCGGCCCTGCCCGCTGCCCAGTGACGATGCGGCGCTGGTCATCGCCAATCACACCAGCGCAACCGATCCGATGCAGTTGTGGATGAATCACCACCTGGGCCTGGGCCGCTACAACGTGCGGACGATCAGTTTTCTGATGGCCCGTGAGTACTACGTCGTGAAGTGGGTCCACTGGATATGCCGGTCGATGCGGGCGATCCCGGTCAACCGGGATGGCAAGGACACCGGGCCACTTCGAGAGGCCCTGAAGCTGCTCCGGGATGGACATCTGGTGGGCGTTTTTCCCGAGGGACGAATCAACGTCGAGAATGACGGCCTGCTGGAAGGCAACTCGGGCGTCGGATGGCTGGCACTGAAGTCTCGCGTCCCGGTCTATCCGGTCTACCTCGAGAATGTCCCTGGAGGACCCAGCATGGTCGTGCCGTTCCTGACCCGTGGCCAGGTCCGGGTCCACTACGGTGACCCCATTGATCTGTCCCGGTTTTACGGTCAGCGGCCCAGGGGCAAGTTGCTCGAGGAGGTGACCGAGGTGATGATGCGCCGGCTGGCGGAACTGGGAGGCGTTGAACAGTGCAACTCGGCCCGGTCCGGCGTGGAGATGGAGGACGATCCGCAGCGGGGCACGGTGCCCGCCGTTCTCACATCGGTCACGCAGGTCGGCATCACCTGATGGCCCACGACGAAGGACATCGTGAGGACCTGGTCGCCGAGGCGACGGCCCTGGTTCGACGGGCCGAATTCGTGGCACCGGCCGCCGACCGGCCGAATGACGAATCCCCGCTGGTGGCCGGCTTCCGTCGCGATGGCAGCCTTTCGGTGTATTTCGGGGAGGACCCGGTCTACCAGTTCAATCCCGAGGGCCGCCTGCGTCGAGCCTTCGTCGCGGGATTGTTGTTTCGAACTCAGGGCAGCACGTTGGCTCAGTTGACACGTGACCGTTCCTCCACGGGCCGTGTCGAGCTGTTGCGTCACGATCTCGATGACAGCCAACTGGCCGCCTTCCGCGAGGTGATGAAGGGGCGGATCATCGGCTTGCTTGAAGAACTTCGCTCGGACCGCTTGAATCAGGCGGCCACAGCTCCCGAGTCGGCTGATGTGAAGAGCGAGTTGATCGCGATGTTGGAAGTGGTGCTGGCCGCTGAACCGTGGCTGGCGTCGCCGTTTGCCGGCAAACGGTGACGTGACCGACGGACCCGCCCAAAAGGAATCCCGCAATGACTTCCGTTCGTCCCAACCCCGTCAAAACGACTCTTGATGCAGGTGGCACGATCTACTCGAGTTCGGTTCGCCTGACTGATCCGGGTCTGTGCGAGATCCTGGGCTATGCCGGGTTCGATTTCGTACTGCTCGACGGTGAGCACGGAGCCATGGACCCCTCGTCGATCGATCGACTGGTCCAGGGGTGCTTTGCCGGCGGGACGGTTCCGATCGTCAGAGTGTTGAAGAACAACGACGCCGAAGCGGTGATGCACGCCCTGGACCTCGGCGTGCAGGGAGTCCTGATCCCCCACTGCCGCACGGTCGATGATGCACAGGCCTTGCGGACCGCGGCGTTGTACTCGCCGGAGGGCAACCGGGGTTTCGGGCCGGCGCGGGGAATGAAATGGGGCCGGGTGCCCTCGGAGGACTACTTTCGCGAGATCAACGAGACGGTGGCACTGTTGGCGCTGGTGGAGGATATCGAGGGGGTGGAGAACATCGAGGAGATTGCCGCGTCGGGGCTGTTGGACGTGCTGTGGGTCGGCACCGGGGATTTGGCGATGGCCTACGGGCACCCAGGTGAGCGGGATCATCCCCAAGTGAAGGCTGCGGCCGAGCGGATCCTGGCTGCGTGCCTGGACCACGGGGTGGCGGCCGGGTACCCGGCGAGGACCCCTGAGGAGGCGGTGTGGGCGGCCGACCAGGGGTACCGCGCGATCGGTTTTTCCGGGGCCGAAGCCTACGTGATGAAACAGTCGCGGATGTTTCTGGACACCGTGGGCCGGTGACCGCGGCGGTCTAATCGGCAATTCCTGTCAGCACCTCGCGGGCGGCGGCGATTGTGGAATCGACGTCCTGTCCGGTGTGGGCTGCTGATACGAAGTTGGCTTCGAACTGGCTGCACGGCAGGTAAATGCCGTGATCAAGCATCCCGCGGTGGTAGGCGGCGAATCGCTCGGTGTCGTTGCGTGCCGAGACGTCGTAGCTGGTCACCGGTTCGGGATTGAAGAACAGGGTGAACATGCTGCCCACTCGTGCGACGACGTGATCGAGTCCCGCATCGGTGGCGGCGGTGTCCAGCCCATCAACCAGCCGGGACGTCATTTCTTCGAGTTGCGGGTAGGGGTCCTGCTCGCGGAGCACTTTCAGAGTGGCCAGGCCGCAGGCCATGGCCAGGGGATTTCCCGAGAGTGTTCCGGCCTGGTAGACCGGGCCGTCGGGTGAGATCGAGTTCATGATTTCGGCCCGTCCGCCGTAGGCTCCCACCGGCATCCCACCACCGACGATCTTGCCCAGCGTGGTCATGTCGGGTGTGACACCAAACAGTGACTGAGCTCCTCCGTAGGCGACCCGGAACCCGGTCATCACCTCGTCGAAAATCAGCAGAGATCCCTGTGCGGTACACAGTTCCCGACAGGCTTCGAGAAAGCCGTCGGCCGGAGCGACAACGCCCATGTTGCCGACGACCGGTTCCAGGATCACGCAGGCGACCTCGCTGCCGATTTCCTCCATTGTCGCTGCCAGTCCAGCCGCATCGTTGTAGGCCAGCGCGATGGTGTCGGCAGCACAGCCGGCCGGAACACCGGGACTGGATGGCACACCCAGCGTCAGCGCACCTGATCCGGCCTCGACCAGCAGGCTGTCGACATGACCGTGGTAGCATCCGGCGAACTTGATCACCTTGTCGCGGCCGGTATGACCGCGGGCCAACCGGATGGCGCTCATGGTGGCCTCGGTTCCCGAGTTGACCATGCGGACCTTTTCGACGGACGGCACCGCGGCGATCACCTCTTCGGCCAGTTCGGTCTCGAGAGCCGTCGGGGCACCAAAACTGGTCCCCTTGGCCAGTGCCGCCTCGACCGCCTCGATCACCTCGGGGTGCCGATGTCCCAGGATGTGTGGTCCCCAGCTGCCGACGTAGTCAATCAACCGGTTGTCGTCGATGTCCCACAGGCTGGCTCCCTCGCCGCGATCGATGATCAGCGGGTCGCCTCCGACGGAGCCAAAAGCTCGAGCTGGGCTGTTGACTCCACCGGGGATTGACTGCTGCGCACGAACGAAATGGGCCTGGCTTTTGTCTCGCGAAGGAGTCGTCATGGGTGTCTCGGTGAGCCAATCGGGGAAAGGGGCGATTGTCCGAGGTGCCGCGGCCGAACGCAATGGGGCCGGACTTCGGGGAGCGGGCTGTCAAGCGGAGCTCAGGCGATGTCGAACCGCTCGAGCACCATGTCCCGTACGGGATCACCGGTGACCGCAAGGCCGGCCAGCCGCCGCCCGGGGGCGGTCAGTGAAACGACCAGTTTTCCCGGCCCGTTGGGGATCGAGGGCACCAGTCCCTGGGGAATCGGGATCTGCCAGACGGCGGTTGGTTCGGCGGAGTCTGGGGCCTTGGGGATCGGCACCGGTTTGCCGGCAAGGGAGAGCGAAACGCCCTCGAGCGTTGTGGGGCTGGACCAGCGGATCAACACGTTGGTGTAGTCGAAGTGGTTCCAGAAGATGCCCTTGTAGGTCAGAGTGGCGGCCGCATCGCCCAGGGATCGGCCCGTCTTGCCGGTCGACGGTTGGGCCAGGCCCTTGATCGCCCAGTGGGTCTCGTTGTCGGCGTTGCCCGGTTCCAGGCACAGGAAGCGGTTGCCGTTTTCCTTGAGCATCGTTTCGAACGGGCCGATGCTGGTCACGTGGATTCGCGGGGTCGGATCGCGAGTCGGCTCGACCCGGCAGTGGCCGCCCAGCAGTTTGTGGATCGGTTCCCCCAGGGCGATCGCGTGAGGGCGGTTGAGTCGATCGCGGACCCGGGTCTCGGCCTCGAGACCCAGCAGGTGATAAATCGTTGCCGCGATGTCGTCCTGGGTGACTTTTTCGGAGGTGGGGTAAGCGGCCTGTTCGTCGGTGGCTCCAAAGACCTGCCCTCCGGGCACGCCGCCTCCGGCCATCACCACGCTGTTGCAGGGACCCCAGTGATCACGGCCAGCGTTCTTGTTGATCTTCGGCGTGCGGCCGAATTCGCTGTTCCAGATCACCAGTGTTTCGTCGAGCATCCCCGATGCCTGGAGGTCTTCGAGCAGGGCGGAGATGGGTCGATCGGCCGAGGGCAGCAGCCGGTGCTTGAGTTCGGTGAAGTTCAGCAGGTGCGTGTCCCAGCTCGAATCGATGGTCTTGCGTTCGCGGTGCCAGTAGACGGTGACCAGCTTGACCCCGGCTTCAACCAGTCGCCGGGCCATCAGCACACCCTGGCCGAACGCGTGGTAGCCGTAACGCCACCGTTCCTCTTCGGGGACACTGGACAGGTCGAAGGCGTGGCGAGCCTTGGGGGCAAGCACCATGTCGAGGGCACGTTGGTAGAACTGGTCGAGTGACTGGCTGGAACTGGATCGATCAGCCAGCCTGGCGATGCGATCGACGCCTTCCAGCAGGGCCCGTCGGCCGGCCATTCGGCCCAGCCCCACGCCTGCGGGCAACTTCAGGCTCTCGATCGAGAAGTCTCGCCGGTCGGGGTGTTCGGTGATCTGGAACGGGTCAAAGCGTCGTCCCAGCAGCCCGCCACCCTGTCCAGGCGTGATCGCGCCGTTGGTCGTGTGGATCATCTCTGGGAGTGACACGAACGTCGGCAGGCCACCCCGGTTGGGTTGGAGGTAGCTGAGCACCGAGCCGAAGTGCGGGAAGTCGGATCGCCGGGCGTTGAACGACTCCTGTTTCAGCTCGTGCTTGCGACCGGTCAGACCGGCGTGGGCACCGGTCGAATGGTTGTTGTCTTCCTGGCCGACCGAGCGAATGACGGCCAGTTTGTCGGCGTGCCGCGAGACCAACGGCAGGTGCTCGCTGACATGCAGCCCGGGAACGTTGGTTCCGATCGGTCGGAATTCCCCACGGGTGGCGACCGGACCGTCGGGCTTCATGTCCCAGGTGTCCTGGTGAGCCGGTCCCCCCCACATGAACAGCAGGATCACCCGCTTGGCGCGGCCGAAGGTCGGGTTGCCGTCGGGATTGGCGACAGCCTGGCGAGCCAGCATTCCGGGCAGTCCCAGGCCGGCGGTCGCCAGCGAGCCGACCTCGAGCACTCGACGGCGGGAGATCCCGTCGCAGAACCCTCGTTGCGAAATGCCGTCGATGTTGAGCATTTGGAGTGCCGAAGGAGAGGACCGTGAAAATGCGGGCGGATACCGCCGCCCCGGTACTCCATTCTATCATCCGAATCAGGCCGTGGCGACGTTGTGCCGTGTTACCTCTTCTTTTCGGCATTCCGGGCTGCCGACTTCGCCGCTGCCGGGCCCATCACCAGTACCGGCACACGCACCTCGGGGTAGTCGGGGTCGTCGGTGGCGATCTCGACGAACGCCTGGTGCTTGCCGGGCGGCACGGCTCCGACGGTCACCAGCACCTCGGCCGTCCGTTGGCCGTTGGCGTCGATCCGGTCTCGGCCGATCGCGGCCTGGACAATCGAGGAAGACGTGGAGACGTCGAGGACGCTGAGCCGCTTGATGTGATGACGAGAGAGGGTGATTGGTCGTGTGATCGGGTCGGGAGTGTTCTGGTAGAAGATCAGGGCCTTGGGTGAGATGACCAGTTTCTGTTCGGGCAGGTTCACCTTCAGACGCAGCAGGGTCTCCCGCGGCTTGCCGTCGTCGTATTCGACGCGAACCGTGTATTCCTTGGGTCCGGGCGGCTCGCGGGTGGCCAGGATCCTCAGGGAGAACACCGCCCGTTCTCCCGGTTCCCAGGTGGCCTTGGGCAGTTTCGGGTCCAGGCATCCGCAACTGGGGTGAAGGGCGGTGACACGGACCGGTGTCGAACCGGTGTTGGTGAAGGCGAAGAACGCGCGGTGTTCGGCCTGGGCGGGAACCTGTCCGAGATTGACCAGGTACTGGTCGAAGGCGAGACCCGGGCGATGATTGGAGCCGAGGGTGATCGGTTGTGGCCGGGCACCAGCGGTATCGAAGCCGACGGCGGTGGCCACCGGCAGCAGTGCCAACAGGCACCAGGCGATTGCCCCGGGTGAGGTCGGAACGGGGGTGTTCGTCTCGGACATCGGACGGTTCCTCAAGCCCCCCGGCTGGTCGGGCTTGTAGCAGGAATCGCCGAGTCGGCTCAAGAAGAAAAAAGGGGACCGGCCCCGCCTGGTGGCGAAAGCCGGTCCCCTGGTTTGTCCCCTTTGCCGTTCTCTAGACGTCGTTGGCCGACGGCACGACGAACGGCTTGCGGTACTCGCGAGTCAGGTGCGGGTTGGCCTGCTTGGCTTCGGAGCCGATGAAGATCTCCTTCTTCGGGTCCAGCTGCAGGGACTGGCCGGAAATCAACTGCTGCGAGGCCAGGTCGACCTTGTTGCCGGCCAGGTGGCCGACCACCCGACCGAGCGTCTCGGTCGCCTCGTCGTCGCCGTCGAACCGCTTCTGCAGGTCCGCCACCGAGATGGCCTGACCGAGACGGTAGGAGACGTTGCCGAGGTGACACAGGGCACTGGAGAGGTGACCGTTCTCAATGTCGGCATTGAGATCGGTGTGCTTTCTGCTGCGGACAGCCGAGACAAAGTTGGCGAAGTGATCGCCACCGGCGCTGAACTTCTTGACCATCTTCCCCTCGGGATCGAAGGCCGCTCCACCGTTGTAGCTGGAGAGCACGACATAGCCGTCGGAGCCTTCGAAGATCACGCCCACGCCGGCACCCTTCAGCCGGTCGGTGGGCAGGCCACGGACCTCGAAGACCAGTCTCTTTTCGCCGTAGTCGTGGATGCTGACCTGGGTGTTGGCCGTGTCACCGGCATCGACATATCCCAGCCGACCGCCGTAGCTGTGGACCGAGTGTCCAATGTGGTCAACACCCAGCCCCCAGCGGGCGATGTCCATCTGGTGGATGCCCTGGTTGCCCAGGTCGCCGTTGCCGTAGTCCCACTGCCAGTGCCAGTCGTAGTGGAAACGGGGTCGGCTGAGAGTCTTCTCGGCCGCGGGGCCCAGCCACAGGCTGTAGTCGACGCTGGCCGGGGCCTTGTACTTGCCGCGGGCTCCGATCGAGCCACGCCGTTTGTAGCACAGGCCGCGTGCGACACTGACCTTGCCGATCTTGCCCTGGTGGACGTGGTCGATGGCCTGGATGGTGCCACCCATCGAGCGGCACTGGGTACCGGTCTGGACGATCTTGCCGTACTTGCGTGCGGCCTGCACGATCCGTCGGCCTTCGCTGACGTTGTGGCTGACCGGCTTCTCGACGTAAACGTCCTTGCCGGCCTGGATGGCCCAGATGGCCGCCAGCGCGTGCCAGTGGTTGGGAGTGGCAATCGACACGATGTCGATCGACTTGTCCTCGAAGGCCTTCCGCATGTCCTTGAGGTACTGCGGCTTGCGGCCCGAGCTGTTGCCGACCTTCTCTGCCCGCTGGCGTCCGATGGCCTCATCGGGATCGACGACGGCCACGACCTCGGTGTCCTTCCGCCGCGAAAAGGCACTCAGGTGCGATTGCCCGCGTCCACGGACGCCGACCACCGCAACCTGCAGTCGCTCGTTGGGACTCTTTGACTGCTTTTCGGCCGCCGGCACGAAGGTTGGGGCACCGGCCACGGCCGCGGCAGCGGCAGTCAGCATGGATTGTTCGAGGAAGTCGCGACGTGTCTTTTGTGCCATCGTCCGAATCTCCTGTGACTCGTGAATTGAGGTGTCTGTGTCTTGTCGCTTTGGTGGTTCCCGGGGCGAACGTCCTGGTCGTCTGTGTCCCGGCCCCGTGGACACGATTGTCACCAAAGGTGATGTTCCAGTCTAGCTGGGGTTGGTTGGGCGGATCAACCGGCTGACGGTCACTCGCCGGACTGGATCCTTCCGTAGGCGTGCTGTGCGTTTTCGATGATCACGCATTGTCCGGGCAATTCGAGCAGCCGACTGATTTCGTCGGGGTGTTCCAGCGGCGTGATGAAAAGGTCTTCGACGAGGTCACTGTCGAGCCGGCTCATCAGGTAAATCCGGGCCCAGTCGGCCGCCTCGACACACTGGGTGGCGGGCACCAAGTCTGCCGGCGCCAGGGACTTCAGCGGCGAGAGCGCCTCGGACGGAGCATCGGCACTCCGAACGAGTTTCAGGCCATCACCGGGTGGTTCTTTGAGGTCGGTCAGTAGCAGGATCCGCCCCTCGTGCGCGACCAGGTTGCGGGCCACTGCCAGGGCCCGTCCGACCTGGTTCCACCCGTGGCCGCCGGCATCGGCTTCGATCGAGGCGATGACGATGTCCGGGCGTTCTTCCAGTTCAACCCGCCAGGCGTCCTCGAGACATTCCCGGGCTGCTTGGAAGACGGATTCCGGGCACCCGGCCCACACGCCGGCCACGCCCGACCCGGTTGCCGGTACGACCTGCACGCAGAACTGGACGCCCAGCAGCCATCCGACGTCATCGACGAGTTGCCGGAGCGGTCGCTGGTCGGCCGGTTCCAGTTCCCGGTGGCCCTCTCCAAGTGCCCGGGTGATCGACTCGGCATTGGACAAGCCAGGATAGAGCACGCTGTGGGTGCCCCGGTAACCGAGCACCGAGTCGAAGCCGACCGGGCCGACCGGGATCACCAGGTCCGCCTCGATTAACTCGGCGGCCAGGTACACTCGCTCTCCGGACGACGACGTGGCCAGGTACTGCCCGCCCTCGGCCTCGTCGGGATTGTGGATTTGCCACGAGATCCGGCCGGCGACATTCCTGGTCAAAGCCGAGCGGGGATCGGCCGGCGCCCCGGGCTGTGAACTCCGAGGTTGCAGCACCAGCACGTCTTCGGGTTCGACGTCTCTGAGAGCCAGCACGTCCCAGATTGCGGCCAGGATCCTGTCGGCGGCGGGCGTGTCGGCGTCCAGGGCGATGACGATGCGGTCACCGGGGATCACGGCCTGTTCAAGTGGGGGGAAGTCCAGCGGCGTGGTCAGTGCGGCACGGATTGACGAGTCGAGCGTTTCGAGCTGTTCGGGAGCCTCGCGGCGGGTGACCAGTCGATCGGCATCGACCGACAACGCCAGACGGCCGGACCGGCCATATCGCATGTCAACAGTGAGGGGGTTGGGTTTGCTCACCGGTCTGGGATGCGCTTCTGGAGGCTGGAGGTCGTCAAACGTGTTGTGATTCCGGTTATACTTCCGGGTCGGGTGGCGGCCTCGAATGGCAGGCACCCGCTTGCCGGTTATACCGAGTCGCCAAACAGAATCCGACCTTGAGGATGGCTGCAGGCCGCGGAGTTGGAATCGATGATCAGCAGTGGCACGGATAAGCCCGCCGACGTTCCGGTGGCGGTTGATCCCGATCGGCTGATGGTCCGGATTCAGCAAGGGGATGTTGCGGCGTTCGAGTCCCTGGTGACCGAGTTCGAACTTCCACTCCAGCGGTTCTTCATGGCCAACACCAACGACGGGCATCTGGCCGAGGACCTGGCACAGGAAACGCTACTGCGGGTTTCCAACAAGGCCTGGAACTACATCCCGTGTGGCCGGTTTCGCGGCTGGCTGTTTCGCATCGCCCGCAATCTCCTGGTCGACTCGATCCGGGACATGTCTCGTGACGCGCTGGTCCATTCGGTGCGTGTCTTCGGCGGGTCCGACGACGTGCTGGTGATCGAGACCCTGGAATATGATGGTCGAGCCTCGCTGCGATCTCGTCCCGATCACCAGGCTGCGTCGGCCGAGAACGTGGCTCGAATTCGTGACCTGATTCTCGAGATTCCCGAAGAGCAGCGGCTGGTGATGACCCTGGTCGAGCAGACCGACATGATGCTCAGCGAGATCGCCACGGCCCTGGAGATTCCGCTGGGGACGTGCAAGAGCCGCCTGAGGCTGGCACGTCAGCGGCTGGCTGAACTGCTGGGCCAGTACGGGATGCTGTCAGCCGAGCATCCCGTCGTTCGCCGTTGGGCCAGGCCGATGTTGCCCCGTGCCGACCGTGGTCGGTCCCGGTCCAATGCGCTAGAATTGAAGAAACCGGTCACAATCTGATCGACGACGGTGATCTTTTTCGGGTTCGTGACCGTTGTCCACAGTGGTTTCTTCACGTGTTGGCCACTGGGGTCAGCTGATCGAGGCTCGCGGCGATGAGCTACTTCACACGATTGACCGACATCGTCACCTGCAACCTCTCGGAGCTCCTCGACGGAGAATCCGATCCGCAGGCGGCGATCGTGCAAATTGTTGTTGAGATCGAACGCGGGGTGGCCAGTGCCGATCGGAGCATGACGACAGCCTTGTCGACCCGGGAACGTCTTCGCCGTGAACTCGACGAGCACCGTGAACGGATCGATCACTGGAAAGACCAGGCCCGCAACTGGTTGAAGACCGGAGACGAGCGGCAGGCCCGGCTGAGCCTGATCTGCAAGAGTGAGGTTGAGGACCTGGTGGCCGGGCTCACCCAGCAACTCAATGCCGCCATCGCGACGTGTGATCACATGTCGACCACCTACCGGGCGTTGCAGGCCCGGCTGGCCGAAGCCCGCCGCCGTGAGCAGGGTCTGGTCCAGGGAGCGACCCCGGCCGAATCTGAGACGGTTGTGCTGGGGGATTCCGAGAGTGTGGATTCGGCGACGGCGGAGCGTATCGAGGACGAGCTGAGCCGCTTACGGGCCGAACTCGAAGGCGAAGCCGACTGACGCGGGGCGTTTCACTTGTTGCCGACGACCGGGTCAGCCGATCCGGGCACGATCTTCGTCAGATCGGCTCCCAGCAGCGACGGGCACCAGTAGGTCTCGATGTGTTCGACGACCAGTTCGGTTCCCCGGGTGTGGCTGACAAATGGGGCCTGTCGCGGATCGTACATCGCGTCGGTCAGGTCGCGGGCCAGGGCCACGTTGAAGCCCAGGCCAACCATCTGGCGGATTCCGAACGGTCGGCCCAGCACGCACATGTTGGTGTGCACGCCCATCAGCACCACGTTGCGGATGCCCTCGCGGTGGAGCACGTTGTAGATCTCCTGGCCGCTGTGGCTCACGCCGTCAAAACCCGTGATCTTGATCGCGTCATGCTGTTTCGAGAACCTCCGCACGGCCTTGCCGACGACCGGGTCATCACAGGGCTGTTTCGAGACATCCACGGGCAGTTCGGGCTCTCGCTCGGGATCCCGATAGCACCAGCCCTTCAGTGGGATCGGTGTCTTGGCGGCCGGAGCCAGCTTCATCCTCCAGCGATGTGCCGTCTTGGCGTAGACATCCATGCACCCGCTGGGGGCGTGGATGATCAACATGCCGTGAGCTCGTGCGGCGGTGATCACGCGGTTCATTCTCGGCGCCATCGCGTCGACGCGTTGAGCGGCCAGGAGGCAGTAATGGCCGTTCCACATGTCGCAGATGATCACGGCTGTCTCCGCAGCGGTCCACTCCACCTTCCGTGTCCGTTCGCGGACTTTCCCGGCCGATGTTTTCTGTCGGTCCCGTAGTGTGACCGACAGGCGACCGGGAACGCGGGGTCGCTTGGCCAACGCTTCGGTTTTCACGTCCTTGGTGGGTTCGGCCGGCTTTTCGGCAGCCGTCGACGGTGACACCCACAGGGCCAGCAACAGCAGGGTGGGGATTCGCATGGTGAAAGCCTCGTGGTGAATGGTCCGGGGTTTGCGGATTCAAATCGACCTGAGGTAGGCAATCAGGTCATCGAGTTGTGATTTCGAGAGCGGTTTGCCGGTCAGCTTTTCGGGGCGATGGTGCTTGCCCAGAACCTCCTCCAGGCTGCGGGCACGTCCATCGTGCAGGAATCGACGTTTGGCGTGCAGTCCCCGAAGGCTGGGAGGGTTGAACTCGGGATAGAACAGGCGGGGGGACTCGAGACCGACCTTGTAGGTGGCGGCGGTGGTGTAGTCCTTCCCGGCATGACAATCGGTGCACCCGGCCCGGGTTTCGAACAACCGCTTTCCACGACGGGCCGCATCATCGAGTTGACCGTCGGCTCGAAGATGGGGGCTGACCGGATGCTGGAGAGATCCGAGGTAGGCGATCAGCGCGCGGATGTCGCCGTCGGTCGGCGTGGATTCGGTCGAAAGCGTGTCGTGGAGCGATTTGCGAATGCTCGCCGGCAGGCTCTGTTGCCAGCCGTGCCAGGTCCACGGTCCCGTACGGGTCACTCCTCGCAGCGACGGGGTCAACTTGTAGGTGTCGTGGTTGCCGTCATTGAGGGTGTCGAAGGTCTGGCCGTTGGTGTGACCGCCGGGGTGGCACGAGCTGCAACTGAACCAGCCGTCGCGGGATCGATCGGCGTCATGGAAGATCTGTTCCCCTTGCCGCACGAGGGTGGGTTTCGGAGCCCGGCCCAGCTTGATAACCCTGAGGTTTCGGGCGGTGGCGGCATCGACGATCTGCAGTGAGTCCTCGAAGTAGTTGGCGACCAGCACTCGGTTGTTGTCCAGGAAAACGGGATCGAGTGGCCGTCCGCCCAGTTCCACGCGGCGGAACAGCCGCGAATTGTCTCGCATCGCCTCGGGAAGAAAGTCACCGGGGTCCGCCGAAGGCCAGGGGAGTTCGGAGAAACGGAGCACGACCAGTTCGTGAGAACCGCCACAAGTGCCCACCAGCCACTTCCGGTCGGGACTCAGGGCGACGGCGTTCAGGTCGCCACAGCCGGCACCGTGCTCGTCGAGGTTCATCTGCTTCTGTTGCCAGTACTCGCCGGTGGGCAGCGGCATGCGGGTCAGACGGTTGTCGATCACCCAGCCTCGCTGCACGTTGTTCTCGTTGACCGGAAAGCTGCGGTTGATCGGCGTGGGCAGGATGATCCTCTCGCTTTCACCAAGGATCACGGGGCGTCCGAGGTTGAAGCCGTCGTCGAAGATCGTGCGTCTGCTGAGCTTCTTGCCGCTGGCGATGTCGTGAACCCAGACCTCACCGGGCACGTTCGCACAGGCGATCAGCCAGCGGCCGTTGGGGGCGGGTGTCAGCCAGCCGGGCTGGCCCCCGGTGGGAAACCGGCGAGTGACTCGGCCGGCCGGGACATCGAATTCGGCGACCGCGTCGTCTCCGGACAAGGCCACGAAACCACGGCGGGGACTCTCACGGGTTCCCGATCCGACGACGGCCAGTCCACGGGGAGCGTCGCCGACGGGAATCGTCCGGACGAGCCGCAGCCGACCGTCTTGCCATGACATCACCGCCACGGCATCGTCCTGGGAGAGGCTGACCAGCAGCGTCCGTGCGTTCCACCACGCGACGTCGACCGGTCGACGGCCGCAGCGAGCTTCGTAGAGGACCCGTCCGGAGTCGATTTCGACCAGTGAGACGGTACCGGAGGTGTGATTGGCCGTGGCGACAAGTGACCGGTCGGGCGAAAGATCCAGCGACATCGGGCTGCGATCGACCACGGTTCCGGCCAGGTCGGCAGCCGGACGGTCTGAGTCGGCCGAGAGCAGGGCCGGCAACATCGCCAGGAGTACCAGCAGTGGGAGGTGACGTGGCATGGGGGCGGGGACCGGGACGGATTGTTTGACTGCGTTATTGTCGCCGAACTGTCGAGCCGGGCAAAGCCCTAGTATCCCACCGCCGCCCCGTCCTTGCGTGGCTCGGTGGCTCCGTGCAGCACCCCGTTCTCGTGGTCGATCCGGATCGCCTGGTAACCGCCGAACGATCCCGGGGCTCTCACGATCCGGTGTCCCAGCCGCTGCAGACTTTGGATGGACTCGATCGGTACGGCGGTTTCCAGTGCCACGAAGCCGCCCTTGGCGTCGGCCGGTCGACCCGTGGGCGTCGCCGACCCGATGTGGCGAATCCGTGCCGCGTCGCCGGCCTGCTGCACGTTCATGCCGAAGTCGATGATGTTCATCAGGACCTGCACGTGCCCCTGGGGCTGCATGTCGCCGCCCATCAGGCCGAAGCACAGCCATGGCTTGCCGTCACGGGTGACGAACGCCGGGATGATCGTATGAAAGGGCCGCTTGTGGGGTTCGAGGCGGTTGAGATGCTTGTCGTCGAGAGCGAACAACTGGCCGCGGTTCTGCAGGCAGAAACCGACCTTGCCGGGGACGACTTTCGAGCCGAACCCGTGGTAATTGCTCTGGATAAAACTGCAGCAGTTGCGGTCCTTGTCGACGACGGTCAGGTAGACCGTGTCGCCATGTTCGAGCTTGGGGTCGCCGGAGGGGACGTCGGTGGCTGCCCGTTCCAGGTCGACGCGGGCGTTCTGTTTTCGACCATATTCCTTGGAAATCAACTCGGAGGTGGGCAGCTTGCCGAAGTCGGGGTCGGCGTAGAACCGGGCCCGGTCGGCGAAGGCCAGCTTCTTGGCCTCGACGAACAGGTGAATGTGTTCGGCCGAATTGTGTCCCAGCGACTTGATGTCATGGTGTTCGAGCACGTTGAGCATCTGCAGGGCGGCGATTCCCTGCCCGTTGGGTGGCAGTTCCCAGATGTCGTGGCCCCGGTAACTGGTCGAGACAGGATCGATCCAGTCGCCATGGTGGTCGGCAAAGTCCTTCATTGAGAAGAAACCGCCGTTGTCCTTGCTGAAGGCGACAATCCGGCTGGCGACCTCCCCGGTGTAGAAGGCATCTCGGCCGTGTTCGGCGATCTGCCGGTAGCTCCAGGCCAGGTCGGGGTTGGTGAAGATCTGGCCGACGCGGGGCGCCTGGCCATTCGGGAGATACGTACGGGCCGAGTCGGCCCACTCGGCCAGGGCGGCCCGGCTTCCGGCCCAGCTGCGGCCGATGATTTCGGAAACCGGAAACCCCTCCTGGGCGGTCTTGATCGGATCGGCCAGCAGGTCCTGGAACCCGAGTGTCCCGAACCGCTTGCGGACCATTTCCCAGCCGTCGACACATCCGGGGACACTCCAGGACAGTGGACCGTTAATGGGAATCTCGTCGAGGCCCTTGTCCTGGAAGATCTTGCGGGAGATCGAGTGGGGGCTGCGGCCACTGCCGTTGAGCCCGTAGAGCGTCTTGGTCTTGTTGTCCCAGTAGATGACGAACACGTCGCCGCCAATTCCACAGCTCATCGGTTCGACCAGTCCCAGCATGGCGCTGGCGGTGATCGCTGCGTCGGCGGCGTTGCCCCCCTTTTTGAGGATGTCGAGCCCCGCCTGGGCCGCCAGGGGATGGCTGGTGGCGACGATGCCGTGCTTGGCGATGACGACCGAGCGGCTTTGGTGCGGGTTCTTGGCCGGGCGGTCGTACTGGCCGGCTTCGGCCGATTCGGACGGGTCAAATGGCGAGAAGTCCTCGGACATCCAGGTGCTCCAGGCGATGAGGATCAACAGGGCCCTGAGGGCGACGGCCCATCTCGAGCGTGACATGGGGAGGCCTCCGGTCGGGTGTTGGCACAGGCCGAGTGTGTCGGTGGCGGCGCGGGAATGCAAACGGCCCGGTCACACCCGCAACCGGCCGAATTCCCGGATTCGCTCGGTGATCGCCGGTTCGACAGGCAATCGCTCCATGCTGCTGGCACCGTAGAACCCGACAACACCTTCGGTGTGGTCGAGAATGTACTGGGCGTCGGCGGGCTCGGCGATTGGTCCTCCGTGGCAAAGGACCAGAACGTCGGGTCGGACTTGTCGGGCCGCGTCGGCCATCGCCTGCACTCTGCTGGCAGCGTCCTCCAGCGACACGGCGGTGTCAGCGCCGATCAGGCCCTTGGTGGTCAGTCCCATGTGGGGGATCAGAATGTCAGCCCCGGCCTCGGCCATCGCGGTCGCTTCGTCGGGATTGAAGCAGTAGGGGGTTGTCAGCAGGTCCATTTCCCGGGCCAGTCGGATCATGTCGACTTCGAGCCCGTACCCCATGCCGGTTTCCTCGAGCCCGGTGCGGATGGTGCCGTCAAAGAGTCCCACGGTGGGGAAGTTCTGGACTCCGGAGAAGCCGGCGTTGCGGACCTGTTCCAGGAAGACTGGCATCAGCCGAAACGGATCGGTGCCGCAGACTCCGGCGAGTACGGGCGTATTTTGGGCTGCCGGCAGGACCTCGCCGGCCATCTCCATCACGATCGCATTGGCGTCCCCGTAGGGCATCAGTCCGGCCAGGGAGCCGCGACCGGCCATGCGAAAACGACCGGAGTTGTAGATCACGATCAGGTCGACGCCGCCGGCCTCCTCGAGCTTGGCACTCAGACCCGTCCCGGCCCCGCCCCCGATGATCGGTTCGCCGGCGGCCACCTTGCCCCGGAGCCGATCGAGGATGTCCTGTCGTGCGAAAGTGGTCATGGAGCCGCGTGTCCGTGGGCGAAGGGAGGGGATTTGGTGTCCGGGAATTGCTGTCGCTGCGCATTCTAAGGCGGTTGCCCAACGGCGTCGAATGACCCGGTGGAGCCGGTTTGCGGTTTCTGACGGGGTGGTCAGGTCAATGCGCCTTTACGGTTGATCGAGTCGATCAATCGTCTGACGGCGGCGTCGGCGAATTCGGGATCATTGACGTGGTGGGGCAGTTCGAGCAGGTCGGCCGTTCCGCGAAAGTCGCGGATCGCGGTGAACAGCGCGTCGCGAGCCTCGGGGTCGTCGAAGGGCTGGCCGTCACCGTCGATCGCAGAAACCCCTTTCAGCGGCAGCATCAACGTGGTGGGACCTGTGGACATGGCGGCTTTTTCGGCGATCTCCCGACCGAGACGCCGGTTCTCTTCGACCGTGGTTCTCATCAGTGTCACCGTCGGGTTGTGTTCGTAGAACAGCCGGTCGGCAAACTGCGAGGGGATGTCTTTGCGCGGGCCGAAGTTGACCATGTCGGTGGCACCGACACTGATGACCTGGGGGACGCCGGTGCGGCCTGCGGCCGTCAGGCGGTCGGGGCCGGCCGAGAGGATGCCACCGACCTGCTCGTCGGCCAGTTCGGTGGTGGTGATATCGAGTACTCCGGAAATCAGTCCGTCGGCGATCAGCGATTCCATCGCCTGGCCGCCGTTGCCGGTGGCGTGAAAGACCAGCACTTCGAAACCGGCCTCCTCCAGCCCCTGGCGTGCCCGCTCGATGCACGGAGTCGTGACTCCGAACATCGTTGCCGCCACCAGCTTCCGGTCGTCGCTCGAGGCCGGGGCCGGAGCCAGCGTGGCCAGGCCGGCCATCGCTCGCGCGGCCGAATCGAGCACGCTGCGGCTGATGCGGTTGAGACCCAGTATGTCGACGACGGAATTGAGCATCATCAGGTCGGCATCTCCGACCCAGGGCCGAACCGGGCCACTGGCCAGCGTGCTGACCATCAGCTTGGGCACGCCCAGGGGCAGGGCACGCATGGCGGTGGTGGCGATGGTTGTCCCGGCTGATCCGCCGATGCCGATCACACCCTGAAGACTGCCGGTGGCCAGTTCGGCGACAGCCAGTGCACGGGCCGATTCGGTGGCCGCGGTGATCGCCCGACCGCGATCGGCGGCCTCGACAAGATCCTCGAGCGGGGCGGGACCCAGCGAATAGAACTTCTCACGCGTGATGTCGGCTGTGACCGCCGGAGTGCCCAGGCAACCGGTGTCGACCAGCCGGACTTTCACGCCCAGTTCCAGCAGCCGGTCGCGCAGAAAGGCGGCCTCGGTGCCCTTGGTGTCGAGCGTGGCCAGCAGCAGGACAGTCACGGCAGGATCTAGCCGATGATGTCGGCGATCGGGTTGCCACTGCTGATGAAGAACGGACGCCCGTTCTGGTCGTGCACCTCGGTCCGCGGTTCGATTCCCAGGCAGTGGTAGATCGTCGCGGTCAGGTCACCTGGCGAGACGGGACGGTCACCGGGGAAGCCACCGATCTTGTCGGAGGCCCCGTAGACTTGTCCGCCACGTATGCCCGCCCCGGCCAGGACCACGCTGAAGACATTGGACCAGTGCTCGCGGCCGGCGGTCTTGAGCGTGACTTTCGGGGTGCGACCGAACTCTCCGGCCACCACCACCAGCGTGTCGTCCAGTCGGCCCTCGCGTTCCAGGTCACTCATCAACGCGGTGAACGCCAGGTCGAAGGGCGGGATCAGATCCTCGCGGAGTGCCTGGAAGTTGTTCCAGTGACTGTCCCAGGCGTAACCCATCTGGCCCTGGGTCCGCAACCAGCTGACCTGCACCAGTCGAGTCCCGGCTTCGAGCAACCGCTTGCCCAGCAAGACAGACTGTCCGAAGAGGTTGCGGCCGTATCGGCTGCGGAGCTGTTTGTCGGCGGTGGAAAGGTCGACGGCGCGACGGACGGCGTCCGAGGTGATGACGTCCAGGGCCTTCTGCTGGTTTTGCTGGATCGTTCTCGCCAGCGGGTTCTCGTTGAGAAAATCGAGCTGGCTGTTGAACTGGTCGACCAGCTTTTTTCTGCGCTGGATCACTGCCGCCGGACGGTTGGCGATCAGCGGCAGGTGCTTGAGCTTGAAGTTGTCGTCGTTGGGATTTCCACCGGTCTGCAGCGGGTCGAATTTTCCGCCCAGGGATCCACCCCACTGTCCGGCACGTCGGCCACTGCCGGCGTCCAGCCGACGCGGGACCATGCAGAAGGGCACCATCGGGCCGGGGCCCGGAGAGATCTTCGAGAGCACCGAACCCATGTGCGGCGCCTCGTCACGACCCATGAAATTGGCCGCGCCCTCGCCCCGGGGGTACTTGTAACCGGTGAACATGTAGTAGCCACCACCGGCGTGGCCGGACGACTCGTGAGTCATCGAGCGAATCAGGGCGACACGGTCCATCCACTTGGCCGTCCGCGGCAGGTGCTCACCGATGACCAGTCCGGGCACCGATGTCTGGATCTGGTCGAATTCTCCCCGGACCTCGGCCGGCTCATTCGGCTTCGGATCGAACGTGTCATGGTGCGAAGCACCGCCGGAAAGGAAGAGGATGATGCAGTTCTTCGCCTTGCCGAAACTGCTCGAGTGACTGGACCCCTTGTCGGCCGATGGCTTGGCGTGTGCGGTGCTCAACTCGACGAGCGAAGGCAGGGTCAGCCCGGTCATTCCCAGGCCACCGATTTTCAATGCCTCGCGACGCGTTGTTCCGTCACACAACCGCGGAGCTGGTCCATTAATCGAAAGCATCGTGTCACCTCGCCGCCTGCGGCGACTCTGTGGATATGGGAAATGTTGGAGAGAAACGGCCGGCAGGACCGTGGCTCGGGTAGCTCCCTCACCAGAAAACTCTCAACGGGTCAGAATACCGGAACGCCGTCAGGCCCTCAACACAAATTGACAAACGCCGATGTGTCTCGGAGAATGGCTCGATGGACCACGTGGTCCGATCCTGCCATTTTCCGGGCTTTCCGATCGAGAGCAATCGACATGCGCAACCGGGTTTCCTTTCGTCTTGTCTCGTTGGCCTCCTGTTTCATCCTCGGCGTGCTCGGGGGCCAGCCATCAGCCTGTTTCGCACAGGCGTTTGTCCATCGGGTGGAGCCGGCGTCGGTGACGCGGGGCGAGGAAACTCGTGTGGTTCTTCACGGCAGTCGCCTGGAATTGGCCACGGCGCTGTGGGTCTCGGTTCCCGATGGACGCGTGCGGGCGACCCGGGTTGGCGAGAGTACCGCCGATCGCGCGGTTTTCGACATCAAGGTTCCGGCAAGCCTGCCGCTGGGGTTCTACGGGCTGCGGCTGGCTACCCAGAGCGGCCTGTCGAATGCTCACATCTTCCTGGTCGATGAGATTGCGACAGTGCCCGAGGAGGAGATGGCGGTGCCCAAGGGGGTTGCGCCGATGCAGGCACCCCAGGTGGTCGAGTTGCCGGTGGCCATCGCCGGTTCGATTCTTGCCGAGGACGTGGACCTGTTTGCGTTCGATGCCGGGGTTGGCCAGGAGGTGACCTTCGAGGTGGTTGGCAGTCGCCTGGGAAAGGGGCTTGATCCCCTGGTCACGATCCGTGACGCCGGTGGCCAGGTGGTCGTTCAAAGAGACAACGATGTCGGGTTGTTCTACGACCTGAGATTTGCTCACAAGTTTGTCGAGGCGGGGCGATACACCGTCGAAGTCCGGGATTCGCGGTTCCGTGGTTCTGATCACTGGGGCTACGTTCTGCGAATGGGGCGGTTTCCCCAGGCCCGCGTGGCGGTGCCGGCGACGGTGCCCGCGGGCAAGGCGACCACGCTGACGTTTCCCCAGCTTGGTGCGTTGGCCCGACCCGAATCCGGCCGGGTGACTCCCTCGGGAGTGATTGACGGACGAATGCTGTTTGCCCTGAAACGTCCCGGCGATGACCTCTCGGCCTGGCTCCCCCTGAGGATCAGTCCGGAGCAGACCGTCATCGAGGCAGAACCCAACGACACGGCCAAGCAGGCCACCGTGGCGAAGATTCCCGGTGCCCTGCACGGGGTGATCGGTAAGCCGGGTGACGTGGATCGTTTTCGGGTGAGCCTGAAGAAGGGCCAGCTGTACCAGGTGCAGGTCGAGACACACACGATCGGATCACCGGCCGACATCGAACTGATCCTGTTCGATCCGGCTGGCAAGGAACTCACCCGAGCCGATGATTCGGGACTCGAGGAGGCCCGCATGAACATCTCGCCGCCGGCTGACGGTGAGTACATCCTGGTCGTGAAGGAACTGGTCAACTGGGGCGGTCCCGAGTTCGCCTACGCGATCCGCTTTGCTCCCCGCGCCTCCGGCCTGACACTTTCCTCGGGCATCACCCGCGTGGCTTTGCCCCAAGGCACCCGCCAGCCTCTGCCGCTGTCGTTGAACCAGGTCGCCCTGGCCGGTGATGTGGCGTTCCGGCTGAAGGGGGCTCCCGAAGGGATCACGATGAAGATCAAGGAGGTGAAGCAGGGGACCCGCGAGATCGACAATTACCTGCTCTGTGATGCGTCGACGAAGCCGGGAGTCTACACGATCCAGGTCGAGGCGGTTTCGAAGGCCAACGCGAAGATCACCGCCTTGGCGGCCACTCGACCCCTGATTGACCGCCGCCCGGTCGGCCGGGGACCTCATGGCGAGCCGTTTGAACTCCGTGAGGACCAGCGGCGGTTGCCTCCGACGCTCACCGAACGGATCGCCGTGGTGGTGTTGCCCACATCGCCGTTCGACTTTGAACTGGCCAGTCCGCTGGTGACATTGCCTCGTTACCAGACGGCCAAGGTGAACGTGAAGACGACCCGCATTGCCGGTTTTGAGAGTCCGATCCGGTTCGTTGCCCGGGGAGGAGAACTGGACCAGAACAATCTCCGTAAACCCCGTGTGCGATTGCACATCGGCGAGGCGACCGTCGGAAACTCGACGACAACCGGGACGCTCGAGTCGTACGTCAACACGGCGGCACAGCGACAGCGGGTGATCCTGACCGGGACGACCGTTTACCAGGGTCGGGAGTTGTCGCTGACCCGGACATTCGACATCGACATCGTGGTCGCTTTCCGGCCCGGGCCGGCACAGAAGAAGGTCTCGGTAGCAGCGGGTTCGTCGGTGCGAGTTGCTGTGCGACCCAACCGGCTGGCGCCTTTCGACGGCCCGGTGATGCTTTCTCTTGGGCAGGTCAAGGGATTGGAATTGCCTGGAACGGTCGTGGTTCCCAAGGGGGCCAAGGAGGTTGAGGTCGAGGTGAAGGCGGCGGCGGGCCTGAAGCCGGGGACCTACAAGGTGTCGCTTTCGGGGATCGCTCGGGTTGAACGATTCCAGGAATCGGCCGGTGGCGAGACGCTCGAGGTCGAGGTGACAGCGGCGAAGTGATGACAAAAACACGCGAGACGGACAGCGAGATGATCAAGAAGACCTCGAAACGTGAGTGGCTGCTCCCGGGGGGAGCGTTGCTGCTTCTGTTGTGGGTTGCCACGCCGCGGTGCGTTGCCGCTGATGAACCAGCGGTGAAGAAACCGGCCGTGCCGAAAACGATCGTGGTGCGACCGGCGGAGGTCGACCTGGTCGGCCGTCGCGGGGTTGCCCGCCTGTCGGTTCTGGGTCGGGGGGATGGTGGGCGAGTCACGGATCTCTCGCGGGTCGCAAAGTACAAGATCGAGAATCCCGGCGTGGTGGCGGTCACCGCCGACGGCCGTCTGTCGGCAGTGGGCGACGGCCAGAGCCGTGTGACGGTCGCTTTCGGTGGCCAGTCACAGACGATCACCGTCCGCGTCAAGGACTTCGGGGTGCCCGATCCGGTGGACTTCCACTCGGAGGTGATTGCCGCCCTGTCCCGCGGCGGTTGCAACCAGGGTGCCTGTCACGGGTCGCCCCAGGGGAAGAACGGTTTCCGGTTGAGCCTGCGGGGATACAAGCCCGAACTGGATCGGATGACGTTGACCCGCGAGATCTTCGGGCGGCGGACGAGTCCCCAGAATCCTGATGCCAGCCTGATCCTGGCCAAGGCCGCCAATCGGGTGCCTCACGTGGGTGGTCGGCGGTTCCGTGGCACCGAGCCCGCCTACAGTGTTCTCAGGCAGTGGATCTTCGAGGGGACGCAAGTCAGTGAGAACCCCGAGGGCGTGGTGAAGATGGAGGTGCTGCCGGGGCAACAGACTCTGCACACCTCCAGTCCCCGGCTGCAACTGGTTGCCCGGGCGCATTTTGCCGATGGGTCGATCCGCGATGTGACGCACTTGGCCGTCTTCACCACCAGCGACGTCGATGCGTCGTCGGTCAGCGATGACGGGTTGGTGACCTTTCACGGGACGGCCGAGGTGGCCGTGCTGGTTCGGTACCTCAAGCAGATGGTCAGTGTCCGGCTGGCCTACGTCCGTGCCGATCCGGATTTCGTGGCGGACAACCGTGCCGAGGAGAATGCGATTGACCGGTTGGTGTTTGCCAAGCACCGGCAGTTGCAACTGAAGGCCTCGCCGGCTGCCACCGATGGCACCTACCTTCGCCGAGTCCACCTCGACCTGCTGGGCGTTTTGCCGTCACCGGAGGCCGCCCGAGCGTATCTGGATTCGAAGGATCCGAAGAAACATCTGGCCCTGGTTGACGGGCTGTTGAAGCGATCCGAGTTTGCCGAGTTCTGGGCCATGAAATGGCTCGACGTGATGCGAGGCAACCGCGAGTCGATCACCGAACGGGGTGTCCACAAGCTGCATCGTCACCTGGTGCGGCACTTTGCCGAGGACCGTTCCTTTGGCGAGTTGGCACGACAGATCCTGACCAGCCGCGGGAACACGATCGAGAATCCCACGGCGAGTTTCTTTCGGATCGCCCGGACCCCCGAGGATGCTGCCGAGTCGACGGCCCAGCTGTTTTTGGGCGTTCGTATCCAGTGTGCCAAGTGCCACAATCACCCCTTCGAGGCGATCACCCAGAATGACTATTACGGCCTGGCCGCCTATTTCGCCCGCGTGAAGCTCAAGGGGCGGGTCTTCGGGCTCGACCGGGAAATCGTCTACGTCGGCCGTGCGGGTGAGGTCAAGCACGCCGAATCGGGCGAGGTGATGAAGCCGACCGCTTTCGGCAAGGTCGCCCGTGATGTCGCAGTCGGACAGGATGTCCGACCGCAGTTGGCTGACTGGCTGGTGAGGAGCGAAAACCGCTGGTTTGCCCGGTCGACGGTCAACCGCATCTGGGCTCACATTTTTGGATTGGGCATCGTCGAGCCGGTCGATGACTTCCGCGAGAGCAACCCGCCGTCGAATCCGGAATTGCTCAACGAGTTGGCCAGGCAGTTTGTTGAAGGGAATCATCGGTTCAAGCCGGTGATTCGTTCGATTGTCACCTCGCAGGCCTACCGCCTGGGAGCTCGCCCGGTCGTCCAGTCTCGTCATTCGGCCGCTCCTGCCCGTTACGTCACCTCGGCGGTGGTCAAGATGCTGGCCGCCGAACAGATTCTTGACGCGATCTCCCAGGCCACCGGGGTTCCCGAGAAATACAAGGGGTATCCGCTGGGGACCCGGGCGACACAATTGGCCGAGGGGGCGGTGGACCACAATTTCCTCAAGGCTTTCACCAAGCCGGTCCGCGACGTCCGTTGCGACTGTGCCCGCGAAACCGATCCGACGCTCAACCAGGTCGTGCACCTGATCAACAACGCCGGGATTCTCGATCGGTTCGACGCCGATTCGAGTCGTCTGGGTCGGATGTTGTCGGCGAAGACACCGACGGCCGAGATCGTCGAAACACTGTACCTGGCGACGATTTCCCGACGACCGTCACCCGCCGAGCGGAAGCTGGCCCTGGGCCACGTGGCGAGCCTGCCCGATCGGGCGGCGGGGCTGCGTGATATCCAGCACGCGCTGATCAACTCGAATGAGTTCCTGCTGCGGCATTGATGCCGCGCGGGGCTAGGCCATCACCCCGGCAATCACTTCCCCCTCGTTGACGGTCGCCCGTTCGGGACGGCCCTGGAGGTGGTAGACCAGTTCCTGGTGATCGAGTCCGATGGCGTGCAGGAACGTCGCGTGCAGGTCGTGCACGTGGGCGGGGGAATCGACGGCGTGCATGCCGAAGTCATCGGTGGACCCGATAACCTGTCCGCCCCGGACACCTCCTCCGGCCATCCACATCGTGAACCCGTAGGGGTTGTGATCACGGCCGTCGCCCTTCTCAGACATCGGCGTCCGGCCGAATTCTCCGCCCCAGATCACCAGCGTCTCGTCGAGCAGGCCGCGTTGCTCGAGGTCGGCCAGCAGCCCGGCGATCGGGATGTCGGTTTCCCGGCAGCGGTCGGTGTGGTTCTTTTCGATCTTCGAGTGTGCGTCCCACTTGCTGCCGGACCCGGAGTAGAGTTGGATGAAGCGGACGCCGCGTTCGACCAGCCGCCTGGCCATCAGGCAGTTGCGCCCGAAGGGAGTGGTGGCCTTGTCGTCGAGGCCGTAAAGCGACCGCGTGGCGGCGGTTTCCTGGGTGATGTCGACGGCTTCCGGGGCATGCGACTGCATGCGGAAGGCCAGTTCGTAAGACGCGATCCGGGCCTCGAGCTCGTCATCGCCCCTGCGGGCGGCGAGGTGTCGTCGGTTGAGTCGCGAGAGGAAGTCGAGCTTTCCGCGTTGCCGTCGGGGGCCGACCGACTTGGGTGGGGCCAGGTGCAGGATCGGCGTGCCGTCCTGCCGGAAACGGGTTCCCTGGAAGGTGGCGGGCATGAACCCGGTTCCCCACACGCGGGTTCCTCCTGGAGGTTCGCGATCGTTGTCCAGCAGGACGACGAATCCCGGCAGGTTCTGACTGGCCGATCCCAGGCCATAGGCCACCCAGGCCCCGAGACTGGGCCGACCGGCGAGGATACTGCCGGTGTTCATCTGGCAGACGCTGCCGACATGGTTGAGCCCGTCGGCGTGGCACGAGCGGATGACGCAGAGCTTGTCGGCATGTCGGCCGACGTTGGGATACCAGTCGGAGACCGGCAGACCGCTCTCCCCGTAACGCTGCCATTTGCGGCGGGTTGGCAACAGGGGGTTCTCCGAGACGCCCATCGGCGTGATGGCTCGTTCGATCGACTTGGGCAGCGATTGTCCGGCCAGTCGGTTGACCTCGGGCTTGGGATCGAACGTATCGATGTGGCTGGGGCCACCGTCCATGAACAGGAAGATCACGCTGCGGGCCGGTGTCCGGTTGTGCCTCGGTCGTGCGACCATCGATTCGGCAGCACCGCTTTCGGAAGCCATCAACGCACCGAGGGCCAGCCCGCCGAAGCCGGCCCCGGAACGCAGCAGAAAGTCCCGTCGCGAGTTTGCTGACTCGTGATGAGGTCGGCCCGGGGTGCGCGGGATCGTGGTGGAGGTTGAGGGCATCGTGGTCAATCGACGTAAAGGAATTCGTTGGTGTTGAGCAGCACGTGGCAGAGATCCAGCAGCGCGTCGTTGGCACGGTCGACGTCGTTGTCGGACGCCGAACGCGCGGCCTGTTCATCCAGGAAAGTGATCGCCCCGGCCAGTTCCCGGTTGTCGGGGGCACGTCCAAGCACCAGCTGCCACGACCGGCGGACGCGGGACGGGATGTCCTTGGACCAGGTGGTGTCCTGGACTCGCTTGAGGACTCCGCGGGCGAAGTCGAGCACGAGTTCGCTGTTGAGCAGGACCAGGGCCTGGGGGGCGACGGTCGTCTGCGGGCGACAGGCGCAACTCTCGTGCATGTCGGGTTGGTCAAAGACCCGCATCAACGGGTACGGCAGGTTCCGCTTGGCATGGATGTAGATACTGCGGCGAGACCGGGCCGCCTGCGAACTGCTCGCCTTCCACGTGTAGCGGGATCCGAAACCCGGTGGCAACTTGGGCCGGACGGGGGGACCGTAGAGACGAGTGTCGAGACGGCCGGCGGCGGCCAGCATGGCGTCTCGGATTCGTTCCGACGACAGCCGGCGGCGGGGGAAGTAGGAATAGGGTTGCGGGTCGGCCGATGTGGCCGATTCGCGGCCGGCCTGCTGGTAGACCCGTGAGTTCATGATCAGCCGGTGCACGTGCTTGATGCTCCAGCCGCTCTCGACGAACTCGACGGCGAGCCAGTCGAGCAGCTTGCGGTGTCGGGGCGGGGCGGTCTGGCGTCCCAGGTCGTTGGCGTTGGCGACCAGCCCGTCCCCGAAGTGTCCCTGCCAGATCCGGTTGACCATCACGCGGGCCGTCAGCGGGTGATCGTCGGCGGTCAGCCAGCGAGCCAGACTGGCCCGGCGACCCGAGCTGCCCGGCCGACGGTTGGGGGCATCGGCCGGGGTGACTGGTGTCCGGTCGAGGACTTCAGGTGGTCCGGGTGAGACCTCCTCGAGAGGCACCTCGTAGTTGCCACCGCCCAGGACGAATGTCGGTGCCGGTCCGGAAGCGACTTCGAGCGTGGCCATTGCGGCCAGCCGGCCGGGTGGCTGGGGCCTCCGCTTGGCGAGCTCGGCGAGTTGTTTTTTCAGCCCGGCCCGCCGCTTGCGGTCGGTCTCCGAGAGCGCCGCGGCGAGTTTCTTTTCGTCGACCGGCAACTGTCTCTCGGTCCAGAAGGCCAACTGGTGCTGGCGAGCCGACCGCTCTTCGGACGGGGTGTCGACGGCGTCGAGGACCACGGTGGGGAACTTGCGGCGCTTGATGGCAAAGGCCCTGGCCCGCGCCGATTTCTCGATGGCCTGCAACTGGTCCCTCAGCGGCCGGGTCTCGGACAGCCAGTCGGCCAACGCCTCCTGGTATTTCCTCAACTCGGACGGAGACCCGATCGGGACGGCGTCGGCCAGCACAATTCCGGAAAAGTAGGCCTGCAGCCGGTAGAAGTCACTCTGGAGGATCGGGTCGAACTTGTGGTCGTGGCATTGTGCACAGCCCATAGACAGTCCCAGGAAGACGTTGCCGACGTTGGCGGTGAGATCGTTGAGGGCGTCCTGGCGGGCCAGCAGGATGTTGGATGCGTTGCTCTCGTCGGGCCACATCCGGTTGAATCCCGTGGCCACGACAGCTTCGGGGTCCTCGGGAAACAGCTCGTCTCCGGCGATCTGTTCCTGGACGAATCGCGAGTAGGCCCGGTCCTGGTTGAAGGCCCGGATGACGTAATCGCGGTAACGGAAGGCCTGGGGCCTGAGTGCGTCGGATTTGAAACCATCGGTTTCGGCATAACGGACCAGGTCGAGCCAGTCGCGACCCTGTGCCTCTCCGTAGTGCGGGCTGGCCAGCAGTCCGTCGACGATCCGCGTCCACCAGCCGGGTGGTTCGGCGTTGCCGGTCGGAACCTTGAAATTCGAGGGCAGGGAGCCGGGGGGCAGCCCCAGCAGGTCGATGGCGGCTCGGCGGAGCCTGATTCGGGGAATGGCCCGCGGTGCGAAACGCTGATGCCGGTCCCGGAGTGCCTCGAGCAGGAACGCGTCGACGGGGGAATCGACATCGTCGGCCTCCGGACCACCGATTGCGGGGACCGCGGGACGAACCAGCCGTTGGAAAGACCACCATTCGGAGCCGGTCGGGGCGGGTTCGGCGGCCGGAAGAGTGGCCGAATACGCAACGGCCCAGCAGGCTGACAGCACCACCAGGGCCCTTGTCGATTTCATGATGGCACGTGACAGTCGGGCCGAAAGTGGTGTGGCAATGTTGTTGAGCATTGCAGGTGGTGGCCCGGGGCGGTGCGGGGCGTGTTGCAAGAGAACGAGCGGTCATTATACTGGCGGGATGCGGCCGGTGGCACCGCGCTCGATGTGGAATCCGCGCCCCGGCCCTCCGCCGACTCAATGTGGGAGTCTCGACCGTGAAATTGGCTGAACCGATTGATGTACGTGGTTTGCTGCGCACGAGCCCGTCGTTTGGAATCGACGAGGTGCGGACACTGTGCGAGGTCGTTGCCGGACCACAGATCACCGAAGTCCGCCAGGAAGTCGGCGTGTTGGTCGAGGAATCCGGTGGACGGGGCCCGATGGCGATTCGCGCCGGTGTCGGTCTCTACCTGCTGGGTCGTCATGCTGAGGCTCATGACCTGCTGGGCGAGGTCACCGACGACGGTGTCGCCGTATTTTATGACGCCTGTTCGCTCGAGTCACTCGGCGACAACGCGGCTGCCGGTGAGCGGTTTGAGCAGGCCGCCCGGGCTGGTTACGACGAGGTCGAGTGTTCGCTGCGACGGGTCGGGACGATTCGCCGCGACGGTCGGCTCGCCGACGCGGAAGAGGCCTTGAAGAACGCACCCTCTGGTTCCACCTCCCGTGCCGAGTACTCCTACCAGATGGGCTGTATCCTGAGCGAACAGTGCAACACCGCGGCGGCGGTCGAGTCGTTCGAGCGGGCGATCGACATGGACCCGCACCACAGCCGGTCGCTGTTCAATCTCGCCCTGGAGAACGCCCGTCATGGCAACGACGAAGAGGCCATCAGGCTCTACGAACAATCGCTCTCGCGACCGCCACAGTTTCTCGGCGCCCTGTTGAACCTCGGGCTGCTCTACGAGGACAGCGAGAACTATGACGCCGCCGAGTTCTGTTTCCGGCGGGTGCTGGCGTCCGATCCCAACCATTCCCAGGCCCGGCTGTACCTCAAGGACATCGAGGCCACTTCCGACATGTACTACGACGAGGACCTCGCGAAGGAGGAACTCCGGATGCAGCAGTTGCTGAGTCGTCCGGTGACCGATTTCGAGTTGACGGTTCGGAGTCGGAATTGTCTGGAGGGCATCGGCGTCAAGTCGCTGGGCGATCTGACCATGGTCACCGAGATGGAACTGCTCTCGGGGAAGAACTTCGGCGAGACGTCCCTGGTGGAGATCCGCGAACTGTTGACGTTGCACGGGCTGGCCATCGGCCAGAACATCAACAAGGAGCAGGAGCTCGAACCGACGTTTGCACCGTCGGATCTGTCTCCCGAGGAACGGGCATTGATCGAGAAACCGGTTGCCGACCTGAACCTCTCGGTACGGGCCCGCAAGTGCATGGCCCGGCTGGGGATCACCCAGTTGGGCGAGCTGATCCGGCGGACACCCGACGAGTTGCTCTCGAGCAAGAACTTCGGTGTCACCTCGCTCAACGAGATCCGCGGCAAGCTCGACGAACTCGATCTCAAGCTCCGCAATGACTAGCGGGTTGTCCCGGCGTTTTTGCCTCCGGTTCCAACTCTTGTGATATTCCCCCGCGGGCGGATAGACTCCTCCCGCGGATGCTCAACCCGGTGGTGTAATAGGTAACACAGCAGGTTTTGGTCCTGCCGTTCAAGGTTCGAGTCCTTGCCGGGTTACTCGATGCCGTGCGATCTGAAGACGTGTCCGTGGTCGTGGTGACTTCGTTGCACGCATCTCGAACAGGGGTGGTCCGAACGTGACGACGGCGACCGACGAGACGCCTTCCCGGCCGAGGATCGTCGGCCTGGGCGAATTGCTCTGGGACGTGTTCCCCGACCAGCGACGGCCCGGTGGCGCCCCGGCGAATTTTGCCTGGCATGCCAACCAGATGGGGGCGCGGGGCTTGGTCGTTTCACGAGTCGGTGCGGATCAACTGGGAGACGAACTGGTCGAGTTCCTGGACAGCCAGGGACTCGATTCGGGATTTGTCCAGCGGGACACCGATCAATCCACCGGCACAGTCAGCATCACGACCACCGTGGAAGGACAACCCGACTACACGATTCACGAACCGGTCGCCTGGGATTTCCTGGAGTGGACCGACTCGCTGGCGGCTCTGTTCAAAGATGTCGCCGCGGTCTGTTTCGGGACGATTGCCCAGCGGCTGCCGACGTCGCGGGCGACCATCGGCTCCTGCCTGGACGCGATGCCCGACGGCGCCCTGAAGGTCTACGACATCAATCTCCGCAAGGCGTCCTGGGAACTGGCAACCGTCGAGGCCTCGCTCGACCGTGCTGACATCGTGAAACTCAACGACGAGGAACTCGAGGTGCTGGCCGAGAGACTCGACTGGGCCGGTGGCCATCCGGCCGAGATCGCCGCTCACCTTCAGCATCGCTACCGGTTGGACGGTGTCTGGATCACCCGTGGCGCCGACGGATGCCTGCTGCGGGGGGGTGAAGAACTGGTCGAGTGCGAGGGAATCGAAGTCGACGTGGCTGACACGGTCGGGGCCGGCGATTCCTTCACGGCAGCGATGATCTGGGCGCAGTGGGTGGGTTGGCCTCTGGCCGAATCCGCCGAATTGGCCAACCGGGTCGGTGCCCTCGTTGCTTCACGGCCCGGCGGGATGCCGGATCTCTCCGATCGTCTTCCCGGGTTGATCGAGGATGGTCCCTGGTGCTCCTCATGAAACAGGCTCTGCGATGACACCCGATTTCAACGCTCCGGTCCGCGTCGCCATGTGGTCCGGTCCCCGCAACATCTCGACCGCCATGATGCGGGCCTGGGAGAATCGGCCCGACAGCGTGGTCGTCGATGAACCGCTCTACGCGCACTACCTGGATGTCACCGGGAAAGATCACCCGATGGCGGCCGAGGTGATCTCGGCCGGCGAGACCGACTGGGAGACGGCGGTCGAGTGGCTGACAAGGACGGAACCGGACGGGGCGGAGGTCTTTTACCAGAAGCACATGGCGCATCACCTGCTGCCGGAGATGGGACGTGACTGGATCGATCGCCTCACCAATTGCCTGTTGATCCGCGACCCCCGCGAGATGATCACCTCCTACATTGTCAAGAACGACATTCCCGAGATGGAGGACCTGGGGATTCCGCAGTTGGTCGAGGTTTACGAGAGGGTGCTGGAACGCACGGGGGCCCCTCCGCCGATCGTCGATTCCCGGGACGTGCTCGAAAATCCTCGCCGGGTGCTGGGTCTGTTGTGCGAGTCGATCGGGGTGGAATTTGTCGATGCGATGCTCGCCTGGCCGGCAGGTCGGCGAGACAGTGACGGTGTCTGGGCTCCGCACTGGTACGACCAGGTCGAACAATCCACCGGATTCCGCGGCTACCGTCCCAAGTCCGACCAGGTTCCCGAACATCTTGCCGGTTTGCTCGCCGAGTGCCAGGCGTGTTATGACCGGTTGTACGCTGACCGCTTGGTGTAGAGACATGCAGCAGAAGTTCAACGAGAAGAATCGCGACCTGTTGATCAACATCAACGGGCAGATGATCCACCGCGACGAGGCGGGGGTCAGTCCCTTCGATTCGCTGGTCCAGGGTGGTGACGGAGCGTGGGAGGGACTGCGGCTTTACGACGGCCGCATCTTCAAGCTCACCGAACATCTCGACCGGCTTCGCAGTTCGGCGCTGGCGATGGCCTTCGAGTCGATCCCTACCCACGAGGAGATCACCTCCGAGATCACCCGCACGCTCGAGGCGAATTCGATGCGTGATGGTGTTCATATCCGCCTGACGCTTTCCCGGGGCCTGAAGATCACCTCGGGCATGGATCCGCGGCTGAACCAGGCGGGGCCGACGCTGATCGTGCTGGCCGAACACAAGCCTCCGGTCTACGACAAGGCGGGCGTGAGATTGATCACCAGCAGCATCCGGCGGTTTCCGCCCGACTGTCTCGACCCGAAGATCCACAGCAACAACCTGGTGCAGTCGATCCTGGCCAAGATCGAGTCGAATGCGGCAGGGGCCGACGATGCTTTGATGCTCGATCGCCATGGATTCGTGGCCGAGACGAACGCGACGCACGTGTTCCTGGTTTCCGGCGAAACGGTTTTGACCAGCCGGGCGGTGGCGTGTCCCGAGGGGATCACACGCGAGACGGTGCTGGAGCTGTGTCAGGACAACGGGATCGCCTGCAGCGAAACCGACCTGTCACTGACAGATGTCTACCGTGCCGACGAGATGTTCTGCTCGGGGACGATGGGCGAACTGGCGGCGGTGGTCGAAGTGGACGGTCGACCGATCGGTGGGGGAGCCGAAACAGCACCCGGGCCGATGACCCGGCGGCTCTCGGAGTTGTTTGCCTCGCGGACTGCTGCCGAGGGAACCCGGGTGATCGATTGAATGGCTGGCCGGGCTGGTTTAAAAAGTAACGTCTTACATGATGAAACAGGCAGGGGAGAGAGTGATGATGAGCCGAGCGACGTGGACGACGGTGTTGGCCGGCCTGGTGCTGGCTGGATGTGCCGGCAATACCCTGGAAGCCCCGAAGGTGAGACCCTCGCGGTCGGACCAGGCCGCGAAACAGGCCGCGAAAGGGACACAGGCCGCACCGGGGACACAGGACTCGGAGAGTTACCAGGTGGTGATGGAGACGTCACAGGGGAAAGTGGTGATCGAGGTGATTCCCGAGTGGGCTCCCCTGGGAGCGGCGCGGTTCCGCGAGTTGGTCGAGGACGGCTTCTTTGACGGCTGCCGGTTCTTCCGCGTGGTGCCCAACTTCGTCGTCCAGTTCGGGATCAACGGTGACCCGGCGGTCCATTCGAAGTGGGACAAGAAGATCTCCGATGATCCGGTCACGCAGAGCAACAAGCGGGGCACCCTGACGTTTGCCACTTCGGGGCCCAACACCCGAACCTCCCAGTTGTTCATCAACCTCAAGGACAACTCGGGTTCGCTTGATGGCCAGGGCTTTTCGCCCTTCGGCCGGATCGTGTCCGGGATGGAAGCTGTCGACAAGATTACCTCCGAGTACGGCGAGCGGCCCCAGCAGCCGTTGATCGAGCAGCAGGGCAACGTGTACCTGGAGCGAGAATTCCCGAACATGGATTACATCAAGACGGCCAAGGTCGAAGGCACTGACAAGGCCGACAAGGCCGACAAGGCCGACAAGACCGACAAGACCGACAAGACCGACAAGACACAGAACTGACAACCAACCGGAGGATATTGGCATGACGAGGTTCACGAGTATTCTGTCGGCAGCCGTCCTGGTTGCGGTATTGGTCGGGGCGGCCGACGAAAAGAAGCCGGTTGCCAAAGGGGCCAAGGCAGTGGCGGCGCCGAAGCCGACACCGCCGAAAGGCCCCGAGAGTTACCGGGTGAAGTTCGTGACCTCGTGCGGCGATTTCGTTGTCGAGGTGACCCGCAAGTGGGCCCCCCGCGGGGCCGATCGATTCCACGAGGCGGTCACCGGAGGTTTCTACGACGAGTGCCGGTTTTTCCGCGTCGTTCCCAATTTCGTGGTCCAGTTCGGCATCAACGGGGATCCGAAAGTGCAGCGGAAGTGGCGATTGGCGAATCTCAAGGACGACCCTGCTGCGGGCAAGAGCAACCTGAAAGGGATGGTGACTTTTGCCACGGCCGGAGCCAATACCCGGACCACCCAGTTGTTCATCAACATCAAGGACAACAAGTTTCTTGACCAGATGGGATTCACCCCGTTTGGGAAAGTGGTTGAGGGGATGACGGCGATCGCGAAGATCAACGCCGAGTACGGTGGCAAGGCCAACCAGGGCGTGATCCAGAGCGAAGGGAACGCGTACCTCAAGGCCGAGTTTCCCCGGATGGACTACATCAAGACCGCGCGGGTCGTGAAGCCCAAGGCCAAGAAGAAGGCGACCAAGTAGTGCTGGTCCGCGTGCGGCTGCTAGACGTCGTAGTAGAGTGAGAATTCGAACGGGTGCGGCCGCTGCCGGATCGCGTCGACTTCGTGTTCGGTCTTGTACCACATCCAGGTGTCGATCACGTCTTCGGTGAAGACGTCGCCCCGCAGCAGGAACTCGTGGTCGTCTCTCAACGCCGCCAGTGCCTCGGTCAGTGATCCCGGCAACCGGGGCACCTCGCCCAGTTCCTCGGGTTGAAGGTCGTAGAGATCCTTGTCGAGCGGGGGACCGGGGTCGATCTGGTTCTGGATGCCGTCCAGGGCGGCCATCAGCAGGGCGGCGGGAGCCAGGTAGGCGTTGGCCGACGAGTCGGGGCAGCGGAACTCGAACCGCTTGTCCTCGGGCCGCACGGCGTGAACCGGAATGCGGATTGCTGCCGAGCGGTTGCGGTAGCTGTAGGTGAGATTGACGGGGGCGTCGAAACCGGCAACCAGTCGTTTGTAGCTATTGGTGGTTGGGCAGCAGAAAGCCGACAGTGCCGGGGCGTGCGACAGGATGCCACCCATCGCATGCATCGCCGTTTGCGAGAGGCCACCGTAGCCGGAACCGGCGAACAGGGGTTCGCCGTCCTTCCAGAGCGAGAGGTTGAGGTGGAGTCCGGAACCGTTGTCGTTCCACAGCGGCTTGGGCATGAAGGTGGCCGTCTGGCCTGCCACGGCGGCAGCGTTCCGGACCAGATAGCGGGTTCGGACCAGGTGATCGGCTGCGGTGACCAGCGATTCGGGGGCGAGATCGAACTTGCACTGGCCTGCCGCGGCCACCCCGTGGTGGTGGCCACGGACGGCCACGCCGCACTCGGTCAGCGATTGCAGGATTTCGTTGCGGAGTTCCTGCAGCGTATCGGTTGGCGGGACGGCCAGGTAACCCTGGCGGTTCCGGATCCCGGTTGTGCCGCTTTCGGTCAGACTGTCGCGCCCACGCCACTGGCCCTCACGACTCTCGATCCGGTAGAACGCTTCCTGTTCGTTCTGGCCGAAACCGATCCCGTCGAAGACAAAAAACTCGATCCGTGGTCCCACTCGCGCTTCGTCAGCCAGGCCCAGCGATTGGAGGTAATGTGCCGCTTTTCGGGCAACATTGCGCGGATCCTTGGCATAGTCCTCGCGGGTGATCGGGTCCTGGATATTGGCCAGAATCGCCAGTGTGCCGGCCCTGTAAGGGTCGACGAATGCGGTTTCGGGTTGGGGAACGACCAGAATGTCGCTTTCGTTGATCGCCTGCCATCCCTGCAGGCTTGAGCCGCTGATTCCCAGCCCGTCCTCGAAAGACGCTTCGGTCAGCGTCTCGACGGGGATCGTGAAGTGCTTCTGAGTCCCGGGAAAGTCCATGAACCGCAGGTCGACGGCCCGGATTTCTCGTTCTCGGCACAGGGCGAGGACTTCGCGAGGGGTCATGAGACGGGTGTCCAAAATCGGAGAAGGTGATCCACGGAGGTCTTGACGGTTCGCATGCCGGGATCGTCTATGGTATGAGGTGTGCAAATGGTGTTCCATCGGCCGCTCTTCCCTCTCCGTGGTGCCCGTGTCCCGTTTCGTGATCCTGACTCACGACCACCCGGTCCTGCACTGGGACCTGCTGCTGGAGCTGGACGACGAGAGCCCGCTGGCGACCTGGCGGATCCTGGACGATCCCGGACAGGGGGCACAGTGGCGAGCCGAGTCGCTTCCCGCCCACCGACGTGTCTACCTGGACTACGAGGGACCGGTCGGTGGTGATCGCGGGACGGTCACGCGGTGGGACAGGGGGGAGTACCAGTCCGATGTCGGAGCCGAGGTGGTTCGACACGGTGGAGTGATCTCCTGCGACGGGACCCGTTGGAATGCTCGGATCGAACTGGTTCCGGGGGAATCGCATTGGGTCTTTCGTCGACTGCCGGATTGACCGTCGCCGAAATCCTCCCCTAAGATCGACCGCTCCAGCCGCATACGGACCTCACGATGACGTCGATTCGCACCCGTTTTGCCCCCAGTCCGACCGGCTACATGCACATTGGCGGGATGCGGACAGCCCTGTTCAACTGGCTGTTCGCTCGTCACCACGGTGGCACGTTCGTTTTGCGGATCGACGACACCGATCGACAACGAAACGTGGAAGAGGCCCTGGCCCCGATCCTGGACGCTTTCCGTTGGCTCGAGTTGGACTGGGACGAGGGTCCCGAGGTGGGGGGGGAACTGGGACCATATTTCCAGAGCCAGCGGGACGACTTGTACCGGGCGGCGGCCGAGCGGTTGCTTTCCGAGGGTCGGGTGTACCGTTGTTTCGACACTCCCGAGGAAATCCAGGCAGCCAGGGCCGAGGCCGAGGCCCGGGAGGTCCCGTTTCTGGGGACTCGCCGTTCACTGGAGCTCGATCCCGAGACCGTCGAAGCCTACGTGGCCGAGGGCCGACCATTTGTGGTCCGCTTCCAGGTGCCCCGCGATCAGTCGGTGGTCATCGAGGACGCGGTGCGGGGACGGGTCGAATGGGATGCGGGCCTGATTCCCGATCCGGTGATTCAGCGAGGCGATGGCAGCCCGCTGTACAACTTTGCCACCGTCGTTGATGACGCCGCGATGCGGATCTCCCACGTGATCCGCGCCGAAGAACATCTCTCCAATACGCCCGTGCAGGTGCTGCTCCACCAGGCGCTGGGTCACGAGTTGCCGATCTTCGCTCACGTGCCGTATGTCGCCGCACCGGGGACCCAGGAAAAGCTCAGCAAGCGAAAGCTCGACAAGTACCGCAACAACCCTCAGTTCCGTCGGTTGTTCGAGGCTGCCGATCGTGTGTTGCCTCGGATTGGTCGTGGAGGTGAGGACCGTCCGGATCCGGTGATGGTCGAGTACTACGAGGTGATGGGGTATCGCCCCGAGGCGGTCTTCAACGCACTCTCGCGGTTGGGCTGGTCGCTGGACGACAAGACCGAAGTGATGTCACGCGAGACGATCGTGGGGGCGTTCACTTTGGACCGCGTCGTCAAGAGCCCGGCCGGACTCGATCCTGACAAGCTGGTCAGCCTGCAGGGACACTGGATGAACGAGTCGTGTCCAGACGAGCGGCTCGAACGGTGCCTGGGATTTCTCGCTCGGGCCGGACTGATCGACGACATCACCGCGGCGGAGACTCGCGGATTTGTTGCGGCTTTGCTCGAAGCGATGGGCGAGCGGCTGAAGGTCTACAGCGATGTACTGGACTACGACGAGTTCTTCGTCGACGACTCGCAACTGGCCTACGACACCAAGGCGGTCAAGAAGCGTCTGAAGAAGGATGGCGTGGCGGGCTGGTTGGAGGCGTTCGGTGACGAGCTGGCCTCGGTCGAATCGTTCGATGCGGCGGGGCTGGAGGAGTTGATGAAGTCGTGGGCGGAACGCCAGGAACTGAAGCTGGGACAGATCATTCATCCGGTCCGGGTGGCCGTCACCGGAAAATCGGCCGGGATCGGGATGTTTGAAGGCCTCGAGTTGCTCGGCCGCGAGCGGGTGCTGCGGAGAATCGAACGGGCACTGGAGTTGTGTGGGACACCCGAAGATGACCAGGGAGCGGGACAATGAATGACCAGGTGGGGAACCCGACCGACGACCAGGGCGAAAGCGGTTCGGTGGATTTCGTTCGTCAAAAGGTCGAGGCCGACAACGAAACGGGCAAGTTCGATCAACGGGTTGTGACACGGTTTCCGCCGGAGCCCAACGGGTTTCTGCACATCGGGCACGCCAAGTCCATCTGTCTGAACTTCGGGATTGCCGAGGAATACGGTGGCGTTTGCCATCTGAGGATGGACGACACCGATCCCACCAAGGAGGACGTCGATTTCGTTGAGGCGATTCAGCAGGACATCACCTGGCTGGGATTCCGATGGCACGGCGATGTTCGCTACGCATCCGACTACTTCGAACAGCTCTACGAGTGGGCGGTGCAACTGATCAACTCGGGCAAGGCTTACGTCGACAGCCAGTCGATCGAGGAGATCCGTCGGAACCGCGGGACGTCGGCGGAGGTGGGAGTTGAGAGCCCGTTTCGAGACCGGTCGGTCGAGGAGAATCTCGACCTGTTCCAGAAGATGCGGGCAGGCGAGTTCGGCGACGGCGAACACGTGTTGCGAGCCAGGATCGACATGGCCTCGCCTCACCTGATCATGCGGGATCCGATCATGTACCGGATCCGCCATGCTCACCACTACCGCCAGGGCGATGACTGGTGCCTGTACCCGATGTACGACTTCACCCATGGCCAGTCCGATTCGATCGAGGGCGTGACGCATTCGATCTGTACGCTCGAATTCGAGAACAACCGGCGGTTGTACGACTGGTACATCGAGCAACTGGGAATCTATGCCCCCGAGCAGACCGAGTTTGCGAGGTTGAACTTGACTCATACGGTGATGAGCAAGCGGCGGCTGTTGCAGATGGTCAACGACGGAATGGTCGTCGGCTGGGACGATCCCAGGATGCCGACGATCCGTGGCCTGCGACGGCGAGGGTACACTCCCGAAGCGATCCGGGAATTCTGCAGTCGGATCGGTGTGACCAAGTTTGACGGCGTGACCGAGATCGCGCTGCTCGAGCACTGCCTGCGTGAGGACCTGAACCGGACCTCCGAGAGGCGGATGGCGGTGTTGCGGCCGTTGAAGGTGGTGATCGAGAACTTCCCCGAGGGGCAGGTTGAGGAACTGGAAGCGATCAACAATCCCGAGGACGAATCGGCCGGGACGCGGAACGTGCCATTTTCACGAGAACTCTACATCGAGCGGGATGACTTCATGGAGGATCCTCCGAAGAAGTTTTTCCGGTTGGCTCCGGGTCGCGAGGTTCGATTCCGTTACGCGTTCTTCGTGACCTGCAACGACGTGATCAAGGACGAATCCGGCGAGGTGATTGAACTGCGGTGCAGTTACGATCCCGAGACCCGCGGCGGATCGGCTCCAGATGGCCGCAAGGTGAAGTCGACGATCCACTGGGTTTCGGCCGCGCACGCGGTGCGAGCCGAGGTGAGATTGTACGATCACCTGTTCAGCGAACCGGATCCGTCGGTGATCGCCCGGGACGACGATTGGGTGCAGCACCTCAATCCCAACGCCCTGGAGACGCTTGAAGAGTGTTGTCTGGAGAGGTCACTTGGCGAAGCGACTGATGGGCAGCGTTTCCAGTTCGAGCGGCTGGGTTACTTTTGTGTCGACCAGGACAGTCACCCGGAGACACTGGTTTTCAATCGCACGGTCACGCTGCGGGACCAGTGGGCCAAGTTGCAGAAGCAGAAGTGAGCGACTGTCGCCATTTCTCGGGGTGGCCTGCGTTCGTCCCCGACCCAAAAAAAAGGGCACCGGCATGAAGCCGGCGCCGCGGGGGGGGAAGTGCAACCCTCGCGAGGGTCTTGCGCCGGCCGGTTGGTGGAGTCACCTCCGGCGGCGTTTCCCGGATGGCGGAAGGCACCCGTCAGCGGGTGCCGGTCCGCGCCTTTAGCGGGTGACGATCAGCCGGGGACCGGTGCCGGTTCGGCTGGCCGTGGTACGAGTTCGCCAACCGGTCAGGACGGCTGCTGCCGGCAGGTAACCGCGGACTGCGGGCCGTTTCAGCGACGTGCGGTTGTCCTTGGCATTGTCGGCACCGGTGGCCGACCGACCCGGATCGGCTTCGCCGGCGCTAAAACGGCGGGGAGATTGGGCCGAGCGGTTGGTGTTGGGAGCTGCCGGGGTCGGCAGCAGAACGGTCTGTGTGCCGACGGTGTTGTAGGGAGAGTACGAGTAGACGGTGCGAGTGCCCACGGGGATGCTTCTCATCACCGTCACCGGTTGCAGCATCGCCACCTGTTGGCTGACGTAGCGGACCGAGTTGACGGCGACCTTGCGGGTGGAGGTGTGGGCGACCATCCGGGTGACGTTGTAAGAGACCTGCTTGGTGCCCTGGACGGCGACGGTTTTCGTGATCGGGATCTGCTGGGTGATCATCCCACCGACGTACTCGCGGCTGGCGACCACCGTCGGCGTGAAAGCCTGGCGGATGGCGAACGCGGTGCGGTTGATCAGCCCGAAGAGGTCGGGGCGGTTGTCGTACTGGCAGGGGGTGACTCGGGGAATCTGGTGGAACCTCGTGACCCACTGTCCGGCCGGTTGCTGGACGGTCTGGTAGCTGGTCACCGTCTGGTAGTTGACCGTGGGCATCTGCACCGTCTTGACCTCGGTCACTGGCCGGTACTCGGTCACCGGCTGGTCGACGTACTTGGTCTCGATCACCGGTCGACGAACCGTTCGTGTGACCTGGCGATACTCGGTCACCGGAACCGCCTGGTAGTAGGTTTGTGTCACCGGCCGGATGCAGTAGCACGATCCGGTTCCGGCCAGGAACTGTGCCTGGGCGTCGCCGCCGAGGATGGCCAATAACGATGCGAGCACGGAAGCGAAACGGATCGTGTTGACAGACATGGGCACAGTCCTAGCACGCGAGGAGATTGTGACGGGAGAGGTTCGAGTGAGTTTGCGGCGGCGAGGGTGGCTGCCGTCCGCGTCGAGTGAGGCGGGCTTGTAGCGAATTTTGCTTCGGCAGGTCAAGACCGTTCCGGGGCCTGCCGAGTTTTCCTAAAGCCACATCTGCAACAGCCGGGGCAGAAACATGCCGAGGGTGCCCAGGCCAATTCCCGCCATCGCCTCGCCCCGCCCCCGCAGGTGTTCCCCCGAGGTGGTCCCGGTTTCCCCGGCTCCCACCAGCCCGGTGTAGACGGCCACCAGCCCGGCCACCAGCGCCGGCAGACTGGTCCAGAATGTCGGCGGCACCAGGCCCAGCCCGGCCAGCAGCAATGCCGCGATGCCCAGGACCAGGCTGGTCCGGCACGATCGGGACCGCGGGCTGACGGGCTCTCCGTTGTCGGAGTCCGTGTCCCACTCCGGCTGTTGTTCACCGTCCGGCTTCTCGCCGTCGCTCGCCTCCCAGTCGGTTCGGTCATCGTCGTCGACGGCTTCGGCCAGTTCGACCGGTTCGATTTCCGGCAGTTGTGCTGTGGAGACGATCGTCTCGGACGGCGCGTCATCCCGATTCGGCTCCATCATGCTCCACAGCCCTTTCGGCCGCGGTGCCTCGTCGGTGTCGTCACGGTCGGTCGAGTCTGGAGGGGTGCCGTCGTCTTCGGCTTCACCGGGGTCGGCGGTGTCGGGTTGCGTGGGTGTGGAGTTCTGTCCCATCACGTCCCACAGGCTGCGTCCCGGCTGGGATTCGGTTCCGGCGAAGGTCTCTCCGCAGACGGGACAATCGTCGCGTTCTTCGGGAACGGTGTGACCCTGCGAGCAGGTTCGAGGTGGGGAATCCGGCTTGGTCATACCGGCGCCTGCCATTCGAAGAGCTGTTCGGTGAGTTGCCGGTGATGGACAAGTCCGATCGCCTGGCTGTCATCGTCGACCACGGCGGCGATGGGAGCTGCCGCGGCGTTGAGTTGCATGAGCGCATCGAGCCGACTGGTGTTGAGAGTGATAAGGGGCAACTCAATCAACAGGTCCTCGACCGGAGTTTCACCGGTCGCCAGATCGATCACCCGAACACAGGCGAACCAGTTGTCGGGTTCCTGCTCGCGATGCAACGGGATCTCGGCCAGCTGGTGGCGGCGGGCGTGATCGAGCATCTGTTCGCGGGAGGTGGTGGCGGAGAGACCCGGGAGGTGGTCACGCGGTTCGAGATTGGATTCGACCGGCACACGGGTCGTGTTGAGCAATCCGCCGATCAGTCGGTTCTGGATGTCGGCCAGCAGGCCGTGTTCGTGACCTTCCTCGAGTACCCGCGCCAGCCGTTTGCGTCCGAGCACCAGTGGCATAGCCTGTTGGTCGGGCGGGCCGAACCGCTTCAGCCAGTGGGTGAGCAGGATCAGCGGGGCACTGATGAGGAAGAAGAGATAGAAGAAGACGCCGAACAGTGGCGCGTTTCGGAACAGGCGTTGCTGAGGGGAGCGGAAGTAGAGGTTCTTGGGCATCAGCTCACCGAAGAGAAACACGACCGGGGAGATGGCCAGGACACTGCCGATTTCCCAGGCGGCGCCCGGCGAGGCGACCAGGGCGGCAATGGCCAGGGTGACACCCTGGGCGGTGAGGAAGTTGGCGACGTTGTTGCCGACCAGCGTCGTGGCGACGAACGCCGACGGGTGCTGGACGAACCACAGGATCCGTGTGGCCGTTCGGTCTCCAGCGTGAGCGTCGATGCTCAGCCTCACAAAGCTCATTCGGTAGAACCCCGTTTCCGACCCGCTGAAGAAGGCCGAGAGCCAGAGTCCCAGGATGAAGATCAGCAGCGCAGAAAAAACCGTCATTCGTCACCCCCCTCGGCCTGCGGCCGCGACGGGAGGTCGTCAAGGGAGTCCTCGGTCGGTGCGATCAGCACCTTGACGGGTCCACGTCCGGAGGCCTCGATCACCCGGATCCGGAATCCCTGCCACAGGCACTCGTCGCCCACCTCCGGCACTCGCTCGAGCTGATCCTGCAGCAGGCCGCTGACGGTGATCTGCTGTTCGGGATCCGGGTCGTACTCGAGCTGAAGCCGTTTTGAGAGGTGCCGGAGGGTGGTCAGGGCCTGGACTTCGTATCGACCCTGTCCCACCGGTTCGACCGGTTCGCGTCTGAGCAGCCTGCGGGCCCGGCTGGGTTCCGGCGAGAGGATGGTGTCGAGAATGTCGTCGTGCGTGAGGATTCCGATCGTCTCGCCGTACTCGTTGATCACACTGGCGGCACTGGCATTTGTGTCTCGCAACTGTTGCAGCACGGGCGCCAACCGGGCGCACCAGGGCACCGGTATCACGTCCCTGGCGAGTTGTTCGAGGAATCGGTCGGTGAACGGAACACGGTGATCCAGGAGGATGATCGACTCGACGATGTCCGGGTCACCGCCGGGGACGACGAACCCGGTGTCGATGGCCTGGTCGTCGAGGTCTTCGAGGTGGATCGGCAGTGGCAGGGTGCTCCACGTGCCGCGGGGCCTCATGACCTCCTCGACGGAAATCTCACCGAGATCCACGATGTTGTGCAGGACCTGTCGTTCCTGTCGGAAAATCTCGGTGGTGCCAATCGAATTCTCGATGGCCTGTTCGAGGTCCTCGGCTTCGAGTGCCGGTTCCACGGTGACGTGCGGCCAGAAAACCCTGTACAGGAAGTCGGTGGTGGACCGGAACACGGGGGCGATCGGGTCGAAGATCCGGACAGAGGCCGACAGCGGCCACACCACCACGGTTGCCAGGCGGCGGCGAAAGACCACGGCCAGGCTTTTGGGGACGACTTCTCCAAAGAGAATGATGCCGACCAGGCTGGCCAGCGGGATCATCGTGGCGGTTGCTGTGCTGTCGCGTCCCACGTGTCGTGCCAGGACGACACTGATCGCGAAATAGGTCAGGTTGATCAGCAGGTTCCAGAACAGCACGGCTGTCAACAGGCGATCCGGATCGGCCAGCAGGTCGGCCACCATCCTCTGACGCCGTCGTCCGACCCGAAAGGCGATCAGGTCGTCTCGCGAAAGATAGAACAGGGCGGTCTCGCTGGACGAGAAGAATCCGCTGGCCAGGATCAGTCCAGCCATCGCCAGGATCGCGGGCAACCAGATTTCCGCCGCAGGCACCTCTGTCCGTCCCGTTTCTTCGCCAGGTGGCTAGCCCCGGTCTCCCGTCGTTCGCCCCAGCGCCACGTCGAAGGCACTGACAGCCGGGACCAGCATCGCCAGCGACGTGAAGCCGTAGACGGCCACGATCGCCAGGCAGACGCTGAGCGTCCCCTCACGCAGGAACTCGGTGATACTGTAAAAAGTCACAAACGGCAGCCAGCCGGCCGCCAGGGTCAGTGCCGGTGAGGGGTTCTTGTGGGTCAGGCTCGCCCAGAGTCCGATGCCCCCCAGACCGATGAACACGATGAAGCTCAGCAACTGTGACGCGAATGAACCGCTGGCTTCGACCAGCAGCATCAGGAACACGAAGATCCCGATGAACAGGAAGAACAGTGTTCCCAGGCTGTTGCCGATCGCCATCCGGGAGGCTTCGAAGGTCAGCCCGGAGTGCAATCCGAGCATCGCGGCAAAGACGGACAACATCGAGAACCCCACCAGCAGGTAGATGAAGTCTTCCCAGAGGATCGCTCCGATCATCGCCTGCCATCCGGCCAGTGCCAGTGGCACGACGATCAACTCGCGGGTGTTCCAGGCGATCCCGCCCAGCTTGCCGTAGATGAACTCCTTGGCCGAAATGTCGGTGGCCAGCAGCAGGTCCAGCGTCTTGCCGTCGCGTTCGCTGGTCAGTGCGGTGACGGCCTGGGCGTTGATCAGCAACAGGCTCAACAGCGACAAACCGACCACTGCCAACCCACCGGGAGAGATGATGTTCAGGACCAGGCCGTCGCCGGTGGCAACGGTGACCAGGTACACCACTGCGGTGGCCAGAACCAGATAGGCCGCCTTGATCAGTTGGACCTTGCGACCATAGGCCCGGGTACGGATTTCTCGCCAGATGACCGGATTGGACCAGATCCGTCGGTGTCGCACCCGAGTCTCGCCCGATGCGTCGTCGGTCTCCTCCTCGGGCTGCACGTAGGTCGCCCGCGATGGATTCCAGATTCGCAGCCGCCACACCGTGACGGAGATCAGGACGAGTCCCAGCCCCGAAAGCGAGATGACTGATCTCAGCGCGATGGGATCGCGGTCGCGGGCGAAAGGGTCCAGGACCGTCAGCAGCGTTCGGAAGGGATTCAGAGCTGATACCCACACATGGTCACCGGTCAGGGCCCGGGTCGCTTCGACGATCCCCAGGAAGCTGACAACGCCCAGAACGCCGATGGCCAGGGTCTGGAATGTCTTCTCTCTCCAGAATGCGACCATCGCTCCCCAACTGCCGGCCGCCAGGGCCACCGCCACGCACAGTGCCAGGACCCAGGCGATCTGTTCCCAGCCGACTCCGCCCAGCAGGTGTACCAGAAAAAACACCGGTACCGAGACGCCCAGCAGCACCATGACGATCAGCAGGCTGGAGCCGAGTTTGCCGAGGACGAGTTCGCGGGAGGTCAGATCGGACATCAGCAGCAGCAGCAGCGTGCGACGGTCTTTTTCCTGGGCGATGCTGCCGGCACAGAAGATCAACGCGAAGAACAGCACCAACGGCAGCTGGACCAATGAGAAGATCTCGAACAGCAGGCCACCAAAGCGAGCCGTGTCGCCGATGTTGCGAACCTGCTGCCAGCCGAATACCGCCTGGTCGGCGGTGTACATCAGAACGAACAGTGCCGCGACGTAGCCGGCGCGGACCAGGAAGTGCCGCAGCTGGCGGGGTGCAGTGGTCGCTTCACGAGTGAAGATCGGTCCGGCCAGCACCCTCTAGCCCTCCGTTCCGCCAGTGTCGTCGCGGAGAAAATGGCCGCTGCGACCGCCGGATTTCTCGAGCAGCCTGACCCGGCCGATCTCCATCCCGCGGTCGACCGCCTTGCACATGTCGTAGATGGTCAGGGCCGCTACCGACGCCGCCACCAGCGCTTCCATTTCGACGCCGGTCCGCCCCCGGTTGCTGACCCTCGCCTCGATCCTGACAGTTCGCTCGTCGGGGCAGCTGAAGTCGAGCTGGGCCGAGTCGAGCGGCAACAGGTGGCACAGCGGAATCAACTCGGAAGTCCGCTTGGTGGCGCCGATGCCGGCCAGGCGAGCCACTTCGAAGACGTTCCCCTTGTCCATTCCGCCTCCGCGGATCAGTTCGAGCGTTGCCGGCTGCATGCTCACCACCGCCTCGGCAACCGCCACCCGTTGGGTGATCTCCTTGTCACCGACGTCGACCATGCGACTGGCGCCGGAATCGTCGAAATGCGTCAGTTTGGACATGGGTGTCTGATTCGGGCCGGTGGGAGAACGGGATCAGTGGTTGGCTTCAGTATAGGTGTCCGGGCGGGGCTTGCGGAGTTCGGCGGACGGATTCTGGGGTGCGTCCCGGTGATACAGTGCTGCGAGCAGCACCCCCGCTCGGCGGACTTCGCACACACGTTTCGTATCCGGAGGAGCCTTCCGGAGGTGTTCGGGCAAATCGGCCTTGCGTCGAAAGATCATCACCCAGTTGGCCTCGGCGGCGTCGGGGGTGCCGTAGAGAGCCAGTCGCCTGGGAGTGTGGTCCCAGACCCGGGCGTGCTTGGTGAACGTGGGCCATTGCAGGGGGTGCAATGACGGAAACACCGCGATCGTTTCGTCCTCGGGAACTCGCTCGGCCACCTCGGCCAGGAAATTGCGTGTCAGGCTGTCGCCCCAGTAGGTGGGTTCGAATCCCAGTGATTCGGCACCCGCAGGCCCGCCGACGGCGATGTTGTAGTACGAGAGGCCACAGGGGTGGGTGGCGATCAGGCCCCAGCTGGAAGAGATCAGGATCGCAGCAGGCAGCAGCCATTTGGTCCCTCGCGACAGCTGGCCCAGGCGTTGTGAGAGCCACTCTGAGAGAATCATCGTGCCGCGACCAATCAGTACGGCCCACAGCGGAAACACGACCAGGAACAGTCGAGTGCCGTCGTAGACAGCCACGCCCGGTGTCATGAACACCTGCAGCGGAAAGGCGATGCAGGTGACCAGCAGTACGATCCGGTGGTCGTGCCACCATTGCCGTTTGCGGAAGACGAGCCCACAGGCTGCCAGGGCGTGCAGGCCCAGGGGGACCGTCACGCCAAACAGCACCGGGGCGTAGTGCCAGGGGACGTCGGTGTCGGGGGTCTTGTTGCCCAGGTAATAGACCGACAGTTGTGCCCGCTCGGTGGTTCGGGCGAAGTACTCGATCAGGTGATCCAGCGGATCGAGCCACAGCCAGGGCCAGCCGACAAAAAATACCACTCCGCCGATCGCCGTCCAGCACAACAGGGGGCGAATGGCTCGGCCGCGGAATCTGAGCAGGGACCACGCGGCGACCGCCGGTATCAGCAGGATGGCCTGGATCTTCGTCAGCAGTGCCAGTCCCAGTAGCAGCCCGGGGACCACCGCCTGGCGGACTCGAGGAGCTTCAGAGCCGGTAGCCCAGCGTTCAGCAAGTGACAGCACCGAAGCGGTGTAGGCCAGGGTGATCATCATTTCCAGTGAAGCGAGATGGGCGTGGGCGACCAGGCGTGGCATCAGCAGCAACGAGGTGGCTGCCGAAAACCCGGCGACGGACCCGTACCAGCCGGCGGTGGTCCGGCCCACCAGGTAGATCAACCAGCCGAAGGCGATCGCCGATCCGAACCGGGCCGCCGTTGGTGCCAACGGGGTCGTTTCCGAGTGGGTTGGAGCGACCAGGGCGGTGACCGTCTGATGGGCCAGGCCCAGGACCACCCGGCCCAATGGTGGGTGGTCGGCCAGGTGGTATCCAGCCGGTGCCGCCGCCAGCAGGTCCTCCTGCTGGCCAAAGATCTGTTGCCAGGTCAACTCGCCCAGAAAACAGAATCGCGTCGCTTCGACCAGCCGGAATCCCTCGGAGACGTTGAACATCTCGTCAACGGTCAAGCCCGGTCCTGCTCCCAGTCCGGGATAATCCCCGGCAGCATCCAGGTGGGAAACCACTCCCAACAGGCCCAGCACCGCCAGGGCCGCCACCGCCAAACGGGCACGCCGCGAAACATCGGTCGTTTCGGGAGTGGATGGTGGAAGGGTGGAGTTGGGCATGGGCGGGACGGCCAAGAGGATCTCTAGTCACTCTACGATGCGCGTCGGTGAGATCGCCAATTCGGGATCACAAAAAAAGGGAATGCCCGGCCATCCTGGCCGGGCATTCCCTCTGGTTGAAACCGCGTCTTCTCGGACGGCCGGGGTCGATGGCCGATCAATTCATCCCTGTGGCCGTGTGTCTGCGGGTTTCTTCCGTGGAGCCCTTCCCGGTTGTCCAGCTCTAGGCCAGCTGCTTCTTGCGGCTGATCAGAGTGCGGACGCGTTCTGCGAGCAATCCGGTGTCGAATGGTTTCCGGAACGTCTCGTTGAAGATCGTCCGGTCGAAACCGCTCGCGTTGTCATCGTCGGTCAGCAAGGCGATCAGGACCGTCTCGCTGTACTCGCCGTTCTTGCGAAGGTTCTGGGCGATCATCAGGGCCTCGGAGCGGCCCATTCCGAAGTCGACGATCACGCAGTCCGGATGCAGCGATTCGGCCTGGATGCCGGCCTCGAAACCGCTCATCGCGGAATCCACCTTGTAGTCGTCGCTGTCGAGCATGTCGACAACTCCGGCCCGGATGGTTGGGTCGACGCCGACGAGCAGCACTTTGCCCATCGCCTCGTCTTCGAGTTCTCCCAGCGGCATCCCGTGCTCCTTCAGGAAGCGGATGAGATGCTCACGGGGGATCCTGCGGTCCTGCGAACCTGGGATGCGATACCCTCGCAAGCGGCCTGAATCAAACCACTTGCTGACGGTGCGCGGGGCCACCTTGCAGATCTTGGCGACCTGTCCGGTCGTGAAGATAGTTTTCATTGCGGGCTCCAGTCGAAATTATCTCAGTCTCAGAGGAACGTTAGCCCGTGGGAACATGTCCCACTCGGTCCTGGGTTTACCCACCAGCCGTCCTCGGCAGTTGCGTCGGATGACTGGCTTGACCAGGTTCTTGCTGATCTGCACCAACCCGAGATGTTGGCCGGGATCAACGAGAACGGGCCGCTTGGATCTCTCCTCGAAACGTTCCTCCGGAATTGTCGTATCCACCAATGCGGGGAGGTGGGACCGAGAATGTGTTACCAGAGCCTCCAGCTTCCGGGATGGGTCACCCCCGGAGTCCGTTTATCCCCCCCCATCAAAATGAGACCCGTCGAAGTTTTCGGTTCTGCCGGTCACGTCCTTGCAACCAGCACAACGCTTGTGGCAGAACCTTCCGCCTCCACGTGTCTGATCTCTACCTTCGACCTAAGGCGGGGAGGGACTTTAGGATCATTGGCCTCGTAATGGTCCCAAAGCGACTGATCAGACCGGTAGGAGTGCTTCGTTCCGGTCCAGCACCACCGCCTTCAACCCTCGCGCAGCCGCAAAGGGAGGTTTGCCAGGGGCCAGACGGCCGGTGATCACCGGCTGGTCGGGCGATTAAGCCGCGTCAGTTTCCCCATCCGGAGAAGTCGACGCAATTTCCCCATCTTCACTGACGTCATCCAGACGCACCGAGATGCGTTTCGAGACTCCCGGTTGCTCCATTGTCACACCGTAGATCACGTCAGCGACGGTCATCGTTCGCTTGCGGTGGGTGATCATGATGAACTGTGTCGTCTCGGCGAATTCCGTGAGAACCGATGTGTAGCGTTCGATGTTCGCGTCGTCCAGGGCGGCGTCGACTTCGTCGAGCACACAGAAGGGGCTGGGGTTGCTCTTGAAGATCGCCAACACGAGGGCGACGGCCGTCAGTGTCTTTTCGCCGCCTGAGAGCAGGGACAGGCTGCGGAGTTCCTTGCCGGGAGGACGGGCGACGATGTCGATGGCGCAATCGAGCACGTCGGAGTGATCTTCAAGGATGATGTCGCTTTCTCCGCCACCGAACAGTTTCCGGAACATCTCTTTGAAATGCTCCTGGATGGTGACGAACGACTCGCGGAAGAGCCGTTGGCTTTCCTCGTCGAGCCGTCGCACGATCTCCTCGAGAGTTGCCTTGGCTTTGACCAGATCCTGCTGCTGGTGTTGCAGGTGTTCGTACCGTTTCTCGAGTTCCTCGAGATCATCCAGTGCGTCGGTGTTGATGCTCCCCATCATCTTCAGTTTCCGTCTCAGCCGGGACACCTTCGCTTCGAGTTCGTCTCGGACCGCCTCGAACGTGACACCCGGTGGTGGTTCGAGCGGTTCTGCCGGCTTGTCCCCGGTCTGCTCCGGCAGCGGAACAGGATCTTCTGCTTCTGTCAGATCCGCTTCGGTGTTCTCTTCCGTGGCCGGTTCCTCCTCCGAATCGCCCGGGAGTTCTTCTCCGGATTGGTCCGCGCCGAGGTCGGTCTGGGTGTCAGGCCGGGCGAGTTCGGCGAGGTGAAGCTGAAAGGCGGACGCCTCGGAATGTTCCAGGTCTTCGAGTCCGATCTGGTACTCGTCCTGGAGTCGAGTGTTCATGGCGTCGAACTGTAGACGGATTTCCTGGGCCTTGAGTTGTTCCTTGTGCTGTTCCTGCCGGAGTTGTCCGATCTCCTCGAGCAGGTGGTTGTCTTCGGTGGCCAGCTTCGTGCGTTTGAGCTTCAACCGATTCCGGTCGGCCACCAGCACTTTGATGTCACGGCCGTGGCGTTCGTCAACGAGAGCCAGTTCGGCGAGTCGATTGCCGGTATTGAGGATCTGGAGGTTGACGTCCTGGTGCTGTTCGACGGTTTGTCTGAGACGCCGTCTGGCTTCGTCCAGTTCGTCCGAATGCCGATCGAGATCCTCAATTCGCCTCGTGCAGGCCTCTTGAAGGCTGCTGCGTCGTTCCTCCTGCCGTGTGACTTCGAGTCGAGCCAGGTCGAGCGTTTCTTCCCTGGCGGCCCGCTGTTCGCGGAGAGTTTCCTGGTCGGCCTGGATCGAGGCGGCCTGGGCCTCGAGTTCCTGGTGCCTCTGGGCGGAGGTGTGTTGTTCCTGTTGTGCGGTGTCGAGTTCCTGTCGACTCGATTGACGGTCCTGCTCGAGCCTCTCCAGTTCGGCGGCCAGGGTCTCGTATTTCTGGTTCGTGTTCTCCAGTTCCCGTTGCTGGTCACGGGCTTCAGTTTCGGCTCGTCCCATCCGGTCGGCGGCGGACTCGCGGAGAGATGTGGCGGCGGTGTGGTCGCATTCGGCCGAGACGAGTGATTCGTCGAGGTCACCGAGCTGGTCCTGGTCGGCCTCGATTTGTGCCTCCAGATCGTCGAGTTCGGTTCGGAGTCGACGGAGTTCGCTGCGGCGAGAGAGTGGTGAAGCGTCGGTGGAGATTGGGCCGGCCATCAGCGTTCCGTCCCGCTCGATCATTTCTCCCTGCAGAGTGACGAATCTCGCTCCCCGACCGGGGCCGCGCGACAGTCTCAGGGCATCGGCGAGTGTGTTGACGATCCAGGAGCCGGCCAACAGTCGTCCGATCAACCATCCGTTTCCGTCATGGGCCCGCACACCATCTGCGACGGGACCGATTACGCCGGGTTGACCCGAGAGATCCGGCGATGAGGGCGAGTGAGGTGCTTCGGGTGCATCGGCGGAGAGAAACCCGACCCGGTCGGTGAGACGGCTGGTGTGCTCCAGCAGGTAGTCTCCCAGTGGTGCGAGTTGATCGATGACGATCCACTGGGCGGATTCGCCCAGTGCCACGTCGACCAGTGGTGCTCGTTCAAGGTCGACTTCCAGGAGGTCCGAGACGCTGCCCCGGATCAGGTTCCACGGGGCTTGGTCAGCAGTGCGGGCCCGTTCCAGGATCTCCCGGACGCCCAGCCCGATGCCTTCCTGGCGTCGTTCGAGTTTCTCGAGCACCGCGATGCGGGCCTGGTGGCCGCTGCGTCGTTCGCGGGCGGCGGAGAGTTCCTTGACGGCTTCGGTCTGCCGGTCCAGCAAGCCATCACGGATCTTTTTCGCCGCTGTCACGTTGTCGTCGATGGCTTCCAGTTCCGCCTTCAGCTCTGCCACTCGCGATTGCAGCGACGCGAATGTGTTTTCGCACTCCTCACGGAGCTCGGCGAGTTGTTCGAGTTGCTCGGCCGTTTCTTTCTGGTCAATCTCCTGCGTCCCCAGCCGGCCTTCCAGTCCCGTCACCTTCTCGTGGCAGGCAGCCACGATGCGAGTCTGTTCGAGCTGGGTTCTCCGGATCGTCTCGAACCTTCCCCGTTCGAGTTCGATTTGCCGGTTGATCGTCTCGAGTTCCGCAGCGGCCGAATTGCGGTTCCGGGTGGCTTCTTCGAAGGCCTCGACAAATTCCTCGAGTTCCAGCTCGGCTCGCTCACCCAGCCGTTCGGCTTCTCCGAACCGGTGAGAGAGTCTCGCGGCAATGCGAGTCAGTTCGAGTCGATCGCCGTCGAGTTCTTCACTGCGTCGTCGCTGGTGGACGACGGTTGCTTCCAGCCTGGCGATTTGCTCGCGTTCGCTTCCCCTGCGGCTCTCGACTCGGCGGATGCGATCATCCAGCGAGTTGGTGTCCTTGTCGATTCCCGCGAGCACCCGCTCGGATTCCTGCTTCCGGGTTTCGATTTCGTTGATGCGGGTGTCGAAGTCCGAGACGATTGTCTCGATCCTGGCGAGCCGGGCAGAGTGTTCACGGTAGTCGTCGGCAGCCAGCCCGATCCACCATTCCTTGAGCTCCTCGGAGACTCTTCGGAACGTTGTCGCCTTCTGGGCCTGGTTCCTGGTCGAGTTGAGCTGGACTTCGTCCTTGTCGACGATGTCGGTCAGCCGCAGCAGGTTCTGGCCGACCCGTTCGAGTTTTCTGAGGGCTTCGATCCGCCGGGCCTTGTAGCGGCTGATCCCGGCGGCTTCCTCAAACACCGCCCGCCGGGTGCTGGGGTTGGCCTGCAGGATGGCTCCGACACGGCCCTGTTCGATGATGCTGTAGGCGGAACTCCCCGTGCCCAGGAACAGGTTGCGAATGTCCTTCAGTCGGCTGGTTGTGCCGTTGATCAGGTACTCGCTGTCCCCGTTTTGCCAGATCCTGCGTCCGATCTGAACCTCCGACGATTCGATCGGCAGCAGTTGGTTCTCGTTGTTGAACGTGAGAGTGGCCTCGGCAAAGCCGGCCGACTTCCGTCCCGAGGCTCCGTTGAAGATGACATCGGTCATCTCCTTGCCCCGCATGCTCTTGGGACTCTGGTCGCCGAGGATCCACTTGATCGCGTCGACGACGTTGCTCTTGCCGCTGCCATTGGGTCCGACGATCCCGGTGATCCCGGGATCGAAGTCGAACCGCGTGCGGTCGACGAAGCTCTTGAAGCCGAAAAGGTCGAGAGACTGGAGCATCCGGGGGGCTAGCGGAAGAGCTTCTCCAGGAACGGGAACCGAGATCCCGAGTCGTCCTGTGATCGAGTTTCGGGTTCGGACACTTGGTCGGTGGCCCGGCGATCGGCCAGGCTGGCTGATCCGTCAGCCTTCTCCTGCGATTCCTTCTCCTGGTTGTCCGGCTCCGGGTCGGTCCCTGCCTGGTTCACCTCCTCCCGGTCCTCATCCGCATCCGAGTTGTCCGCGGATCCGGGAGTACTCGATTGCACCGTCGAGAAGAGGTTGGGGGTGCTGTTGGCCGAGCCGAGCGTCGTGCGTGTTCCGGTCTTCGGGCCCCCTCCCCGGAAAAAGACACGACCGGTTCGCGGCACGGAGTCGATGGCAATCTGGCCCGCCACATTCTGTTGACGCTGGGCCTGGACAAGCATCTGGATGATGTCCGGGTAAGAGGCTCCCAGCTCGACGGTCGTTCGGATCACGTCGGCGACCCGGGTCGATACGGTCCGCCGGACGGGGGGGCGCCCGACCTGGTAGCGACTGATGGTGACCTTCGGTGAGCCGGATTGGGCATTGATCCAGATGTGGTTTCCGGCCTGGATGGCCAGCGGGGTCCGGAGTTGCTGGTCGGTTCCGAACAACACGATCTCGGGCCGTTGCAATTGGGTCAGATGGATCAGTGGGCGACCGTTGGACTGGACCTCGTGCATGGTGAACAGGTCACGGACCTGTTCGCCCCGGATCGTCGGATCGAGCCGGTCCCGCGTCCACAGGGCCCGGAAGGCTCCGTACTGCAGCTCGGCGCTCTGCTTCAACTGGCCGGCGGATTGACAGCGGGGACAGGGGCCTGTGATCGGACTGCCCTGGTGTGAACAGCCATCGGTGTCACAGATCACCAGGGGTTTCAACAGTTTCCGGAGCAGCAACTGTGACGGGGCGTCTTCAAGTGTGCTCAGGGCGGCCAATGCGTAGACCCGAAAGGCTCGCTCGTGCCTGGCAGCTTCTGCCAGTACGTTGGCTCCCGAGTTGTCGTCGAGGTAGGCCAGGGCGGTGGCGGCGTGGAAGCGGACTTCGAAGTCCGAGTGGTCCAGGGCGGGTTTGAGGAACGGGATCGATTTGGGGCCGATCGCCTCCAGCGACAGGGAGGTTTCCCGAGCCGACTCGACCTTCTGCAGTTGACCGCTGAGCTGTTGCATCCGCACCTGGCGTTCCACGTCGTCCTCTCGCATGGCGATCTTGCGGATCACCTGCAGGTACCGGGGGAAGTTGTCCCGGTACTTGGGGTGAACCTTCAGCATGATCGTGCGGTCGGTTTTCGGGTTGGCCAGCGGTTCGCGGACTCCGTGCCGGTTGTACGCATAAAACCGGGTGCCGATCCGGTCAGCGATGCGTTTGGCCATTCTCACACTGCGGTAACGGTTCTTGAGTGCGATCGTCAGGTCGCGATCACGCCGGGAGATCCCACCGCCGGGCACTCGGCCCCGACGGACGACCCCGGCCAGTTCGCCGATGTCGCCCTCACCGTGAGAAATCAGGACGTGTCCCTTGGCTCGAGCGAAGACGTGTCCGGAGAGCACTCCCTCCCCGGGAACGAGGGCCCGTTCCGAGACGTCGGCTTCCATCAGCCAGCCACCGTTGAGGCTGGTGGCTTCGCTGCCGGGTGGCAGCCGGACCTCGACATCAAATGACTCTCCCTTGCGGATCAGCGGCGGCAGATAGGCCCGCACGATGACCAGGGCCGTGCTCGGCGATCTCAGCAGGGCCTTGGGGTTTGGGACGTCTCGTCGTTGGATGTCCTTGAGCAGGGCCATCCGGAACGGCGACGGTTTGGGATCCCCGCCGGTTCCGTCCAAACCGGTGACCAGCCCGACGCCTTCCAGCGTGATCATGCCCAGACCGCTGATCGACACGTAGTCGCCGATCGTCGACGGATTCCGGTCCGAGTCCGAATCCTTGGACCCGGTTGAGTCACCGGGACTCTGGGACCGGCTGGACCAGTTCCACGAGTTGGGCCACCAGCCATCGCCGGAATTGATGAGCCCGCCGCCACGGCACCCGATCGTTGTCATCAGGCAGGCGGTGGCCAGTACCAGGCAGCGGCCGGGAGTCGGAGAAACCGCTTTCCGGACGGTTTGGCCGACAGGTTGCGATCGGGAAAGTTGGGAGGAGTTCATCCGTGGGGCTCCGTTGGCGCAAAACACCGGGTTCCCGCCGCTGGCAACGGACCTCAGGCGCGAGGCCACGTCGCGAAGTGACACGACGGGGTGTTGGGAGTGCAGGAGTGATGAGTGGGAAGTGAGAGAATCTGCTGAGGCGGCGGGAAGATAGGATTCCGCCTGTTGCCGGTCAAGATGAGACCGGGATCGACCAGCCCGTTGCCAGGGGCCGGGATCGCGTCAGATCGCCTGCTTGGAGCCACCACCGGATCGGCGACGTTTCCGCGGCTGGGAGGCAAGTGCTTCGGCCGAGATCGACTGGACCACGTTCTGAGCCAGGTAGTCCATTTCCATCACCAGCGTGTCGACACGTCCCGAAAGGAACATGTACATGATCAGCGTGGGGATGGCGATCAACAGGCCGCCGGCAGTCGTCAGCAGTGCCAGCGAAATGCCCACGGCCAGCTGTTCGGTTTTTCCCATCGAGCCGGCCGTGGCGATGTCGTTGAATGCCTGGATCATGCCCAGTACCGTTCCCAGCAGTCCCAGCAACGGGGTCACGGTGGCGACGCCATTGAGGACCCTGAGGTGGGCCCGCAGCTCGCTGACCTGCCGCTCGCCTCCATCGATGATCGCCTGTTCGACCTCGACACTCGACTTGCCCCACTTGCGGATTCCGTGGGCGAACACGGCCGCGACCGGGCTGTCGCTTTGCTGGCACAGCTTCAACGCGCTGTCGCGGTCGAGCTTGCCCTGGTGGAGGTGTTCGAGGAACCGTTCCACGAATGGTTTGGGAATCACCCGGCTGCGTTTCAGCACCACCAGGCGTTCGACGCTGAACCACAACGCGATCAGAGTGGCAACGGCAAAGGGGGCCAGGAACGCCCAGCCCATCCAGCCCAGCTGCTTCATGATCCCGACCGGATCGGTCGGCATGTTGACGCTGTCCTCTACGGGGGGCGTTGCCGGAACAGGGGCTGCTGCCGGGACGGTGTCACCGGAATCGGGTGGGGCGTCCTGAGCGGCCACCACGCCTCCAACAAGCACCAGAAGGACGACTGGCAGCAACGGACGTATTGGGTACCAAGTCGATTCGGTTGCTGCAGGAGCCGACTGTCGTTCGGGATCGAGCTGTCGTGCGGATGATGGGAACCGTGTCATGAGCCAGCCAGACGTCGAAGTCGAGGCAGTCGTTTCTTGGCCATCGCTGCAAACGAGCTGTCGGGGTGCTTCCGGATCAACATGTCCAGCGTCTTCACCGCCTCGGCGAATTCCCGAAGTTGCTCCTGGCAGGCCGCGGCCTGGAACAACGCCGGGGATTGGATGTCGGGGAAATTGTAGAGGATCTCCACGGCCAGGAACTGTTTCTTGGCTTCGCGGAAGTTCTTCTGGATATAGAACGAATCGGCCATCTGCAGATGGCTGCGGGCGGCGGTCTTGGTCTTGCGACCTTCGGTTGAACTGATGACACGCCCAAAGGCCTCGCGGGCGGCCGTGAAATCGGGACGGGGCTTCTTGAGCATCCCTCGTCCAAGCACCTCGTCGGCCTTGTAGAGAACTTTGGATCCGGGCCGGGTGCGTCGGAAATCGTTGACCGTGCGGACGAGTCCTTCGTAGTCACGGGTGCGGAACCGTGTTTCGGCCAACAACACCCAGGCCTCGTCGAACCAGGAGGCTCCGGCGACCTGCTCGTTGCGGGTCTGTCCCAGGACCGCCGTCAATTCTGCCTGGGCCGTCGGATAGTCGCGGAGATGCAGTGCGGCTTGCCCGAGTTGGAAGCGGACTTCCCAGCTGTGCCGGCTCTTGGGGAACCGCGTTCTCAACGCCTTGCCGTGTTCACGGACCTGCTCCCACTGCTTGGCCTCGGTGGCAATTCCCACCAGCCGGAACAGGGCGTCCTGGCGGACTTCGTCGTCTCCCGCCTGAGAGCGGGCGACCTGCAGGAAAGCGGTTCTCGCCTGGACGAGTCTTCCGGCGAGCAGATCGCTTTCGGCGAGGCTGAAACGTGCGGCGGTGACGTGACGGCTGCGGGGGTGTTCCCGAATCAACTGCCTGTAGAGCACGTCGGCTTTCTTGAAGTCATCGGCGTCGGCGTGCATTCCCGCCCATTCGAAGATCAGCCCGTCGCGGTCCTTGGCCTTGGGGAATTGTTTCAGCAGAGCCGCGTAGGCCGCGTCGGCCTGGGGGGTCTTCTTGTCGAGGGCCAGCAGGCGGGCTGCCCGACGGGCAGCCAGGAAGGCGAATGAACTGTTCGGATAAGATTTGGTCGCCACCCGGTATGCCTCGGCCGCCTTCTCGGGCTCATCCGCCTTCTCGAAACACTCGGCGGCCTTGTAGGCCGCTTCGGCCGCCAGCTTGTCCTTGGGATGCAACACCACCACCCGTCCGAAAATCGCGGCGGCCTCGGCGTACTTCTTCGATTCGAACAGGCTCCAGCCGCGGCCCGAGAGTCCTGCGGCGTGGAAGGGCGAGCCGGGACCCAGGGCCACCAGGTTGCCGAAAAGCCGGTCGGATCGCTGAAAGTTCTTCTCCGCGTAGGACGATTCGGCCATTCGTCGAACCGTCTGAGCGTAGATTGGTTTGGTTCCAGAGAGATTGGCCAGTTGGGTCAGAGCGAGATCCGAGCCGGCCACCTGGCCCTGCCGTTGTTTCGATTCGGCCAGCACTGCCAGGGCATCAGGGGACAGGGGCCCCCGGGGGTGTTTCTTGAGGTACTTCGCAGCGGATTCGGCTGCCGGCTTGTGCTGTTTGCTGGCCAGGAAACTCGAAGCCGCCAGCACCAGCGCGTCGTCGAATTCGCCGGGTCGGTTCGAGTCCTTGATCGCGGCGAGGATGGGGCGGAGGGTCTCCAGCACCATCCGGTCGTTGCCCAGTCGGCTGCCGACTCGGGCCAGCTGGTACCGGGCACGGTTGCGGATTGTCTCCGACCCGCCCTGTGCGATCGCGGTGCGAAAGAGTGCCTGGGCGTCCTTGAGGTTGGTGTTTCCCCCGCGAGCCACTTTCAACCGTCCGGCCTGCAAACGGTGCCGTGTCGTCAGCTGGCTCCTGGGGTACTCGCGTTCGAACCGGTCGATCAGTTTCTGGACCTGGTCGAGAGCCCGTTGTCTCGGGGCCGGTTCGCTGAGGTTCTCGGTGGCCAGCAGCATCGACTCGGTGGCGAATAGCAGCCCCTGGTCGGCTTCGGGGTGCTTGGGCCACCGCGTGACGACGTTCTGAAAACGGGTGGCTGCCTGGGAGTACCGGCCGGCACGGAACTCGGTGTCGGCCCACTGGAACTGGATGTCACGGGCCAGGTCCGTGCCGGGCTTGCCGGTCTCGGCCTGCCCGAATGCCTTGATGGCCTCGTCGGTCCGGTCCAATGCCTTGAGGCTCACGCCTCGCCAGTAATCTGCTTCGGCGGCCTGGTCGGAGCGGAGACGGGCTGACTGGAAGCTGGTGATCGCCTCGGCGTACTGTTTCAGCTGGAAATGGGCGTAGCCGGCATTGAGCTGTGCCGCGGGAGCCTCCGGACTCTTGGGATAGGTCCTGGCCAGCCGATTCCAGGCGGCGGCGGCTTCGGCGAACCGCCCGGCATTGAATTCGAGTGATCCGAGCTGAGAGAGCGCCTTGTCGGCGTGCCGGGAGGTCCTGTCGGCGGCCAGGCGGTTGTAGATCTTTCGAGCCTCGTCGGTTTGTCCGCCACGCTCACAGCAGACGCCCAATCCGAACCGAATCTCGTTGACCAGGCTCCCCTTGGGGAATTCGGCCAGCGAACTCCGGTAGATGGCCCGGGCCTCGGTGAACTTCTTTTGCTGGACCAGTGCGTCCCCGAGGTAGAACTGGCCCCAATCGCGAAGCGGGTGTTTGGGTGAGTCCTTCAGATAGGTCTTCAGCCCGGTTGTTGCGGTGGCCCAGTCCTCCAGCAGGTAGCTGCACTCGGCGACCCGGAATAGCGCCTCCGGCCGGTTCGGGTCTTCGGGAAAATCGACGACAAACCGCCTGAGTTCCGAGCGGGCCTGGGTGTACTTCTTGAGGTGCGTCAGCGAGACGCCCAGCAGCAGGCGAGCCGAGGCGACCTTGGAACCCTTGGGGCGGGCCTTGATGTAGGCCCGCAGGTGTTCGGCCGCCAGAGGCCATCTCTTCTGCTTGTAGTGACCCAGCCCCAGCCGGTACTCGTCATCGGCGGTGGCCTGGGCGAAGACCGGCCCGGGCACCGGAGTGGCGGACGTTGCCAGAACCGCCACGAATACGGCGAGAGTCAGTTTCGAGGCCAAACGGGGGGGCGGGTGGCACATGAACAGTCGGTTCGACGGGGCGGAAGCTCCGACACAGCTGCGGATTTGGGGAGCGGCCCGCTGTCTCCCCGTCTTGCCCCGCAACCGGTCTCCACCAACATGGTAGCCGCCTCGCAGCAAACCCATCAAGCACAAGCCCGGCGAGAGCGGTGTCTCGCCGGGCTTGGGCGTGATGGGTTGGTGTCCATGTGCCGCAGGATCAACGCGGTGTCGGTGGCCCGGCACAGCGGATCAGGTGGTCGTGGTCGACGTAGACCACGTCCTGGGTGGAATCGGTGTTGGTGAACGGTACCGGCCAGTGAGAACGGATGGTCTTGTCGTAGTACACCGTGGCCTTGTAGTGGCAGTGGTGCAGCTTGGCCGGACCGACCATCGGGTAGAACCGGCAGGGGTCGACTCGGTCAACGATCAACTCGACGACGATCTTCACGTTGTTCCGGGTCGTCTCGGCCAGGAACGCGTAGCCTCCGGAGACCTGGTCAGGCAGCGACCGCATGACCTCGTCCTCGGATGGAGGATCCAGGCAGTACAGAGGCGCGTTTTCGCCCTCGACCGGGTCGAGCACTGGCACCTTGCCGTAACGCTCTTCCTCGTGATAGGTGTCTTCGATCATCTCGCTGAAGTACGGGCTGACCGGGATGATCGGTGTGGTGACGAAGAACTTCGCTCCGTCGAGCACCACGCTCACGACACCGTTGAAGATGTAGCACCCGCTGCTCACCGAGCAGGCCAGGGCCAGCGTCATGAACATGGCAAGTCGTCTGTTCCGTGTCATCTCTAGGTTCCCTGCACAGGGTCCGTTTCTCGGTCGAACGCCCCCCCCGGATCGGGGAGGAAATACGTCGATCTCTGGTCAGTGACCCGCTCGCCTACCAGTTCTCGGGGTTGAGGAACCACCACCACTTGTCCGTCCGTGGACGGAAGTTGAGGCTCCAGTGCCCGTCATCCCATTCGAGTTGAGCCTGTCGCCAACCCATCGGGATCTGGGGGTAGGGGTAGAACGGTCCAATGTATGGCCAGGCGCTGGCACTGTACTGTTCGGGATATGCGACCTGGCTGTAGTTGGGGTAGGCCGCGTAACTGGGCCAGGCGTGGTTGGGCATGTTGGGCATGTTGTAGACCACGTTGGAGGCGCCACCGCCGGGGTGCCCATAACTGGGCGGAGCCGGCATCGCCGGGCCTGCTCCAGGTCCCGCCGGTCCGGGTCCCGGGGCCGGACCAGGTCCGGGAGGAGCCTGTGCGGCCGGCTGATAGGCTGCCGGTTGAATTCCCGACGGTCGACGGCCGAGTGCCAGTTGGTTCTCGACCCGCATCACGCCGGGAACCTTGGCGGTGATCTGTTCGGCGTAGGCCCGTTCCTGGGGGGAATTGACCGTGCCGGCCAGTTGAGCGGTCCCCTGTCGGAACCGGATCTCGATGTCATAACTGCTCAAACGGGCTGCTCCGAGCGCCCTGGCGATCTGCTCGGCCTTCTTCTGATTGGCCAGCTTGTCGGCCGGAGTCGACTTGGGCGGAGCCGTGAAGGTGGCCGGTTTGACAGCGGCCGGCTTGGTGGCCGTCGGGGTGGCCGCGACCGGCTGGACCGGAATCACCTTCAGCTGATTGTCGACAGCCTGGACGCCGCCAACTCCCGTCACCACCCGGGTCACCGCTGCCTTCTGGCCGGTGTCGGAGATTGTCCCGGTCAGTGCGACCTTGCCGGACTGGAACCGGATTTGAATGTCGTATCCGCTCAGGCCCGCATTTCGCAGTGCCGAAGCAATCGACTCGGCCATTTTCGTGTTGTAGGCCTTAGCATCCTGAGTTGTGGTTGGAGTTTCGGCCTTGGCCTTGGCCTTGGCCCTTTTCCCCCCAAACAACTCCTGGAACGATGGCAGCCCCGCTGAACTCGTGCCGTAAGTGGCCGTAACCAGAGTGACCAGCAGTGCCCATGTCTGAAAACGTCGCATGAACCAACTCTCCTCAGTTGCGTACGAACCGCGTACGAGAAACCCCGCGCACAGGCACGGATGCTGGTTCTTTTGATCGGACGAGTTACTCCGGTTGGTTAAACTTTTCTGGTTATTTCGTTTCCGAGTTTCAGGAAGTTCTTTGTAGCCGAATTCTGCCGCGGGCCTAGATGATGGCAGCCGAGACGGCATTGGAGAGATGGACGAGCCGCCAGGGCGCCCTCGAACGGATGCCGCTGGTCAGCAGAATGCAGAAAGCGTCGCGTCGGCGGTCCATCCAGCACATCGTTCCGGTCGCACCGGTGTGGCCGAACACGTCGGCATCGAGCGCATCGCCCCAACTGGCCGAAGTGCCGCGGTGGTTCAGTTTCCATCCCAGGCCCCAGGGTCGCGTGGCGGCCACCCTGGGGGCAATCTCGGGCATGGTGGCCAGGCGATTCTCGGTCATCGAACGCACTGTCGCCGGGGCCAGCAGGCGGGTGCCACGGACCTGGCCGTCTCCGAGCATCAACTGGCAGATCACCGCCAGGTCCTCGGGGGAGGCAAACGCTCCACCCCAGGGGGCCCCGAATTCCTGCCAGTAACGGCTGTTCCAGCCGAAGTCCGAACCGATCTGGTATTCGGGAACCTCGACCCGCACCAGCCGTTGGCGATCCAGCCCTCGGCTGCCCAGCGCGATGTCTACAAGGTCCAGAGGTTCGAACAGTTCGCGGCGGAGCACTTCGCGAATCGGTCGCCCGGTGAGCCTTTGCACAAGTTCGGCCGTCACCAGTGTTCCCATGCTCTGGTACTTGCGGTCGGTTCCCGGAGGGAAGAGAGGTGTGGCCCCGATGGCACCCTGGATGAACCGCTTCAGCGGCGCGTGCTTTCGCCGCAAGTCGGCGTTGTCTGGCAGCATGTCGGGCATGCCGGAGGTGTGGGTGAACAGATGTTCGACAAGCGTGTCTTCCTTGTGTTGAGCGGCGAAGTCGGGGATGTAGCGACTGACGGGGTCCGAGAGGTTCAGTTGTCCGCGCTCGACCTGCAGCATTCCGGCCAGGTAGGTGATGGGCTTGGAAATCGAGGCCAGCAGGAACAGGCCGTCCTCGCGGATTGGCTCGGCACCCGGCTCCGGTCCCTGGCGTCCGAAGAATCGGGGTGGGACGATCCGGCCGTGACGACCGACCAGGATCGCACCTCCGGGGATTGGCGGCTCTGGTCCGGAAGTCCATTTTCTCAGGAGGCGGTAGGCGACATCAAGACGATCGGCGTCGATGCCGATTTCCTTCGGCTTGGCGTGTTTCAGGCGACCCATCGGGAGGGGTTCCTTGGTGGAAGGAGAGGAAGATGGTGAGAGTAGTCCGATCCCTCCGGAGATGATATCCTAGCCAGATCCCTGTCGCTCACGTGGCAGGGGTTTCGGGCGTGAATTGCGGTCTGGGAGATTGAGGCTGATGGCCAAGAAGAAGACCACCAAGAAGGCCACCAAGAAGGCCGCAAAAAAGATCACCAAGTCAGTGGCCAAGAAGAAGGCCGCCAAGAAAACGACGCGGAAGAAGAAGTCGACCGAGCCGAAACGTTACCGGCTCATCTGGGGCGTCTACAGCAGCGGGATGCGTGAAGAGAGCCGTTTCGACTACGGCAAGCGGAAGGATGCCGACAAGAAGGCCGAGCAACTGACCGCCAAGGGAAAGAAACTTTTCTGGGTTCAGCCGATCAAGGAAGAGATCGTCCCCGAACCAGAGGTCCCGGAAGACGAGTAGACCCTTCTGGTGGCCGGTTCAGCGGTCACACCTTAAAGCCAAACAGCCGGGCCTGGTACCCGGCTGTTTGGCTTTAAGGTGTGACGCCGACTGGCGACTCACTTCTGGCCCATTCGCGCTCGTCGGGCCGCACGACGACGTGCCCGTCGAGCCTCATCACTCGGCTTCTCGTAGTATTCGCGACGCCGCATTTCCTTCTTGATGCCGGCGTGTTCGACCAGCTTGCGGAACCGTTTGACGGCGTCCTGAATCTTCTCGTTGTCACGTAGTCGCAGCTTGACCACGGGGTGTCTCCGTTGTGCTTCGTGTCCTCAGGGCGAAGGACTACCGTAACAGAACTTTCGGCGGTGGCCAACCGAAAGCATGAGGATGGGCATCGCTTTCAGGGGGCTTTTCTCACTGGCCGCCGCGGGGCTCGACGATTCCCATCTCCGCCAGCTTGTCGTGGCATTCGTCTCGCTCGCGGCACCGTGTCAACGGTTTCCAGTTGTCATGCTGGGCTTCCAGGAACATCGTTTCGTCGAACGGAGGGACCTGACCGGCCTGACCGGCTTGCTCCATCAGCCGAACCACCACCTCACGATCCAGCCGTGTCAGGAACAGTCCGCTGACGCGGTAGTCCTGGAATGCCTCCCAGACTACCGGAAACAGTGGTTGTACGATTTGCTCGCCGATTGTTGTCGCGTAGTCCCGAATTTCCTGTTGCGCGTGACTGTCCATTCTCAGTGCCAGGAAGTGCAGCAGGTTGTGCAGATCGACTTTCCAGTAGGCTTCGGTGTAGGTCGACAGCGGAAGGTCCTTGCGGGCCTGCTCGCGGGCGACACCGACATCGAGCCGTTCCTGGTAGACCCGCTTGGAGTGATCCAGCAGTTCCTGTTCAGTCCGGCTCAATTCCCGGCCCACCTCCTCATCCAGCAGCTCACCACTCCCCTGGCGGTTGCTTTCGGCCTGTGATCGCCAAGACTCCGGCGGAGTTGCCTGCGAGGCGTCGATGGCGATCGAGTAACGGGTGCTGTACTCGTTGACGTTGGCGGTGCGGTGCCGGATCCACTGTCGCCAGCAGTCCATCGGCACCCGCACCAGCAGCTTGATCTCGGCCATCTCAAAGGGAGTCGTGTGCCGGTGCCTGAGCAGGTAGCGGATCAGCGTCCGATCGTCGGAGACCTTGCGGGTGCCGGCACCGTAACTGACCCTGGCGGCCTGGACGACCGATCCATCATCCCCCATCACATCGACGAGGCAGACGAAACCGTCGTCGAGCACGCCGAACTTCTTCCAGCGCAACCCGTCGACCAATTCCCCACGGTCCTCGCCGGTTGACTCGGCAGGCTCGTTGTTCATCCCCGTCGGTCCTCCGTGATGTCTCACCGTGTCAGCCCGCTTTCGAGACGGGACCGACATCGCTGGCGGATTGTCGTGGAGAACCGGCGAGTTTTCCAGTCCACGTCGACCGCTGCTGACGCGGTTTGCGTTTCCCGGGAACGGCGATTAGTCTCTGACCAGCCTGCCGATGGGCGGCTTTTCCCCGGTTCGAATTTCACAGGATGAATCACACAATGGCTGACGTGCAGATCAGTGTGCGAGAGAATGGTCCCTTTCTGGTCAGTGGCCCGGTTGAATTGACCGACGCCAACGGCGACGCGTTTGACCTCGGCGAAAAGGACTCGTTCGCGTTGTGCCGTTGTGGAGCCTCGGACAACCGTCCCTTCTGCGACGGCAATCACCGTGATTGCGGGTTCGAATCGGCCGAGACGGCCGGTGGAGCCTGACCGCCAGGACGGGCGGCCACCGTGTTTTCAATCGGAATGAGGCAGTTGTGATGACGCGAGGCAACCGATGGTGTGATCGAATGTTGGGCCGACGGTTGCCGCTGAGCTGGCTGGTGGTCCTGGCCGGTCTCACACCGATCGCTTCGGCGCAGGCACCGCCGGCAGAGGTTGCTGCCCGGCTGGAGACTGGTCGCAAGGCGCTGGTCGCGCGGATCGACAAGCTGAAGCGAGACGAATCGATCAATCGCCGACTGGTGGCAGATGTCGAGGTGTTCGCCAAGGCGATCGAATGGGCGGTGCGTCACAAGGAGTTCTACGCACCACGATCGGGCAAGGGGGGGTCGGCGTGGGTGGGCTACGCCGAGAAGGCCCTGCGGACCGGCACGCGACGGGCTGAAGAACTGGCCGCCGGAAAACCCTCCTGGGTGCTGCGGCCCGGCAGCACGATCCGGGGTTACTATTCGGAGGTGGACGGTTCGGTTCAACCGTATGCCATTTCGTTGCCCGCCGGGATCAATCCCCGTTCCGGCACCCGCCACCGACTGCACCTGAAGTTGCATGGCCGGGGAGGCACGCTCAACGAACTCCGTTTCATTGCTCAGCACGAGGGCAAGGCGTTGCCCAAGGGCCAGGTGTTTCTGCAACTGGATGTCTTTGGTCGCACCAACAACGCCTATCGTTACGCCGGCGAGACCGACGTGTTCGAGGCCCTGGCCGATGTCGAGCGGCGGTTCCGCATCGACAACCGTCGCATCACGCTCTGGGGATTCTCGATGGGCGGTGCCGGTGCCTGGCACCTGGGCCTGCATCACCCCAGCCGCTGGTCCTCGGTGGGTCCGGGTGCTGGATTCGTCGATTTCTACAAGTACCAGGAGCAGACCCAGCAGCGACCCGATCACCAGCACAGGACGCTGTCGATCTACGACGTCGTTCCCTACGCGTTGAATGCCTTCAACGTTCCCGTTTGTACCTACGGCGGGGAAATCGACAAGCAGCTGCTGGCCAGCACGACGATGGTTGCACGAGCCAAGCGGCTGGGCGTGCCGATCAAGCTGCTGATTGGCCCGGGGACGGGACACAGGTTTCACCCCGATTCGTTCAAGGAGTTCATGGCATTCCACCAGGAGCATGCTCTCAAGGGGCGTCGCCCCTATCCCGGTCGAACCGAAATCCGTTTCGTCACCTGGACGGTCAAGTACAACGTCTGCGAGTGGTTGACGGTCGAGGAAATGGGGGAGTTGTATCGGCCCGCAATCGTGCAGGCGGCCCGGGCGGCTGATGGAACGCTGAAACTGCGTACGCGGAATGTCGTCGCTCTCCAGGTTTCTCGTGATGTGGCCGACCGAATCGAGATCGACGGTGTCGGTCACCGGCTGGCGACGGCTGCCGACGGACTTCTGCCGGGAGTCTATTACCAGAAGAACGGCAAGGACTGGAACGTTCTGGACTACGACAGCTCGAGGAACTTCCAGAAGAACGTCGATCTCAACAAGCGGCGGAATCTCCAGGGGCCAATCGACGACGCGTTCATGCGGCCGTTTGTCTGTGTCCGTGGCACCGGGACCCCCTGGGCGAAGTCGCAGGCTGACTGGGCACGCTGGACGCTGGATCGTTTCGGTCACGAGTTCGACAAGTGGCTCCGCGGGCGGATTCGGGTGGTCGATGACACTGCGGTCAGTGACGAAATGATCGCCACCAACAACCTGGTGCTCTTTGGCGATCCCGGTTCGAATGCGGTGATGGCCAGGGTGATCCAGAGGTTGCCGGTTGAGTGGACCCGGGAGGCGATTCGGGTGGCGGGCAAGAGTTACGACCCGGCCACGCACGGACTCTCGATGATCTACCCCAACCCGCTGAACCCCAACCGCTACGTCGTCATCAACTCGGGCCACACGTTTCACGAGCCCGATTTCAAGAACTCCAACTCGTGGTTGTTTCCCCGGTTGGGGGACATCGCCGTCCAGGCGTTCTCCCGCAACAAGTCGGGCGGGTACGACGAGTCCATCAAGTGGGCAGGGCTGTTCGATTCGGCTTGGCAATTGGCCGACCCAAAGCCGAAAGACAAAAGCGAATCGAAGAACGAGACGGGAGAATGATGGCTTCGGGCATTCGGGTGGACGCGGATTCTCTGGAGCGGTTCGCGTCGTCGTTGTTTCAGGCCGCCGGGGTTCCGCTCGAGGAAGCCGACCTGGTCTCCTCCAGCCTGGTTGGCTCGAATCTCCGTGGCCACGACTCCCACGGTGTCGTCCGCATTCCGCGTTACCTGCCGTTGCTGGATACCGGTGAACTGGTGGCCGCTGCCGACCTGGTTGTGCAGTCTGAGACACCGGCGATGATTTGTGCCGACGCCGCCTTCGGTTTCGGCATGGTGCAGATGACTCGCCTGATCGAGCGACTGGAGGCCAAGGTCGACGTGCTGGGGGTGGCCTGTGGAACGCTGGTTCGATGTGGCCATGTCGGGCGAGTGGGGGAATGGGCCGAGGCGGTGGCGACACGGGGCCGGGCGGCGCTGGTGACCGTCAATGACAACGGGGTGCTCAAGTGCGTGGCACCACCCGGGGGAACTGAGCCGACCGTCAGTACCAATCCGATTGCGATTGGAGTTCCCACCAGCGATCAGCCACTGGTCGTGGACATTTCGACCAGTGTCGTTGCCAACGGAAAGGTGCTGGTGCAACACGTTGCCGGTCAGCAGTGCCCGGAAGGGTGGCTGATCGACGCCGACGGCAATCCGACCACCGACCCGGCAGTTCGTTTCAGCGACCCGCGGGGCACCATTCTGCCTATGGGAGACTACAAGGGTTTTGGGCTCTCGTTGCTGCTGGACATCCTTGTCGGAGGTCTCTCGGGCGGAAGTTGTCCGCCGGCGGCCGACGGGGCGCCGGGGACCAACAACGTGTTGCTCGTGGTCTGGGATCCCGAGCGGTTTGCCGGGACGGGGCATTTCCTTGGCGAGGCCGACAAGCTGATCGAATTCGTTCGAGGGGTAAACCGCAAGCCCGGGGTCGATGCGATTCGCCTGGCCGGCGACCGCAGCGCGGCGACGATGGCCGAACGCCTGGCCGAGGGCGTGCCGCTGGATTCGGGGACCTGGGCGTCGCTGTGCGAGACCGGGCGGGGGCTGGGTGTGGATCCGCCTACCACTCGAACCCCAGCATGACACTCGACAACCCGCTGCCGATTCCCAGCCAGGCCACGTGTTCTCCGGCAACCACGTGCCCGGATTCGGCACCCATCGCTGCGGCAATCGGCAACGCCGTGGCGCCGGTGTTGCCCAGGAATTCGACGGTCGAATAGTCGATCTCCGGATCGAGTCCCAGCCGCTCGTAGAGCAGGTTGCGGTGGGCCCGCCCGACCTGGTGCGTGAACGACTTGTCGACGCTGTCGTTGGTCCAGCCGAGCACAGCCCGGGTTTCGTCCCACGTCGCCGCTGCCAGCTCGATTCCCGCGTGCAACAACGCTTCGGAATCGGTTTCCATCCGGGGCCGATCGTCGCCGTGGTCCTGGTTGGAGACCCCTCCGGCACAAAGCCGGTGGGCTTCGGTGTCCGAACGGACGGTCCCACCGAGTAACCGGTGACCGGTCCGAGAAATCCGGCGATCGCAGAGTACGATGGCGGCCGATCCGGAGCCGATCGTCAGTGAGGCGAATGCGGGCTTGATCGATTGCCGGGTCAGCTGCGGGTCGTTCAGCAGCGAGTCGATCGTGCCTTCGACCAGTCCACGGCCGATTTCGGTTCCCACCACGACTCCGGCGGTGACCTGGCCCAGTTCGATCATGTTCGCCAGCATCAGGCACCCGTTGAGCAATCCGAGACAGGCATTGCTGACATCCAGGATCATGGTGTGGGCTGGCAACCCGATGGATGCGTGCACACCGCTGGCGGTGGCCGGTTCCAATTGATCGCGGCAAACCGATCCGTGGACCAGCAGACCGAAGTGTGATGGATCGATCCCGCTGGCGACTACCGCATCACGGGCGGTCAGGGCACTGATCTCACCGGGAAGCGTTCCCGGTGGAAAGAACCGCCGCTCGCGGATGCCGGTCATCAGTTCGAGCCGGCCAGCGGGCAGGTCGAGCCGTCGGTAGATCCCGTCCAGGCGGTTCTCGATGTCCGCCGACGTCACCACTTCGTCGGGCAGCCGATAGCACAGGGCCTCGACGCAGACGTGCTGAAACCGCATGGGCGTGTGGGGAGGCGAGGCTCAGGACAGATTGGCCGAAGGCTGGCTGGCGAGGTTCCCGCGGAGATGCTCTTCCAGCGCCTCGATCGCTTCGAGCTGCTCCGTTCGCTGCTCGTCCGGCAAGCGACTTTCACCGAGCGAGAGTTTCACCGAACTACGGACGAATTGCAGGCCACGAAGCAACAGGTCACGTTGTGCTGTCGTCAGTTCCACTTGCGTCATCTCGTTCATGACACTTTATCCGTCTGTCCCAGTTGTTGAATCTGTCGGCATCAAGTTCGAGCATCCGCTCGAGTCTGTTTTCGACTCCAGCCGGTGGCTGGCTTGGGACCCGACCGTTTCGGTGGGTTGATAACGGTTAAATCGAATCTTCGGCCCTCAGGTTGCCTTGCTGGAAGGCGTTGGCCATCGCCTGCGGCACTTCGGCTTCAGCCAGCACCACCTCGGCCCGGTTCTCGACAGTTTCGGCCTTCATTTCCTGTTCCTGGGCGACGGCCTGGGCCCTGCGTTCTTCGGCCTTGGCTCGAGCGACCCGCATGTCGGCCTCGGCCTGGTCGGCCTGCAGTCGTGCCCCGACGTTTTCACCCACATCGATGTCGGCGATGTCGATCGAAACGATTTCGAATGCGGTCTGAGAATCGAGGCCCTTATCGAGAACGGCCCGGGCGATCAGCATCGGTTGTTCGAGGACACGTTCGTGGCTGTCGGAGGATCCGATCGCGCTGACAATGCCCTCACCCACCCGTGCGATCACGGTTTCTTCGGTTGCGCCACCGACCAGTTGAGAGAGGTTGGTGCGGACGGTCACCCGGGCGCGGGCCTTCAACTGAATCCCGTTCTTGGCGACGCCGTCGAGTGTGGTGCGGCCGTGCCGCGAAGGGTCGGGACAGTCAATCACCTTGGGGTCGACACTGGTCCGGACGGCATCGAGAACGTCACGGCCCGCCAGGTCGATTGCTGCGGCGGTGTCCCAGTTCAATCCCAGCCGTGCCCGTGTGGCGGCGATCAGCGCCTGGACCACTCGCAGGATGTTGCCGCCAGCCAGGTAGTGTGCCTCCAGGCTCCTGGTCTCCACGTCGGCAAGGCCTGCCTGGACCGCCATGATCCGGGCCTGGACCACAACGTGGGGATTGATCTTCATCAACCGCATCAACACCAGTTTCAGGGGCCCGATCTTTGCTCCACTGGTCAATGACCGAATCCACGTCGGGAATAACGGTACCAGCAGCCAGAGGAAGACAAGAAACAGGAGCCCGCCGATGAAGACCACGGGCCAGAGAGCAGGATGCATGGTGTCTATTTCCTGAGAATCACGAGTTGTGTTCCGGCGTGGTCGACGCGAAAACACCCACCGCCACATTCTAAGTTTCTGTGTTCAGTGTGCAAGCGGCTAATACTCAGCGGCCGTTTCTGGTTTGGCAGGGCCGAAGTCAGTCCGTATGCTCGGGACCGATTCCGGCTGGCCGGTAAGCTGGCCCGAGAGACCGATCAGGAGAAACCGATGAGTGCCGAAGCCAGGATTGCCGAACTGGGTCTCGAATTGCCCACCCCCCCGACTCCCGGCGGTACCTACATGCCGGTCGTGCAGGTTGGTGACATTTGCTACGTCTCGGGTCACGGCCCGGTGCAGACCGACGGCACGATGATCACCGGCAAGGTGGGCGAGGAGATGGGTGAAGAGGAGGCCAATGCCGCGGCCCGTGTCGTGGGACTGGCCGTCCTCGCCACCCTCCGTGCCCACCTGGGTAGCCTGGATCGCGTCTCCCGTTTCGTCAAGGTGCTGGGGATGGTCAACTGCACTCCGGACTTCGGGACTCAACCAAAGGTCATCAACGGTTTCAGCGACCTGATGGTCGAGGTGTTCGGCGAGAATGGCCGTGCGGCCCGCAGTGCCGTCGGGATGGGCGCGTTGCCGGGGAACATCCCGGTCGAGGTCGAGGCGATCGTCCAGGTCGGCGACTGATCTTTCCTCCGACCACCTCACCGGGTAAAAGGTCGCTGGAGGCGGACGCGTCGTCGGCCCCCCCAGGACCCAGGCCATGGCACGACCGGATGTGGTGATTTTCGGAGGCGGCGTTGCCGGCCTCTGGCTGCTCGATGAACTCGTCCGGCGCGGGCACGATGTGTTGCTGTTGGAGTCCTCACGACTGGGCACCGGCCAGAGCATTTCGGCCCAGGGGATCATTCACGGGGGACTGAAGTACTCGCTGGCCGGGAGCCCGACCGGTTCGGCGCTGGGTGTCAAACAGATGCCCCGTGTCTGGGCCGACTGCCTGGCCGGACGCCGCGACCCCGATCTCAGTGATGTCACGGTTCGCAGCCAGACATGTTTTCTTTGGCGCGGGAAATCGTTGGGATCCCGGCTCGGTTTTCTCGGGGCTCGGCTGGGGCTGGAAGTCACTCCTCGGACGGTCTCATCAGGTGAACGTCCCGCCGTGCTCGTCGGTCACCCCGGCTCTGTGGCGGTGATCGACGAACAGGTGATCGATCCGGGCAGCCTGCTCGCGTGCCTGGCCACTCGGCATCTCCACCGGATCTTTCTCTATGACCCGGATCACACAGACTGGCGACTGGACGGACCGGGACAGGTCGCCGAGCTGAGAATCCGGCACCCGTGGGACAGTCTTCCGGGTGCCACGCTGCAAATCGCTCCCCGGTCTGTCGTGTTGGCTGCCGGATCCGGCAACGCGGTCCTCCGCGAGCGAGCGGGACTGGTCACCGGCGTGATGCAGAGACGTCCGCTGCACATGGTGATGGTAAGAGGTGAAGCCGGGAGACTGCCGGAACTCTGCGGTCACCAGGTTGATGGCGCCCGCACACGAATGACGATCACCTCGTCGGTCGACGGGGAGGGCCGCACCGTCTGGCAACTGGGCGGGCAGGTGGCCGAGGATGGCGTGTCGATGGGGCGGCGAGAACTGGTTGCCCACGCCGCGAGGGAACTGGCCGAAGTCCTGCCGGGGCTGGAGTTGGTGTCGCTGGAGGCGACATCTTACCGGGTGGACCGTGCCGAGGCAGCGACCGAAGGTGGCCGGCGTCCCGAGACCCAGAGCCTGTTGACTGACGGCAACACGATCACCGCCTGGCCGACCAAGCTGGCCCTGGCACCGGTGCTCGCCGAGCAGGTTGCCGGGATCCTGGAGCAGATGGCACCGCCGACCGTCCCCGGTGTTTCGGTGGATCTCGAGGCCATCGATTGGCCGCGTCCGGAGGTGGCTCGGCCTCCGTGGGAGACAGCCACCGGCTGGTTGCCGCTTTCCGCAACGGCGACTTCGCGTCGGGCCGCCTGAGTCCAACGCCGGTCGCGATGTCCGAGACCCGAACATGATCACTCGCCCGCTGGGACGCACCGGCCTGGAGGTATCCCCGCTGGGATTCGGGGCGTTCAAGATCGGTCGCAACCAGGGGGCCAAGTACGAGCGGGCCTACGAGCTGCCCGACCAAACGCAGGTCGATGATTTGCTGAGCCGGGTCCTGGGGCTGGGCATCAACTACATCGACACCGCCCCGGCTTACGGGCTCAGTGAAGAACGTCTCGGGCGGGTGCTGGCCGATCACTCGTCTCACCCGGTGATCTCGACCAAGGTCGGTGAGACGTTCCAGGACGGTGTGTCGCGGTACGACTTTTCCGCCGAGGCGACCCGGGAGAGTGTCGAGCGAAGTGCTCGCAGATTGGGTCGCGAGACGCTGGACGTGGTCCTGGTGCACTCCGACGGCCAGGACCTGCCGATCCAGGACGCCACCGGCGTGGTGGAGACACTCCTGGAACTGAAGTCCGAGGGCCGGGTGCGGGCGATTGGCTTTTCGGGAAAAACCGTCGATGGGGCGCGGCGGGCGATCGGGTGGGCCGACGTGCTGATGGTCGAGTACCACCCGGCGGATCGCTCGCACGAACCGGTGATCCACGAGGCTCACCAGCGGGGCATCGGTGTGGTCGTCAAGAAGGGGCTCGCCTCCGGGCGTTTGCCGGCGGCCGAATCGATCCGGTTCGTTCTGGATCAGCCGGGTGTCAGCTCCCTGGTTGTCGGAAGTCTGGATGCCGGGCACCTGGCCGAAAACGTGGCCGCGGCCGGGTGATCGCGGTGTCGTGGCCTCCCGGGTTACGCCGCGGCCAACTCCAGCAGCCGGTCGGCCAAAGCCACCTCGGTGCCGGCCAATCCCAACGAGCAGAAGAGCGTGACCTGGTCGTCGCCGGTACGACCTTCCGCGTCCCCGGAGATCACCTCGCCCAGGGACACGACCCGTTCCGCGTCAGGTGTGCCCGCAACCAGGAACCGGTCGCCGTAGTCGGCCAATTGTGCCGGGGCGTCGGTGACCAGCACGTTGGCCCTTTCGTAAAGGGCCGACGGCAGTTCACTGCTGTCGCGAAATTTCGGGCCGACATTCTGGACGTGCGTCCCCGCCTCGATCCAGTCGGCCTCGAGCACCGGGCTGTTGCTGACCGTCGAACAGATCACCACGTCGGCGCCGGACACCGCCTGTTGAGCCGAATTGGCCGGCTCGATGTCCACGCCGACCGTCCCGGACATTTCGCGACAGAACTCCCGGCGGCTTTCCTCGGTTCGGCTGAAGGCGCGGATGCGAGTGAATCTCCGCACGGCACAAGCGGCCTGCAACTGGGTACGGGCCTGTTTGCCGGTGCCGACCAGGCCGAGCGTCTGGGCGTCGGCTCGAGACAGGGTGTCGACAGCGACTCCACCAATGGCCCCGGTTCTCAACGGTCCCAGGGCGCTGCCGGCAACCAGCCCGACGAGCGACCCGTCGGTGGTATCGAAAACGGCGACCAGTTCGTCGCGGTTGGCGCTTCCGAAGTGTTCCATGTCGTAGACGCGAAAGCCGATTCGGCCTCCGGTCGGGTTGGTGTAGGCACCGGCGGTGAAGACCAACTGACCCCACTCCAGCGGGGCCGCCAGACGGGCCGGGGCCGCTTGTGTGCCGGCCGCGTGTCGACGACACGCCTCGGCCATCACCTCGACCGACTCGGACATCGTGATCAGTCGTTGGACATCTCCGTCACCCAGAACCTGTACCGTCATCGACCTGCTCCCCGCCACCAATCGCAGTTGTTACACTCAGCCGCGTCGATTTTACGCCAGTCTTCGATCACCGCCAGTTCGAGCCGATAACGATGAGATTTCTGCTGACAAACGATGACGGGATCGGGGCACCGGGGCTGGAGTTGCTGGCGGAGGTGGCGGAGGAATTTGGCGAGGTGGTGGTCGTGGCTCCCGATGGGCCGCTCTCCGGCTGCAGCCACCGCGTGACGGTTGAGAAGCCCCTGACACTTCAGACCCATGGTCGTGGCCGGTTCTCGATCAACGGAACCCCTGCCGACTGCGTCCGCATCGGGTTGATCGAGCAGCAGCTCGAGGTTGACTGGGTGCTTTCGGGAGTCAATGCCGGAGCCAACCTCGGAGTCGATGTCTACATGTCCGGAACTGTGGGGGCGACCCGGGAGGCGGGGCTGTTCCACGTGCCGGCGATTGCCCTGTCGTTGTTCATTCGCCACTACGGCCCCTTTGACTGGTCGACGGTGGCGCCGATGCTCCGCAGGACACTCGAGGAACTGCTGCAGCGGCGTCCGGCCACTGGAGGGTACTTCAACATCAATTTTCCCGATCCGCGTGAGGTGACCGGGGAGTCCCAACTGGTCGAGTGCCCGCTTGATCCTCACCCTCTTCCGGTTGCCTATCACCCGGCCGGGCAGGGCGTTCTCTACGGAATCGACTACTACAATCGCCCGCGTGATCCCGGCGGGGATGTCGACGTGTGCTTCAACGGCGCCATCAGCCTGACCGAGGTGGTGCCGGTCTGCGCGGCGCAGGCCGCAGCCAATTCGTCATGGCGGCTCCGCGGCACCGGCGAAAATGGCTGAGACCCGGTCCGGGTTCTGGACCGACTCTACTTCTTCTTCTTCTTCGACTTAGGCTTCGGGTCGACTCGCACGCCGACCTTCTTCAAGGCGGCAATCTGGCCGCCCTTGGCAGCGTCGGAGAGTGGGTTGCCCGAGACGTAGAGGTTCCAGTAGGGAGCAAACCTGCGGTCGCCCTTGGCGTCCTTCTGGGCCATCGTCACCAGCGGACCGAGGTCGGTCACCTTGTTGCCTTCCAGGAACGTGTATCGCAGCTCGGTCATGCTTCCCAGGGCCGCGACGTCCTTGACCTGGTTGTTTCGCAGCGCGAGGTTGGCGACCCACTTGAGGCCCTTCAGCGGGGCCAGGTCGGCGACCTTGTTGTTGTCGAGATAGAGACTCGAGAGCTTTTCGAGACCCTTCAACGGGGCGACCGAGGCGACCTTGTTGTTGCTGAGGTACAGCGCCGAGAGTTTTTTCAGCCCGCCCAGTCCATCGAGCTTGGCCACCTGGTTGTGCTCCAACTGCAGGTACTGCAACTTGGCCAGGCCCTTCAGCGGAGTGACGTCGGCGATCTTGTTCTTCGAAAGGTCCAGCGACTGGACGTTCTTGAGACCGGCCAGCGGCTTGAGGTCAGTGATGCCGTTCTTCGAGAGGTTGATCAGAGCCAGGTTCGGGCACTTCTCCAAGCCGGACAGGTTGGTGATCTCCTTGCCCGGTGCTTCGAGAAAGAAGATCGTCTTCAGGTCGGCTTCCTGGATTGGATCGGTCTTGGCCTGCTTTTTCTTCAGGATCGCCGTGATGACCGCCTGGAGCTTCGCATCGGGAAAAATCTTCTTGGCTGCCGGTGCCTTCTTGGCGGCCTTCTTGTCTTTCTTGGCTTTCTTGTCCTGCGCGGTGGCGGGTCCACCGAGGATGGTCAGCAGGAGAGCGGTGAGCGTGAAGAGGCTGGTCAGTCGACGCATGATGAGTGTTCCCGGGTGACTCTTGGAGGACTGTACGTTTGAGGTCAAATTCGTTTCCTCAGTGTAATCCGTCGCGCGAGCCGTGGACAAGCGACCGGGCTTGGCTCAGCCGTTGCCACGTGTCAGCAGTGCCTGGAACCCACCGTCTGCGGGACAACCGGGGACGTGTCGCCTGACGTCGATTTGCTCGAAATCGGGATGCTGCCGCAGGAAATTTGCCACCAGGTCTTCGTTTTCGATGGGTTCGATGCTACAGGTCGAGTAGACCAGCCGCCCGCCCGGTGTCACTCTTTCGGCGGCCCGTTCCAGCAGATTCCATTGCAGCCTGGAGAGCCGTTCGGGTTCATCGGGTTCCAGCCGCCAGCGGGCTTCGGGACGTTTGCCCAGGACCCCGGTGTTGGAGCAGGGCACATCGACCAGCACTGCATCGAACGGTCCCGGTGGCAGGTTGTCCCCCGATTCGTCCACGAGCACCGCTTCGATGGTCGACAGTCCCAAACGGGTTGCTGCCGGAGCGATGAGCTTGAGTCGTCCGGGGTGCGAGTCGGCTGCCACCACCCGGCCACGGTTTTCCATCAGCTCGGCCAGGTGAGTCGACTTGGTTCCTGGCGCCGCACACAGATCGAGAACCTGTTGTCCGGGCACGGGAGCCAGCAACCTGGCCGCCGAAGCGGCCGAAGGATCCTGAACGGTGAAGTGGCCGTCGCCGAAACCCGGCAGGCTCGGCACGTGGGTGCTGCTGCCCAGGCGAACCATCTGTTGGCTGTCGTCGAACGTGGCGTCGATGTCCGCTGCGGCCAGGTCGGCCACCAGTTGCTCGCCATCGGTCCGCAGCGGGTTGGCTCGCAGCCAGGTCGTTGCCGGAGTGTTGAACCACATGGACATCCGCAGCAGTTCGTCGAAGTCGAATCGCGATGACCAGTTTTCAACCAGCCACTCTGGCAGGCTGCCCGCGGAGGCGATGTACCGGTTTGGATCACTGCCGGGATCGGGCATCAGCGGGCTGGCCAGGCTCAGGAACTGGTCCGGTCGGATGGGGATCGTGTCGGCTGCCGCCGTGCCGGCCGGCTTGTCGGAGATGTCGCGCTGCACCGATCGCAGCACGCCGTTGGCGAAGCCGGTCCAGCGGGATTTCTCGAGCCACCGGCACAACTCGACGGTTTCGTGAACCGACGCGTGGTGGGAATCGGCTGAGAAGAACAGCAACTGGTAGGTGCCCAGTTGCAGCAGCGTCCACAGTGGCGGTTCGACCTGGTCGGGTGGTCGCTTCAGCCGCGGTTTGAGGACGGCGTCGAGAGTCGCCTGCCGACGGATCACCCCGTAGACCAGTTCGCTGGACAATCCCCGGTCGGCCGGCCGGAGATCGTTCGTCCGTGAGAATGCTGTTTCGAGCAGCGGGCCGGCGAACTTACCCGTCTGCCGCCACTGCTGAAGCACATCGAAGGCGATCTGCCGGGCCGTTTTCGGGGGAGGTGTCATCGGCCGTCCTCGCACAGCCGCTCGAGATCCTCGAAGAAGCCGGGGTAGGTCTTCGCGGTGCAGTCGGGGTCGGCGATGACGATTCCCGGTGAGGCCAGACCGGCCACCGCGAAGCTCATCGCCATCCGATGATCGTCATAGGTCTGGACTTCGCCGGCGGAAAGCGGCCCGGGATGGATCGTCAGGCCGTCGTCGTGTTCGTCGACGGTCAGGCCAAGCCGTTGCAGTTCGGTCACCGTCGCGGCCACCCGGTCGGTCTCCTTGTGGCGAACATGAGCGATTCCGCGAATGCGGGTCGGGCCCTCGGCAAAAGCCGCCACCACTGCCAGTGTCTGGGCGGTGTCACTGATCGCGTTCATGTCGACGTCGATTCCCACCAGGTTGCCGCCGGTGACACTCAGCCCCTCGGGAGTCGTCTCGACGGTGCACCCCATCCGGGCCAGGCAATCGCCAAACGCCACGTCGCCCTGCAGTGCCTCCGGGCCCAGGCCCTCGACGGTCACGTGGCCGCCGGTTATTGCTGCGGCCGCCAGAAAGTAGCTGGCCGCCGAGGCGTCGGGTTCGATGTCGAGCTCGATGGCGTTGTAACCGGTGGGCGACACCGTGAAGCTGCCCCGCGGATTCTCGATCACCTCCGCACCCATGCGGTTCATCAGGGCAAGTGTCATGTCGATGTAGGGTCGTGAAACCAGGGGCCCGTCGACGACCAGGGTGACCGGAGCGGCCGCCGAGGGGGCCGCCATCAGCAGGGCACTGAGAAACTGACTCGAGATGCTGCCGGACAGCGTCGCCCGTCCACCGGCCAGGCCGTCAGATGTCACCGACACCGGTGGGCAGCCGGTTCCGGCGGGGCACGTGACGTCGACCTGCAGTTGGGCCAGGGCCTCGACCAGGTCGCCAATCGGTCGCTGCCGCATCCGGGCGTTTCCGTCCAGGGTGTAGTGTCCGGTTCCCAGGGTGACCAGCGTGGTGAGGAACCGGATGCTGGTGCCGCTGTTCTCGAGATGCAGGTTGGCCGACGTGGCCGGCACTCGCCCACCGGTTCCGACGATCCGCACTTCCCCGTCGCCCGGACCCTCGCTGATCTCGAACCCCAGGGCCGACAGCCCATCGAGCATCACGCGCGTGTCGATGCTCTGCAGTACGCCGTTCAACCGGGACTCGCCCCGGGCCATTGCGGCCAGTACCACCGCCCGGTTGGTGAGGCTCTTGGAGCCCGGCGGACGGATTGAACCGGTGACCGGTCGGGTGACCGGCACGATGGGGCGTGGTGGTGAGACCATCGACGGGCTTGCCGCGACAAACGGCAGATTCCAGAATCGGGAACGGATGAGGCCCACCGTGGCGGGCCGGCAGCGGGCGAGGGAACCAGTATGGACGGGCGGTCCTCAGGCGGGAAGAGCAGCGGCCGGGCCGATCGCAATCGGCCCGGAGACTGGATCTGGGGTCGTCGCGCTGTGCTGGAGACATTGCGCGGAGGGCATTGGCCAATCCGTGACCTGTGGGTGTCCGAGCGGATCGGCGAGCATGTGTCCGAGGAATTGAGGGACCTGGCCGCCGAACGGGGTGTGGAGTTGAGGAAGGTCGGCGGCGATGAGATTCGCGCACGGTGTCACACCGATCAGCACCAGGGGGTACTGGTCCGGATGGGTGAGTATCCGTTTTTGGCCCTGGAGTCGATGCTCGCGGAGACGGACGGTTCGCCGTTGTGGCTGCTGCTGGACGCCGTGCAGGATCCTCACAACCTGGGCGCTATCCTGCGGTCGGCCGAAATTCTCGGGGTCGATGGAGTGGTGGTGTCCGGAGACCACGCGCCGATCAACGGTCACGTCGCCCGCAGTTCGGCCGGTGCCGTCAGCCACGTCCGCATCGCCCGGTCCGGGAATCTGGTCGCGCTGGTCATGCAACTGCGTCGCGATGGTGTCAACGTGTTGGCGGCCGTAGCCGAGGACTCCCGAGCTGCTCGCAGCTGTGACCTGGCCGGCCCGGTGGCTCTTGTGGTGGGCAACGAGGGGCACGGTGTCGCCGACGATGTGCTGGAGATCTGCAGTGGACGGATCGGAATCGAGCAGACCGGCCGCACCGAATCGCTCAACGCCGCGGTTGCTGCCGGAGTTTTGCTCTACGAAGTCGACCGCCAGAGGCGGGAAGCGAAGGATGGTCCGGAATGCTCGAACTGAAGAACCCGCACAGTGTGCTGGCGGCTCTCGAGACGCGGGCCGGTGACGTGATCGAGGTTCGTTTCGGCGATCGTTCGCCGCGCGGGGCCTGGCAAGAGGTTTCCGATCTGGCCAAAAGCGTGGGAGTGCCGGTCCGGACCGGTCGGATGGGGGGGGCCGCCGCCGGCCGCGGGCGGCGTGACAAGAGGGGAGACAAGGACCGATCGGGAGGGCGAACTGCTGCGGCGTCGGCCAGCGTTCGTGAACGGTCCGACGTCGGTCTTGATCGACTGCTGTCCACTGCCGGAGGGGATCGGCACGGGATCTGGCTGGCACTGGATCGTCTACAGGATCCTCACAACATCGGAGCGATCTTCCGCACGGCCGCATTTTTCGGCGTCCGGGGTGTGTTGTTGACCACCGATCAGTCCGCGCCGATTTCTTCGGCGGCCTACGATGTGGCCTCGGGTGGACTCGAGCATGTTCCGTTCACCCGGGCCAGCAACCTGGCGAGGTCGCTGCGGCAGGCTCGTGATGCGGGGTTGTGGGTGATGGGGACCAGCGAGCGGGGGGAACAGGAGTTGTCCGAGGCGGACCGGGACTGGCTGGTGGTGATCGGCAGCGAGGAACGGGGCCTGAGACGATTGACGTTGGAACACTGCGACGTCGTCTGCCGGTTGGCGCCCCGGGGCGAGATCGCCTCGCTCAATGCGTCGGTCGCGGCGGCGGTGGCGCTGGCGGTGCTCAACCCGTCCTAGGTGAACAGTTCCTCGACCACCCGGACCTTGTCGGTCCCGGTCAGCCGTTCACGGAATCCGTGCCGGTCGAAATAGAGGTCCTGGTGGTGCATGCCCAGCGCGTGGAGCATCGTGGCATGCCAGTCGGCGACGCTGACCCGCTTCTCGACCGCCCGGTAACCGATCTCGTCGGTCGTCCCATAGACAGTACCACCGCGGATTCCGGCCCCGGCCATCCAGATCGAAAACCCGGCTGGACCGTGGTCTCGGCCGGCTTTTTTCGGATCGCTGCCGGGCCGGATCTGGGCGATCGGCAGGCGTCCGAATTCGCCGCCCCAGACGACCAGCACGTCGTCGAGCAGGCCGCGTTCGGCCAGGTCGTCGAGCAGGGCAGCAACCGGCTGGTCGGTGTGCTGGCAGGCGCCGACCAGACTGCTGCCGATGTTGCTGTGGTTGTCCCACATCTGGCCGCGTGTGTAGATCTGCACGAGTCTCACACCGCGTTCGACCAGCCGTCGGGCCATCAGGCACCGCCGGGCGTAGTTGTCGGTGACCTTGTCACCGATGCCGTAGTTTTTCTGGGTGCCCTGGGTCTCCTGGCCGATGTCGAGTGCGTCGGAGGCGGTCATCTGCATCCGCGCGGCCAGTTCGTAGCTGGAGATCCGGGCGTCGAGTCGCAACTGGCCGGGTCGCTGTGTCTTGTGAATCCGGTCGAGCCGTGCCAACAGTCTCCGGCTGGCCGCGACGACCGGCTCGGGCCGCTGTCGCGATTTTTCCGGTGTCAGGTTCAGGATCGGTGAACCCGTGGGACGCATGCGTGTGCCCTGGTAGACCGGTGGCAGGTATCCCGACTGCCAGTTCTGGATCTCGTTGACCGGAAGACGCGACTGGGGGTCGTCCAGGACGACGTAGGCCGGCAGGTTCTGGTTCTCTGTGCCCAGCCCGTAGGCGACCCACGACCCGAATGAGGGGAGACCCGGCAGCAGCTTGCCCGACTGGATCTTGTAGAGTGCCGGTTCGTGGTTGGGGTGGGTGTTGTACATCGAGCGGACCACGGCGATTCGGTCGACGTGGCGGGCGGTGTGCGGCAGCAACTCGCTGACCCAGGTCCCGCTTTGTCCATGCCGGGCGAATTTCCACGGGCTCCGCATCAGGCCCCCAGCGGCCTCAGGACTCGACACGTCGGCGGCCAGGTCCTTGAAGACTGACTGGCCATGGTGACGTTCGAGGGTCGGCTTGGGGTCAAAGAGGTCGACCTGGCTGGGGCCACCCTGCATGAACAACTGGATGATCGCCTTGGCACGCGGTTGGAAGTGAGGTTGTTTGGGTGAGAGATCGTAGAGTCGTGGCGGAGCCGGCGCGTCGGCGGCCAGCAGGCCGGAACCGCCATAGAATTCGCGTCCGAACAGGTAGGCCAGGGCGGTGCCGTAGAGCCCGTCGGCGGCACTGCGGAAAAAATCGCGGCGGGCGAGCGGATTGGTCATGGGAGATTCCCGGAGGGGAGGCGTGGTCGATTCGGGTCAGTCGATGAACAGGAAACCGGCCGAGTTGAGCAGAGTGTGACAGTAGGTCGCCAGAGCCCGTTCTGACGGTGTGGACGGCGACTTTTGCTTCCCGGACTTTGCCGGTGTGTCGGCCGCTTTCTGTTGCCAGAGCCGGGTCAATTCCTCGAGCGCTGCCAGTCCCACCTCGCGTTCGGTGTCGCTGGGCATACGGTTGAGCGCCAGTTGGTAAGCACGCTCGACCTGCTTGTACGGTTCTCGGCCCGCTTCGCGGGTGACCCGTTCGGCGAACGCGTCGGAAAGCTTGCGGATCATGCCGTCGTTGAACAGGTGGAGAGCCTGGCTGGCGACGGTCGAATCGGGCCGCTCGACGCAGTTGGGGATCATCTGCGGCAGGTCGAAGGTCTCGAGGATCGTCGGCATGTGCTTGCGACGGTGCCGGATGTAGACCGATCGGCGCCATCCGTCGGAGGCTTCCCGGGAGGTGACCAGTCCGTCGGGGCGGACATCGACCGGGTCGGGTGGACCGAAGGGCGTGTCGTGCAACCGGCCGGCCACCGCCAGGATGCTGTCGCGGACCACCTCGGCGTCCATACGTTTCAATGGCATCCGCCACAACAGGCGATTCTCGGGATCGATCGTCTCGGCTTGTGGACGGATCGCCGAAACCTGCCGGTAGGCCGCCGAATTCATCATCAGCCGGTGCATCCGCTTGATGCTCCAGCCCCGTTCGATCAACGTACGCGCCAGCCAGTCGAGGAGCTGGGGATGAGACGGGCGGCTGCCGGTGTTGCCGAAGTTCGAGAGTGTTTCGACCAGGCCACGGCCGAAATGGTGGAACCAGATCCGGTTGACCATTACCCGGGCGGTCAGCGGATGGTCAGGGTCGACCAGCCAGCGGGCCATCGCCAGCCGACGACCCGTCGAGTGGGCGCCCGGCCAGGGGGGCTTGATCGCCAGAGGCGTTTTTCCGTCGGTCAGGACACTGGGGACACCGGGGCCGACGCGGTGGCCCGGCTTGTTGTACTGGCCCCTGCGGAACAGCCAGGTCGGGGACGGGTCGCCGCGGTCCCAAAGCGCCCGGATTCGCGGTTCGACCGGCATTTCTGCCTGGAGTTGCTTGACCCGGTCGTTGGTGGTCTTGGTGAGTTTCTTGAACCGGGGGTTCTGTTTCTTGAGTGCCGCAACGGTGATCGACAGCCGTTTCTCGAACTTGCCGGCCAGGTATTTCTGCACCGCGTCCCGCTTCTTCGCGGGTGTGGCGAGCATCCGGCGAAGATCCTCCCGGAGGACCTCCGGAAGGCCGGCCAATCGCTTCTCGGCGTGCTGTTTTTCCAGGGATGTCTTGAGGTCGGCGAGTTCCTGTTTCGTGTCGGCGATCTGTTTTTCGACGACGGCGCGAGAGGCCGCATGTCGCTGTTGCTCGACCGCGGTCAGGTAGGGCAACACGCGGCCGACCGCCTTGCTCTTGGTCTGTCCGGGGACGAAGGAAGGTTTGAGCCAGTCGTAGACGTCGTAGGCCCCCTGGAACACGGCGACCAGCCGGTAGTAATCCCGCTGCGGGATCGGGTCGTACTTGTGATTGTGACACTGGGCACATTTGACGGTCAGTCCTAGGACGGATGAGCCGAGCACGTCGATTTCGTCGATGACCACCTCGAAGCGTTCGACCACGGTGTTGACGATGTCGCTGCCGGTGCCGTCGGGGGCCTGCCTGAGGAAACCGGTCGCCACCAGGTTGTCCATCAGTTCCGGGGTGATTGTCTCGGCGCTGGCCACATCGGCCAGTTCGTCTCCGGCGATCTGTTCCAGCAGAAAACGGTCGTAGGGCTTGTCGTTGTTGAACGCGCGGATCACGTAGTCGCGGTACCGCCACGAGTGGGGACGGATCGGGTCGGCTGACCGCTTGCCTTCCGAATCGGCGTAGCCGGCCAAATCGAGCCAGTACCGCCCCCAGCGTTCGCCGTAGTGTCGGCTGGCCAGGAACCGGTCGACCATCCGCGCGTAGGCTCCCGGCTGCTTGTCGCTCAGGAACATCTCGACCTGAGTCCACGTGGGCGGCAATCCGGTCAGGTCGTACGCGACGCGACGGACCAGGGTCAGCCGATCGGCTTTGGGGGAATATCCCAGCGACTTGGCTTCAAGTGCCTTCAGCAGGAACGCGTCGATCGGATTGGAGATCCTTGCAGCCAGGTCTGGTTTCGCCACACGCGGCACCGGAGGTTTCTTCGGTGTGCGGAATGCCCAGAAGTCGCGATCCTGTTGGCTGACCAGTCGATCGGGTGTGGAACCGGCCACGTCGACAACGACTTTCACCTCGGGGGCTCCGGCAGCAATCCAGCCACGGATTGTCTCGAATTCACCGGCCTCGACGGGCCGGATCCCAAAATCGACGAGAAGTTTCGGTGGAGGCATGTCGCGGTCGTGGATCTTCTTGACCAGCAGGCTGGCATCGGGTTTTCCCGGAACGATGGCCGGTCCGGATTTGCCGCCCTTGAGCATTGCCCGACGGGTTCTCAGGTCGAGCCCTCCCTTTTTTTCCCGGCCGCCGTGGCAGACCACGCAGCGGGTGAACAGGATCGGCAGCACATCCTCCTGGGTCAGGGCCGCTTTGGCGTTGAAGTCTCCGCCGCGGGTCCTGGCACCGTCACGGACCCACGCGGTGATCCTGTTCACCTCCGCCTTGGTGGGCCGGTTCTTTCCATCTGGCGGCATGCTGCCCTCGGCAAGCACCTCGACCAGCAGGCTCTTCTCGGGCTTTCCAGGAATCACCACCGCACCGGATTCACTGCCCCGGCGGATGCCGCCCAGGCTGCCCAAATCGAGCGAACCCTTGGTCTTGCCGCCGGCATGGCAGCGGCCACAGCGGGCCACCAGCAGCGGCCGAATATCGGTTTCGTAGACCATCGCCGTGGGCGGGGCCGCCGTCAGTGGTCGGGTGTGGCAGGCGGGAGCCAACAGGCCGGCGGCCAGGGCCACGATCGGGATGAGGTTCGAGAGAGTCCGCATGCCGTTTCCGCCAGAGAACGGGTTCGTGCCGGTTCCGGAAAGACCCCGGACCACAACCAGCCCTCAGACTAGCCGCGCCCGAGGACACCGGTCAATTCGGACCGTCCGGGTGCCGTAGCGACGTTCACTTTCGGGTCGCACCGGTCACCTCGGCCAGCGCCTCCTGGAAAGATCGGGCGAACTTCTGGTCACCCGCGAGATGACGGTTGGCCATCGCCAGTTGCTTGCGGATTCGCTCGACAGCCTGCACCAGGGGGGTGATCACCCTGTCGGTGATCTCCTGCGGGCTGAATTCCTCGAGTTCCTTGAACGTCTGGACATCGAGGAACTGGAAGATCTGCCGGGCGCCAAAGTCACCCTTGAATTCCAGGTCCAGTTCGGCCGTGCCGGCAATTTTCGGGCGTCCCAGCGAAGCCGACGTTTTTTTGGCCGAGGCTTTTTTGCGTTTGCCGGACGACGGTGCCTTCTTGGCCTTGGCTGATGTTTTCTTGGCTGCGGAGGTCTTCTTGGTCGTCTTCTTGCGTGCCATGGGACGCGGCCGTTGCTGCCGTGGAAAGGGTCAGTCGGAGACGACCTGGAGGGCGTGCCGGATTTCGCGTTCCGAGAGCAGGCCTTCGAGTCGGCTCCCGAATCCGGGAGTGACTCGCCAGCGGCCAAGCACGTCGAACAACTCGTCGACCCGCTCCTCTTCGATACACAGCTCGCTCTTCATCCTCCGTGCCTCGTCCGGCGGCAGGTCTTCGAACTGCGAGATCACCAGGAAGTCCCCTTCACAGTCGAGTGCCATGTGGAGATGTTTCATGGCCTCGGCCAGTCCGCCCTGGACGTCGCGGATCAGCCTCTGCGGCCCGCGTTCGAGCAGGTCGGCGAGTTCCTCGAGGTTGACTCGAGCCATCCGGGCGGCGGTTTCGCACGCCGCGAAGATCACTGCCTCGTCGATCAGCGAGGCCACGTGGGTCTCCGAACAGACATGCCGGTGCCAGGTTTCGGCGAGCAGGTCGAGCTGGACCTGGGGCGGGACGGACTTCAGGAACGGGACCTGTGTCAGGAACCCGAAGTTCTGCCAGGGATCCTGGTCGAACTGCCTGGCCAGGACGAGGCGTTCGAGCGTTTCATGGAAACTGGCGCGGAACGCCGCGTAGGTCAGGTCGGTTCGTGGCAGGGGGTCGCTACAGATAGTCAGCATGGTCACTTCATGCTCACACACCCACGGCGGCGTCTCAACAAGTTTTTGGCCGTCTCGGCACCGGATTCCGGGGGTTGGTCCCCGCCGCGCGACAGACGTCTCACAGTCCGCACCATCGTGCCAACCCGACTTGACGGTTCCAGTCGGTCCGTTCGACTGGGATCGGCTAACCCGGTGCGGTCAGCTCTTGAATGGGCGTGCCGTTTCTGATCACGGGTATCGGACGCCCGGCGAAGTCGGCCAGGGCCAGGTGGTCGGAATCGATTCCCAGGTGACGGTAGATTGTCGCCAGGAAGTCGTCTCGACCGACAATCCGATCGGTCGCATCCTCGCCCCGGGTGTCGGTGGCTCCGATCACCTGTCCCGGCGTGATTCCTCCACCGGCGAACAGGATCGAGGTGGCCCGGGGCCAGTGGTCCCGGCCAGGCTGGACAGTCCCCTTGGGGGCACTGGCGACGCCTTTGCCCGAACTGGCGACGTGCGAGATTTTGGGCGTGCGTCCGAATTCTCCTGTCACCACCACCATCACCCGTCGATCCAGTCCCCGTTCGAAGAGATCCTCGATCAGCGCCGCCACCGCCTGGTCGTAGAACGGGCAACGGTGCTTGAGGCCCTCGAAGACGTTGTGGTTGACCGCGTGGTCGTCCCAGTTGCCGACCCGCCCACACAGGGATCCGTTGAAGGTCGTCGTGACCAGGTCCACTCCCGATTCGACAAGCCGCCTGGCCAGCAGGGCCTGCTGGCCCCAACGGTTTCGACCGTAGCGGTCACGCGTGGCGGGAGTTTCTTTGTCCAGGTCGAAGGCCCGCTTGGCGGCCGGACCGGTCAGCACGTCCAGCGCCTGGGTCTCGAACTCGTCGAGCGCCTTCATCTGGTGGTACTGGTCGGCGTCGCGGCTGAGTCGATCCAGGCTTCGCCTCAGCCCGATCCGCTCGCGCATTCGCGCCAGCTTCTGCTTGTCGCTGAGCCCGATGTTGGGCACCTGGAATCCGCTGCCGTTGGGATCGCCGGTGACGGCGAACGGTTCGTAGGCCGGCCCGAGGTAGGCGGCACCCGCATACGGCACGGGGTTCACTCCGACGTAGTTGGGCAGTCCGCTGTAGGCACTCCGCCGCAGGCGGTGCACGATCGAGAACAGGTCGGGATGATCGGGTTTCTGCTTGAGAATCCGGACCGGGTGGCCGGTCAGCAATTGCTGGGTTCCCTGCTGGTGGCAGAACCCGGTGTGGACCATCGATCTCAGCAGGCTGAATCGGTTCGACACTTTGGCATGATGCGGCAGCAGTTCGCAGATCCTCATTCCCGGGGTCTGGGTGGCGATGGGATCGTAGGGACCCCGGTAGGCCGAACCCGAGAGAGGCTTGGGATCGTAGGTCTCGAGGTGGCTGGCTCCGCCCTGTAACCAGACCAGGATCACCGCCGTACGGTCGCCGGCCACGGACGTTTTGGCCGTGGCTCGTGCCGAGAGCAGCGAGGGAAGAGTCAGGCCACCGAGGCTGAGCCGGAGCAGTTCGCGGCGGCCGACGCTGGGACCGGGCGAAACGGTGGCCGAGGAGACGGTTGATGGGCTGATCGAAGAGGTCATCACAGTAGACTCGGTACCATCCGGTCGTGTGCCCGGTCAAGCCCGCAGATTCGTACGTCGGTCCTGGCGAGGTGGCAGTCGATGTTGTGAAAACCGGGACAGGGTCTGTAGGCTGGTGACCTTGGAATGAGTGGTTTCTGATGATATCGGCACGACCCGGTGCCGCATTGCGGGAGTTTCGGACAGGCACATGGCGAGTCCCGAGCAACCCGGTCACAAGAAGCTGGGACAGTTGGCCGCAACGGCGATCTGCGGCAACGACATCACGTCGAGTTGTCTCTACGTGTCGGCGCTGGCCACGATGGCCGCCGGCCACCTGTCACCGTTCTCGCTGCTGATCGTCGCGGCGGTGCTGTTTCTGTTCCGCAAGATCTATTCCGAGGTCGTCGGCGCCCTGCCACTCAACGGCGGTGCCTACAACGCCCTGCTGAACACCACCAGCAAGTCCCGGGCGTCGGTTGCCGCCTGCCTGACACTGCTCTCCTACATGGCCACCGCGGTCATCTCGGCCATCGAGGCGGTTCACTACGTTCGCTCGATCTGGGATGGGTTGCCCGAGATCGCCGCCACCGTCGGACTGCTGGCGGTCTTCATGATCCTGACGATCGTGGGGATCACCGAGAGTGCCAAGGTGGCGATCGGGATCTTCCTGACGCACCTGGTCACACTGGGCCTGCTGATCATCGTCGGAATCGTCTGGGTCATGGGCCACGGCAGCGAGGCTCATCTCGGTGCGAACTTCGAGGGCGGTGCGGACCTGTCGGCACCCGTGCATCGCCAGATGATCGTTTCGGGCGAGATGCTGAAACGCTTCCGGGAAGACGCACCGCCGGACCGGACGACGGACCAGAAGAACCGGGAGATTGATCGTGTCGAGAAGGACCTGAGGAATGGGACTCTCCCGGCATCGCTCATGGCGTTCCTCGAGGCGAAGGGACTCGATGTCGATGGCGAAACGGTGACGCCGGTCGAAGGCTCTCACGGCCGGTGGCGGATCGGCACCAGTGGAGTCGAGGTGCTGGTCCAGGAGGGCGAGGTTCACGAGGGTGATGAGAAGGAGTCCGCTGGCCACGAACGACAACTGGCGGTGCTGACGGAGTCGAGCCTGCTTGTGGCGCTGTTCTTCGGGTTCTGTGCTGCGATGCTGGGAATCTCGGGTTTCGAGAGTTCGGCAAACTTCGTTGAAGAACAGGAACCGGGAGTTTTTCCCAAGACGCTGAGGAACATGTGGATCGCAGTCTCGATTCTCAATCCGTCCATGGCCTTTCTGACACTGGCGGTTCTTCCCGTGGAGGAGGTGGGCTTCCACAAGGACCACCTGTTGGCCCACCTGGGCGATGTGACCGCCGGCGGCTGGCTGAAGCTCTTGATTTCCGTCGACGCCGCGCTGGTGCTCAGTGGAGCCGTGTTGACCAGTTACGTCGGTGTGACCGGGCTGGTCCACCGCATGACACTCGACCGCTGTCTGCCCCAGTTCCTGTTGAAGAAGAACAAGCGGTTCGGCACCACGCACCGGATCATCATCGCCTTCTTCATCCTGGCCGTCTCGGTCCTGGTGGTCACCGACGGGGCACTCGAGGCCCTGGCCGGCGTCTACACGCTGTCGTTCCTGTCGGTGATGGTCCTGTTTGCGGTGGGCAACATGTTGCTGAAAGTGCGTCGCGCCAGGCTGGCCGGTGCCCAGCCCGAGCGGGCTCCCTGGATCTTCGTGCTGATCGCCACCGCCGCTGCTGCTGCCGCGCTGACCGGAATTGCCGTCGACAAGCCCGACTACTTCATGGTCTTCCTGTACTACTTCATCCCTGCCCTGGCGGTTGTGATGCTGATGCTCTGGAGGGTCATTTTGTTGAAGTCCGCGTGCCTGGTCATCCGGTATCACAGCAAGTGGGTGGCGAAGTTCCTGGGGAGCATTTCCAGGGGCATCGACAAGAAGATTGACCAGATCAATTCGCAACAGGTTGTCTTCTTCACCCGCGGTGACAAGGTGGACAACCTGCGACGGGCTGTCGAGTACGTTCGTGACAACGAGCAGACCAAGCGGATCAAGGTTGTGACAGTGGTGGAGCGTCAGTCCGAGGAGCCCACCAAGCTCGAGGATGATCTCAAGGTGCTCGACGATGCGTATCCGCAAATCGATCTCGAGTTCGTCGAAATGGAGGGGACGTTCAGCCCAGCACTGATCCACCGGTGTTCCGAGGAATGGAACATTCCCAAGAACCTGATGTTCATCGGGTCCCACGGAAAGAACTTCAAGTACGACCAGGCGAGCCTCGGCGGGGTGCGATTGATCATTTGACGGAAATTGCTTCTCGCGCATCCCGTCGCCTGTACGTAGGAACCCCCGGCCAGTTTTCACCCACCGGGTCACCATGTCCGAACGCTACTACGCCGCCTGTTGCCAGACCGACTTTCCCTGCCCGTCGGACCGGGAGGAGATCGCCGAGCGGACACGCCGGATGTGTGCGATCGCCGAACAGACGATCGTCGGCTACGAGCCGTTCCACGATGTGCGTCTGCTGGTGTTTCCCGAGTTTGCTCACGCCGCCCCGATTTATGACTCGGTCGAGATGCTCACGCAGCGGCTGGCTGTCGAGATTCCCAACGAACACACCGAGGCCTACCAGTCCCTGGCGGCCAAGTACGGTTGCCTGGTACAGACCGGGTCGTTCATCGAAACCGACCCGGACTGGCCCGGGGTGCTGTTCAACACCACCTGCCTGGTCGGGGCTGACGGCGTGCTGTCGAAGTACCGCAAGGTCAACCCGTGGATCCCCTGGGAACTGCACGCCAGTCCCCACGACCTGGACGGTTACACCGACGATCCCTTCCCGGTGGTTGATACTGAACTGGGGAAACTGGGCGCGGCGATCTGCTACGACTGGTTGTTCCCCGAGACAATCCGGCAACTGGCCTTCAACGGGGCCGAGGTGCTGATCCGGGTCTCGGCTTACATGGATCCCTGGGGAGCGACGCCACCGATGGACTGGTGGACGCTGTTCAACCGGGCCCGCGCGGCCGAGAACACCGCCTTTGTCGTCGCCTGCAACCAGGGGGCGGCCTTCGAAAACTACCCGCCTTTCAGTTGGCCGGGTGGAAGCATGGTGGTTGACTTTGATGGCCGGGTCCTGGCCCAGGCCGATGCGGGACCGGGCGAGAAGGTGGTGGTGGCTCCGATCGATCTGGCCGCATTGCGGGCCGAACGGCAGCGTCGGGTGGGCCACGACATGCGGAGCCATCTCCGAAGCGAAGTTCACACCTACCTCGAGCAGTCCTGGCTGCCGTCGGCTGCCAGCCACCCGCTGACCGGCGAGGAGATTCGCGAACGGATCGACCGGGGACGGGGACGGTCGGGAACGGGCCCGGCTGCAACGACGGGAGAGAATCCATGATCGAGGGCCGATGTCGAGTGTCACAGTCCCGGTCGGGAAATGTCGTTCTGCTGCTGCTGCTGCTGGGACTGTCGGCCGGTTGTTTCGACGATCCGCCGGCTCCTGATGCCGGGGGAAGCGGGACGTCTGGCCAGGGCAACCAGGCGGCTGATCCGCCGTTCCGGGTGACTGCCGAGCTGGTTTCGGAGAACAACCGTGGCGCCGGGTTGATGGAGCAGTACGACTACTCCAAGGCCATGGCGGTCTTCCAGAAGCTGGTCGATGCCAATCCCGGTTGGCTTGACGCCAAGGTCAACCTGGCCATCGCCGTGCTCCAGCACACCCAGAAGGGGGCGTCGGCCGTCCCGATTCTCGAGGAGGTTGTTGCTGCCGATCCCGACCACGCCGAGGCGACCTACTGCCTGGGCATCTCGCTGTTTCACGCCGCCCGGATCGGACAGGCGGAGGTCCAGTTCCAGCGGGCCGTCAAGCAGGACCCCCGCGATCCGCACTCGGCCTATTTCCTGGCTCGTTGCCTGGAAGACGATCACGCGGCAGAGGCGATCAAGTGGTACCAGAAGGCACTGGAACTGGAGCCGTATTTCCAGTCGGCCCACTACCGTTGCTGGGACCTGCTGCGGCAGGAGAAGAAATACGAAGAATCGGGGCGGCACATGGAGGAGTTCAGCCTGCTCCGCAACCATCCGCTGTCGGTTATCTTCGACTACAAGTACACGTTGATGGGCGCCAAGGGGCTGGTGATCCGTGTCGGACTGTCCTCCGGCGATGTGCAGCCGGTCAAGAGGCCCGAGGGGTCACTGTTTGAGCCCCCGGCAGAAATCGCGTCGGCCGGGTCGGTCCGCGTGCCTGCCGGGGCCAGCCTGACCACGTGCGACATCAACGGCGACGGACACCAGGACCTGTTCCTGGTCGCTGCCGATGGCAATCACGTGCTGCTGGGATCGGATCCGGCCAAGGAATCCGATCGATTCTCGTTGGCCAAGGACCATCCACTGGCCGCGGTGCCCGATGTGGTCGCACCGTTGTGGGGTGACTTTGACAACGACGGACTGGTGGATGTCTACCTGTGTCGCAGGGGACCCAACCAGTTGTGGCGGCAGTCGAAGTCCGGGGAGTGGAACGACGTGACGGCCAAGGCCAAGGCGGCCGGAGCCGATGCTGAGACGATCGACGGCGTTTGCCTGGATCTCGATCACGACGCTGACCTGGACCTGCTGCTGATCCACCGGGACAAGCCCGCCCAACTGCTCAACAACAACCGGGACGGCACGTTCGAGGACATCAGCGCCAAGGTGGGCGTTGACCGTTCGGGCGCTGTCTCGGCGTCCACCGTCGTCGCCGATTTTGACGGCGACCGTGACCTGGACATCCTGTTGCTGGGTCCGCCCGCCAAGGCGGACGACGCCAAACCGGTCGGGAACATCCTGTTGTGGAACGACCGCAGCTGGCGCTACCATGCCGACAAGACACCCGGCCAACTGTCCCGGGCTCCATTCTCAGCTGCGGTGGCCGGCGATGTGGATGCCGACGGGCAGGTCGAACTCTACGCCGTCGACTCCGCCTCAGTGGTCCGCTGGACCCACAAGCCCGACGGCAGCTGGGACAAGATGCTGCTGGGATTCGGAGACACCTCCGGAGCGATCGGGGAGGGTGCGGTGCGGATCGCCCTGGCGGATGTGACCGGAGACGGGCGCGTCGAACTGCTGGTGGGAACCAGCGGCTGGGCGGCCTGGAGGCTGCCGGTCGACGTGAAGAAATCCGATCTGTTGCAGCTGGCCGATTCGGGGGAGCACGACCCGCTGGGGACATGGACCACTGTCGTGACGGACCCCGCTCGCGGTCCGGCAGTTGTCGGTGCCACCGTCGACGGGGCACCGATGGCGTGGGCTGCCGGCGTCGGCCGCTACCGGTTCTTCTCGATCGCCCTGTCGGGAAAGAAGAAGGGCAGTTATCGCGAACGGTCCAATGCGTCGGGACTGGGAAACACGGTGCTCGTCCGTGCCGGAGGTCGGACCATCCGAGGCGATTCGCTGCCGGCTGATTCGGGTGCGGGACAGAGCCTGCAGCCGGTGGCGATTGGATCGGCCGGAGCCGAACGTGCCGATTTCCTGAAGATCATCTGGTCCGAGGGAGTCACCCAGGCCCGGTTGAACCTGGCCGCCGGAGTGCGTCACCTGATCGAGGAAGAGGACAAGATGCCGACCAGTTGTCCGGTGCTGTTCGCCTGGGATGGCACGGATTATCGCTTTGTCAGTGATCTGCTGGCTGTCGGTGGGATGGGGTACCTGATTGAACCGGGGACGTACGCGCCATCGGATCCGACCGAGAACTTCCTGCTGCCGGCGGGACTGGCTCAGCCGGCCGACGGGCGATTTCGGTTGAAACTGACCGAGCCGATGCCTGAACTGACGTACCTGGACCGGGTGGGGCTGGTGGCCTGGGACGTGCCGCCGGGTTGGCAGATGGTGCTCGACGAACGACTGGCCACCGCGTTGCCGGATCCGACCGGTCGTCCCCTCACTTTCCGGGTCAGCCAGGATCCGAAGCGGGTCACCAATGAACGTGGCCAGGATGTGACGTCACAGGTTCGCAGTGTCGATCACAGGGCGGCCGATGTGGGACGACTCGACAGCCGGTTCCTGGGCCGACTGGCCGGGGAACACGTGCTGGTGATGGAGTTCGCCGAGCCTCTGGACCGTGGGCCGGGCCGACCGGTGCTGTTGGCCGACGGCTGGGTCGAATTCCCCTATTCGCAGACGGCGTTCTCGGCCTGGCAGGCCAAGGCGGCTTTCGAACCTCCGACGCTGGAGGCACGAGACGCGAAGGGGAACTGGGTCGAGCTGGCGGCGAGCTTCGGGTACCCCGGCGGGATGCCTCGCCAGATGGCGCTTCCGCTGTCAACCGACAGGCTGCCATCGGGGACGACGGCACTGAGATTGCGGACCAACCTCGAGATCTACTGGGACCGGTTGACGGTGATCCGCAGCGAAGATTGTCCGGACCTGGTTCGACAGGAATTGAAGCTGGCCGTGGCGGACCTGCGGGAGAGCGGTTTCATGGTGCGGCAGTTGAAGGAGCAGTTCCGGCCGCATTTCGATTACACCACCCGGGCTGCTCACCCCGAGATCATCGACCCCGAGGGGTTCTACACCCGGTTCGGAGCGGTCGGAGAACTGGTCGGCACCGCAGACGATGCGGTGGCGATCTTCGGTCCGGGCGAGGAGATCCACGTCGAGTTCGAAGTTCCAGAGAGCGAGCCTCCGCAGGGCTGGACCCGGCGGCTGGTCCTCGAAACCGTTGGCTGGTGCAAGGACATGGATCTCTACACCGGCGACGGCAGCACGGTGGGACCGTTGCCCGAGACCGGTCGCCCGGTCGAGTCGCGCGATCGGCTGCATCGCAGATTCAACACCCGTTACCAGCGGGGCTGGTAGGAATCTAGTGTCCGCCGCCGCCAAAAAAGCCCATCACGATACAAGACAGGATGGCGATGGCGGTGACGATCAACGCGACAGAGGTGATCGTTGACATCCTCAACCGCTTGTCGGTTTTGAAGGACAGGTAGAGGATCCCTATCATCAACAGCGGCGTGTTGACCAGGCCGTTGATGAACTGGCCCATGATCACCAGTTTTTCGGGAGCGGCTCCAAACAGGGTCGAATAGAGCGTGATTCCCAGGAAGGCCATCAGGTAGAGGTTCTGGAAGATCCGGTTGTACCGGCGTCTCGCCGTGTCGTCGTCATACTGAAAGGTGCCCATACTCGAGAGCAGATCGGTCCACATACGTCCCGAGGCCGCTACGACAACGACGATGGTCGAGAACAGGGTACAGAAACCACCGAACATGAAGACGCTGTACGACCACGCGCCGTAGGTCTCGGTGTAGATCTGCGAGAGTTGTTCGACGACCTTCATTCCGGTGGGGACCTCACCCCGCTTGTGCAGGATGGCACAGCCAACCAGGAAGTAGGCGGCGGTGATCACGGTGGCCAGCAGCGTGGCAACACCGGCATCGACCTGCAGGACCTTGATCCAGCCCTTGGCCCGATCCACCCAGCCTTCGTCGTCAGCCGAGCCGAGGTTTTGGGCGTAGCCCTTTTCGAGGATCCAGTACGGGTACATGAACATCTCGTTGGCCGTGGTGCCCAGGGCACCCAGCAGACTGATCACGGCGAAGAGTACGGCAGATCGCTCCAGCGGATCACCCAGCGAGAAAGTCATCCCCTTGGCCACGTCCGCCATCGACAGCGGGTACTCGGGATTGGGCTTGAGGATCAGGAGTAACAGGGCGATGACGACCGAGAGGCTGAAACCGCAGACGAGCAACGCGATCAGTTTTTCGAGAACCCCGTAGAGACTGAACCAGAGGATTCCGCCAACGAGTACAAAGATGCTCAATCCCCAGACGATCGTTGACGTGTCGGCGTCGTCGCTGATCGGCATCACGCTCGTGAACAAACCGGCGGTGGCAGCCATGATTCCGCCGACAGTGACGACCGAGATCGTGTAGCCGACGATGTAGAGGATGCCGATCCATCCCGTGCCTCGGAACTTCGGACCCGGCACCTGGTTGAGTGCCTGGATCGTGGTGCGGTTGTGCACCAGGCAGTAACGGCCGAGTTCGACCTGCAGGAAGTACTTGATCAGGCAACTGAGGATCACGGCCCAGAAGAGCACGAAGCCGAACTTGGCCGCCTGTACCGGCACGTTGATCAACTCGCCCGATCCGATCACCGACCCGCTGACGACGATGGCCGGTCCGATCGCCAGCAGCATGCCGCCCCAGGTTCGCGGGGGTGCCTTCCAGCTGGGGGAATCGGAACTGGCCGGAGTGCCCCCTTGGGAGTCCTCGGAACCGGACAATGTGGGGTCATCGGAAGCCATGGCGTGGATCTCGAAAGTGGCACTGAGAGAATGTGGGATGCGCCGGGGACGGCCGGTTTGCCGGAGTGGCGGACGGGTCAACGTATCAGAGCGTCGCGGCTGGCGACAAGGGTGCCGTGATCATCATCGATCTGGTGGTCTGGCCGGGAACGCATCAACAACGTTTTACCCGTAAAAACTGGAACAAATCGGCATGTGGGGGGTTGACTTTACAGGAGAAACAGACTGAGAATGAGTTGCTTCAATGATCCGGGTTCCGAGAGACCAAAAAGACCCACCATGAGACTTGCGGGGTCCTTCAAAAACCTGACCCCGTCCCACCTTACAGCCTGCTGCGGCATCTGTTTTCACCCTTGCGGCTTCCCCCTGTCGCACCGGTCGCAGTGACGCTTGTCTCTGGAAACCCGAGGTCGATGCACGTGAGTGATCACGTGATTTGCATATAAAGACGCATCCGTAGGTTGATGCACAAATTGCGGGCCACGATACCTGGATTACTAGTCGGATCAGCAACCAGATCGACGGACAGGACTTGGTCACGTACACAACCATTCGGTTGCAGGTTCGTCACAGCACGAACCGACCCCGGGCGTTGCATCGCAGGATGACGGGCTTCCCCGAAATACGTCATTCCCGAATCTCCCAGATGGGGTCTCAGTTTATCCAGAGTGCGCGAGCCGAATCATCGGGGAAAAGAATGAGAGACTGAGGCCTGAAGGCAAGGGTTTTTGGTGACTCGGGCCACGGAGGTGGGTAGAGAGATAGAGAAGAGAAGAGATTCACGAACGCAGACACACGAACAAACGACAAAAACGAGTCGTAACGCCCGGCATATCGACCGGGGGTCAATCTAGACGGAAGGACAGTGAAGAGATGACGGTTGGAAGGAACGGAGAAAAACAGGTGACGGATCAAGCGTGGACAAAACAGACGGATGGTGTGACCTCGACAGACAGTCCCTGGGTTGGGTTGTCGGCTGACGCGACGGAACTGGATCCCGAGGAACCGACGATCGCGGTTCCGGGGTCGATGGAAAAGGTGATGATGTTGCAGGCCCGGTACGCGGCCGGTGTGCCTTTGTGGGACGAGCGGGACAGTTACGACCACGGGAAGGCGGCTGTCACTTCGGCAGTGTTGAATGCCGTGTCGACCATGTCGGCGTCAAATTCGGGTGTGGCCGAGGACGTGATTGAGGAGCAGGGGGAGCCGCTGGCGATCTGAGCCATCGGCTTGAAAAGGACTCGACTCATGAAGTTTTCGGAATTCGTCCACCACGATGCGGTGACATCCTCGCTCTCGGCCAGTGACCGGGATGGTGTCATTGCTGAACTGGTGGATTCCCTGGTCGCTGCCGATGCGCTTTCGGCTGATCATCGCGACAGTGTCGTCTCGGCGACGATCGCCCGGGAAGAACTCGGTACGACCGGAATCGGCAACGGTGTTGCGATTCCCCATGCCAAGCACCCGGCTGTCGATCGCGTGGTGGCAACGGTGGGTGTCGGGGAATCCGGGATCGAATTCGGCAGTCTTGACGGACGACCGACCCGAGTCTTTTTCCTGCTGGTTTCGCCTCCCGACGCTCCCCAGGACCACCTGCAGGCCCTGGAGACCGTTTCGCGGCATCTGCAGGAAGACACATTCCGACAATTCCTGTCTCAGGCGCAAACACCGCAGGCGATCCACGACGTATTGAGCGAAGCCGACGCTTCGACCGCAGCCTGAACTGACAGGTCGGTCGACCCTGACGACAGCAGCGGTGCGACAGATCAACTCGAGACAAAAACAGAAAACCCAATAAGCGGCAAAGTTGCCGACGAACGAGGACAGAGACGTGTACGGTTTTGACAAGAGGCTTGACGAATTGGTCGCCGCGGCTGAGGCCGATGGTGGGTTGGATTTCATAGACGTCTGCGGTTACCTGCCGGACAAGGCCGAGATCTGCGAAAAGCTCGACCTGTTGCTCGAGGCATTGGCCGAGCGTGGGTTGCGAGTCCGCGCCGACCGGTCGGCATGCGGTGACATCGCCACGGCGCTTGCGCCGAGACCACAGAAGCCTGAACGCGGTGGCGACGGGGACGGGAGCGAACAGGGTGTCACTGCCGATTCGATCCGCATGTACCTCCGACAGATGGGCCGCCTGCCGATGCTCGATCGCGACCAGGAAATCTCGGTCGCCAAGCGGATCGACATCACTCGCAAGCAGTACCGCCGGTTGGTTCTGGGTGCGATGTTCATCTTCGACCGTGCCGTCGACATGCTCTCGAAGGTCTACGCCGGCGAACTGCCGTTTGATCGTACGATCGAGGTTTGTGTGACCGAGGGTCGCGAGAAGAGCCAGGTGCAGGGTCGTCTGGGACCCAATCTGGTCACCATCGCACGGCTGCGCCAGGAATTCGCCGACGATTTCAAGTTGATCAACCTGTCGAGAACGTCGCAGAAGGTCCGACGTGAGGCGGCCGAACGCCTGGAGACCACCCGGCGTCGAATGGTCAAGCTTCTTGAAGAACTTGGACTCCGCGAGCAGAAGCTCGGTCCGATCTTCGAGCAGTACGAGCAGATTGCCGCTCGGATGACAGAACTGGACGCCACCCTTCGGCGAGCCAAGAACGGGCGAGCTGCCGAGGCACGGGCCGAACTGAAGGAACTCCGAGAACTGACCCTCGAGACACCCGCCTCGATCACCGAACGGCTGGGGCGGATCGCCGTGGCCGACGACGATTACGAGCAGGCCAAGCAGGACCTGGCCAACGGCAACCTGCGGCTGGTCGTCTCGATTGCCAAGAAGTACCGAAAGCGGGGCCTGAGCTTCCTGGACCTGATCCAGGAAGGCAACTCGGGGCTGATGCGGGCAGTCGAGAAATACGAGTATCTCCGCGGTCACAAGTTCTCGACGTATGCCACCTGGTGGGTTCGCCAGGCGATCACGCGTGCGATTGCTGACGCCGGCCGCACCATCCGGTTGCCGGTGCACATGACATCGGCGATGTGGGCCCTCAACCAGGCCCGCAACCGTTTCCTGCACGAGCACTACCGTGAGCCGACGACCGAGGAACTGGCGGAAGCGGCGGGAGTGCCGCTGGAGGAAGCTCGCGCGATGCTGGCCGTCGCCCGATCACCGGCCAGTCTCGACCGGCCGATCTCCGACACCGACGACACCGACCTGGGTGATTTCGTCGAGGACAACGGATCGGCGCGTCCGTCTGAGGTGGCCGCCAACAAGATGCTCAGCAAGGAAGTCAACCAGGTGCTCGAGACACTGACCTACCGCGAGCGGGAGATCCTGAAGCTGCGTTACGGCATCGGCGACGGGTACCCGTACACGCTTGAGCAGGTTGGCCTGATCTTTGGTGTCACCCGCGAGAGGGTGCGGCAGATCGAGGCCAAGGCGTTCGACAAGTTGCAGGATCCTCGTCGCCGGGCCCGCCTGGCCGGGTTCCTCAGCCAGAGTCAACTGACCGGCTTGGCACCCTAGTCACGCTGGTTGGGCAACAGACCAAGTCGCTGGGTCAGGCGACCGGTTGAAGCCGAACAGGGAGTCGGAACCGCTGGGGTCCGACTCCCTGTTTTGGGTTTGAGTGACTTCCTGGCGGATCACTTCCGGTTCCGACTCTTCGGCGATCCGACCTTCAGTGCGGGAGGCTTCTTGAGCCAGGAGAGATTGAATCGGGCCAATAGCATCGATTCGTACCGGAACTTCTTCCCCCCTTCGTAGAAGCACAATACCTCGCCATTGGGCAGGACCGCCAAGTCGCTGTAAGCGGCGGGACCCTTGTGAATCAGCCGGGCAAGTGGCCATGTTCGGCCGTCATCAAAACTGGCACTGATGGTGAGATTGCGGCGGTGCGACCACACTCCCCCGTAGGGCATTCCGTTCTTGTACTGGTAGGTCGGCCGAGACATCAGCAGGACGTTCTCCCGGGGCAAGCGTGCCAGTCCCCCGTCCACGACGGACTCGGGAAGCTGGGGATGGAACTTCACCCGCGACCATTTCAGGCCTCCATCGCGACTGTATGCATAAGCACGGTAGCCAACCTCCAGGCGACTTCGGGCGTTGAAATACACTCTGCCGTCGGCCAACTCCAGGACGTCACACTCGTCACTCACATTTTCCGGCGAGTAGCGTAATGGCTTCTTGCCGAGTTTCAGCCAGGTGAGTTTGTTGTCCAGCATTGCCTCCCCAGACAACGCCGCGGTCCGCCGCCACGATTTGCCGTGGTCATCGCTGTAGAGCATGTAACTGAATTGGACTCCGTACTGACCGACACAGGGCATCAGCAATCGACCGCTGCGTAACTGGATGCCGTGCCCGGGCCCGGTGAAGATGTGCTTCCAGTTCTTCCCTTTTGCCGCACCGGTGATGTCTACCGGTGCGGACCACGTCAGGCCATCATCGGTGCTCTTGATGATGTGTGCAGTCTTGTTCGTTTCGCCGGCCTTGGCGGGAGCGATTCCACGGCAAAACAACAGGAACACGGTCCCCGTCTGGCGATCGAGTACCGCGCACGGATTGCCCGTGGTCACCTTCTTTGATGGCACGACCACCCGGCGTTTGGACCAGGTACGACCCCCGTCCACACTGCGGCGCATGACAATTTCGGTCACGGCCCTGTCGGGAAAAGGCACACCGAATCCATCGAGGGCCTGGCGGGCTTCCGCGAAAACCAACACCGTCTGTGGTGTCTTGGTGACCAGCAAAGAGGGAATCCGGTAACCGCCGTAGTTTCCCTCTCCCGCGCGAAATAACACCTGGCGCTGCAGAGTCGGGGCGGCGTTCTCTGCAGCTGTCGCTGGGCCGTTCCCGGCACACCACAGCAAGCTCAAATAACCGATTGTTCGAATCATCACACGGTTTCTCCGGCGCGTTGGTCACCACCGATGCGGACTTCGTCCGGACGGTTACCTGAAGCAGTACAGGTGCCCATCGGTTCGCAGGTAGATCCGCCCGTCGACGATCGCCGGCGTTGCGTAGGTCTCTTCACCGAATTGTGCCCGGTGAAGCACCTTCCACTTCCCTTCGCCGCTGACCACGCTCAACCGCCCTTTCTGGTCCAGCAGGTAGACCTTGCCGTCACCGGCGACCGGGGAACTGTAGTAGTTGCCGGCACCGGCCACTCGTTTGGTCTGCAGCGGCTTCCCGCTTTGGGCATCAAGGCTGGTCAGGATGCCACCGTCCTTGACGGTGAAGACCGTGTTGTTGAAGAACAACGGCGAGGCACAGAACGGGATGTGCCGTCGGTACTCCCACGCCACGTGTGTCTTGGTGGCGTCTCCACTGGCTCCCGGCTTGATCGCCATCACAACGTTGCGGGCGACGTCAAACAGGTTGCGGTAGTACTCGTACTCCTTGCGTGTGATCGTGCCGGTCTTGTCGCGATCGACCTGCGGGTACCGCCGCTCGATGGCGTGGCCCTTTTCGAGTTCTTCGCGTTCGAGAGTCCCGTTCTTGTTCTTGTCTCGGGCGGCCACGAGCTTGGCGAACGGTTCGACACTGATTCGCTCGTCGATGTCACCGCCACGGGCCCAGCCGGCCACGTAGAGCTTGCCGTCACCTCCCACGACGGGGGTATTGCAGACGGCCCGTGAGAGTCCCCGCACCGTCCACAATTCCTTACCGGTCTTCAGATCGTATCCGACCACGCGGAGCGTGGCGGCGACGATGATCTGCTTCTTGCCGCCGACTCGCCAGATGACCGGGGAACAGTAATTGCGAGGGAACTCGGCGCGATCGGTCTTCCAAGCCAGCCGCCCCGTTTTCTTGTCGTAGGCGGCCACGAAACTGTCGGTATCGTGGTCCTGGACGGTGATCACCAGGTCGTCAACGATCACCGGTGAGGTGCCCGCCCCGAAGTCGTTGTTGAACGGTCCCATCTCCTTTTTCCACAGCAACCGTCCGTCAACGTCGTGGCAGTAGAGACCGCTGGATCCGAACAGACTGATGACCCGTTTCCCGTCGGTAGCGGGACTGGGTTGGGCGTGGCTTCCGATGGCGTGGATTTCCTCGAGTTTCTTGTAAGGGGCCTTTTGCTCCCACAGGATCTTGCCCTTGGACCGGGACACCGCGATGGTCACCAGCGCCTTGTCGCGGACGGCGGTCAGAAACAGCCGCTTGCCGTGAAGTACCGGCGAGGAGTGCCCAGGGGGGAAGGCGATCTTCCAGGCGATGTGTTCCGAGTCGGGCCCGATCTCGGTCGGCAACCTCCGGGACGATTCGGCCAGTCCCCGTCCTCCCACGCCGCGGAACTGTGGCCAATCGTCCGCCGTGGCGGACCCGGTGGCTGTGGCCAGAATCATCAGCAGGCAGAGAGCAAAACGCATTGGGTCCGGTCCTCGGGGAAAGTGGGATGGGCTCCGAAACAACGGAATCCATCCGCGAACCGTACCAGACCTCGCGTGTCCGGTGAATGGTTCCACCGGGAATCCGTTTCTCTCCGCCTGTCGTGAAACCGACGACAAACCCGGAAGCCGACTCCTATTCGATTCGCAGTTCCACTCCCCCGGTTTTTTTCAACGCGACATTCATGATGGCGCCGAAAAACAGCGAGAAGATGAATTGAGACAACCCGAAGAGGATCGGTAACACGATGATCATGACGATCGCTCCCGTCACGCCCAAGCCGGCCAGTTTCATCAGGTCACCGCCATCCGGACCGGCCATTCCAACGCCGAGTGTGGTAACCAGAAGGGTGATGGCTGCGTAAAACAGGCCAACCAGAAATCCCATGATCGCTCCAAAGAAGCCCTGGAACTTGGCCAGAGAAAACACGCCGATTCCGGTAACCTTCTGCATCGTTTTTTTCGCTCCGATTTTGAGGACGGACTTCTCGACGGATCAAATTCTGGAAAGGAATCAGAGTCTGAACTCCAATATCTATTCGAGTCTCGAGAGGTTTTCTTGTGGTGATTTTCGGAGTCAGGCCGGAAAACCCAAGTTGCTTGTGGAGGGTGTGCATCGAATCGGGGCTAGCTTGACTGCTCGCACGCCTCGGTTGGTGGGAGATCGTCATTGGCTCGTCGGGCAGTTGCTTGCATTGCAACCGGCAGGCGTCACATGGAGAATCGTCCTCCGCCGAATTCGAGAGATCCCCACGACGGCTAAATTTCTGGAGACTCAACGCGATGACACCGTCTGAAACGTTTGACATGACCGATCGCGTGGCGATGGTCTCCGGAGCTGGCCGGGGCATGGGGCGGGCGATGGCTTTGGCTTTTGCCGGGGCCGGTGCCGACGTGGTGGTGGTTGACCGTGACGAAGAATCCAACCGGCAGACGGCTGCCGACATCGAGGAACTCGGTCGCCGTGCCCTGCCAATCTCGTGCGATGTGTCCGACTGCGACGCGATCGAGGCACTGTACCGGACGATCGATACGGAGTTCGGTCGGATCGATGTTGCCGGCAACGTGGCCGGTGAGGGGGTGCTTGCCGAGCCTGTCGAGATGACCCGCGAGGAGTTGCTTGAGGCGTTCAACGGCCTGGTGATTGGCCGGTTCGTGTCGTGTCGCGAGGCCGGCAAGCGGATGCTGGCTGCTGGCCGGGGCAGCATTATCAACATCGGCTCGCTGGCCTCGATCAGTGCCCTGGGCCGACGACACCTCTCGTACTCGATGGCCATGGGTGCCGTCGTACAGATGACCCGGGAGCTCTCGACCGAGTGGTCCGGTCGGGGGGTGCGGGTCAATGCGATCCTGCCCGCCCAGGTGATCAACCCGGGACTGACACGCCGCATGGAATCCGATCCGCACCTGGAACGGATGTTCCTGGGTGGCATCCCGGCCGGTCGGATGGGCGTGCCGGATGACATCCGGGGGTTGTCATTGTTACTGGGGTCCGATGCCGGCAGCTGGATCACCGGGGCGTTGATCCCGATGGACGGTGGCAACCTGGCGATGAACGCTGGAGGCACCCCGGGCTGGTTGCGGGCCGAATCGGCAGACGGATTCGAATCCGGCGGTGGCCGTCGCGGCTAGGTCCAGGACATGAGCAATTCCGAGCCTGGCCCTGTTTCGCTTGCCGAGTGCCGCATCGTACGGCTCAATGCCGAGTTGTTTCCTCCGTCGCAGGAAGAACGCGAGGCGTGCGGGCGATTCGGGATCGAACCGGTACCGGTCGAATCGGAATCGGTGGCGGAGCTGCAGCAGGTGGTGGCCGGTGCCGATGCGGTGTTCGCCGTCAGCGTGAAGCTGCCGGCTGAGGTGATCGCAGCGATGGACCGTTGCCGGGTGATCTCCAGGATGGGTGCCGGCACCGACCGGATCGACGTCCAGGAGGCCACACGTCGGGGAATCCTGGTGACCAACGTTCCCGATTTCTGTGTCGAGGAGCAGGCCGACCACGCGATGGCGATGCTGCTGGCTCTCGAAAGACAGCTCAAGCGGATGGATCATGACACGGCCGCCGGCCACTGGACCGGTTCGCGAAAGGTCTCGGGTCGCAATCATCGGCTGCCGGGCCGGACCCTGGGCCTGGTTGGCTTCGGCCGCTCGGCCAAGGCGATGGCCAGGCGGGCACGCGGGTTCGGGCTGCGGGTGCTGGCGACGCGGCGACGGGAGGTGGACGACCCGGAAGTGGCCGAACTGGAGGTCGAGCTTGTTGGCCTGGAGGAACTGCTTGTTCGGTCCGATTACGTCTCGCTGCACCTGCCGCTTACGGCCGAGACCCGGCACCTGCTCGATGCCCAGGCCCTGTCCCGGATGAAACCGGATGCGATTCTGATCAACACCTCGCGCGGGGCGATTGTCGATGAGGAGGCGCTGGTCACGGCCCTGGACGAGAACCGTCTGCGTGGAGCCGGGCTGGACGTGTTCGAACGGATCAATGTGCACGATCCCGACGAGGTGCCTCCAACCGGTGACCCGTTGCTCGGGCGAGACGACATCGTGCTGACGCCCCACGTGGCGGCCTTCAGCGTCGAAAGTCGACGGGACGTGGTCGAAGGGAGCGTCACCAACCTGGTCGATGTCCTCCAGGGCCGTTGGCCGACTGGCGAGAACATCGTCAACTCGGCCGTCACCCCTCGGTGGCCGCTGGTGGAACGCTAGCGGCGGACGTCGAGTTCAACGGCTCGTGCCACCCGTGGGGCCTTGCTGGTCTTGGACTGTTTGACCAGGACCAGCTTCACGGCGTTGTCACCCCTGGCAATCAGGGACCGGGAGACCGATGTTTCCACACGGTCCTTTCCGGCCGATTTCCAGCCGGTGACCGGTTTGCCACCGATCGTCACGGCGAGTCGGTCCCCGGCCTGCAGGTTGTCCACCTGCAGCCGAAGCGTCAACGACTTCGTTTTCCTCGAGAGGTCTTCACGGACTCGCAACCGAAGTCCCAGTGGACGACCCGGTTCGAGGGCCTTGGGCAGAATGCAGTGCAGCCAATTGCTGGGATACTCGCCGGCCGGCCGTCCCCGGTCGACCACGAACATCAACTCGGGTTCGCTTGCCCGCAGGCCTGCGGGGTCTCCGATGCGGTCGAGCATCGAGGCCATCCAGGGACCGGTCTGTTCGGAGTTGTTGCGGGTGTGGGGGAACCAGTTGAACAGGTAGATGCCGTCGGCTCCCTGCTGCCAGTAATTCAGCGCCATGGCGGCGGCCAGCTTGCGGGGGATCGGCGAGTAGCGGCTCGGCCAGCCGTAGAGACACGGGTACACGTGAACACCGCGGGGGCGGGCCAGCTTGCGGAACTGGGCAATCTCGATGTCAATCACTCCGCTTCCCAGGATCACGTGGTCGACCAGGCCCTGCTCGATCCACTTGGCCACTTCGAATCCGTCACGGCCGCATGCGGCCAGCGACTCGTCAACGCGGACGGCCAACTGCAGTCGGCGGCCCCGTTTTTTCGACTGTCGGCGGAGCAACTGGTGGTAGCGAGACACCAGTTCGGTCAGCAGTGGTGCGTTCTTCTTTGCCGTGCCGGGCAGGAAGTAGGGGGCACCACGAAGGAAGTCGACCTCGAGTCCGTCGAAGTCGTACTTGGTGAAGACTTCCTCGATCGCTCGAAACTTCAGGTCACGGACTTCCTTCACCGCGAAGTTCAGTGCCGTCGGGTAGCTGGTCACCGCCCCGTACTTCTTCTTGCCCAGCAGCCATTCGGGGTGTTTGACCTTGAACGTGGGTTGCTCGTCGAGAATGAACGAGTCGTGGATGTCGTTGATCCGGAACGAGTAGAAGACGTCGAGTTTTCGCTTGTGGGCTTCCCGGACGACCACTCGCGGCGGGTCGTTGCCCTGGTCGATCAGGGCTTGCAGTTTCGGGTCGGTTTTTCCGACCCGGGCCCCGGTTCGTTCCAGCACCTGGCTGTCGTAGTTGGCCGTGTTCCCTCCGGCTCCGTCACACCAGAACAACGCATCGACGTGGCTGTTCTCGAGAGGGCCGAAGAGGTTGGTGATCCACTGATCGAGATCTCCCCCGGCGTCCTTGAAAACACCGTGGCCATCGCTGTTGAAGATCACGCGGTACCGTTTCGGGGAATCCGGCCCGGGTTCGGCCGCATTGGCTACGGAAAAAACCGAGGACGAAACCAGTGTCAGCAGGACGAGGCGTGTGGCCAGCGGAGCGTTCATGGCGGCAATTCCGTGGTGTCGGATCAATCAGCGTTCCGATCACTGGTCGTAGGACTGGATGTAATGAGCGTGTCGGGTGCCGGGCGTGATCGAGTAGAGCTTGGCCCCCTTGAGATGGAAGCGGAGCCTGATGGGGCGTCCCTGCAGTTGGTGCAGGTCGGCTTGTCCTTTCCAGGCCAGCTTGTGGTTGATGCTGTCGGAGGTCAGCGGCACCGAGGATTCGATCCCGAAGTTCTTGATCGGTTTCCCCTCGGCATCGAGTGCCTCGACGGTCAGCGAACCGCCCTTGGCCTCGGCGTTGACCGTCAGCGTGTCACCCAGGAACAGGATCGGCCGGGTGGTCATCGAACCCCCCTTGGGTCCGGCTTCGACCGAGACGAATCCGTCGACTCGCAAAGTGGCCAGGCCGACGCCCTTCTTGGGTGGCTTGGGGTTGGGGTCCAGCTTGGGGGGATCGCCGGTCCAGGTCCACCAGTGCTTGGCGTCGGTGCCGGCGTAGTAGAAGTGAATGCGGTCGCCGACGACGATCGGGTCGGGAGTGAAGTACGGGATCACATAGCCCCAGTCCCAGTCCTTCCTCTTCATGTCGCCGTAGGGCAGGAACACCGATGCGCGGGCCCTGGGACCCCAGTCCCGCTTCGCCATCAACTCGGAGTAGGAGACCGTGCCACTGCCACCGACCCGCGACCAGATCACCCCGTCGCGGCTGTAGGCCAGTTGCAGGTCCTGCCGGTCCGTCCACGGCTTGTCGGGAGTGATCGGTTTCAGGGACTCGTTGTGATAGGCCCCGATCAGACCGATGAAGCCACCGGCGTAGGGCATGGGGGCCATCTGGTAGAACTGGGTCTGTTGCACCGCATCGCGGGTTGTGCGGCGGAACACGGTAACCTTCGGCGACCAGTGAAGGAAATCCTCGCTCTCGGTCCGAGCGACCAGTCGCACGTTGGGAGGGCCGAATCGCAGGATCGCCATGTAGCGGCGGTTGCGGGAATCCCACAGTGGGCAAACCTGCGTGTCGCTGAAGGGAATGATCTTCAGTGGCTTGACCGTCGTCCAGTGGATCCCGTCGGGTGAGAAGCCGGCGCTGCTCATCCACGAGCTCGACTTGTTGTTGGGGGCGCAGCTGAAAAGCATCTTGTAGCGCCGTGCCGGATCGGGGTCGTTGTCGTCGCGGATGATTCCGGGGCACTGGAATCCGGGGACGTCCGGTGGCGAGACGAGGTTGGTGCCGGTGTCCTTGTTGATCACCGGCTTGGTCCACTTCACCCCGTCCCGGGAGGTGGCCAGGCAGAGGTTGCCTTCGGAGATCCCCTTCTTCTTTTTCCAGGTCTGGTACCACATCCGGAACAACTTGGTCTTTGGGTCGTAGTGCACCGTCCCGTATCCGGGCCCTCCCACTTCCCACGGCTTGTCCGCGACCAGCAGCGGGTTCTGTTTGTGCTTGACCGGCTGGTTCAGTTTTCGACGGGCTCCCTTCATCGAGGAGATCAGCCGACCGTCGATGAACAACTCGGTCTCTCTGAGCAGGATCACGCTCGTGGCGTTCGAGTCGTTGAGGTCCTTGAACAGTCCGTCAGGGGCTTTCAGAGGCTTGGCTGCCGGCAGGGAAGTCACCGTTGCCAACAGCAGTATGGCGGTGGAGAGGTTGAAACGGCTCATGGACCAGGGATTCCGTGAAATGGCAAGATTGATTCGAATTGGTGAAGACTTATACAATCCATTAACGCGATTTGAGGTTCAATCGTCGACGACCGATTTCCTTAGGTTAGAGGCGTTGACGACAGTTGGGGTTACTCAGCGGAGTCTATCGATGACGAGTTCAGCCAGCCACGGGTACGAGCACGACGCTCACCACGCCGATCAGACGCTCGCTTCGCCATTTCGTCCGGCTGCTGAAGATACGATCCGTGTCGGTTCCAGGCGTTGGTTTCTCCAGACGGGAGCCGCGGGCGTGGGCGGGCTGACGTTGCCCGAGTTGCTGGCGGCTCGCGAGGCCTCGGCTGCCGGGGGGGCGTCCGGTTCAAACAAACGCAAGGCTGTGATCCTGTTCTGGCTCTCCGGGGGTCCCAGCCAACTGGACCTGTGGGATCCCAAGCCCAATGCGCCGCGTGAGGTTCGGGGTCCCTACGGGACGATTCCGACGGCGATTCCCGGCGTCCGTTTTGGTGAACACCTGCCGATGCAGGCGGCGATGGCTGGCAAGCTGTCGATCCTGCGGGCGGTCGACTGCAGTGCCAGCAACCACACACCGATCACGATGCAAGCGGGCAACCCGCTGGCGCGTCGAACCAACGATGGCAAGGACGGTGGTGGTTACCCCTCGATGGGATCGGTGGTCTCGAAGTTCCGTGGTGGCAACGACGTCGACATGCCCGGGTTCGTGGGACTGGCCAAGAGTTGGACCAGCGATGTCTACGGTGCCGGCGAAATGGGGCCCACGCACGAACCGGTCAAGGGGCTTGAGTTGACCGGAAAATTCGCGTTGCCCAAGGGCATCGCGGCATCCCGATTGGCCGATCGGGCTGGTTTGCGTCAGGAGTTCGATCGTTTTCGTCGTGATCTTGATCAACGCAACACCCTGGATCGTCTCGACCAGAACCAGAGGCGGGCCTACCAGATGGTCGTCTCGGGCAAGGTCCAGAAGGCTTTCGACATGTCGCAGGAGGCCGCGACAACCCGTGACGCGTACGGGCGTTGCAGCGTAGGTGAAAAGGCGTTGCTGGCCAGGCGACTGGTCGAGCACGGCGTGACATTCGTGTTGGTCAGCGGCGCGTGGGGTTACTTCGACCACCACGGCGACGATGTTCGCTGGGGCGGGATCAGCAAGGGGCTGACACCGCTTTGCCCGCGGATCGACCGCGCGATGGCCACCCTGGTGACCGATCTCGATACCCGCGGGCTGCTCGATGACACCTTCGTGATGATGATGGGCGAATTCGGCCGCACTCCGAAGATCAACGAGAAGGCCGGGCGTCACCACTGGGCGAAGGTGATGTCCATGGTCGTGGCGGGCGGCGGAATGCCGGCCGGGCAGGTGATCGGAGAGAGCGACCGCAACGGGTCGGCGGTGAAATCCGGCGTGGTTCGTCCCCAGGACCTCGCCGCGACCACCTACCGTCACCTCGGTATCGGGCTCGACACGCACTGGACCAACCGCAGCGGTCGACCGATCCCGATCGTCACCGAGGGTGGACGCCCGGTCCCGGAATTGCTCTAGGGCTTGGTGGGAGACTGGTCGGGTAGAGCCGTCTGCAGTGTTTCAGCGTATTGCTCGAGTTTCTCGAGCATCACGGAGCGGACGTCCGGAGCGATGTCCCGGCTGCTCTTGTCGAATCGCCTGATGATCTCGACTAACGGGTAGCTCGTCGTGTCACCCAGTACCGAGCTGTCGTTGGAGAGCGGTGAGTCGTCGCCCGGATCGACGTTGCGGTGGCTGAAGGCATCTCCCAGCCAAGTGATCGCCCGTTCTTCGCCGTTGAAGTTGTATGCCAGTTGGAAGCCGGAGACGACGTCGTTGTCGTCGACCCAGGCGATTAAGTCAAAGATGCCCTCGTCGTCGTCGAACCAACGACGCAGCATTTCTCCTTCGTACTGTCGAACGAACTTCAGTTCGTGCAAGGTCACGGGCGTCAGCCTCAGGGCCCGGTTGCTGTGGTACGCCTTTCAGTGTCGATTACCCTGTGGATTTTCCGCAAGACCGGTTGCCGATTTCGAATTCTGATCGGTTTGCCGTAGGGCGTGGGGCAGACCATAATCGATTTCGTCCCAACGTCGTGAAGTTCCCCATCAGAGAAAGCTAATGGCCAAGTCTGCAGCAATGTTGCCTCCGGACCTCTCGGAGATTGCCGAGTCGCTCGGTGAGGCCGACGAAGTGCTGACGGCCGTTGAATTGCAGCAGATCTCTCTGTTCGATGAACTCAAGAAGACTCCGTCATTTGACCGATTTCCGGGTTTCACTGTCCTGAGACGTTGTGAACCGGGACGAGTGATCTGTGAGCAGGGCGATGCTGGAGCGACGGCTTTCGCGATCCTGACCAGCCAGGATGTTCTCGCGATTCGTCGTCAGCAACTCCAGACTCTGCAGTCGATGGCCGACGGCGAGACCGTCGATCACCGTGGGTTCGAGCCGCTTGACGCACTGGAGCGGGCCGAGTTGGTCGTCGAGTACGAGGAGGAGATTGCCGCGTACGAAGATCGCTGCGAACAACTCGAATCCGCTGACGCGTCGGCCCGGAGGGAACTCGAGCAGGTCGCCGCGGCCCAGTTGGTTGTGTCCCTGGAGCCCACGCTTCGCTCGAGGGGATTCAAGGGGTGGCTCAACAATCTCTTTGGTGTCCGCCGGCAGCAGGCTGCCGCACCCGATGGGTCTCGGTTGATCCCCATCGACGGTCCCTCGGACATCGACAGCGAGACCCGGCAGGCCCCGTTGTACGAGGGTGAGCTGTTTGGAGAGATGAGCTGCATGAACCGGTCTCCCCGATCGGCAACTGTCGTGGCCACCGGGCAGTGTTACTTGCTCGAGATGGTTCGCAATGTCCTCGACACTCTCCACAACGACCCAAAGTACAAGCTGCGGATGGATGCGGTGTATCGGGAGCGGGTGCTCGAGGGGCACATCCGGCAGCTCTCGCTCTTCAATGAACTCAATGAGGCGGAGTTCTCGAAGCTGCGAGAACATGTCGAACTGGTCGACTTCGAATCCGGTGGTGTGATCTGCGAGGAATTCGGTGAGTCGGACTGCATCTACGTCATCCGCAGTGGAGTGGTCAAGGTGGTCGCCAACGCGTGGACGAGCCTGCGAATGGCCGAGTTTGAAGCGAGCGATTGGACTGTGATCTATGCCGATCTCGCGTCAGCGTGTCGCGAGAATGCCGAACTGGTGGCCGGTATGGTGGCCACCGTTTTCGACGATTCGCTGCAAGATGAGTTGGTTGCGAGGGCCGAGTCCGGCGAGGTCTCGGACGTGATCAACCAGCAGATTCTCGATGCACTCAATTCGTTCATCCTCGTCGACAATTTTCCCAAGGAGTTGGGGAAGACGACTGCAGATGTCTCGGCGTTGTTCGGCGACGCTGACTTTGACGACTTGCTGGCAGACTACCCCGACAATTGCCAGAACTGGTCACAGCTTGAGCTGAGGACCTGTCGCCGCTGGTTGCTCGAACTGGCGTTTCCCGCCGGGATCCCCAGGCGGGACGAGTCGGTGGGGGCAAGGCGGACGCTAGCCTACCTGGGCCGCGGCGATTCGCTGGGCGAAATGGGTGTCGTGCTCGATGAGCCCCGCAACGCCACGTGCGTGGCCTACGACCATCCGGACAGTGGTTTCCATCAGCGGATTCCGGATTCGCGTACCGGGGCCGTGCCATCGCGCGTCGAGTTGGTCCGCATTCCCCGTGACATTCTTCACGAGATGATGCAGTCATCGCATTCCCTGAAGTCTTCGATCGACGACATCGTTCGCCGTCGCCAACGTGACCGGCAGGACCAGGCCAGCCGAATGGCCGTCGATCCCGCATCGCTGCGACAGCAGACGCCCCGATTTGAACAACTCGGACTCGTCCAGGGACAGCAGTTGATGCTGATCGACCTGGATCGCTGTACGCGTTGTGGGTCGTGTGTCGATGCCTGTATTGCTGCTCACGATGATGGCAACACGAGGCTCTATCTGGATGGCCCCCGATTCGAGAATTTCCTGGTCCCATTGACCTGTCGCAAATGCCTCGACCCAGTGTGCATGATTGGCTGTCCGGTCGGGGCCATCAATCGGGGGGACAGTGGTGAGATCCAGATTCGCAACTGGTGTATCGGATGTCGCCTGTGTGCCGATCAGTGCCCGTACGGGTCGATCCAGATGAACCATCTGCCCGTCCCGGTCGAACCCAACGAGCAACAACTGAGCCTGCTGGGGGAGGACGCCGAGGTCAAGAAGGTGACCAATCGGGCGGTTGTCTGCGACATGTGCAGTTCGCTGTCGAGCGGGGAACCCTCGTGTGTTTACTCCTGTCCACACGAAGCAGCGATCCGAGTTAACGCCCGAGGGTTCTTTTTCGAGTCGGAGGAAATCTCCGGCGTGAGCGGAAACGGGGGGGTGGCTTCTTGATCCTCGATCGCTCACACAGGCAGTGGCTTTTGCTCACGCTGGTTGTCCTCGGGTTCGGATCCGTTGCGTATGTGTCTTACGCCGCCGACGCCTCCGGAGTGTCCGGAGGGAGCCTTCCCGGCCTCGTGTTTGGGCTGGTCGGGACGGCAATGATGATCTTTGCCGGCCTGCTCTCGGCGCGTCGACAAGTGCCGACCTGGCGGATCGGCAGCGCCCAGTTCTGGCTCAAGGGACACATCTGGCTTGGGTTGCTCAGTGTTGCCTTCATCCTGTTCCACGCTGGGTTTCGTTGGGGAGGTCCGGTCGAGATTGGTCTTTGGTTGACCACTGCGGTGATCATCCTCAGTGGTGTTGTCGGGTTGGCGTTTCAGCAGGTGTTGCCGAGATTGTTGACCACGCGAGTGCCCAACGAGACATTCATCGACCAGGTGCCCTACCAGTGTGCTTCGATGCAGTTCCTGGCTGACAAGTCGATATCGGAGGTCTCGGGCAAGATCGACACCAGCGCCAACGCGGCCATCAACGTGGCTGAGGATGTGGCCAGGCAAAGAAAGTGGCTGAAGCGGGACGGCGATCTGGAGAAGATCGTCGGGTCCATTTATGAGAATCCACCTCAAATGGCACCCGACGCCGACACTGCGGACAAGCCCGCACCTGCCACAGCATCCAGAACTCAAGACAAACCGGCTGCCAAGCCCTCTTCGGTTCTTGAGCAAGCCCGAAAACAGGGTTCCGGCGGTGCAGGCAAGCCGGCCAGAAAAAAAACTCCATCCACGAAGGGAGCCTCTGTCCTGGAACAGGCTCGTGCCCAGCAGGCGGGCCGCGCTGAGGGTGGAGATGGCAAGGAGTCGGACGATTCTGAGAAGAAACCGGCGATGTCTGTCTTG
>PBOJ01000133.1 GCA_002724315.1 Planctomycetaceae bacterium | reverse complement strand
GGCATCACCCCCGCGGATCTGGCACTGCTGATGGTCCATCTCCAGCAGCCGATCGAAGCGGAATCCGACTGAGTTGTTCCGGCCCGAGATTGCCGGTATGGCGGGCTGGGTAACCCGCGGATGATGTTGACGGCAGGGAAAGTTGGAGAGGAGGGTCGGTATTGACCGATATTTGAAGATAGATACAATCGGCCCCCGTGATAAACAGGGCAAGATCGACGTCATAGACCGGCGTGCCGATACTTGCTGCGAAACCCCGGCCATGGATCGGCCAATCTTGTTTTTTGCGAGTGATTCTGCACACGGCAGGATCGGGGCGATCCCCATTCAAGGAACGGATGGACACAATGAAGACTGTCTTCACAACCGGCGAAGCGGCCAAGATTTGTAACGTTTCACAACAGACGATTATCCGCTGTTTTGACTCCGGACAGTTGAAAGGGTTCCGAGTTCCCGGATCGCGGTTCCGCCGCATTCCCCGGGATGTTCTCTATCGTTTCATGAAGGACAACGGCATCCCGACCGATGCCCTGGAAAGCGGCCGTCGCAAGGCGTTGATCGTTGACGACGATGAGGAACTGGTTGAACTGATCCGTGACGTCTTCGACGCCGATGGACGATTCGATGTGCGGGTGGCCAACAACGGTTTCGACGCCGGAATGATGGTCAAGGAGTACAAGCCGGACATCATCGTGCTGGATGTGATGCTTCCGGATATCAACGGCAAGGAAGTTTGTCAGCGGGTCCGCAGTGACTCGACTCTCGATGACGTTCGAATCATCTGCATCAGCGGGATGGTCGAAGCCGACAAGATTGACGACTTGAAAGAGGCGGGAGCCGACGATTTCATGCAGAAGCCGTTCGAAGTCGACTCGTTGTTCGCCCGCGTCTGCGAGTTGCTCGATATCGAGGTGCCCGCCTGATCGGTGGGTTCAAAGGGTTCTCGAGGTGGCTGCGATGAGCGGGCAAACCGAACCCGTCACTGTGGCGGCTGACGACTCGCGTCTGGAGTCCCTGGCCGAATTTGCGGCCGGGGCGGGACATGAGTTGAACAATCCGCTGGCGACGATCGTGGGACGCGTGCAACTGTTGCTGCGGGACGAAACCGATCCGGCACGGCGTCAGGCGCTGGAGACGATCGCGGGCCAGGCCTACCGAGTTCGGGACATGATCTCGGACGTGATGCTTTTTGCCCGGCCGCCGCAGTCCGAATCGCGTGCCGGCGACTTGTCCGAGGTGGTGGACACGGTGACTCGTGGTGTCATCCAGGGGCGTCCCGAGCGAGAAGGGCGGGTTGCCGTGGATGGGGCCGGTCCGGTACCGGTCCATGCCGATCTCGGTCAGTTGGCAGTCGTGGTCGAGGAACTGCTGACCAATGCTCTCGAGGCCGATACCGAGGGGGTTGTCGAGGTGACTGTTTCCGATGGTGACTCGGCTGTTCTGGAAATCCGAGACCAGGGTCCCGGACTTGACGCGGTTTCCCAGCGACACCTGTTCGATCCGTTTTATTCGGGTCGTCAGGCCGGCCGAGGCCTGGGCTTCGGCTTGCCGAAATGCTGGCGGATCGTCAATCTGCACGGGGGACGGATCGAGGTCGAGCCAAACGAACCGAGCGGACTTTGCGTTCGGGTGTTCTGGCCACGCGCGGCCTGAGTCGCGAGATGGTCGGTCTCCGTTCCCGACCAATCCTGACCGCGGCGGGACCTGCGAGTGATGTCGGCGGAAACTGTGCCTTTGTTGCTGGCCGAGACGGCGGCGGTTGCTGAACCGCAACTCGACGTCGTGAAACACCTGGGGGTGTGGAGCTTGCTGCCGCCGCTGCTGGCGATCGGGATGGCTGTGCTCTTCCGTCGTGTGGCTCTGGCACTGTTGATCGGAGTCGTCACCGGCTCGCTGCTGGTGGCCCGCGGCGATGTGACCGAGGCGACGGTGGCGTTGTTTCGTGACTACCTTGTGGGGGATTCGGACAATTTCCGTGAACACGCCGTGATCCTGCTGTTTACCACCCTGCTGGGAACAACGATTGGAGTTATCACCCGCAACGGATCCATGCAGGCTGTGATCTCCCGGTTGATCCGGCCCGGACGTGACCGGCGACACGGACAACAACTGACCTGTGGGCTTGGTCTGGCGATCTTCTTCGACGATTACGCCAACACGCTTGTGGTGGGGACGTCGATGCGGCCGATCACCGATCGCCTGAGAATTTCGCGGGAGAAACTGGCCTTCCTGATCGATTCCACGGCCGCTCCCGTCGCGGGTCTGGCCATGATCTCGACATGGGTTGGCTACGAGGTGAACTTGATTGGCGATGTCTTCTCGAAACTGGGCCAGGACGTTGATGCCTACGGACTGTTCCTGCAGACGATTCCCTACCGGTTCTATTCGGTCCTGCTCCTGGTCTTTGTCTGGACAGTGGCACGGACCGGCCGTGATTTCGGTCCGATGGCCGTTGCCGAACAGCGGGCGGTTTCCACCGGCGAGGTGGTTCGAACCGGCAGCAGCGCTCCCCCGGCGATGGACGAGATTCCTGGTGACATCCACCGCCGCGGGTTGATCATCAATGCCGTAGTGCCGCTGGCAAGCCTGGTGGGTGGCCTGGTGGGAGGGCTGGCCATTCTCGGGAGCGACGCGGTGTTGTGGGTGATGCTCTGGGCGTCGTTGCTCGCGTCGCTCTCGAGCTTGTTGATGACCTGGGGGACCGGAGCGATTTCATTCAGACAGTCTCTCGTGGGCTGGGTCCGTGGAGGAGGCAGCATGTTTCAGGCCCTCTGGGTCCTGGTGCTGGCCTGGGGGCTGGGGGCCGTGTGCGACCAGGGAGCCCTGGGGACCGCCGATTACCTGGTCGAGGTGACAGGAAGGCAACTCCCGCCCGAATGGATGCCGGCGATCTCGTTTGTGCTCGCAGCGGCTATTGCCTTGGCCACCGGCAGTTCCTTTTCGACGATGGCCTTGTTGATCCCGGTCTCGGTGCGGATTGCCTGGGAATTGATGGGAACACCGGTCCCCGACGATCCCATTCTGCTGGGGACGCTCGGTGCGGTGCTGGCCGGGGCCATTTTCGGTGATCATTGCTCGCCGATCTCCGATACCACGGTTCTCTCTTCGGCTGCCGCCGGTTGCGATCATCTCGATCATGTCGGCACACAGGCTCCCTACGCGTTTGCCGTTGCCGTCGCATCGCTGCTTGTCGGCTACATCCCGATCGGGTGGGGCGTGCCGGTGTGGCTCTGCCTTCCGGCTGGCGTGGCTGTGGCTGTCGCGGTTCCCCGTCTGCTGGGCCGTGTTCCGATCGGGGGTGCTGGTGATGCGAGTGGTGACGAGGCCGTGATCTCTGGGCCCGCTCCGGAAGTGTGAACCTTCGCAATCGGGTCCAGGACCTACGACCGGTCCAGCCGTCAAGCTCGTCCCAACCGGCCCGGCTTGCCGAGTTTCCCCGGTCTCACTCCATCCAGTGTCCCCGGTTCGCCGTGTCTTCGGTTAGGCTCGAACCATCTCGTTCCGCAGCTTTTCCCGAAACGATCTTTGATCGAGTGAACCATGAGCAGACTGACAGGGATCTTCACTCCCAACCTCGTTCCGCTGGACCAGCGGGGTGAGATCAACGAATCCGAATTGCGGCGATATGTCGATTGGTTGATCGATCGCGGCGTGCACGGTCTCTATCCCAACGGATCGACCGGGGAATTCACCCGTTTCACGGTTGAGGAACGGCGTCGGATCGTGGAGATCATCGCCGACCAGGTTGACGGGCGAGTGCCAATCCTGGCAGGAGCGGCCGAGGCGAATGTTCGTGAGACGGTGGCCGCCTGCGAGTACTACCACGAATTGGGAGTTCGTGCCGTCGCGATTGTCGCGCCATTTTATTACCGGCTTGGCCCCGAGGCGGTCTACGCTTACTTCCGAGAGATTGCCCGCAACACACCGGTCGATGTCACGCTGTACAACATCCCGATGTTCGCTTCTCCGATTGACGTGCCAACCGTCTGCCGGTTGGCTGAAGAGTGCGAGAAAGTGGTGGCGATCAAGGACTCCAGCGGTGATCTGCCACACATGATTCGGATGATCCAGGCCGTCCGGCCGCTCCGGCCCGAGTTCTCGTTCATGACTGGCTGGGATGCGTCGTTGATGCCGATGCTGTTGGCCGGATGTGACGGTGGAACCAACGCCAGTTCCGGGGTCGTGCCCGAGGTCACTCGCAAGCTCTACGAACTGACCATGGCCGGAAATCTGGAGGAGGCGCGACGGGTTCAATACGGCCTGGTAACGCTGTTCGACACGATGATCCAGGGGCCCGAATTCCCCGACGGTTTTCGGTTGGGAGCTTCTCTGCGAGGTTTCCACATGGGCCAAGGGCGTCAGCCGCAAACGCCCACGCTTGTCAGTGATCTGGAATCGCTCAGCGGCAAACTGCAGGGGCTGTTGGCCGAACACGGTTGTGGTGCGAATCCGGTTGGCAGTCAGCCGGTTGCCTCAGCCAGCGGTGATCTCGGACCGGGCGAGGTGAACGAACTGGTCGACACGATAATGAGCGAACTGAAGCGTCGAGGCGTGGCGTTGGTCTAGTGCCATCCATCAGGAGAGTGTCGCGCGATAGACCGCCACTCCTGCTTCCAGTGCCTCGTCGATACGACCCGGGTCCTTGCCACCGGCTTCGGCCAGATCCGGCCGACCACCTCCTCCGCCTCCGACCACCTGGGCTGCGGCACGAACACACTCGCCGGCGTTGAGTCCCCGGTCGATCAGTTCGCGGCTGACGGCAGCGGTCAGGGCGACCTTGCCATCCACCTCAGCCGCGACGATCAGTGCCACCGGTGACGCCTTGTCTCGAAGCTGGTCAGCGAAGTCCCGAAGTCCCTCACGGTCGACACCCTCGGCCCGGTGAGCCACGATCCGCACTCCGTCAATCACCTCGGCTCCGTCGATCAGCGTGTCGGCCGTCCCGGCGATCGCCGAACGGCTGTGCTGCTGAAGTTGCTTCTGGGTGTCCTTGAGTTCCTCCTGCAACGATTCGATCCGTCCCAGCAGGTCCTCGGCCGGCGCCTTCATCGCGATGGTGAGTTCCTTGACGATCGACTCGGTGTGTCGGATTTGTTCGAGTGCCCTGGGACCGGTGAGTGCCGAGATCCGCCGTACGCCCTTGGCCACCGGTTCTTCGGAGACGACGCGGCAGAGGCCAACCTGGCCGGTGTTCGAGAGGTGAGTGCCGCCACACAGTTCGGTGCTGAATTCCCCCATTTGTACCACTCGCACATCGTCGGGGTACTTTTCGCCGAACAGGGCCATTGCTCCGGCCTGGCGAGCGTCTTCCAGGGCCATGATCTCCGTCGTGACCGAGGCACCTTCGGCCACACGGGCATTGATTTCGTCTTCGATGCGACGGATCTCCTCGGCCGTCACGGGTTGTTTGTGTGCGAAGTCGAACCGAAGAGCGTCGCGTTCGACCTTCGAGCCGCGTTGCATGGCGTTTTGGCCGAGCACAATGTGCAGCGCGTGATGCAGCAGGTGTGTGGCAGAGTGGGCTCGGCGAATGCCCGACCGTCGCAGGGAGTCGACACTGGCGGTGAGCTGGTCGCCCGAAGAAAGAACTCCGGATTCGAGGTGGCCGATGTGCAGCAGCAGTTCACCGTCGCGTTGCGTGTCGGTGATGTTGAAGACGACCCCGTCGCCGGTCAACTGGCCGATGTCACCCACCTGCCCGCCGGCTTCTCCGTAGAACGGTGTCTGGTCGAGCACCACGGCCGCGGTGGCTGTCTCACCGGTTTCCGACCATGTCGCCACCAGTTCGCCAGCGGCAATCACACCCTCGATTCGCACTGTCTCCTCGGTTGTGTCGTAACCGAGAAACTCGGTGCCACCGATTCGGTTGCGGAGTTCATCGAGTGGGCCGGCAGCCATCACGCTGTCAAGGAACGCGCCGGACCCGCTTCCGGCCATGTGCTGTTTCATCCGGGCATCAAACTGATCGCGGTCGACGGTCATGCCCGATCGTGCGGCCAGGGCCTCGGTCAACTCCACGAGAAAGCCATCGGTCTGGTGCAGATCGAAGGCTTCGTCGCCGGTGATCTGGTCCCGACCCTCCGATCCGGCGGCAGCTGCCAGCTTCTCGAATTTCCCCACTCCCCGTTCAACGATGTCCAGGAACTGGTTCTCCTCTTCGAGGATCACGTTGGCGACCGGGTCGGCTGACTGGACGAGGTCGGGGTAAGCCGCTTTCATCGCGGTGACGACCGCCGGGACCAGTTGGTGCAGGAACGGCGCATGTTGCCCCAGCAGGTATCCTTCCAGCATCGCCCGCCGCAGCAACTGTCGTACGACGTAACTTTGCTTGTCGTTGCCGGGTTCGACGCCCTCGTGGATGCAGAACGTGACAGCGCGGGCGTGGTCGGCGATTCGTCGCAGTGGCCGACCGTGTTCTCCATCGAAGGAATAGTCGGCACCCACCACCTCGCCGGCGGCCTCGCACAAGGGGCGAAGGCTGTCGATCTCGAAGTTGCTGCGGACCGCCTGCATCACCGCGGCCATCCGCTCCAGGCCCATTCCGGTATCGATGTTCTTGGAGGGCAGCGGTCGGAGGTTGTCGGGAGGGTTGCCAACCCGATTGAACTGGGTAAAGACCAGGTTCCAGATCTCCACCGGCTCGCCCTCACCGGTGTCATAAAAGATCTCGCTGCAAGGTCCGCAGACTCCGTCCGGACCGTTGGTCGGTGAACCAGCCGGCCAGAAGTTCTCGTGTTCGTCGTCCCGCCGGATTCGCGATTCGGGCAGGCCGATTTCGTCGTGCCATGTTCGGTATGCCTCGTCGTCGTCCAGGAAGACGGTGGCACTGAGCCGGTCGGGGTCCAGGGACATCCAGTCGGCCCCGGTCAGGAACTCCCAAGCCCATTGAATGGCCTCGGTCTTGAAATAATCTCCGAACGAGAAGTTTCCCAGCATCTCGAAAAAGGTGTGGTGGTAGGCGGTTACACCGACGTTGCCGATGTCGCCGGTTCTCAGGCACATCTGGCAGGTCGCGGCCCGGGTGAAGTCCAGTGGACCGACGCCCAGGAACTGGTTCTTGAACTGGTTCATTCCTGCCGGCGTGAACAGCACGGTCGGGTCGTCGGGGGGGACCAGCACATCGGTCGGGCGGCGGGTGTGACCCTTGGACTCGAAGAACGCGAGGTACCGCTCGCGGATTTCGTCGGTTTTCATCGGGGACGTATCGGTTGAATTGAGGAATGGGAGAGTGTGCGGGGAGCGGCGGGATACCGGCCAGGGGGCGAGTGTCACCGGCGCTCATCGAGCAGTTTACGCGATACGCTGTCCCGGCGGGAATTGACCTCGCGGCAGAATTCTGCGGGAGTTACGGCCGTCTGGTCTGCGATGAGTCCGATGAAATCGCCGACCTGCGATAAACGCACCGGCGGCTCGGCTTCCAGGACCGATTCCGCTGACGACGACGGCTCGGGGAAACTCGAAAGAATCCGGGACAAAGCGTCGCCCTCCGGTCGGGAAATCGATCTGGAGACCTCGCCAGGCGGGGTATCGGTGTTTCGATACGATCAACCGGCTGCAACAGCGATGGCCAAGACCATCCGCAGTTAGGCCACCTCTGCCTGAGGCAACTCGGTCGCCGGCGGAGATTCGGCCGTTTCAGCAGCGTCTGCAGCGTCGGTGACTTCAGGCTCGGCTTGCTGTTCGGTCTCGGGACCAAAGCCACGGGCGACGAGCACCTTGTCGCGGATTTCCTCGAGCATGTCGGGATTTTCCACGAGCCAGAGGCGAGCCTTTTCACGGCCTTGGCCCAGGCGAGTGTCTCCGTAACTGAACCAACTGCCGCTTCGCTGGACGATACGGTCTTCGACGGCCATGTCGAGGACATCGGCTTCGAGGCTGATGCCGCAGGAACTGAGCATGTCGAACTCGGCGATCCGAAATGGTGGAGCGACCTTGTTCTTGACCACGCGGGCCTTCATGCGGATGCCGATGGGGAGGTCGCCGTCCTTGAGCGTGGCGATCCGACGAACATCGACCCGTGCCGAACTGTAGAACTTCAGGGCTCGACCGCCTGGCGTCGTCTCGGGGCTGCCGAACATCACGCCGATCTTTTCGCGGATCTGGTTGATGAAGATCACGCAGCTCTTGCTCTTGGAGATGGCTCCGGTCAACTTTCGCATCGCCTGACTCATCATCCTCGCCTGGAGCCCGACATGGGTATCACCGATTTCTCCATCGAGTTCTGCCTTGGGCACCAGGGCCGCGACCGAATCGATGACGATCAAATCGACAGCGTTCGATTTGATCAGCATCTCGGCGATCTGCAGGCCCTCTTCGCCGAATGTCGGCTGGCTGACGAGAAGCTCTTCGAGATTGACGCCGAGTTTCTTGGCCCAGGAGGGATCGAGTGCGTGTTCGGCATCGATGAAGGCCGCAATGCCCTGAGATTTCTGGGTGTTGGCAATCACGTGAAGAGCAAGGGTTGTCTTGCCGCTGGATTCCGGGCCGTAGAGTTCGACGATTCGTCCTCGGGGCATGCCCTGGCCTCCCAGGGCCAGGTCGAGCGAGAGGGCGCCGGTTCCGATGCCTTCGATCTTGTGTGTCGTGGCGTCGGAGAGTTTCATGATCGAGCCGGGGCCGAAGGCCTGCTCAATCTGTCCGACGGCGTTGTCGAGCATGCCCGCGGGGGTCTCGGCGGCAGATTTCTTCCGTGTCTTGGTCTTCTTAGCCATGGGGTCCTCACTCCGTTGTCCCGCGGCGCGGCCAGATTCCATCGCAATGTCGGCACGCAATAAGCGACCGGCGACATCCCGCACCGGAACGTGGATCCTCGCCTCTTGCCCGTCAGTTTTCAACGCCAGTCTTGCAAAAAACCGTTTTACACCTCGAACTGGTCATCGACTCAGGTTGGCCCGGTCTCGCCGGCCAGCAGCAGGCACAGGTAACTTCGACGTTCGCTCTGCTCGAGCCCCAGTTTGGTGGCCAGGGCCAGCAAGTGATCTCGTGCCGCTTGGTGAGAATCGGTATCGCTGATCGTCTCGAGCTCCACAAAGTCGCCCAGGCCCTCGACCTGGTCGATCACCGCTTCGACAGAGATTCCCTGCCACGAGAGCTCAAATGGCTTGCGTTGCTTGGCGACGACTCGCACAGGGCGAAACCCGAGTGACTCGAGGATCTCGGCAGCGATCTCGGCCGAATCGATCCCGATCTCCAACTCGCGGCGTGTCTTGGCCACCTCGTCGATCAGGGGCCCCTTGTAGGTCAGTTGGATCCGATGCTCATCCTCGCGGATTCGCAGAGCTTCATCGGTCTGGGCGAAGTCACGATCGGGATGGGCGTAGTAGTGGTCGTTTTGGTGCCGGGACGGCATCGGCCGGGCACCGATGGCCTCCAGCCGGTCGGTGACTTGTTCGACCGTCATCGCCCCGGGCAGCAGCGGAAACTTCAACTCGACTTCAATCGCCATCTTCGGTCTCGTAGCGTTCGATTGCCGTGCCGATTTCGTTGAGGTATTCCCAGGTGAACAGCCCGGTGTCGTGGGTGTCATTCCAGGTGATCTTCAACGCGTAACTGCCGCTGTAATCGACGGCAGTGGGGCGGATGTCGTCGGGCACCGATTCAGGGTCGAGCACTCGTTCCCCGGTCACCTCACTGACGCACGAAGCACACGGACACAATTGCCGGAGTGCCCGGAACGGGATCCGGTAGGATTGTCCGTCGGCCCATCCCAGGGACAGCACGTGGTCCTCGGTCAGGAACTGTATGCGAGTGGGAACGTCTATGGTCACGTGTCAGTCTCGTCCGGGATGTGTGATTCGGGGCCAGTAGGTGTCGAAGTTGAACGTGGGACTGTTGTCGAGATCGTGGCAGGAGATGCAGAGTTGGCGGCGGGCCTGTTCGAGTGTCACGCGGACCTCGGCCAGTGACTTCTCGACCTGGCCGGCCTCGACCAGTTCGACGTGACGGCTGCCCGGGCCGTGGCAGTTTTCGCATCCGTTGCCCAGCAGGTGTGACGACGTCTGGCGGTCGACGTAACCGCTCTTGTAGGGCAGTGCCTTCTGGGGTTCCCAGCCGGTGACGTGGCAGCTGAGACATTCGGCATCGAACGTGCGGGGCACCCAGTCGTGCTCCTGTCCGTCGCGACCCGTCGACAGGCTCTCGAAGGCGTGTGCATGCGGAGTGTCCTGCCACTTGGACAACGCCTTGGTATGGCATTCGCCACATCGAGCCGAGCCGAGGAACTTCCGGTTTCCACTGGTTGCGATCGGCAGCATCGAAGCGGCGAGGTCGAGTTGTTCGAGCGTTTGCTGATAGGTCCGCATCACTTCGGTCATCTTCGGGTGATCGGCAAACCGCTGGTTGTCCAGGTTGACGAGTTCGAAGCGGATTCGGGACGGCCGCGATGGACTGTTGATTCCGACGACCCCGGCGTACTTCCCCTTCTGGCCAACGGTGACCACGGTGGTGGTGCCGATCCGACGGGGATTGTCTGTCAGCGGATCTTCAGGCCCCCCGGCACTGACGACCAGGTCCAGTCGAGGGAACCTCCGGGCGAGTTCCAGGGATGTGTCGACACTCGCGTGGGAGAGCAGCACCAGGATGGTGGCTCCGTCCCGGGTCAGAGAATCGAGCACGCCCGGCAACACGTCCTCGGGCGGGCGGATGGTCACGTCTGCGAGGACACCGGCGGCCTCGAGTTGTCCACCCAGTTGGGGATCCAGGATGGCGGTGACTCCGATGGTGTGGTCACCGGAAGCCACCAGGCGGCTGGCGACCGGCGCGCCGGGCAGGTCGTCGCTGTCGAACAGTCGAAGGTTGGCCGCCAGCAGATGCGGACGGGCTGGCCCAGCCGGCGAATCGCTGTCCTCGGTCTGTCCCTGTGAGAGTAGGAAGTCGGCTCCCAAGGCCAGGTCTTCGGGTCCGACCCCCACCGCTGAGTAGGACATCTCACCCAACGCGGCGAGCATCGTCTGATATTTCAGCCGACTCTGTTCACGACGTCGCTGGACCAGCCCGCCCAGATCAAAGGCCACCGGCCGGAAGCCTCTTCGGTCCATCTGACGAAGCAGGTCCGCACGACGCGAAAATCCGCCCGACTGGGTCTCTGAACATCCACACGGTTCGAGGTAACCGTGTTGCTGTCCCGAGAAGACCAGGGTCAGGTCATCGGGGGACCAGTTTTCGAGTAACGGTTCTGCGGAGTCCGAGGGAGGTTTGCCTGAGGAGCCTGGTTCAGGCTTGTCGATCGGCCAGAACCATCCCGCCAGGATGGCGGAGATTGCCAGAGCGACCAAAAACGGTGTGGCCCAGCGTGGCATGATCGGTCGGTCAAGGAACAGGGAGCCGGGAGGAGCCGCTCGGGAGAGCTAACGCGAGACGAATCCGACGAAAAATCGCATCAACCGCTTCTTCTCGCCGTCGAACTCGATTTCCACTTCGCCCTTCTGGCGATTGATCAGTGCGACTGGTGGCTCCCCCTTGGGAATGGTCAAGGTCATCCAGTAGCGTCGGTTGTTCTTGGCGGGGAAGTCGAGGTCACGTTCCAGCTCGACGGACATGAACTTGGGGCGGGTGCCGCGGACCCGGATTTTTCCGTCGCCGGAGACGTCCTTGACCAACATGGGAATCCGCACGGACTTGCCTTTGGCAGCCGAGAATGTCCCCAGTCTCAACAGCAACCGATCGCTGTTCCAATCCGCACCTTTCGCTTTCATGAACTCGAGCAGTCCCGAGCGGCTGCCTGTGAGGTGGAAGCTGATCGTGTGGTCTTCGGCGAGGTCGGTGTGGAAGGTGAGGGTTTCTCGGAACGGGCCGTCGGCGAGCTTGGTGGCGTCGACGGTGGCAGTGATCTTGTAGCCGGACTTGGGCAGTGGTCGGTTGTTCCCCGCCTTCAACCTGGTGGTCACCTTGGAGATTTTCTCCTTGTCGTCAGGAGAGGCGCTGCTGGCCGCGGCCAGGGCGTCGAGCTCTTCCCCGTTCATTGGACGGCTCTTGAATACCAGTTTTCCGGTGGGATTCTCGATCTTCAGCAACTTGAACTGTTCGGCAATCTCGCTGTGCAGAGTCAAATCGACATCGACAGTGGCGTTGGTGCCGATTTGTCCCACCGACCAGTTCTCCGAGGGCTTGATCACGGCGCGGCGTCCGATCACTCCCTTGATCAGCAGCGGGATCGTGACGTGCTCGGGGTCATTGGTGCGGATTCTTGCCGAGTGAGCGAAGCCGATCGCCGTTTTCTTGATTCCCCACGCCACGGTGACTTCCACCGTTTCACCAGGCGGGATCACGTCGCGGGAGAGTTTGCCCACCGTGCACTCACACGTGTTGGCTCCCTTGTAGTTGGCCGCCAGCTGCAGCGGAGCTTTGCCGTCGTTGCGAATGATGAAAATGTGTTCGGATTCCTGCCCTTGCTCCATGATCCCGAAATCGTATTCGCCGCCGCCGACCAGTACGGCATTGGGGTGCGGACCGTTTTTGGAGGGCGTCGGCAATGAGGTCTGGTCGTCGGGACGGACGGTCACGGACGTCGCTTCACGCCAGGACTTCGCTGCGAAAAACAGCCCCCCTGTGGCGGCGAGGAAAGTCAGAATGACAGCGGCGATGCGCATGTGAACCTCTGGAAAAGGTGCCGACCGAGCGGATCCGCGGGAACGATTCCCACTTTCCACCGAATCGACCAGATGAACCGCGAGAGTCAGGACAAAAGTCTGTTTTTTCGGTTGCCCCGCAATGACCGTCGTCCACACCGGCTTGCCATTCTAGGTCGGAGTTTTCGAGTCGGTCAATTGCGGCCTTGGGGCAAACTTCCCGACTCGTCTGCCGCTTGCACCAGCGACTGCATTTGCGAGAGCCGTTCGCTGCTCAGCAGTTTGTCGACGTGACCCCGAGACTGAAGCAACTGGTGCAATCGGATCGTCTGCCGCGCCTCTCGGGCTGCTTGGGAGGCCCGGCCGGTTTCAGCCAATGTCTCGGCCAGCCAGGCGTGCAAACGAGGGTTGCTCGGATAACGGTCAACGGCTGCTTTGCCCCAGTCGATCATCTCTTGCCGGACAACACCATCATCGCGATGGCGTTGCCATTTCCGTCGCACAGCCCGAGCCCGGTCGTGAGCGGAAATCCAGTTGTGGGGATCGCGAAGGCTGGTTTCGGTGGCGGCGCGGATGGCCTGGTCGAAGACCTCCTCAGAGGCCGCGTCTCTGCCGGCCTGTTGGATCCTGAGCTGGGCCAGTTTTCGGGAAGGAGCCGGGTCGAGCTGGTCGACCTGCTGGGCGTGGTGGAGCAGTCGAGCCGCTTCACCCGGGCGACCTCTCAACAGCAGGGCGTTGTCGGCTTGCTGGACGGCGACCGAGTTCTCGAAGACCGGGTTCACGGCAAGCAGCGCCACGAGCAACAACCCGACTCCACAACCGATCACAGCGAGTCGAGCGGGCCCCGGTGCCGTGTTGGAGACGTGTACGCGGCTGGGCCACGGTCGCCAACCGATCACCAGCAACAGCGCAAGTTGCATCAACGCCGGTCGACTGAACCCACCGGCTCCCAGAAGGTGGACCAGCAAGGCGACCAGTGCAGCCAGGGTCGCCCGCCGTTGAATCGTTGGATCGGGGCACGCAGCGGGCAGGCCTGTCCAGGACACGATGAAGCCCGCTGCCACGAAGGCCAGCCGTGTGTCGAGGCCACCTTCCAGCAGCCAGCCCGGTACCATTGCCAGTACGAACCCGAAGACACCCCCCAGAGCGATGATTCCGGACGGGGCGTCCCGGCCCCCCTGCTCACCGGCGTTGGCAGACGGTGCGGTTTTGCGTTGGCGGCCACCAGTCAGGATCAGGCCGATGCACGCGACCAGTCCGGCCAGTCCGATCAGCCCGGCGGTGGCGGTGGCTTCCAGGAGAAAATTGTGTGGGTCGCTGATCTCTTCACTCGACTCCTCGAGCTTGTGTGCCAGGTAGTGTTGGCGGAAGTTCCCCGGACCGGTACCCATCAGAGGGCGGTCGGCGATCACTCCCAGGGTGCCCTTCCAGTATTCGAACCGGTAGGACAGCGACTTGGGTGCTTCGGTGAAGACCTCGCGGTCAATTCCTCCGGTCCAGAAGGCGGCCACCACCAGCAGCACCGGGACGGAGGCTCCCAGCGTGACGCGGCCGGGACGTTCCTTCACCCATCGCAGTGCCCGTCCTCCCACCAGCAGCACGCCACCGGCCGCGAAGCCCACCCAGGCCGTGCGACTCTTGGTCAACAGCAGGCAGTAGGAGATCAGTAGGAATCCGGTCACGAGGAATATCGTGGCAGGCGACAAGCGGCTGAAGAATCCTCCTCGGTTCGGCTCTGGCCAGGCAGAGTGTTTCCAGGCCGGCAGCAGGCCCAGGCCGTAGATCAGCAGTGCGGCCAGGAGACCGCCGAGCGAATTGGCGAGGGCGAACAGGGCGTAGGGCTCGCGACTGTCGCGAAGACGGCGTTCCCAGAGTTGCCTGGCAGGGCCTTCGAGCGGAATTCCAGCGGCGGCCAGTTCGGCTCGCAATCGACGAGCGGTGGAGATGTCCCGAGACCGGACAGCCGTGTCGAGTTCATCCTGGAGGGCCTGGAACGAAGTGATGGCTCGGCGATAGCCGACGTGGTGCTGCCAGATGCCCAGGGCCGACAGCGAAACCACGACGGCCAGGGCGACACGGGTCAGGGCATGGTAGTCGGCGGGTTTGGAGAACCATCTTCTGACCAGAACGAAGGCCAGCAGCAGAGAGATCCATTCGCACACCATGTTGGTGGCGGCCCGGCCGTTGCCATCTCCGGTGGCAATCAGCCAGGTGGCCGAAACGATCTGCGGAGTCACCAGCAATGTGACCGCGAGATCGCTGCGGTCCAGTCGCAGCGGGGAGAGCGGCCACCGTCTCAGGCGCGACAGGCTCCAGATCATTGCCAGCAGCAGCCAGCCGGCGACCAGCCACAGCGTGGCCCCCGATGCGGTCGATTCGGCTGGCATCAGCCAGCGAGTCACCAGCAGGCCCACCGCGATGCCCAGCCAGGCCGGTGACTGTTCCGGGACGTCGGATGCCGCGGTCGGGAGAGACCTCTCAGGCATCTTGGCCCTCGCCGTTTTCGCGTTCGTCGGGGATCGGGTCGGAGAGGTGGTCGGCCTGGATCCTGCGGCCGACGGTTTCGAGAATCGCGAAAAGGCTCAGCACGCAGGCGACCAATGCCAGGATCATCAGGGCCGCCAGCCAGTCGGAGACCTGGTACAGCAGCACCCCCCCCAGGCCGGTCACCAGTGTAGCCAGGTGAATCACCAGGACTGCGTTTCGCCGACTGAATCCCAGGTCGACCAGCCGGTGGGAAAAGTGATTCTTGTCGGGCTGAAATGGACTCTGACCGCGTTTCAGACGGATCAGCATCACGCTGGTGAAGTCGTAAAGCGGGATGGCCAGGACGAACAGGGGGGCCAGGATCACGTGTCGGCCGGTTGACCCGGTTCCGGCCTCGTAGAAGGTTCCCACGACGGTCCATGTCGCCAACAACAGGCCAATGAAATAACTGCCGGCATCTCCCAGAAAGATCTTGGCTGGCGGCCAGTTGTGGAAGAGAAATCCTGCGAGAGCTCCGGATAGAACCAGCAAGACACCGGCGACCAACCAGTGAGACCTGGGGGTTCCGGTCAGCATCATGAAGGCGAATAGAGACGCGGCGATCAGGGCGATGCCCGGCGAGAGCCCGTCCATGTTGTCGAGAAAGTTGAAGGCGTTGACCAGGACCAGGATCCACAGCACCGTTGCCAGGCCACCGACCAGAGGACTGGGGGCAAACAGTGTCCCACGGACACCACCGAACACCAGGCCCGCTGCGACGAGTCCCTGGACGGCCAGCCGTGGTCCCCACGGCAGGTTGCGGAAATCGTCGATCAGGCCGACGATCCCCAGCAGCGTGGCTCCTCCCAGGATTCCCCACAGCAAGCCCAGGCGTGCGTTCAGATTGGTGAGATCCAGTTCGGTGGCGACGGCCGCCGGCAGCAGGTCATTCAGTGACAGGCCCGGGACCAGGTTGCAGGCGACCAGCGTCACCGCTGCCAGCGGTGTGACAACCGAGAACCACACGGCGATGCCGCCACCCATCGGGGTGACCGTTTCGTGGACCTTCCTGGGGCCGGGACGATCGACCAGTCCCCAGGCCGGCGCCCACTTCCGGAGCAGGCCGGTTGCCGTGACCGACAGCAGCATCGGTGGGACCACACAGGCCAGCACGAATGACAGCATACTCTGCTCAGCTCCCGGTCACCGCTCGCTGTCCTGCCGGTTCTGCCGACGACTGCTTTTTCTTACGGGACTTGGACCTCTTCCGCTTGAGCGGCTTCTTTGGCTTTCCGTCCCGGGAAACGCTTCCGCTGTCGTCGGGCACGCGGTAGTGCCGGCGGAGCCGTTTCAATTCGCCCTTGAGCCGCTTGGTGACCGCTGCGTATTCGGGCGAACCGTAGACGCTGCGCATCTCGCGAGGGTCCTGCTGGAGATCGTAGAGTTCCCATTCGTCCAGGTTGTAGAAATGCATCAGCTTGTAACGCGCGTCACGGACGCCCATGTGACGCCGCACGCTGTGGGGGCCGGGGAACTCGTAGTACTGGTAGAAGAGTGACTTACGCCAGTTGGAGGGCGTCTGGCCGGAGAACAGCGGACGGAGGCTCAGGCCCTGCATGTCGGAGGGGATGTCCGTGTCGGCCAGGTCGAGAAACGTCTGGGCGAAGTCCAGGTTGCTGACCAGGTCAGTGTTGATGCTGCCGGGAGCGATGTGCCCGGGCCAGCGGACCATCAACGGCATCCGGTAGCTCTCCTCGTACATGAACCGCTTGTCGAACCATCCGTGGTCGCCCAGGTAGAAGCCCTGGTCGGAGGAATAGATCACGATGGTGTTCTTGGCCAGACCGGCCTGGTCGAGGTAATCCAGGACCCGGCCGACGTTGTCGTCGACGCTGGCGATGCACCGGAGGTAATCCTTGATGTACCGCTGATACTTCCAGCGGACCAGGTCCTTGCCCTTGAGCTTGGCTTTTCGGAATGCGGCGTTCTTGGGGCCGTAGGCCGCGTTCCAGGTCTTGAGTTGTTCCGGAGTCAAGTTCCGAGGGGGAACCAGTTTCAGGTCATTCGGTGTCATCGTGCGAGCGATCGACATGTCCTGTGTTCGAGCAGCGGTGCCTCGGCCGACGTAGTTGTCGAAGAGGTTGTCGGGTTCGGGGATCTTGACGTTGTCATAGAGTGCCAGGTGCTTGGGGCCCGGTTGCCAGTTCCGGTGCGGGGCCTTGTGCTGGAACATCAGCATGAAGGGCTTCTTGGCGTCTCGAGTCTTCAGGAACTTCAGTGCGATGTCGGTGATGATGTCGGTCGTATAACCGGTGTGCTTGACCCGTCTTCCGTTGCGGATCATCGGCGGGTTGTAATAGGGCCCCTGGCCGATCAGCACCTCGTGAAAGTCGAATCCGGTCGGCAGGCTTTTCAGGTGCCATTTGCCGATCATCGCGGTTTGGTAGCCGGACTTCTGCAACAGCTTGGAGAAGGTTTGCTGACCACCGTCGAATCGTCTCCGGTTGTCAATGACACCGTTGAGGTGGCTGTGCTTGCCGGTCAGGATCACGGCCCGGCTGGGACCGCAGATCGAATTGGTGCAAAAACAGTTGCGGAAGAGCATGCCTTCCTTGGCCAGGCGATCAAGTTGCGGGGTCTTGTTGATCTTCGATCCGTAACATGACAGTGCGTGTGCGGCGTGATCGTCGGTGAAGATGAACACGATGTTGGGCCGGGTGGCAGCGAACAGATCGGTGGCCGCCACGATGGCAACCAGAAGCAGTTGGACGGCCAGGTGGCCCGGGCGGGAGATGGTCATCGTGTGCCTCAAACAGCGGGGACAAATCCAAAGCCACCCGGTCCGCACGGGTGTTCGAACCGGCATATCTTCAGCACTCTATCTATGAACTTCAAGACCCGGTGGCCACTGCCGGTTCGGTCGAGTCGGTGCGCTCCAACGTACCGATCGTCTGGCCGGAGGACCCGGCGGGATTTTGCACGGTCGGGTTCTCCGCACCATCGGGGCCCAGCCAGTCGGCCATGCCGGTGTGGATTCCGGCCCAGTCTCCCAGCTTCTGAGACCAGCGGTCTGGAAGAAGGGCCCTCGAGAGCGGGATCAGGCTGACGGCTCGTGGCAACATCAAGGTCGGCCGGCCGGCAAGAACGGCCCGAACCACCTGGCGGGCGACCTCGGCGGGGGTGAGCAGTCGAGTGAACCGAGGCGGTCGGACTCCAGAGAACATCCCGGTGGAGATATAGCTCGGACAGACGGCGGTGACGCCCGCATGCCGGTGTCCGGTGTGTCGCAGTTCTTCTCGGAGCGATTCGGTGAAACCCAGGAGGGCCCACTTGCTGGCGGCGTACGTCGAGGCACCGGGCAGACCGATCAGGCCGGAGGCACTGACGATGTTGACCAGATGGGCAATCGGTGAGTCGAGGACAACCGGAAGGAAGGCGTGCGTGACCCGAATCGGGCCATGTGTATTGACCTCGATCGTGGCCAGGTGCTCGTTGACGGGGACGCTGGTGAACAGGCCGCCGCGGACGATTCCGGCGTTGTTGACCAGCACGTCGAGAGCACCCGCTCGGGTCATCACCTCGCGTCGTGCCCGTTCAACGCTCTTCGGACAGGTCACATCCATTTCGAGTCCCATCACCGTGTTGCCACGGCGACTCAGCCATCCGGTTGTCATGCCGATTCGCGACGGATCACTGTCAGTCACGATGATTCGGCACCCGGCGTCGGCGAATGCACCGGCCAGCGCACGGCCCAGGCCGTGACCGGCTCCGGTGATCAGCACCCAGCGGTCTGTCAGTCGTGTTCTCGGGCGTGCCATGGATGTGTCCTCCAGGCCCGGAGGTCTCGGTGCAGCGGTCATGTGGGCTCAGTTCATGCGCAGCGAATCAATCGCCAGAGCGCCTTCCAGCCGGGCCTCGCGCAGAGGTCCAGCAGGGCCCACGAAAGCGGCTCGGGGTTTCGGTGGCTGGGAAACCAGGATGGTCTTGGAAACGTCGTCAGAGGGCCGTCGAACACCACCTGGTCGACTCCGTCCAGCAGGAACGTATTGTGCACCCGTGCGTTGCCGCTTTGGACGTCGTCCCGGGAACTGTCAGGGTGGCCGCCCCAGGGGGGGCTGGCCAGGATGTAGCTGAGACCAACCCACTGGTTGATACCGACCATTCCATATCTCAGGGTGGCAACCCATCGATCGAGCCGGTCCCGGGCGGCATGACCTCGTCGCAGGCTCGACGGGATTGTCAGTGTGGCACTGAGAGTGCCCCACAGAGTGTTGTTGCAGAAATCGGCAGCCCGGAGGCAGAATTCCTCGGGTGTCGCGGCCTCGAGGCCCACCTCGGCCAGCACACAAGTGAAGGGTTCTCGAGTGAAGAAGGGTGAATCGGATCCCGGGTCGATGTCTCGCATCATCGTTGCCCGGAGTCGGTCTCCATCCGGATTCTGTCCGGAGAAGTCTGCGAAACGCTCGGTGGCTCCCGGGTACCAGGCATCGCGAGGCTCGGCCTGCTTCAGCACCTCGGCCACGCGATCGACGAAGTGCTCACGGTGTTGCCAGCCCCGCCAAGTCACTAGCACCCGAGTGGCCACACAGTTGCATCCGGCATTGTTGATGACCGATGAGGCGACGTTTTCGGCCTGGTACTCCAACTGCCCTTTGGTGAATCGGCCGGGAATGATGATCCAGGGACTGACGTTGCCCAACTCGGCTGAGATCGTTTTTTCGAGCAAAGGCTGGTTGAAACGGCGACGTTCGTCGCTTTCAGGGCCAGGGGGGCCCCAGACGATCGCGTCATGTGTTTCGACACCGCCGGTGATGTGGATCGCGTCGACACTCGGGTGGGTCACCACGCGGCTGCCGGTCTCGGCGTCGCCGGAGATGATCCGTAGGCATCCGTAGTCGATCAACGGGGCCAGCAAACGCTTGAAGATCGGCTTGAGCGGTCGGTGCAGCGGGTGCAGCTTCAACAGCACCGCTTCGCTGCGAGCGAAGATTCGGTCGCAGACGTCGAGTATCGGAACACTCGAGATGTTGCCGGCGCCGAGTACCACTGTGACCCGCGGTGACCGAGCCGATTGCGATCGCCGAAATCGGCCGGCGGTGTGCTCAGCCAGCGTGGACGGAGAAATGCCGGCTCGCATCCGGACTCGTGCTCGGAAGCCCATGAAGGCCAGGCGGTCAAACAGTCCGGAGACCGGCATCACGGGCACCAGCAAACGACCGTCGGCCCCACGACAGATTCGACCCGGCAGGCGAGGACCGCCTGTGGTGTTGATCTCCCGGAGAGTCCTTCCGAGCAGTAACAGGTAACGGGCTGTTGCTACCGGACCCGACAGGACCTCTTCGCTGCGGATGTGATCAGTCGGCTCTTTTTGCTTGATCGCTGTGGAGCAGTCGACCCACTCCCGGGACACGCGGACCACGTTTTTCCGCACGGCCTCGACCAGTCGGATCCGCTCCGACAACGGGATCATTGCCAACTGCTCGGACCCCGCAGCGAGCTCTTCCAGCAGCACACCAAGTGAGAGAGCGTCGCCGGATTCCACGGTTGTGGTATTCGTCGATTCGCACAGCACGGGTGGCTGTAGCGACAATGCGTTCCCCGTTGGCTCGAACGTCATCACGGATCTCCTGTACGAATCCGCCCGGGTTCGGACACACGACCCGATGGATTCTAGACCCGTGACAAGACAGGGTGAAGATGCGGAGGGCGTAACACCAGCGATACAAGGAGGTTGTGTCGCACTTGCCAGCTGTGGCAGTTACTCCGGCACCTGTTGGCTTTCGGCTGATGTTCTTTCAGCGAGCTCATTGATGACGGTGTCGACGATTTGGTCCAACGGGATTCTGGTGACGTCGGAATCGGTCCGCCACTTGAGCTCGACGACGCCGTCGGCGAGTCCTTTGCCGCCGACGATGACTCTCAGAGGGATCCCGATCAGGTCGGCGTCCTTGAACTTGAATCCGGGGCGGGCCTTGCGTTCGTCCATCAGCACGTCGAAGCCGGCAGTACCGAGTTGATCGTAGATCGACTCAGCGGCTGACATCACGTCGTCGTCGGTGATGTTCAGTGGAATCACCAGCACCTGGAACGGCGAGATCGAGAGTGGCCAGATCAATCCGTTGTCGTCGAATGAGGTTTCGGCGAGCGCGGCGACGATGCGATTGATCCCGATCCCGTAACAACCCATCAGCATCGGGTGCTTGTTCTCGTTCTCGTCGAGGTATTCGGCCGACAGTGCGGTGGAGTACTTGGTCCCGAGTTTGAAGACGTGTCCGACTTCGATTCCACGTGCGAGTTCCAGCGATCCGTCACAGCGAGGACAGGGGTCGCCTGCGGTGGCCATTCTCAGGTCGTGTGTGGTGTCCAGCGAGTAGTCGCGGCCGATGTTGACCCCGGTGAGGTGGGCATCGCCCTGGTTGGCTCCGGTGATGCCGTCGGTGATCTGAGCCACATCGTGGTCGGCCAGCAGGGGACAGTCCAGGCCGACGGGACCGGCGAAACCGACCGGGGCACCGGTGACGCGGGTGATCGTCTCGGGGTCGGACAGTTCGATCGTCGTGGCTCCGACGGCTCGTCGGATCTTCGCTTCGTTGGCCTCGTGATCTCCTCGTACCAACACCGCCACGGGTTCGTCGTCGATGGAGTAGATGAGGGTCTTGATCATCTGTGACGGTTCGCAGCCGAGCATGCGGCTGACCTGTTCGATGCTGCCGGCCTCGGGCGTATCGACCAGGGCACGGTCGGACATTGCGGCAGGTGCGGCGATCTCCGGGACTCCCCTCCCGGTCTCGGCCCGTTCGGTGTTGGCGGCATAGCCACAGGAGTCGCAGTGGACGATTTCGTCTTCACCGTTCTCTGCTGGCACCATGAACTCGTGCGACGCGTCTCCGCCGATCGGTCCACTTTCGGCCTCGACGGGCCGATAGTCGAGGCCGCACCGCGAGAAGATCCGGCGGTAGGCCTGGTACATCTGTTCGTAGGCATCATTGAGTTGATCGAGGTCGGTGCCGAAACTGTAGGCATCCTTCATCTGGAATTCGCTGGTCCGCATTACGCCGAAACGGGGGCGTTCCTCATTCCGAAATTTCGTCTGGATCTGGAAGACGGTGATCGGCAGCTGCTTGTAGCTTTTGATCTGACGCGCCATCAGGTCCGTGACGACCTCCTCGTGTGTCGGGCCAAGAACGACCCGGACCTGCCGGTCGCCGCGGACGAGCGGGAAGTTGATCAGGGCGTTGCCGTAATCGTCGATCCGGCCGGTCTGTTCCCACAGCTCGGCCGGGCACAGCGCGGGCATGAACAGTTCAATTGCACCGGCTCGTTCCATTTCCTCGCGGACGATCGCTTCGACTTTTCGCACCGCTCGCCAACCCAGTGGCAGGTAGGTGTAGGCACCGGCCATCACCTGGCGGATCAGGCCGGCACGGAGCATCAACTGGTGGCTGGGGATCTCGGCATCGGCCGGGATTTCCTTCATCGTCGGAATAAACGTCTGGCTCCAGCGCACGCCTGATCTCCCGGACCTGTTGATCCCTGCTTTGGGTGACCCGCCGCATGACCTCGGGGCGGGTGTTCAAGAGTGGAATTCTAGCAGAGTGACTCGGGGGGGGACACGGCGATGGTCCGGGCGAGTGGTGGCCTGTCGTTCGAGTTGGCTGAGGCCTAGAATCGTCTCCTGTCCCCTACGGGTGATCCCCGTTCCTCTGGATCCGTGGCACCTCATGCCCCGCCAATTCGTCGAACATCTCCGCAACGGCCAGTCGGTCGACGAGATATTTCTGCTGACGGAGAAGCAGTTGCGAGCCAACCGCAACGGAGATCTTTTCCTGTTGGTACATCTCAAGGACCGCACCGGTGAGGTTCACGGTTTGATGTGGAATGTCACCGAGGATTCGGTGGCGGGATTCGACACGGGGGACTTTGTCCGGGTCGAAGGCAAGGTGCAACTTTACCAGGGAGCGCTGCAGACGATTCTGACGCGGGTCAATGCGGTCAGCACTGCAGCGATCGAGATGTCCGATTTCGAGGAGGATCGCAGCGAGGCGTCCGAACGGCAAATGGCCCGGGTCGACGAGTTGTTGAGGAATCTCGGCAACCAGGACCTGCGGGAGCTGATGATCTGTTTCCTGGACGACGAACCGTTGATCAAGGCTTTCACCCGTGCTGTGGCCGGGGTCAAGATTCACCACGCGTTCCGTGGCGGGTTGCTGGAACATGTTTCCACGCTGATGGAGGCGGCTGACCAGATCTCGAAACTCTATCCGTTCCTGGATCGTGATCTGCTTCTGGCTGGCGTCTTCCTGCACGATTTGGGCAAGGTGCGTGAGATCTCCATCGAGGGCAGTTTCTCCTACACCGACGAGGGCCAGTTGTTGGGTCACATCGTGCTGATCCTGGAGGAGCTCGAGACGAAGGTGTCCGAATTTGTTGACCGGACCGGCCGGGAGTTTGACGCAGACCTGTTGTTGAAGCTCAAGCACTTGGTCGTCAGTCATCACGGATCTCTGGAAACCGGGAGTCCCAGGGTGCCGATGACCGTTGAAGCGGTCGCCCTGCACCATCTCGACAATCTCGACGCTCGGATCAACGAGGCGATGAATGTGATCAACAGCGATCCGAATCGGCAGTCTGCCTGGACGGCCTTCGTGCCTCGGCTGGGGCGCAAGTTCTATAAGGGCCGAGATTCGGGCCCTGCTCTCACGTCGTCCGGGAACAGTGAGGTCTAGTCGGCAGTGGGACGACGGGGGCCAGGCGGACCGGCGATTTTCGAGGGGCCGGTGCAACGAACCGCCCGGGGTGCCGGTTTCTTCCGGCTGCCACCTCGAAACGACGGGGGGCCGCCGCTGGAGTTGTTCATTCGGTCCAGCGAGATGCACGGGGCGATGAATGGGGATGTCGTCCGGGTCCGCAAGCTCGGCCGTCGTCGCGGTGGAGGAGGGCAGTGCGGCGAGGTCGTCGAGGTGCTCGAACGGTCCACGACCAGGTTTGTCGGTCGCTACTTCGAACGTGATGACCGGGGATGGGTGCGGGTCGATCGGCGGATGTTCGACGGTCCGATTGCGGTGGGCGATCCGGCCGCCAAAGGGGCTCGGCCGGGTGACCAGGTCGTTCTGGAGATGCTGTCGTTTCCCGATGGCAGTCGATCGGGCGAGGGGGTGCTGGTCGAAGTCCTGGGACGACGGGACGAGCCCGGAGTTGACCAGCAGACGGTGGTCCATGAATACGGGTTGAGGGTCGAGTTTCCTGACGAAGTGCTCGAGGCGGCTCGCGAGGCGGCCTCCGGCTTCGACGAGGAAATCGTTGCCGGACGTGTTGATTTCACCGGGTTGACCGTTGTCACGATCGATCCCTCCGATGCACGCGACTTCGATGATGCGATCTCGCTCGATCGGCTTGACGACGGAGGTTGGCGACTGGGGGTCCATATCGCCGACGTGTCGCACTTCGTTCAGCCGGGGGGGGCACTCGACCGCGAAGCGCGTCTTCGGGGGACCAGTACCTACCTGCCGGGGCAGGTGATCCCCATGCTTCCCGAGTTGATTTCCAACGGTCTGGCCAGCCTTCAGCAGAAGCGGGTGCGTTATGTGCTCTCGGCCCTGATCGACTTCAGCGAAGAGGGAATCGTCAGGGGGGTCGAGTTCACTCGAGCGGCCATCCGGGTCACCAGGCGTTTCGGTTACGAGGAGGTCAGCGAGATCCTTGCCGACCCGGAACGATTCCACGGGCGGGTCGCGGCACCGGTCCGGGAGTTGCTCGTCGACATGCATCGGCTGAGCCGAATACTGCGTTCGAGACGGTTTGACGCCGGGGCGCTGGAACTGCACTTGCCGGAGATTCGCATCGAACTGGATGACCAGGGGCGGGTTGAGGATGTGCACCAGGTGGTTCATGACGAGAGTCACCAGGTGATCGAGGAATTCATGCTGGCGGCCAACCTGGCGGTTGCGAAGGAGCTTTCGGATCGCGGGCTGGTGTTCCTGCGGCGGGTTCATCCGTCTCCCAGCCCATCGAAACTCAGGCAATTTGCCACCTTCGTGTCGGGACTGGGATTTCGGCTGGATCGTCCCCAGTCTCGTCACGCTCTGCAGAAACTGATCGACTCGGCCTCTGCGGGACCGTTGAGCCACGCGGTCAACTACGCGTTGTTGCGGAGTTTCAAGCAGGCCGAGTACACCGGTCGCCGGGACGGACACTACGCGCTGGCGGCTGAGGATTATTGCCATTTCACCAGTCCGATCCGCCGCTACCCTGACCTGGTGATCCATCGCATGATCGCCGCGATTGCCACCGGCAAACGTCCCAGGGGCTTGGGCGATGCGAAGGCCGTACGGCTGGGGCGATCGTGTTCGATGGCCGAGCGACGTTCCGAACAGGCCGAACGGGCGCTGGTCCAGTTGAAGCTGTTGCATTACCTCGCGGGCCGGCGTGGAGAGACGATCGACGCCGTGGTGGTGGGAGTGGAAAAATTCGGGGTCATCTGCCGGGGAACCCGGGTTCCAGTCGAGGCGCTGGTACATGTCAAGGAACTGGACGGGAACGATTATTTCGATTTCGATCGCGACGAGTTGACCCTGACGGGACGTCGGACCGGGCGGTCATTCCGCCTGGGAGACCCGGTGCAGGTGAAGATCGTCGCGGTCGATCTTGACGAGCGGAGCATCCGGTTCGAAATGGATCGTCGCAGCGGCCTGACGCGACGGAGTGACGGCGGATCGCGGCGGAGAAAGACGTCCGGTTCGCGATCTGCGAAAAGATCGGACGCAGGCACTCGAAAGCGATCGCGGGGTGCGAAGAAGCGTCGTGGTGGACGTGGTGGCAAGAAAGGCCGTCGGGGCGGTCAACGTTGACCCTTGACAGCGGTGCCGAGGCCGGACAACGTGCGGTTGAGACCGACCCTCGACGGAGGGTGTTATCGTGGAACAAGACCGAGATGATCGATGACCGAGACACTGTTGCGGACGCCGTTTCACTCCTGGCACGCTGATCACGGAGGACGGCTGGTCGATTTTGCCGGTTGGGAGATGCCGGTTCAGTACACCTCGATCATCGAGGAGCACGCTGCTGTCAGGTGTTCGGTGGGGCTGTTCGATATTGCTCACATGGGGAGGCTGGTCTTTTCCGGGCCCGATGCCTGTCGGTTGCTCGACCGGCTGTTGACCAACGATGTTGCCGCCCTGGAGGTGGGACAGGTTCGCTACGCGCTGGTCTGTCGGGACGACGGTGGGATTCTCGACGATGTGCTCGTGTACCGATTCGCCGACGACTATCTGCTGGTGGTCAACGCTTCGAACCGAGTGAAGATCGTCGAATGGATCGAGGGTCATCGTGAGGGATTTGACGTGGAGGTGGTGGATCGGACCTGCGATTGGGCGATGCTGGCGGTGCAGGGGCCTGGCTCGGTGGAACTGGTCGCCGGTGTGACTGACCACGACGTGGAGGCAATGCCGTATTACCGCTGTGCCATCGGCCCGGTTCTGGGAAACCCGGCCCGGATCAGCCGCACCGGTTACACCGGTGAGGACGGGTTCGAGTTGATCGTGCCGTCGGAGGTGGCGGTTTCGGTTTGGGAGAGACTGATGGAGGCTGACGGCGCGGTGGCCTGCGGACTGGGGTGTCGGGACACATTGCGGTTGGAGGCCGCCATGCCGCTTTACGGCCACGAACTCGATGAACACACCGATCCGTACACGGCCGGCCTGGGATTTGCCGTCAAGATGGAGGCCGACGCGTTCATCGGTCGCGAGGCGGTGTTGGCGGCTCGCGATCGGGATGGTCGCCGGCGGCGGGTAGGGTTGAGGCTGGAAGGGCGACGGATTGCCCGTGAAGGGGCATCGGTCCTCAGTGAGCAGTCCGTCGTGGGCGAAGTGACAAGCGGGACGTTTTCACCGACCCTCGAAATGGCGATCGCGATGGCCTACGTCGAGTCGTCGATGGCCGAACCGGGAACGTCCGTGGAGGTCGACATCCGTGGCAAACGGGTGCCCGCCGAAGTGGTGAAACTGCCGTTCTACCGTCGGAATACGTGACGCATCGCGGATCAACTCTTCGGCAGGTAGGCCGCTTTGCCGGGGATCCGGGTTCGGATGCTCAGCAGGTAGGGGCCGCAGGTGACGTAGAGACTCTTGAGATCCTTGCCGCCGAAGGTGCAGTTGGTGATCGTGTCGACGGGGGTCTCGACGAAGTCCAACAGGTCCCCCTTGGGTGAGACGACGTGAATGCCGGGGCGGGTGTCGAGCGTTTCGCTGGTCTTGCGAGTCTTGTGCAACCCTGCGGCCACGTAGAGGTTGCCCTCGGCGTCGATGCACATCCCGTCGCCGCTACGTCCTGGCGAGAAGTTGATCAGCGTGCGAGGAGCTTTCCAGCAGTCGTCACGGTCGAGGTGATATGCATAGATCAGGCGATTGTGTCCTGCATCCGGGTGTGCTTCGATCACGTACAACACCTTGTCGTCGGGAGAGGAGACAATGCCGTTGGGCATCTGGATGTTCTTCCACTCGAGCACCCGGTGCAGGATCCGGCCGCCGGGCTGCTTGGTGCCCAGGTCGAGTTGGTAGACGGCGTTGGGATTTCCCTTGGTCGGATCCGGGTTCCCGGGTCGGGACGTGAAGAACAGGGTGCCCGAACGGAGCAAAGCCAGGTCGTTGGGGGCGGCCAGGGGAAAGTTGTCGTACTTGTTGGCCAGTACGGTGATCTTGCCGGTGGTCATGTCGGTTCGAGTGACCCGGCCGGCACCGCCTTCACACGCCAGCAGTCGCCCCGCCGGATCGAACAACAGCCCGTTGGCTTTGTTGCTTTTGGTGCGGAAGACGGACAGTTTTTTTCTCACCGGATCCCATCTCAGGATCTTCTCGACTGGGACGTTGGTGAAATGGACGATTCCCCGGGCGTCGACGGCCGGGCCTTCGGTGAAGATCTTCCGGTCCTTGACTCGTGTTTCGACGACCACCTTGCCGAGCAGCCCACGCCGAGACAGCCGGGCATACTGCTTGGAGATTCCCTCGGCTTGCGCATTTGCAACAGTCAGCGAAGAGCCGAGTGTGGCTGCGGCGGAGTGGAGGAAGGTGCGTCGAGTGACGTTCGAGGTGGCGAGGGGCATGGCAAAAGATCCGACTGTGTGACGAAACGGTGAGTCGAACATCGTAGCGCGAAATTTCGTGAGGCGTCAACGGTGGCCAATGCTGATACGATCGGCGGGGTCCGAATGCCGATAGAAAAACAGAGGCGTCATCTCCAACACCGCTCGGGTTCTGAGCCATGGCCAAGCGAGAGTACAGCAAGTTCCAGCAGGGTGTGATCCGGCGGTACTACGAGAATCGTGAGCAGATCGACGAGGGGAAGCTCAGCGAACTTGTCACGAGCCTGTACCTGGCCGAGTCGAAATCTCAAAAGGAGAAGCTCTGGGAGCGGGTGGAAGCCCTGCTGGAGCGGCTGGAGGTGATTCCGAGCCGGATCGAGCACGTGATGGCGTCGCGCGATGCGGAGGTGCTGGCCGAGTTGGTCGGGGACCTGCAGAAGGGACTCGGTCGCAAATCAGGCTGAGACGTCGACGCTCTTGTCGGGCGTGAGGACCGGAATCTTGAGGTCGGTGTCGGTGGCCGGGTCGTGCGCGAGGCGGACCGAGACGGTCGGCTGGGCGGATACCCTCGGAACCACATCGGTGGTGGCCGTCCGGAGACGTTCGTCGTCGACCAGGTGGCGTGAGCGGACGAAGTAGATCGAGCCGAGGGTGACGGTGAGTGTGGCCGAGAAGGCGAACATCGTGTTGAAGCCCCAGGTGTCGATGATCCATCCGAGCAAGGGGGAAAAGACGGCGGTGCCGAGTTCGCACATGCCCAGGGCGATGGTTGTGCCGGTACCGCGAAAGTGGATCGGGAAGCTGCCGGATCCCAGCGAGGTGACTGCGGGGAAGAGCAGGCCGTGGCCGAGTCCACAGAAGACCGCCGGGACAACCAGTTGCCATTCGGACCAGACGGACATCAGTAGCAGGTGGCCGAGGGTGTGTCCGCAGAGTCCGATCGCGATCATCCGTCGCCGTCCGACCGTGCGGCTCCATTTTCGCGTCCCCACTCGGCAGACGAGTGCTGAGAGGCTGTAGCCGATGAAAAAGGTCCCGATGCTGGCGATTCCTCGCTCGGTGGCCAACCGGGTCAGAAACACGGTGGTGACGACCAGGCCCGCTCCCATCACCAGCGCAACGAGCATTACCGAACCTGGCCAGTACCGACCGATCAGCCAGAAAATCGGGGGATGTTGACTTTGCTGTTCGGGTCGCGATTCGTCCCGGGTGATCACCATCACGAAAGCGAGGTAGACGACACCAAGGGCCAGGGCGATCGAGAAGAGCACCGTGAAGCGTCCGCTGCCGTCCGGCAAGGCGGCGAAGACCACGTCGCCGAGCAGAGAGCCGAGGATCATGCCGAAGAAGCCACTGGTGCCCAGGCTCCCGATGGCCTCTGTCCGTCGCTCGGCCGGCACCACGTTCTGGATGTTGACCATCGAACAGGTGAACATGCCGGCGATACCGATCGAGAAGGCGATGCGGGCGACGTAGAGCACCCATGTGATTCCGTCAGTGAGAACCAGCAGCCCGCAGGCAATTCCGAACAGCATCGTGCTGGTCAACCACAGTCGGCGGGTGCCGCAGGAGTCGATGTCCTGGCCCAGTCGGAAGCGGGCGGCCACCGACGACAGCACGCCGACTGAGATCACCGTACCGGTCATCTGCTCGGTTCCGCCCAGGAACGTGACGAACTCTGCAAATCGGAACGTCAGCGCGTTGGCCAACACCAGCACGGTGTTGGCGGCGTACGTCAGCCAGAACAACCGGTTGTAGACGGGTGAGGCGGTAAGGCGAGCGGTGGTGATCACGGTCGAATTGTTGATCGTGAGGTCGGAACGGCGATTCTAGGCGGTGCGAAGTGGGTTGGCCAGTTGGCCGTCTGGAGTCCTACCCTCCGAAAGCGCCATAGCGACGCACTCCCCGAGCAAAGGCGATCCGATTGAGCACCAGCAGAACGCTGATCCAGGTTGCCTCGATCACCAGTTGCTGTTCGAGGCCTCCACCGAGAACGTATCCCGGTTTTCCCAGCACGATGGCCGCCGGCACGTAGGCCAGGTACTTGAACGGCAGGAACTGGACCCATGCTCCGATCGGCCCCAGCCAATCGAGAGGGATCATGTGTCCGGAGAGGAAGTAGTTGAGCATCATGTAGATGAACAACAGAGAACTGACCTCGAGGAACCAGAAGGAGATCAAACCGATCAGGGCTTCGATCAGGAACCCGGTCAGAAATCCCATCATCAGGGCCAGGACCAAAGCCAGGAAAGTTGGCCCATCGAGTGCTCGCGGGAAGTAGTTTCGACAGAGAAAGAAGACCAGTGCGAAGGGACCCGTGGCGATCACGTAGTAGACCAGCTTGTGCGCGATGCGATGCCAGAAGAGGTATCCGAGCATGTCGATCGGCTGTGTCAGGTACTTCTTGACCGTTCCGTCTCGGACGTCGCGGGCGATTCCGCTGGCCAGCCCTGGCATGCTCGAGAACGCCCTCGCGAGCATCGCCAGAAGGTAGTAGGCGATCATCTCGTGATAGGTGTAGTTGTTCAGTTCGGTCTCACCCGATGCATTTTGGGCCGTGGCGCCGGCGTAGATGGCACCCCACAGAAAGACCTGCGTGAGGATCGGCAAGAACCGGACCAGCGTTGCGAAGGCAAAGTCGGCCCGGTAGACGAACCTCTCTTCGAGGCACGTCTTGAGGATGACCCAATTGGTACGGGCACGGGCCAGCATGGCGGGTGAGTCGTCGAGGAAGGGGAGGGCGGGGTGCCGACGGTGAACGGAACGGGTCAGGGAAGGCGAGTTTCGCTGTCTTTTCCGGAATCGGTGAAAAGTTCGGCCATGGCTTCTTCCAGGGGACGGTCTGCAACGCTGATGTCCTCGATGGTGAATCGATCCAGCAGCGCGTTGAGCGTGGTGGGGACGTCCTGCCGCGGCACCCGGAGCTTGGCCCGGGGAGGTAGCGTTTCCAGAACTTCGCCGTAACGCTCGAGATCTTCCGGGACGTCGGCGCCGGCGAACTGAACCTCGATAACCTTGTGCTGGCTGAAGCGGTCGACAATCTCCTCGAGCGGACCGTCGTGCTTGATCTGCCCTTCGTTGATGATGATCGCTCGCTGGCAAAGGGCCTCGACGTCCTTCATGTAGTGACTGGTCAGCAGTACGGTGATCTGTCGTTCCTTCTGGTAGTACTTGAGGAACTGCTGGACCTTGCGTTGCGAGACGACGTCGAGACCGATCGTGGGTTCGTCGAGCAACAGCAGGTCGGGGCTGTGCAGCAGGGCTGCGATCAGTTCCATCCGCATGCGTTCTCCCAGGGAGAGTTCACGAACGGGTTGCCCGACCAGGTCCTCGACCTCCAGCAGTTCGGTCAGTTCCTGGATTCGGCGGTCGAACTGGTCGGATTCGATCCGGTAGATCTCCTTGTGGAGTCGGAAAGATTCCTGTGCGGGCAGGTCCCACCACAGCTGGTTTTTTTGGCCCATGACCAGCGAGAATCGACGGCGGTAGGCGTTTTCCCGCTTCCAGGGGACATGGCCCAGGACGGTCGCGTCGCCACCGGTGGGGAAGATCAGTCCACTGAGCAACTTGAGCGTGGTGGTCTTTCCGGCACCGTTGGGCCCGAGGAAGGCGACCATCTCTCCTCGCTGGACCTCGAAGTCGATTTCGTCGACCGCGTGGATCGACTCGTATTCCCGGTGGAATAGCCCACGGATCGAGGCGAGCAGCCCCTCTCGTTTCCGGAAGACCCGATAGATCTTCGACAGGTTGCGGACGGAGATCGCGGGCATGCCGTGGGGGTTCGACTACTTGGCAGCCGACTTGGCTTGCTTGAGCTGCTGGATGTAATCGAGGGTGATCTGCAGGACCTCATTGCTGTAATGGTCGTCGCGGAAGACCGGTGGCGTCTTGGGCGTCTTGTCGTCGCCCTTCTCGTCGGCTTTCTTGTCG
>PBOJ01000132.1 GCA_002724315.1 Planctomycetaceae bacterium | reverse complement strand
TGTTGATGTCCGCAGGCTGGCAGGTGCAGTCTGATGGCATGCCCGTTCGCCAAGCCGGCGAATTCCAGATGAGCGTCCGTTCGCACATCGACTGGTTTGAACTGCACGGCGACATCGAGTTCTCCGGCCAACGCGTCCGGTTCCCCGAACTGCTCGCGGCGTTGTCTCGGGGAGAGTCAGCAATTCGCCTTGAAGACGGGTCCCTGGGAATCGTCCCCGACGAATGGGCCGACCAGTATTCGATGATCAGCCAACTGGGAGTCGTCGAAGACGAGCACGTCCGCTTCGCGCCAGCCCAAGTCGCTCTGCTCGACGCACTGTTGGCATCTCGCCCCACCGTCGACGTCGACGAGAAGTTCGAGGAAATTCGCAAGAAGCTGGATTCCTTCGAAGGGATATCCGAGGCCGAGGAGCCGGCCGATTTCAAAGGGTCGCTGCGAACCTATCAACGTGAAGGCCTGGGCTGGCTGCACTTCCTGGAAGAGTTCCAGTTCGGAGGCTGCCTGGCCGACGACATGGGGCTGGGAAAGACCGTCCAGGTACTCGCCGCGCTCTCCGAACGCATCAAGAACAACGGGCCCCTGTCCCCTTCGCTGGTCGTCGTCCCCCGCTCGTTGATGTTCAACTGGAATGAGGAATGCGAACGCTTCTGCCCCTCGCTGAAGGTACTCGAATACTCGGGGCTGGATCGCGCCAGCCTGAGGGACAGTTTCGACGACTACAACGTCATCCTCACCACCTACGGCACACTCCGCAGAGACATCCTCGAACTCAAGGACCAACGCTTCGACTATGTCGTCCTGGATGAAGCCCAGACCATCAAGAACGCCGGGTCCCAGGTCGCCAAGGCGTCACGACTCCTCGAGGCGAACCACCGATTGGCACTCTCCGGCACACCCATCGAAAACCACCTCGGGGACCTCTGGTCGATTTTCGAGTTCCTCAACCCCGGCATGCTAGGCCGCAGTTCGGTCTTTCGCCGCTTCACTGACGACAACGACAACCGGAGCCTCCTCACCCGGGGACTCGCTCCGTTCATACTGCGAAGAACCAAGTCTGAGGTTGCAGCCGAGCTGCCCGAACGGTTTGAGCAGACCATTCAGTGCCAGATGGGCGAGGAACAACAACGGCTCTACGACGAGATGCGAGACCACTATCGCCAGAGTCTTTTGGGGATGCTGCAGGAGCAAGGCCTGAACAAGTCTCGCATGCACGTCCTGGAAGCTCTTCTGCGACTCCGGCAGATTGCCTGTCACCCCGGCTTGCTCGACCCCGAACTTGTCGACGGCAACTCAGCCAAGCTCGACACCCTCGCTCCTCTCCTCGAAGAACTACTCGGCGAGGGCCACAAGGCACTCGTGTTCTCCCAGTTCACGAGCATGCTGGCGATTGTCCGTTCGGTTCTCGACCGAGCAGGCATCACGTACGAATATCTGGACGGGCAAACGCGCGACCGCAAGGCACACATCGACCGCTTCCAGCAGGATTCCGATTGCGGTGTCTTCCTGATCAGCCTCAAGGCCGGTGGCCTGGGCCTGAATCTCACAGCGGCCGACTACGTCTTTCTGCTCGACCCCTGGTGGAACCCGGCGGTCGAGATGCAGGCGATCGACCGGGCTCACCGTGTCGGCCAGACACGGCCGGTGTTTGCCTACCGCCTGATCTGTGAAGGGACCGTCGAGGAAAAGATCGCCGAACTCCAGCAGCAGAAACGGGAACTCGCCGACGCGATCCTTCTCGAAAACCGCAGCGTGCTCAGCAATCTCACTCGAGATGATCTCGAGTTGCTGCTTTCCTGAGCCCATCACCGCAACGCGTCTCGCCGGTCACTTCTTTGACTGAGGTTCGCGAAGACGGAACACCCAGACGCGGTCGAATTGCCCCTCGTAGGCACCGCCGACGGTTTCCAACGGCGTCCACAGAATCGGGTCCTCACCGAATTTCCCCACCACCCAGTGCCGGTCTCGACGATCACGAACCCGCATTGCGTGCGGGTAGTCGGGACCGCGACTTCCCACCAGGCAGACCACGTCATCATCCCGAATCAGGCGGGATGTCTCAAATGCCTCGATCGCACCGGAATTGAACGGCGGTGCGAAGTCGGCCACCTTCTCGTAGAAACTCTCGAGAACCACCTGCATCGGATTTGTGCCGTCGGTCAGTGGATTGACCTCGCCACACAGCCAGTCGGCGGGCCCCAGCCCAACGGCGTCCCCCGCAGCGTAGGCACAGCAGTTGAACTGGGCCAACTGCGAGGGCACATCAACGTACCATTGCGTCCCCTCTTCGGTCACCACTTCGCCGTCATCGGCATCGGTTTCGGGCCGCCCTTCCAACAGGTCGTCCATCGAACTGGACTGATAGTCTTCACGTGCCGGAAAGTGCAACAGGATGCAGTTGCCAGCAGGACACTCCAGGGAGGTCCGTGGCACGTCGATACGGTGCCGCTGACTGTAGGCCGGCTCCAGCGCCTTCTCGGCTGGCCGGCGCCGACTGCCGTCGCCGGATGCCGAGGCGGACTCACCGGACGCGCCGCACCCGACCAGGCCCAACAGTCCTCCCAGGCCGAACAGTGCCCGTCGCCGGGTCCATTGCCGCCCAGTCACCTCACCACTGCCGGACATCACCCTTTCCCTCGCGGCTCTCTTACGACTCCGAGTCTATGCGGTGTCGCGAGGGTCGCACACCCCGAACGCTGATCTTGCCGCTCGCTCCGACCGGTCCTATGATCCCACGCATGCCGCCCCTGCTGACCATCCACTTCCTTCCGACGACCGTAGAATCGGTTCGACTGGCTGGCACGGTCGCCGTGATGATTGACGTATTGAGGGCTTCCACGACGGTGACTCACGCACTCGCAGCCGGGTGCGACTCCATCCGTCCCTGCCGCGACGTTGTGGAGGCTCGCCAACTGGCCGCCCGCACGCCCGCCTGCCCAGACAAGCTCGGCCCACTGCTGGCCGGTGAACGGGGCGGCACTCGGATTGACGGTTTTGATCTCGGCAATTCCCCCTCCCACTTCACGACCACAGCCGTCGGCGGGCGAACGATCATCTTCACCACCACCAACGGCACATCCGCACTGGAACACTGTCGGCCCGCCGACATGGTCCTGGTCGCCGCCTTCTGCAATATCCGGGCCGTGGCTGCCACGCTGGTTCAACGCAACCAACCAGTCCATTTGGTCTGCGCTGGGACCGACGGGGAAATCACAGCCGAGGACTGTCTGTGTGCTGGGGCGATAGGACTGGAACTGCAGGGCCACGGAGGCTTCGACACCCACTCGCACGATGCCACACGGATTGCGATCTCTCGTTACCAGCAATTGGCTCACGACTCCAAACAATTGCTCGCCGAACTCCGTGACAGTCACGGCGGCCGCAATCTGCAGAAGCTGGGATTCGACGACGATATCGCTTTCGCCTGCCGACACGACACCATCGACCTCGTCCCCGTTTTTGATACTCATAGCAGCACGATCAGGACACTCTCCTGACCATCCCCCGAGGACACAATGAAAAAATCCATGGACACCATCGTCTCGCTGTGCAAACGGCGGGGATTTGTCTTCCCATCATCGGAAATCTACGGCGGCTCCAACGGATTCTGGGATTACGGTCCCCTGGGTGCTCAGTTGAAGCGGAATGTCCGGGAAGCGTGGTGGGGCGACATGGTCACCAACCACAACGAACTTGGTATCCCAGACGGAGCCGTCAGCACCTTCCAGATGGTCGGAGTCGAGACTTCCATCATCATGCACCCACAGGTCTGGAAGGCCTCAGGGCACTACGACCTGTTTCACGACATGATGATCGACTGTCGCGAGTGCCAGGCCCGCTTCCGGTCCGACCATGTGGCCACCAGCCAGTGCCCGCGAAAGCCCAGCAAAGCGCCCGGAGACCACGAGGCCTGCCAGTTGACGGAACCCCGGGAGTTCAACCTGATGTTCAAGACGATCATCGGTGCACTCTCGGGCGAGGAAAATGCCGCATTTCTGAGGCCCGAAACGGCCCAGGGAATGTTCGTCAACTTCAAGAATGTCGTCGACAGTTCCCGGGTCAAGATCCCCTTCGGTATCGCCCAGGTCGGAAAGAGTTTCCGGAACGAGATCACTCCCAGGAACTTCACCTTCCGCTCCCGGGAATTCGAACAGATGGAGATGGAGTTCTTCTGCCACCCCGATCAATCCCGGCAGTGGTATGAGTACTGGCGGAACCGCCGGTTCCAATGGTACATCGACCTGGGGATCACCAGTGACAACCTGATTCTGCGGGACCACGACGCTGATGAACTCTCTCACTATTCGGTCGGCACCGCCGACGTGGAATACGCTTTCCCCTTCCTGCCCGATGGAGAATACGGCGAACTCGAGGGAATCGCACATCGCGGAGACTTTGACCTGCGGAGTCACATGGAGGGCAAACTGGTCCGACAGGGCGACGACCTGGTCGTCGAGACCGATGAACACGGCCAGCCGCGGCACAGGGGCAGCGGAAAGGATCTGACCTATTTCGACGACCAGTCCCGTGAACGTTTCGCCCCACATGTCATCGAACCCGCTGCGGGTGCCGACCGGGCAACACTGGCCTTCCTGTGCGAGGCCTACCACGAAGACGAGCAACCCGACGACAAGGGGAACATGCAGAGCCGGGTGCTCATGCGGTTCCACCCTCGCCTGGCACCGGTCAAGGTCGCAGTCTTCCCCCTGATCAAGAAGGAAGGCATGCCGGAAACTGCCGGCCGACTCTACCAGGACCTCAAGGCCGCCGGAATCGCCTCCGTCTACGATCAACAGGGCGCCATCGGTCGCCGCTACCGTCGACAGGACGAAATCGGCACCCCCTTCTGCATCACCATCGACGGCGACACGGCCACCGATGGCACTGTCACCATCCGCGATCGTGACTCACTGGAGCAACAGCGCATCCCACTCGACAGCGTCGTCGACAACATTCACGGCCGCCTGCGCAGCTGACCATGGCCTCAACTCCCAGAGCGATCCCATGACACTTGATGAACTCAAGGCGACACTCGACCAGGACACCCCTCCCCCGGGCCTCACCGAAGAAGTCCGCGCGATGTGGCTCTCTTCACGTGAAGGCTGGGAAGCCGGCCACGTGATCGTCCAGGAGATCGAATCGGCCGAGGCTGCGTGGGTTCATGCTCACCTGCACCGTATCGAAGGGGATCTCTCCAACGCCGCCTACTGGTACCGGCGTGCCGGCCGACCGGCCTGCAAGAGTTCGCTGGAAACCGAATGGGACGAAATCGCCGGCACACTACTGGGGTCGTGATGTCAGAGGCACCTCCCACACCTGACCCGGCACCGACAGCAGCCCCCCGACTGCTGATCACTCTCTGTACGTACAACGAACGAGAGAACATCGAACGACTGGTTCCGGAACTGCACGAGGTCGCCCCGGACGCCGACATCCTGATCATCGATGACAACTCTCCGGACGGCACGGGCACTTTGGCCGACACCATGGCCGAATCCGATTCGCGCATCGCGGTATTGCACCGCGCCGGCAAGCAGGGATTGGGAACAGCCATCCTGGCGGGATTCCGCGAGGGCATCGCCGGGGAATACGACCACCTGATCAATCTCGACGCGGATTTTAGCCACCATCCCCGCCACATCCCGGCCATGCGGGACCTCATGACGACCGCCGACGTGGCTATCGGATCGAGATACGTCGAGGGGGGAGGTGTCGTGGGATGGAACTGGCGACGCCACGTCATGAGTCGCGGCATCAACTTCTACGCCCGCCTGATGCTCGGACTTCCCTCCCGAGACAACAGTGGCAGCTTCCGCTGTTACACCGTCACACAACTCGCCGAACTCGATCTCGACCTCTTCCGGGCTCGCGGGTACGCGTTCCAGGAGGAGATCCTCTATCGGCTCCGCCGGCTGGGCAGTCGGTTTGCGGAAACGCCGATCGTCTTCGAGGACCGGCGTTTCGGGGAATCGAAAATCAGCTGGAAGGAAAGTGTGGCGGCTCTGTGGATCCTGTTCCGACTGGCCATCGACCGCGCATTGAGGTCCCGTGTGCGTCATCGGGACGGACTCGCCCACACCGCAGCGGAATGATAGTCTGAAGGCCGTTTCGGACTGCCCGAACCGTCAGGGGGCCGGTCGTTGGCCGACTACATCCGCAAACGCCGCACGCTGCACTGGCCCATCACGCTCTCGGCAGCGCTGATGGCACTCAATGTCACGTTGATGGTCTGCTGGATCGTGCTGTTCGCCCGACTCGACTCCATCGGCGCATTGACCATTGGCACTATCGCCTTCGCGCTGGTACTGATCGGCCTCTCCTTCTACCTCTTTCTGACCATCAAGGAAATCCAGCTCAACCGCCGGCAGGCCAATTTCGTCGACAGCGTCACCCACGAACTCAAGACCCCTCTCGCCTCGATCCGACTGTACCTGGAAACCCTCCAACTCAGAGAACTCGACGACACGCGGCGAGACGAGTTCTACGGCACCATGGAACAGGAGGTGCAACGCCTCGACACGCTGATCAGCCACCTCCTTGAAGTGGGACGTCTCGATGCGATCGGCCAGGAAACCGAGTCAGAAGACATTCAACTCGAACCGCTCCTGAAAAGCTGTGCGAGAGCCGCCTGCACGCGTCACGCTTTGACCGACGAAGATGTCTTCGCATTCAACATCCAGCCCACGGTAATCCACGCCCGCCCCATTGTCCTGGAGATGATCTTCGGTAATCTGCTCGACAACGCGATCAAGTACGGCTCCACACAACCGGAGGTCCAGGTCGAGGTTACCGCGAAGGCCCGCGGCCGGATCGTAACGCGGATCACCGACAATGGTGCCGGCGTGAACCCTGAGCTGAAGAAGAAGATCTTCCGCATCTTCTTCCGCGGTGGTGAAGAGTTGAAACGCCGTCAGACAGGTACCGGCCTCGGACTCTACATCGTCCGCACGCTGGTCCACACGCTCAAGGGCCGCATCCGGGTCCATCCGCGGGACGATCAACCCGGCAGCGTGTTTGAAGTCGAATTGCCTGGCCGGGTGGCCGCATGAGAATACTGATCGTCGAAGACGAAACGGCCCTGGCAGAAGGACTCGAGTTCAACTTTCAACAGGAGGGTTATGACGTCGACCTCGCCGGCGATGGCCCCGCCGCGTTCCAGACGCTGGACGGCGCGGACCCTCCTATCGACCTGGTGATCCTCGACTTGATGTTACCGGGCATGAGCGGATACGAGATCTGCCGACAAATCCGCGAAAACGATGTGGAACTGCCCATACTGGTTCTCAGTTCTCGCACGCTCAGCGAGGACAAGGCCCAGGCCTTCGATGCGGGCACCGATCAGTACATGACCAAGCCGTTTGCCCTGCCTGAACTGCTCAGCCGCGTCCGCAACCTGCTGGAACGCCGTGGTCAGCGCAACCAGCCCCCCGCCGACCAGCGTTTCGTGTTCGGGAACGTCTCGATCGACTTTCTCAGCTTCCAGTTGACCGTCGGCGACAACACTCACGACCTGACCAAGACAGAGATGGAATTGCTGCGATACTTTATCGACCACGAGGGCGCGGTCCTCACCCGGCAGCAACTTCTCCGAGATGTCTGGAGCGAACCTGACACGATCACAACCCGGTCGACCGACAACTTCGTCATGAGGTTGCGACGGATGATCGAACCCGACGCTTCCAACCCGCAGCACATCCTCTCCGTCCGTGGAACCGGGTACCGCTTCGTGGCCAACCCCGACGCCGAGCCTTCGTCCGGAGTAGCCAGCTAGCGTCCACCGCCCACCAGGCCGGACATTTCGGGCAAACCAGGCTGCCGTCGCTGCTGGTAGTTTCGCCTTTGCGAGGCCAACCGCCGCCGCAAGTCCGGACGGATCGCGTCGGCCGCACCCAGGGCTCGCTCCACGGAGGAGACCGCCTGGGGCCAGTTGCCGGCTGCCGCATGAGCTAAGCCCAGCAATTCTCTCCCCGTCGGATCCGACCGTTCCGATCGTTCAACCAATTCCTCGGACCAGTCCACCGCCTGTTCGGCCCTCTGAACCGAGAGCCCCGCCCCGGCCCGGACTTCCACCAGGGCATGGTAAACTGCCACCGCCAGCGCCCGGTTGGCCTCGCCGAACTCGCCGGCCTCTCTCAGGGCCAGTGACAAGCCGTGGTGGGCTTCCGGTGACGAACCGTCCAGCGACAAGCTGCGCCGAAACATCTCGATCGCCGGCCCGGTCCGCCCCAACTGCCGCTCCACTTCCCCCAGCATGCAAACCGCGTGAGCATGCGAGCGATCTCGTTCGATCGCCATTCGAAAATGCTCACCAGCGTCAACCAGCGCCTTTCGGTCCGAACGTCGCATCCCCTGCTGCAGTCGCAGCACACCCAGGTTGTAGTGCACATCGGGATTCCCGGGACGAATGGTCCGCGAAGCCTCCAGGTGTTCGACCGCCTCATCCATCCGGCCCAGTTCGAGTTTCGCCATCGCGAGGTGGTACTGGAGGTAGGCATCCCCGGAATGCCGGCGTTCGGCTGCCAAGAGGTCTGTGAGCCCTTGTTCGTGCCGGCCGGATTCAATGCCTGCCACCCCGCGGTAGACATACGACTTGTAGACATCCGGCTCGAGACGGATCGCAGTATCCGCCTGTGCCATTGCCTCGGAGAAACGATTGGCGTTGATCAATGTACGGGCCAGTTCATTGCGAGCCGCAACCGAACCGGGCACATGAGCCACCACCGCACGAGCCATTTCCAGATCACCGACCTGGCCGCGACGGACGCGGCGCCCTTCCGTGACGAACAGGGCCCCTGCCAACCCGGCCAGCCCGGCCAGGGCTAACCAGTGTCGCCAGGCAAAAGTGGCACCCATTTGCACCGGTGCTGTCGAACCATCAGGACCATCCTCCACACCCAATGACCGACGCGTCGGGGCTTCTCGGACTTTCCAGATGAAACCGTCGTAGTAAAAATGCAGCAGATTCGACGTGGCGATAATCCCGTACAACAGGTTTCGCCACTGCTCGGACGACACCCGGTCAACCACGACGCTGAGACTGCCGTAGGCCAACACCAAGCCGACATACAACCCGATCCACAACCCGACCAGCGAACCGCTGTTGCGGAACAGAAACCGGGTCAGGGCGCCGACACCCGCTCCCGATTCCACTCGCCGTCGATTGAACGACCAGACGATCGACAGGTACTGAATGTCGTGAAACACCTCGAACATCGCGATGCCCAACACCAGATTGGTCAACGTGACATTGCAGTACCAGAAGAACGTGAAGGACATGACCAGCAACAGCATTTTCCCACCACTGACTGTTTGGCCGGACAGTCCTCGCCACACGAGTTGACCCAACGCCGCCGCGGTGATCACCAGCGTCACCGCGGTCCAACCAAACCGAATCGACTCCAGGGGAAGACTCCAGTCGACCGGAAGACCGGCCTGGTAAGCCATGCCGAGGAACTCTCCAACCCGTCGAGGCGAATGCAGCACCGCGGCCCCAAACCATCCCACACACATCCCCCAGTCCAGCCACCTCGACGCTCGACCCCCGCCACCACTCTTCGCGTCATAGATTCTGGCAAAGCCGTACGTCTGCATCAGGAAATGCCAGATTCCCCACGCCAGCACAATCAATTTCATGCCGACCAGTTGATCGACAAAAAACAACCCGCAGACGGGCAGCAGAACCAACGGGACAACGACGAACCGCCATCGGAACCGACGAAACAGTTCGCGATCCCCATAAGCTCGCAGCAAACCGGGAAGATGATGTCCCAAGGCCCCAAATGCCACGACCCAGAACAGAATCCGTTCCCCACTGGTCTGGCTCGCGGTCAACAGGCCAAGCGGCAGGACCACCAGCGGGGTGGCAACAAACAACAGAAGATCTCGCCACGGCCCCAGGATCCAACGCGATGGACCGCCGGTCCCGACACCGGTCGACTGAACTGAAGTCGTCTCGGTCGCCATCGACGCCCTGTCTGTCCCGAGGGAGATTGGGGCCCGGCTCATTCTCGGGCGCGGCCCCAGTCTAATCTGGCCGGTTGATCGGCGGCAATGGCGGTCTGGGAGGCCGCAACACTCGCGCCACGCACAACATTCGAGCCAGAATTGTGACACAAGTGTGACACGGAAATGACCGTGACGCGACACTTTTGGCCAAACGATTCACTATAATCCCCGGCCCCAATGCGCTGCTCGACGGCTGCGTTGTTTCTGCCGACACAACTCTCCTCTCTGAGTCCAAAATGACCACAACGTCCGACGCTACGAGTGCCGTCACACCGGCCCCAGGTCCATCACAAACATCCACCTCAGGTCTTTCCTCCGTGGTGGCCCTGCCCACTGGAAAACTCTCGGACCGGTTCCCCAATGGCGTCAATTGGACCAACGCCGTTTGGCTGGCCCTGATGCACGTCGGAGGTGTGTTCGCTTTCTGGCACTTCTCCTGGCCCGCCTTGTGGATGTTCATTGCCTTCTATTACCTCACCGGCTGCTTCGGCGTCACGTTGGGCTACCACCGGCAGATGACCCATGGCAGTTTCCAGACCATCGCCCCCGTTCGGTGGCTGCTGACCCTGTGTGCGATGCTCTCCGGACAGGGGAGCCCCCTGTTCTGGATCGCCACGCATCGCAAACACCACGCACACTCGGACGGCGACCAGGACCCCCACACACCCAACCACGGGTTCTGGTGGTCTCACGTTCTCTGGCTCCAACCCCGTGACAACCCGGAAAACTCCCGGGAACACTTTGAAAGGTGGGCTCCCGACTTCTACGGCAACCGCGTCCACCGGTTCCTGCATGCCACTTACGGCCCCTTTCTTTTCCTCTCTGCCGGCGTCTTCTACGCCGTGGGAGAACTCGCATGGGGCGAAGGACTTTCGGTGTTCCTCTGGGCGATGTGCCTGAGGATTGCGGTCGTCTACCACGTCACCTGGTTCGTCAACTCGGCCACCCACGTTTGGGGCTACCGCAATTACCAGACCAGTGACCGGTCCAGGAACCTCTGGTGGGTGGGACTGCTGGCCTTCGGTGAGGGCTGGCACAACAACCACCACGCCTACCAGCGAATGGCTCGCCATGGCCACCGGTTCTGGGAATTCGACCTCACGTACAACATCATTCGCGTGATGAAACTCTTTGGGCTGGCCACTTCCGTGGTCGACAAGTTGCCGGAAGCCGCCAAGGCGACACTCAAGGGAGACGACAGCGCACCCAGCCAGGTGCCTCACGCCGCGTAGCACCCCACGCCCGCCTCAGGCGTGACTGTGTTCCTCGCCCGGGTAGTCTCCGGCTCGCACGTCCTCGGCATACCGGGAGACCGCCTCCAACACCTCTCCCCGCAGGTCGGCGTACCGCTTCAGGAACTTCGGGTTGAACCCGTTGCCCAGGCCCAGCATGTCCTGGTTGACCAGCACCTGGCCGTCACATCCCGGCCCGGCTCCGATCCCGATCGTCGGGATCGACAACTCGGCCGTGATCGCTTCGGCGATATCCCGAGGGATCAACTCCAGCACCACTGCGAAAGCACCGGCTTCCTCTGCCGACTTCGCATCGGTCCGCAGGCGGTCCTCGTCTCGCTGGATCTTCGACATCCCGCCCAGCATGCGAACCGATTGAGGCTTCATTCCCACGTGCGCCATCACCGGAATGTCCGCACGGCTCAAGGCAAGAATCGTTTCGGCCTGGTATTCCCCGCCCTCCAGTTTCACCGCCGACGCCCCGGTCTCCTTCAAGATACGGCCGGCGTTGGCGATTGCCTGTTCGGGGCTCACCTGAAACGTCATGAATGGCATGTCCACCACCACCAACGCATGTCGGTTGCCACGGACGACCATTCTTGCGTGATAGATCATCTCATCAAGAGTCACCGGCAGCGTGGTGTCGTGTCCCTGGACCACCATGCTCAGGCTGTCACCCACCAACAACGCATCCACACCAGCCTGGTCGAACAAGCCCGACCACAAGGCGTCGTAGGCGGTCAACATCACCAACCGACGCCCCTCCGCCTTGGCCGCCACGAAACGGGGCACCGTCATCGCGCTGCGATCGCTCGCCGCTTCGCCCATTGGGACTCACCTCACCGCCATCGGCACCCGAATCTTGATCACTCCTTCGAGTATCCCGTTCGACACCCAACTATCAAGTGCGGCAGGATTGACCGCATCGAAACGCTACACGTGTTGCAGAATAGCCCATCGCCGAAAGAACCAGTTATGCAGTCCCACAATGGATATTTCTGCAATAAACTTCTTCCACAGAGCCAGTTACGTCCATTTGGACAATTATTCCTGTCAATTGGCACACCGAGTGCATTAGTCATATCCCGTCGAGGTGGAACAGCGTTGGCCCGCACTAGTCCACCCCGCATACGAAGCGTTCCGGGTGACTTGTAGTGACCCGGGACGCTTCTTTTTTTTGCGCTCGCAGTGCCATCTCTGCTATTGAGTGGACGATTTCCACCGCCGCTTGACTGAACGGACACCACGGGTCTAGTGTGCATCGCTCGCCTTGGGTGCGAGTCGACAAAACTGCCCACCACTTGTGACCTCAACTGACTCCGAGAGCGCTGGAGGACGGATGAGCCGTGTCCGCTATTTCGTCGTATTTGTCTCGATGCTCATGGCGGTCTTGTTGTATCTGGATCGCTTCTGCGTTTCTTTTGCGGCGGATTACATCCGGGAGGACCTGGACCTGAGTCAAAATCAGGTCGCCTGGATGTTCAGCATCTTCTTCTGGTCCTACGCGTTGGCCCAGGTGCCGTCGGGTTGGCTGAGTGACCGTTACGGATCGCGGATCATGCTGTCGATCTACATCATCAGCTGGTCTCTGTTCACACTCCTGACCGGGATTGTCTCCGGAGTGATTGGTCTGTTGATCATGAGACTCGCCTGCGGACTGGGCCAGGCAGGGGCCTATCCCACCAGTGCCTCAATCGTCAGCAAGTGGATTCCACTGACCGGACGTGCGGCGGCCAGTTCCATTGTGGCGTTGGGGGGGCGTTGCGGTGGAGCGATCGCTCCCGTGCTGACAGCACTTCTTATGGTAACCCTCGTCCCGATCTCCGGTGATGGCTCCACCGAGAAACTGGACAAGGATGATCTCCTGCACACGCCACAACTCTGCAATCTCATTTCACCCGACGACGACCCAACCGTTCACACCGACCCGGGTGACGCGGCCGTCACCCACACATCCTCGCTCATCCTCGATCTCGTCTCAGATGACGCTCGCAGAGAGATCACGGCAATCGCGGCGGCACACCGCCAGGCCGAAAACGAACGACCAGACGGACAACACTCCCGGACCTCCGACGAAGTTGTTCTCTCCGAGTCCTCGACACGTTCATTGGTTTCGGCCCTCAACAACCTCCTGGAGACCGAGACCCTTTTTGACCCCAGTATTCATGAGGAAGTCAGCCTGCCCCGCGAGGGTTTGATCCTAAGAGATCGTGAGGCGTCAGCCGACACTCTCACACCCTCGGAACGTCGCCGGTTCCATCGCCTGTTGCTCGAAGTGACATTCCCCCAGCACATCCGCAAGATCTATGTCGATGGCTGGCGGCCGGTGATGTACATCTACGGAATTGCCGGTTTCCTGGTTGCCGGGGTCTACTGGTTGGTCGTCCGAAACCATCCCTCCGAACACCCCCGATGCCAGCCGGCTGAACTGGAACTGATCGCCGAGGGCCGCAACGAGTCCCCTTCGGACTCACACGTCGCCGAGGGTGGCGCTCCGCTGATGGCGTTGATCCGAAGTTTCAGCATGTGGTGCGACTGTTTCATGCAGACCGGGACCAACATCGCCTGGGTCTTCCTGGTCACATGGCTTCCCCGTTATCTCCGCGAGGTCCACGACGTCCCGATCGAGTGGAGAGGATTACTCGCCGGCCTCCCTCTGGCCGCAGGCGTAGTCGGAATGCTGCTGGGAGGAAAAGCCACAGATTTGCTGACAGCGCGTATTGGTCTGAAATGGGGTCGGCGCTGGCCGCTGTTCGCGACCAAGATCAGCGGTGCCGCCGCCTACGGATGTTGCCTGCTGTTTTCGACGCTACCGACGACCTCGCCATTGAATTCGGCTGCCGCCTTTACCGTCTGCTTCTGCGTCGTATCGTTTTCCGTGGATTTCGGCAATCCGGCAAACTGGGCGTTCAAGCAGGATGTGGGAGGACGTTACGTCGGCTCTGTCCTCGGCTGGGGCAACATGTGGGGCAACCTGGGCGCCGCAATCAGCCCGCTGATCTACAACTTCGTCCTCGGCGAACATCCGGCGCTCGCCGACTGGAACAACATGATGCTGGTCTGCCTGCTGGCTTTCGTCGTCGCCGGCATCTGTGCTCTCGGGATTGATGCCACCCAGCCAATCGTCGCCGAAGAACCACGTTCCACTGTCGAGCCACCAACGGAATCCCACTGACAATGTGGCCGGCCCGATGCGTTGGCTACCGGCCTCCACGCTGCCTTCCTCGCGCACAAGCGGATCAGTTGTGTGGCACCGTCGCCTCGGCTAAGGTCGCTGATCCGACGCCCATTACCCAGATACGGACAGGAGCCAGCACCCGTGGCAGAGCGAGTTGTGATTATCGGTTCCGGCCCTGCTGGCTGGACGGCTGCGATTTACGCGTCCCGAGCCAGCCTGGACCCCCTGGTACTTGAGGGCGCCATCACCGAGGACAATCGCCAGCGTGGGACATTGCCGCTGGGCCAACTGGCACTCACGACCGAGGTCGAAAACTATCCCGGGTTCCCTGCCGGAGATCTTTCGGCATACCTCGACAATTCGATCGCCGAAGACAAACGCCGCTACATGGCTCCCCACGCCGGCGAAGGTGTCAGCGGCCCGGAACTGATGGAGTTGATGCGGCAACAGGCCGCCAATTTCGGAGCCCGTATCCAGACAGACGACGTCGTCTCGGCCGACCTGTCCACCCACCCCTTCCAACTGACGACGTTGGACGGCACACAGATCGAGGCCCTCTCGGTCATCGTGGCGACCGGTGCCCGTGCCAACTACCTGGGCCTGGAAAGTGAAGACCGGTTCAAGAACGCGGGAGTCTCAGCATGTGCCGTCTGTGACGGTGCCCTGCCCCGCTTTCGGGACAAGCCCCTGGTGGTCGTCGGCGGTGGTGACAGCGCCATGGAAGAGGCCACCTACCTGGCCAAGTTCGGCTCGACGGTCCACATTGTCCATAGACGTGACGCCTTCCGCGCCAGCAAGATCATGGCTGAACGCGCGTTGGCCCATGAGAAGATTCAGGTCGAATGGAATTCCGTGATCGACGAAGTGCTCGGAAATGACCAGGAAGGTGTCACGGGTGTCCGTTTGAAGAGTACGCTGGATGAATCCGAGTCCAGAGAACTCGAGGCGTCGGGATATTTCGCCGCCATCGGTCACACACCCAACACGGATTTCCTGAACGGCCAACTCGAAACCAACGACGCGGGTTATGTGATCTGGACCACCGCCGGCCGCACCAACACGAGCATCGACGGTGTCTTCGCCGCCGGTGATGTGGCAGACGACTACTACCGCCAGGCGGTCACAGCGGCCGGAACCGGCTGTATGGCTGCACTGGACGCCGAGCGATGGCTGGCAGCCAACGGCTTCGAATAGACCTGGAACCCGACCGCATGCACCTCGAGCCGGCGTGGCTGACCGACGGCCTGGAGCACCTCCAGCAGAGACACCTCACCCGGCCGCGCCGCCTCGTCGAACCGCTGGGCAACGGCCGCAGCAGGATCGACGGCCGGGACCTGATCGATTTCTCCACAAACGACTACCTCGGACTGGCCCGTGACTCCCGTCTGGCCGACGCCGCTGCGGGTGCCCCAGCCGGGGCTGGAGCGAGCCCGCTGGTCTCGGGCCGTTCGCCACAATATTGCCAACTCGAACGAGACGTCGCAGCTTTTGAGAATACTCCGGCTGCGTTGCTGTTCCCGTCCGGCTTCGCTGCCAACCTTGGCACCGTAGCCGCACTCGTCACACGTGACGATGTCATTTTCAGTGACCGGGACAATCACGCCAGCTTGATCGACGGCTGCCGGCTCAGTGGCGCGCGTGTGCAGATCTACCAGCGGGACCGACTGGACGATCTCGCGGATCAACTCGCACAGGCTGCGTCCGCACCAAGACGACTGATCGTCACCGATGGACTGTTCAGTATGGACGGTCTCCTCGCCCCTCTCGATGCACTTTGTGACCTTGCGGACACCCACGATGCGATGGTGCTTGTCGACGAGGCGCATGCAACGGGCACCCTGGGAGCATCCGGCCGAGGCACCAGTGAACTGCTCGATGTGGAAGAGAGAGTGACGTTGCGGATTGGGACTCTCAGCAAGGCGGTGGGTGCTGCGGGAGGCTTTGCCGTCGGCACCACCGCTTTCATCGATCATCTCTGGCACCATGCCCGACCCCAGGTCTTCTCAACGGCTCTGCCGCCGGCAACCTGTGCTGCCGCGTCCACTGGTCTTCGCCTGATCACCGAGGCCCCTCAACGTCGAGTTCATCTCGCGGAACTCGCCGACAGTTTTCGTGCTCACCTCTCACGGCTTGGACTGCCGGTCCCACCAGGCCCCGGACCAATCATCCCAGTGCTCCTCTCAGAAGCCTCCGCAGCGGTCGACACTTCCGCGGCCCTGTCCAAACTTGGCTTTTTTGTCCCCGCCATCCGGCCACCCACCGTGCCCCAGGGTACCGCGAGGCTGCGTGTCAGCCTCTCTGCTCTCCATTCTCAAGAGGACATAGACCGGCTGGCCGAGGCGATTTCTTCGGTGATCCCCATGGAGGCCCGGGCGCGTGTCTGACTCGGTCGAACAGAACCTCCGTTCCGGTTTCGCTGACGAGTTCCCTTTTGACTCGCACCGACTCGACCTCGAGGGAATCGGCTACCACTACATCGACGAGGGTTCAGGCCCCACAATTCTGATGGTACACGGCAACCCCACCTGGAGTTTCGCGTGGAGAGCCTATATCCGCGAACTGTCCACCGACCATCGTGTGATCGCGGTCGATCACATCGGGTGTGGGTTCTCGGACAAACCCGCCGATTACTGTTACCGGCTCGACCAACATGCCACCAACCTTGTCACGTTGATCGACCGTCTCGAACTCGAACACATCACGCTTTGTGGCCATGACTGGGGTGGTGCCATCGGCATGACTGCTGCCCGTCGTCGCCCCGAACATTTCTCCCGATTCATCCTCGCCAACACTTCCGCATTTCGATCAAAGCGACTGCCGTTGCGAATCGCAGTGTGCCGGACCCCCCTGCTGGGAGCCCTCTGTGTCCGAGGACTCAACCTGTTCTCACGAGCCGCGATGCGAATGGCTGTCGCTCACCCGGACCGACTGTCGTCGTCGGCACGAGCGGGATACCTGGCCCCGTACGACAACTGGGCCAACCGCGTGGCCGTCCATCGTTTTGTCAAGGACATCCCGATGCGTCCGGGACACCCCAGTTACCAGACGCTTGTCGACACCGAACAAGGCCTTGCCCAGTTCGCCAACCATCCGATGCTGCTCACCTGGGGCGAGCGTGACTGGTGTTTCACCCTGGAATTCCTTGAGGAGTTCCAAGAGCGATTCCCATCCGCCCGAACACTCAGCTTCCCCGACGCCGGACATTTCCTGTTCGAGGACGCGCCCGACGAGGTCCTCACCGGGATCCGCCAGTTCCTGGCAGACTTCCCCCTTCGCCTCTCACCGAACACCTAGGCCACTGTGTTGACCGTCGGTCGCGGTGACCGCTGGCGGTATGCCTCATATTCCGGCACGGTGTATTCGGTAAGTTCCTTGTTCACGCGAATCTCAATTCGCGTCAGTTCGTCACCCTGCTCACGAGTCACGAAGGTGAATGCCTGCCCTTTCGCATCCGACGTCATCCGTCCCGTTCTTCCAATCCGATGGATGTAGTCGTCGTGGTATTCGGGAATGTCGTAGTTGACGATGTGCGAAATCGTACTGACATCAATGCCGCGACCAGCGACGTCGGTGGCGATCAGCAACCTGATCTGCCCCTCCCGAAAACGTTTCAGTGCCCGTTCACGCTTGGATTGCGGAAGGTCACCGTGCATCACACCAACGTTCGACAGTCCGCCGGAAAAACGACGATACAGTGAGTCGGCCCCTCGCTTTGTCCGGGTGAAGACAATCACCTGTGTGGGTTTCTGCTCGCTGAGCAGTCTGACGAGTAGCCCAAACTTCCGATCGGGATCCACGGTGCAGAAAAACTGGTCGATCGAATCCACCGCCACCGCGTCGCCGGAGAGATCGACACGGTCGGGGTTGCTCATGTACTTCTTGGCCAATCGCTCCACCGAGGGAGGCAATGTGGCCGAGAGCAGCAGGGTTTGCCGATTGTTCGGACACCGTCGCAGTATGTCACGGATCTCGGGCTCAAACCCGATGTCGAGCATCCGGTCCGCTTCATCAAGAACCACGACGCGGAGGTTGTCGAAAATCAGGTGACCACGGTTATTGAGATCCTTGACTCGACCGGGAGTGCCCACGGCCACCTGGACCCCGCGTTCAAGCTGTCGGATCTGGCGATCCATGTCCCGTTGGCCGACGAAACAGGCAACTCGGATCGGCGAGGTGTATGCCAGTCTTTCGGCCTCGCATTTGACCTGGTCGGCCAATTCACGAGTGGGAGCCAGGACCAGCGCCTGGGTGACGCCCAGATCGTGATCGATTGCTTCCAAGATGGGCAATACGAACGCAGCCGTCTTGCCGGTGCCGGTATGGGCCTGCCCGGTACAGTCTCGACCGGTGAGTGCCTTGGGAATGAAGGACCGCTGAATGGGACTGGGATTCTCGAATCCCACGTGATCCAACGCACGCAGTGAGCTCTCACCCAGCCCCAGATCGGAAAACGTAACTGCCTCAGCCTCTTTGCCGCCGGAGGTGTCCGTCGCGGCCGTGTTGTCTTGGTCGTTCACTTGTCCTGCTCTCTCGAATAACTCGTTCTTTCCGTCTTGTTCCTGACTGCATCATGTCGACTCGCCACCGATCGGCCGGGGCGATCTCCGCTTGTCACTACCAGGAGGCGTCGCCTGTTTGTCGACGCCAAGCGACCAGCTCGTCTCTCTTGTTCAGACGGCGGTCGGATCCAAGCTCTACAGCGGGCCCTTGGCCGGGCGTACTGTCGGAAGTCTAGCTCACGCAGCCAACCGGGTCAATCTCTGTCAACTTCAGAGTCATCATCATCGGTTGCTTCGACGCCCGGAGCCACAACCTCTTCACTTGCAACACTTTCGGAGCCGGCGGCGGGCCCCAGCAGTTCCACCAGGTCCTTGCGGCCAAGTTCCTCGCGTTCGGACAACGAGTCGGCCAGCAGGTCCAGTTGATCTCGAGACCGCTGAAGCATGTCAAACGCACGTTTCGATGCGGCTTCGAGGAATCGCTGTACTTCCTGGTCGATCACGTGGGCCGTCTCTTCGCTGAACTCCCGCTGTTCACGGTACTCCTTCCCCAGGAACGGCTGATCTGCGGCATGCCGGAATGCAACGGGCCCCACGCGTTCACTCATCCCCCAGTGACCGACCATCCTCCGAGCAATCGACGTGGCCCGATGAAGATCATCTTCGGCCCCGGCACCGTATTCATCGAAAACGAGTTTTTCCGCGGTCCGCCCCCCCAGCATCATTACCAGCTGAGCATGCAACCGACTCTCACCGAGGTGATACACCTCCTCTTCGGGCAGCAACTGAGTCACGCCCAGTGCGGGTCCACGAGGAATCACGGTCACCTTGTGCACCGAATCCACTTCGGGCATTTGCCAGGCCAGCAGCGCATGACCGGCCTCGTGGTAGGCCGTCCGTTTCCGCTCGGAATCGCTCAACACTTCCTCGCGGCGGGGCCCCATCAACACTCGGTCATGGGCGAAATCGAAATCTTCGCCCGTCACCCGCTTCCTCCCTGCCCGAGCTGCGCTCAAAGCCGCCTCGTTGACAAGGTTCTTGAGCGCAGCCCCGGAGAAACCGATCGTCGCGGCAGCCACGCTCTCCAGGTCGACATCATCGGACAATGGCACCCTGCGACAATGGACCTTCAGGATCGCTTCCCGGCCGTCTTTCACAGGCCGATCGATCGTAATGTGGCGATCGAACCGTCCCGGTCTCAGCAACGCCTCGTCAAGAACATCCGGACGGTTGGTTGCCGCCAACACGATCACCGAATTGGAACGGTCGAAGCCGTCCATTTCACTGAGAATCTGGTTCAGCGTCTGTTCCCGCTCGTCATGGCCGCCTCCAAAGCCTGCTCCCCGCATCCGGCCGACCGCATCGATCTCATCGATGAAAACGATGCAAGGGGACTGATCTCTTGCATTTCGAAACAGATCCCGCACCCGCCCGGCCCCGACACCGACGAACATCTGGATGAACTCGGACCCGTTGATCGAAAAGAACGGAACTCCGGCCTCGCCGGCAGTGGCCCGTGACAACAGCGTCTTGCCGGTACCCGGCGGCCCCTTCAACAACACGCCTCGCGGAATCTCGGCCCCCAGTTTGCGGAACCGTTCGGGGTCCTTCAGGAACGCCACAACCTCCTGCAACTCTGCCTTTGCCTGTTCCATGGCAGCCACGTCGCTGAAGGTTGTCGTTTGCGACGACGGCTCGAATCTCCTGGCTGGACTCTTGGCAAAATTCCCCAGCATTCCGCCACCCATCCCGTCACCCGATCGTCTCATCAGGAACCAGAACCCGAAAATGAAGACCAGGGGAATCAGCAGCCATACGGCCATCTGGGTGCCCATCCCCACCGCGGTACGGTCCGCCGTCACTTGTACCCCTTGCGCCCGCAAACGCGACAGCAACGCGGCATCGCGAACTCCCACAGATGGCAGCACGGTGTTGAACCGCAGGTCACTTGCACCGGTGTACTGTGTCTTGAGCTCCTCGGAAGAACCCGGTATCCCCCGGAACTCCCCGGTCACGATCTCACCATGAAACCGAACCGATTCCAGGTTCTTGTCATCGAGTTCATCAAGGAGTTGGCTGTAACTGATCGTGTGGCCGTGATTGGACGGCGACCGTTGCCAGGACCACAGCGCGAGCATTCCCAGCAAGATCAGCAACACAAACCAGGGGGCTCCGGCCCCAGGTCGGCGAGGCTGTTCATCGTCGTTCCGTCGCGGGCGGCTTTCTCGCAATCCCGGAGGCCGAGAGCCCTCCGCAGGCGACTCCTCACTCCGGGTCCCGTCCGAGCCCACCTGCGACGAATCCCGTTCCTCGCTGGACCGGGACTCGGGGGACGGGTGAGATTGCGGCGGTGGCTGGTCGCCCATCGTTAGCTCTGCCTGCCGGAGGCTCAAAAGTCGTCTGGAGGCTGAAGCCTACACGTTGGCCCACCTGCTGACAATCGGCCCGTCAGCCGGTCAAACCGTAGCGAACAATACACCAGATGGCTGCGACGCCGTCGCGCCAACCGATCTTCTTGCCCTGTTCGTACGTACGCCCCGAATAGCTGATCGACATCTCGAAGACCCGGAACCGTCGGCTGGCGATCCTGGCGGTGATTTCCGGCTCGATCCCAAATCGCGCCTCCTGCAGCAACGGCCCCACCTCATCAATCACTTCTCGACGAAACACCTTGTAACAGGTCTCCATGTCGGTCAGGTTCAGATTGGTGAAGCAGTTGGACAACGTCGTCAGAAACCGGTTGCCCAGGTAGTGCCAGAAATAGAGAACGCGGTGCGGCCGATCTCCCAGAAACCGGCTCCCATAAACCACGTCGGCGGAGTCCTCGATGATCGGCCTGATCAACCGCGGGTACTCCGACGGGTCATATTCCAGGTCGGCATCCTGGACCAGGACGATGTCTCCGGTGGCCCTGGTGAAACCATTTCGCAAAGCGGCCCCTTTGCCGAGGTTCACCGAGTGGCGTTCCACGACGACCTGGTTATCCTCATCATCCCGCAACTCGTCAACGATCTTCTCCAAGACCCCGGCTGTCCCGTCGCTGCTGCAATCATCCACCAGAACCAGCTGTTTGCGGATGGGAACCGCTCTCACGCGTTCCACCAGATCCCACAACGTCTCTTCCTCGTTGTAGATGGGGATCACGACCGACAGCATCGTGTCATCGGGGATCACGTAGAAACCCAACTGCTTGCACGCGTTGGTGCCCAGCAGGGTCTCCAGGGCCCTGTACCAGGGCTCCGTGAACGGTTTCCACTCGCCAGCGTCGGTCACAATCGGAATTCTCCACCAGTTGGCGGCAACGAAGACCGCGAGTTCCAAGGGCGAATGAGCCGGATAGTTCTCCGATCGCGACCCGGTCCCCCTCCGACACTCTACGTCATCAACGAACCAAAATGTTGACTTCTTCAGCCCGCCCGGCTCCCGGTTGGACCAATGCCTCGGCACCGCTAGACTGTCGGCAATTCCACCCGACCGGCACGCAAACATGGAGCGAGCCCGATGAACGACCAGGGAACGGTTCTGACCGATGCCGACCAGCGGATCTGGCTCGATTCTTTTCGTATCGAGAACCAGGTGAACGACACCGTCTCGGTGATCGACAAATGGACCATCCGGGGCGGCCCAGGGGATGGCATCGACGTGGTCGAGATCGACAACGGACGCCTGTGTGTGTCCGTGCTTCCCACACGTGGAATGGGCCTCTGGAAGGCCCGTTGCGACGACCTGCTGCTGGGATGGGATTCCCCGGTCAATCGCCCCGTTCACCCCTCCCTGGTTCGCCCTGGTGAATCCGGCGGCGCCGGCTGGCTCGGCGGGTTCCAAGAACTCCTGGCCCGATGCGGGCTGGCCTGGCACGGCCCACCAGGGACCGACTCCGCAGACGGCCGTCCACTGACATTGCACGGTCGCATCGCCAACCTGCCGGCCCACCGTGTCACAAGCGGCATTGCCGACGACGGACGGCTGTGGGTACGTGGTGAGGTGGATGAAACCGCGTTGTTTGGCCCTTGCCTTCGCCTCGACTCAACCGTCTCCACCACCCCCGGCTCCAACCGTCTCACCATTCTCGACACTGTCACAAACCTCGCGGGCACGACGGCCGACTTCGAGGTCCTCTACCACACGAATATTGGCAGTCCGTTGCTGGAACCTGGCAGTCGATTGGCAGCACCCACCCGCCGGGTCATCCCCACAAACGCCCATGCCGCCGTCGACATTGCCGACTGGAACCTTTTCGCCCCACCCCAGGCCGGTTATGTCGAACAGTGCTATTTTCTCGAGCTCGCCGCAGATGCGGATGGCCTCGCGATGATTGTGCTTCACGACGCGGAAGCCCGACACGGTGTCGCCCTCGAGTTTCCCATCGCGTCTCTTCCCTGTTTCACCCTCTGGAAAAACACCGTCGCCACCGCGGACGGCTACGTGGTGGGAATCGAACCGTCGACCGACCTCCCGAACCCGCGAGATTTCGAACGCGACAAGGGGCGTTTGATGAGACTTGATCCCGGCGAGACATGGTCCACACACATCGACCTCGTCTCCCTGACCAGCCAGTCGGAAGTCACCGAAGCTCTTGATCGCGTCGCAGCCATTCACCCGGCCACAAGTGCCCACCTGTGCGATTCACCTCTGCCCGAATACTGCTCGGCAGGCTGAACCTCCGGACTAGCCGCTTGCCGCCAGCCTGTGCTACAATCCTGCTCTGCGCAACACTTTTTTCACGATCTCGCGTGGATCTCGGCGGGCGTGGTGCCTGCCTCACCGGATCGGACAACTCAGTTCTCTGGCAACGCTCGCCGCACCATTTTGCTGCGGGCCTCGCGCCGCTGGACCTCAACGGCCACATTCGGCCACGAACGGACCCCTCCCCATGGTCAACCGCAATCTCATTCGCGAGTTCAGTATCTCCGACGAAGACCTCGAAAAGGCCTTCGGTGACACGCTCCAGGAAATCGACTCGGCTGCCGGCAATCTCGACGCGATCTACAACACCGCATCCGACAGTTTCGAATTGAACACGATCATCGAAGGCACGGTACTGCGGGTCGAAGGTGACGATGTCCTCATCGACATCGGTTACAAGAGCGAGGGGATGGTGCCCGTCGACGAGTTTCGCGAAGGGGACGAGGTGGACATCCCCGAAACCGGGTCCAAGGTGTCGGTCCTGCTTGAAGAAATCGAAGACGAATTCGGATTGATCATCCTCTCGAAACGCAAAGCCGACCGCATTCGCGAGTGGGAAGAGGTGATCGAAAACCACGCCGAAGGCGATATCGTCACCGGCGAGGTCCTCCGCAAAATCAAGGGCGGCCTGCTCGTCAACATCGGCGTGAACGTCTTCCTGCCCGCCAGCCAGGTCGACATCCGTCGCCCGCACGACATCGGTGCCTTCGTCGGGCAGGACATCGAATGCGTCATCCTCAAGATCGATGAGACCCGACGCAACATCGTTGTCTCGCGCCGCAAACTCATCGAGGAAGAACGGAACAAGAAGAAAGAGGCCCTGATGCTAGAGATCTCGGAGGGCCACCTCCGGACTGGCATCGTCAAAAACATCGCCGACTTTGGCGCTTTCGTCGATCTCGGTGGGATCGACGGGCTTCTTCACATCACCGACATGAGTTGGGCCCGGATCAACCATCCCTCGGACATGGTCAAAATCGACGAGGAAATTGAGGTGATGATCCTCAATATCGACCGTGAAAAAGAGAAAATTGCCCTCGGCCTCAAACAAAAGACCCCCAGCCCTTGGGAAGGCATCGAGGACAAGTTCCCCGTCGATTCTCGCGTGACCGGCGAGGTCGTCAACGTCATGACCTACGGGGCATTCGTCAAACTCGAAGACGGCATCGAAGGGCTCGTCCACATCAGCGAGATGTCCTGGACCAAGCGCATCAATCACCCCACCGAACTGGTCAATATCGGTGACGAGGTGGAGGTCGTTGTTCTGGGCATCAACCAGGAGAAAAAAGAAATCTCCCTGGGCATGAAGCAAACCACTCCCAATCCCTGGGACGATGTCGCGGCCAAGTACCCGCCAGGAACCACCGTGCAGGGCGAAGTCCGCAACCTCACCAATTACGGTGCTTTCATCGAACTGGAAGAGGGCGTCGATGGACTCCTTCACGTCAGCGACATGTCCTGGACTCGCAAGATCGGACACGCCAGCGAATTGCTGGAAAAAGGCGACGAAATCACCTGCCAGGTCCTGACCGTCGACGAGGAGCGGCGGCGGATTGCCCTCGGATTGAAGCAACTTGAAGAGGATCCTTGGGAAAACGACATCCCGAAGCGGTTTGCCCCTGGCAACACCGTCCACGGCGAGGTCACAAAAGTCACCAATTTCGGAGTCTTCGTCAAACTCGAGGACAATCTCGAAGGACTGCTCCACATCTCCGAACTTGCCGATTACAAGGTCGAAGATCCCGAGGACATCGTCCAGGTCGGCGAACAACTCGAAGTCCGCGTCCTGCGCGTTGACACCGAGGAACGCAAAATTGGCCTCTCCAGACGGCTCGACATCGATCCGGAGCAATTGATCCGCGAAGCCGAAGAAGCCGAAGCCGCCTCGGCCGCCGCCAAGGTCGATCTCCGCGGCGGAACCGGAACCAGTTCAGGACCTCTGTTCCAGCTTGGAGCCGACGGCCAACCCGTCGAACCGACCGACGAGGACGGCGAGTCGGATGCCGACGAAGAGGCCGAAGCGGATGCCGAGACAGACGCCGAAGCTGATGCCGAAGCAGATGCCGAGACAGACGCCGAAGCTGATGCCGAGGAAGACGCCGAAGCGGATGCCGAAGAAGACGCCGAAGCGGATGCCGAGGAAGACGCCGAAGCGGATGCTGGCGAAGACGCCGAAGCGGATGCCGGCGAAGACGCCGAAGCGGATGCCGGCGAAGACGCAGAAGCGGATGCCGGCGAAGACGCCGAAGCGGATGCCGGCGAAGACGCCGAAGCGGATGCCGAGGAAGACGACAAGGAATAGCAGGCACCGCGACCGACCGGATGTCCCGGACAACCGTTACGGCCCTTCCGCCACAAGGCGGAAGGGCCGTTACATTTGCGCCAGTTGCCCTCTCTGCCTGACCGGAGAGGTTTACGCACACCGTTTACTTTGAGATGGACGGTGGACGCGGCCGATAAATCTCCACGGACAAACATGGGGCCGTCCCGTCTCCACGGCGGGACAACCGGTCACATCCTTTTCGCACCTGCCCTTCATCAAATGCACCGAGGTATCATGCCGGCCACAGCAAGACGAACCGCTCGAGTCCAAGCCCCGTTGGAAACCTATCTGCGAGAGATCAACGAAACCGATCTCCTGACAGCCGACCAGGAAAAAGAGTTGGCGTTCCGTATCGAGGAAGGGGACCACGAAGCCCGCGACTGGATGGTTCGAGCCAATCTGAGATTGGTGGTCAAGATCGCTCGTGCATACAACAGCCACGGCCTGCCTTTGCAAGACCTGATCGAGGAAGGCAACCTGGGACTGCTGCGGGCCGTGGAGGGCTTTGACCCGACGATGGGCACTCGTTTCAGCACATACGCCAGCTACTGGATCAAACAGTCGATCAAGCGGGCACTCGTCAATTCGGCGAAAACCATCCGCATCCCGGCTTACATGGTTGAACTTCTGAGCAAATGGCGGCGAGCCACGGCATTGCTCCACGAAGAACTCGACCGCACTCCGACGCACGAAGAGGTTGCGGAATTCCTGGAGTTGACCCCCAAGAAGTTGGCGATTGTTCGCAAGGCAATCCAACTCTACAACGCAACCCCCCAAGGCGAAGACGATTCTGCCTGCCTGATGGGTGAACTGGTCATCGATGATCGCGGCAAAACACCGGATGAGGAGATCATCGAGAGCGACAATCTCCGTCACGTGTACCGCATGCTGGAACGAATGGATCCCCGTGAAGCCGACATTCTCCGCATGAGGTTTGGCCTGGACGGTGAAGAACCCCAGACACTGAAAGAAATCGGCGTCGTACTCGGCCTCACTCGCGAGCGTGTGCGACAGATTGAAGCCGAAGCGTTGAAAGCACTCGCCGACGGTCTCGCTACCGACTAGAGAGGCCACCGCACGATTGGCCCGCAAGGGGCTCACTCATCAAACGGCGATGACCCGGCCACGCCACGGTAACTCAGGTCCAGCACCTCCACGGGATGAACGACACGAATGGGACGTGATCGTTTCCGCAGTGCTGCCTGGAGTTGCAACGAGCACCCGGCATTCCCGGTCACCACAACATCGGCCCCGGTGCTCTCGATGTGCGCCACCTTGCGGGAAACAAGATCATCGGCCATTTCCGGTTCCGTCAGGTTGTAGCTGCCGGCGGCTCCACAGCAGATGTCCGACTCAGGCAATGGAAACAGTTCGAGCCCGGGAACCTGTTCCAGCAACTCGCGAGGTGCTTGCCGAACCCCCTGGGCATGGACCAGATGACATGCGTCATGATAAGTGGCCCGCCAGGGAACTTTTCCAGTCGGTGGTCGCAGTCCCAACTCGGCCAGGAACTCCGAAATGTCCTTCACGCGGTCGGAGAACTCTCCAAGCACCTCGACGGCGTCCTGGCCAACTCCCGATGTCTCTTCGCCCATGTGGCGATAGTCTTTGAGCATCGAGCCACAACCGGCCACGTTGACAATGATCGCGTCCAGGTCGTCAGGAAAAGCCTCGGCGTTTTTTGTGGCCATCGCCACCGCCGGCGCGTCCGAACCGCTGTGATAGTGAATGGCCCCGCAACAGCCCTGTGTCCTGGGGACCACCACTTCGCAGCCATTGGCCTGCAGAACCCGTGCCGTCGCATGGTTGGTCTCTGAAAACATGGCTTCACCGACGCATCCGGTGAACAAGCCCACGCGAGCTCGACGCTCCCCCGTTGCCGGCAACAATTGGGGCAATGCCGGTCGCTGTGGGCCCAGTCGCGGAAGCAATCGGTACATCCGGCCCAAGGGACCAGGCAACAACCTCGGCAAACCAGCCCACTCGGACACGCGATCAAGTCCCAGGCGTTGCATCAGCCTCGCGGGGGCCAATGCGAACCGAAGCCGCCGCGGAAAGGGGAACAGGCCATAAAGCACCAGTCGCTGGAACCATCCCGGCTTTTCCGCCTTCTGCATATCGACCCGAAACGGTTCGATCAGTCGGCCGTATTGCACTCCCGACGGGCAGGCCGTCTCACAACTGCGACAATCCAGGCACAGATCCAGATGCCGTCGGACAGCCGGTGTCAGGCCGACACGGCCATCGACGACACCGCGCATCAAGTAAATCCGCCCCCTCGGGCTGTCGTTTTCGTTTCCTGTCTGGAGATACGTCGGACACGCAGATGTACACAACCCACAATGCACGCAGTCCAGAAACCGCCCGTAATCAATCCCCTGCCCGACCGAAGACACAAAGCCGCCCGGGGTGGCAGAAGTTTCCGGTGTAGTGCCACTCATTGCTGATCCATCCCGTCATCGGACAATTGTTGCATCGCCGCCTCGATGCCACGTCCTGGACTCAGCAACCCGTCTGGATCGAACTGCCGTTTCACCGACGTCATCAACGGCCAATCTCCTCGCGGTGGCCCCCATATCGACAAGGCGTCGTGCCACCCCGACTCACACCGTTCCACAACCAACTGCCCTCCGCTTTTCGCGGCCAGTTCCCGAAGCGGCCCAATTATTTCCTCGGCTGTCGTGGCATCAATAGTGTCGTCCGGAAGATGGCCATGAATAACGCCGTTGCCCGCATGAGCCTGCACGGCCACACCGGCGTCAATTGCCGCAACCACGAAATCCACAGTACGCGACGGTCTCAGGCACGCACGGATCGACACGGGCGATTCCCCACCCAGTTGATAATCCGTCAAGGACGACCACAACTTCTTTGTGTCCGCATCTCGAGCCCAGGTCACATCGGTTGCCCCACCGGCCCGCAGTTCCCTGTCAAGCACGTCGACCTGCCATTCCACCTCGACGGGGTTGCCCTCCACCGCGACCCCCAGCAGCAACGGCCCCACCGGAAGAGCCTGGCGAGATTCGGCGGTCAATTGCCGGGCGGCCTTCGGTCCCAGCAACTCGATCGCAACCGGCCTCGCCCGTGACGTGGACAGATCCCCAAGAAGGTCACTGACGGTGTCCCCACTGTCGAAACAGGCCCACCCCATCGCCGAGGATGTTGGCAACGGCTTCAGTTTCAGGGTCACTTCGGTCACAAACGCCAGGCTGCCACCGGACCCCACCATCAACTTGCAGAGGTCATAACCGGCCACGTTCTTGACCACCCGTCCTCCGGCCTTGAAGAGCCGTCCATCGACCGTCGCACAGCGAATCCCGATCACATAGTCTCGCAGTGTTCCGAACCCAAACCGCCTCGGCCCCCCCGCATCACTGGCGACTGCCCCCCCAATTGTCGCACGGTGAGCCAACGGAACATCGACCGGAAGCCGCTGACCTTCCATTTTGAGCGCTTCCTGGATTGCCGACACCCGGCAGCCCGCCTCGACCGTCACCGTCATGTCTCTCGCCGGATAATCGACAACCCGATCCAGTCGGGAAGTTGCCACCTCCACACTGGCCGGATCTGCGGGCATCCCGAATCCCAACGAAGTCCGACCGCCCACCGGCAATACCGGCCGCCGATCCCCTTTGGCATTGGCTGCCAACCATCGACCGAGTTCCGGAATGGTCGCTGGAACCATTTCCCCGGTGTTGTCCGGCATCGCTTTGCTGTCCTGGCTCACGATGCCGCCTGCTTTCCGGGATGGGAACGTTCGATATGTTCCATCCCACAAGCGCCGGCTGTCGGCAACATCTTTCCCGGGCTGCACGAACCACGAGGATTGAACGCCATCCGCACGCTCGCCATAACGTCCAGGTCGTCCTCAGTGAATAACCGCTCCATGAATTCCAGCTTCTCGACTCCGATGCCGTGTTCGCCGGTCACGCTACCGCCCAGATCGATGCACTTCCCGAGGATTTCATCGCTGGCCCGAAAGACCCTGGCAATCTGCTCTTCGTCACGTTCATCGAACAGCAGGATCGGGTGAATATTCCCGTCCCCGGCATGGAACACGTTGACGATTCGCACCCCGTGCCGTTCTCCGGCATCGGTGATGAACTCCAGTATCTCCGGCAACTTCGTCCGCGGCACGACGCCGTCCTGGGTGCAATAACTGGGACTCAACCGACCGATCGCTCCAAACGCCTGTTTTCGGCATTTCCAGAGCAACGCCCGTTGCTGTTCAGTTTCTGCCCGCCGAACCTCCCTGGCCCCCTGCTCCTGGCAAAGGCGTATGATGCGCTCCGCCTCATCGTCGACAGCGACTTCCAGCCCGTCGACCTCGATCAAGACCACGGCCGCCGCGTCCAAGGGAAACCCAAATCCATAGGCGGCCTCGACAGCCTCTATGATGCCCTGGTCCATCATTTCCAGTGCCGCCGGAACAATTCCCGCCGCGATGATCTGGCTGATGGCCTGGGTGGCGTCGCCGACCGTCTCGAAGATGCCCAACAACGTCCTGTACGCATCCGGATCCCGGGTCAAACGCACCGTCACCTGGGTACAGATCCCGAAGGTGCCCTCACTGCCAACAAACAATCCGACCAAGTCATATCCCGCCAGGCCTTCGGCCACCCCCCCGAACTCCACCACCTGTCCGTCGGGCATCACCACTTCCAGCCCCAGCACGTGGTTGACCGTGACCCCATATTTCAGCGTGTGTGGGCCACCGGAATTCGTGGCCACATTGCCACCAATCGTACAGGCCCCTTGGCTCGACGGATCGGGAGCATAATGAAAGCCGGTGCCAGCCAGATGTCGTGTGAGATGCAGATTGACCAACCCCGGTTGGACCACGGCATACCGATCCTGAAGATTGACCTCAAGGATGCTCTTCATCCGTGTCAGGGAGATCATCACCCCACCGCCGACTGGAAGGCATCCACCCGCCAGGCTCGTACCCGCACCTCGCGGAACAAATGGGACATCGAATTCGTTGCAGGTCCGGACAATTTCGGACACCTGTTCGGTGGTCGTCGGAAACAGCACCACGTCGGGTGCTTTCTTCTCGACCACGTAACCATCGCATTCGTAGACGATCAGTTCGTCTTCAGCGGCCAACACACCGTCATCGCCGAGAAGCCGGCGGAACCGAATGAGCAACTCCGTTGCAACGGGAACGGTTCCATCCGGTGCGGGTTGCGTAGAGGCCATGGTCGGCCCATTCTACGTCGGCTGCACCAAGCGGGAAAGCCAGCATCGGCCAGAGCCCGCGTGGATTCTGAGCCCCCCAACCACCTCAACGGCGGTCAGTCCCCAATGGACGTCCAGCTGTGACCTTCGGCAGCATTCGGTCCGGAGCCCCCAGCCGACGAGTTTCTCCACGCAAGGTGGCGAACCTCTCTTCCAACTCCACGATCCGCGCATCCTGGCGTTCAATCTCGGCGCGGGTGAAACGGATCTGGGCCTTGACCGCCAACCCGGCCAGCCAGACCAGCACTACCAGGCCGACAGCTCCCAGCAGGCGATAGATCATCAGCCCGTCCCCCGGAGAAACCTCGTGCGGCTCAACAACGCACGAACGCGTGGTCTCCTTATCGACGCAATCCCGCGCCACGAGCCACCTGCAATCGGGCCGCATCCGCCGGCATGCGCAATACCGTTCCGGGTTTCAGCTTGTGGGGACTGGGCAATTGGTCCCGGTTCATCCGAAAGATCTGGATCCAGCGAGATCTCCGGCCCAGGTGCATTTGAGCAATGGCGGTCAGCGTGTCCTTGGGGCCCACGCTGTAGACGGGATTCCCATTGGCATCGATCTGGAACCCAACCGTTTGAGCCGGTTCGCCGGCAGCATCAACCGAACGCGGCAACAAACTGGCATATCGCGATTCCAACAACTCCCTGGAGGGAACCACAACCTTCATACCCGGCCGCATCAGGCGGGGATCCGGGATTCGTCGCCGGTTGTATTCGGCCAGCGCCTGGAAGTACTGGGCGGTCCCGTAGTGCCGCTGCGAAATGGTCCAATAACTGTCACCCGACTCGACAGCGTGAACAGCGGGAGCGGCACCGTCGGACTGGGGAGTCCCGAGCCCGATCGGGGAACTACCATTTTCGGCGATCGGCTGAGCCGGCTCCGAGGCGTCAAACGAACGAGGAAGTGTCCCGCCGGCAACCTCCCCATCAAGGCCGCGTCTCGTCACCGCGTCGCCCCCTCCCGCTGCGAAGGGTGCCTGCTCGATTGCCGGTGATGACGAGGGAGCCCATTGGAGTTGTCGGCGTCGGTCCGGGCTGGACTGGTCGGGTGAATTGAAAGCCGGCGAATCCGGTGTGGCCCCGTTGCGTTGAGGGCTCCGTTGAACCGACAAATCGGCCTCCGGCTCGTTTCTGGGCAATCGCTGGCTATCCGACGGAAACTCATCGCCCGCCTCACTGGCGGCCAGAGCCGGGACCCCCTGATCGGCGACCTCAAAAGACGGAGGTTCGGCCAGCGCCGCAGGTTCGCTCTGAGGGATCTCGCCCAATTGCCTGCGACTTCTCCCACTTTCACCATCACCCAGAGGAATTCGACTCACCGCGCTGGCATCGTCTTGCGCGAATTGTCGGCCCGCATCGCCCCCTGTTGCAGTCCTGGCAATCCCATCAAGGCCAACCGAACCATCTCGTGCCGCCAATCCGGTCTCCCCGGAATATGTCGCGGCCTCGACACCATCAGCATCCGCGACGGTACCACCGTCCGCAGCCGCACCATTGGCAATCGTCGGTTGCTCCTCCACGGGCTCCAGAGATTCTCCATTTCGCTGCCACAGGAACCCTCCGGCCACCACTCCGACAGTGACAACCGCCAGTCCGAGTTTCCAAGCAGCCCCAAGTGATCCAGCACTCGTCATTCTCGAACCTCCATCTCTCATATCCCAACCGTCGCCCGCAAAAGCAGCTTCGGTCGCCGAGAGTCCCAGTGTCCCATCGATCACGCCCGTATCGCGGCCCGCAGCCGAGCCGATCGGCTCCGCGGGTTCACCCGTTCTTCTCGAGGTGTCGGCCGTACCGATTTTTGTGTCAACTTCGTCCATGTGTCCTGTTTCCCGAACGCTCGCTTGACGATTCTGTCTTCGAGGGAGTGGAACGAGATGATGACCAATCGCCCGCCTGGCACGAGGCTCGCAGGCAGTGAGTCGGACAACGCCCGCTCCAGGTGTACCAATTCGTCATTGACCGCAATCCGCAATGCCTGGAAGACACGGGTTGCCGGGTGCCTCCGCCCACGACGCCCCCCCACCGCTTCGGAGACCGCTTCGGCCAGGCCCCGCCCCGTCCGCACGGGCGTCGCCTTTCGACGTCGCACCAGTTCCGAGGCGATCCTCCGACTCTCCGGCTCATCTCCCCACTCCCGCAGGCACTGCTCCAACTCCCGTTCCTCGACGGTTGCCAGCCATTCCCAGGCCGCGCGGCCGCACGACGAATCAAAACGCAGGTCCAACGGGCCATCGTGCTCAAAACCGAACCCGCGGCCTTCGTCACTGAGTTGATCCGACGAGAGCCCAAGGTCCAGCAGAATGGCATCGACCTCACAGGGCGGTCGCCCCGCCTCACCGGAAAGGACATTCGCGAGTTGCGAGTAACTGGCATGGTGAAGGCTACACCCAGGATGGTCGAGCACCGTCGCAGCCATCTCGAGCATCGCTGGATCACGGTCCAAGCCCAACAGTCGGCCATCCCGCCCCAGTTGGTCGAGTATTCGTGACGCGTGCCCCCCCCCACCGACAGTGCCGTCGACGATCCGCTGCCCGGGCCGGACGCACAGCCATTCCAGCACCTCGGCCACCAGGACCGGGATGTGGCAGGAGCGAGGCAGTTTCTCTGCATCCGATCGCTCGATCATTGACGAACGGTTCCCATTCTCACGCGCGGTTTGTAACGATTTGCCAACACCGCGCGAAGACGGGTTTCGCACAAACGGCCACCCTTTTCTCTCGCGTCACCACGTTCGGCCGGCCACCGCGATTTCCTGTTGCCACACCGCCTCGTAACGGGACACCATCGTCTCCAGCGAAAACTGTTCAGCCACCACTTTTCGCCCCCTCTGCCCCATCGCCTCGGCCACATCGCGTTTGGCCAACAAAGCCAACAACGCCTCGCCCAGAAGGGCCGTCTGGTCATTGGGCACCACGAACCCGGTTTGGCCATCTTCGACGAGGTCTCCGATGCCGTGCACCGCCCGTGTAACAACAGGTCGCGCCGCCGCCATCGCCTCCAGCACCACGTTCGGCATTCCTTCCCATCGGGACGTCAGCAACAACGCGACGCTGCGAGCCATCAGGGACGGGACCTCCGAGATTCGCCCCAGCACCACGACACGTTCACCAAGCCCCAACCCCTCAATCCTTGATTCGACCTGTCCACGCAACGGCCCGTCGCCGGCCATCACCAATCGGCAATCGGGATCTGAGTTGGCAATCGTATCGAAAGCTTCGACCGCCGCGAGCGGATCCTTCTGTGGGTCGAAACGCCCGACCCAGGCGACCACAGGAACTCCGGGGGCAATCCCCCAGCCACCGAGATCCATCGGTTCGACGCCCGCAAACCGGTCCAGATCGACGCCGTTGGGAATGACCACCAACTTCCCAGAATCCAAACCGCCCTGAATTCGCGAGAATTCTGCCACGTCGCGGCTGACACAAACATGACGCCGGGCCCGCGAGGTACAGAACCGTTCCACCCACCGTCGCCACCGGCCTCGCTGTTCAGCAACTCGGATCCCGGTCACGACCGGTTCAATTCCCGCTCTGCGAGCCGCCAGGCATCCGGCCACGTTCGCGTGAAACAGCCAGGTCTGCAGCACGTCGGGGGCGAGGTGTTTCAGTTCCCCTGCCAGCCTCCCGACCGCTGACACGTCCCACCGCCGGGTCACTCCCAAACATCGCACTTCGATGTCCGCTCGACGAAGCCGATTGGCAAACGCCTCGGATTCGGCCCCCAACGAGATAACCGTGGGTTGCCATTGGTTCCGGTCGAGACGGCAGACCAATTCGACAAACATTCTCTCAGCACCACCGGCCTCCAGTTCCGTGATGCAGCAAGCCACTCGAATTGGTGTCACTGTCACGCCAGCTTTCTCGCCCGTTCGCCGCTTGGAGTTGCCATGCGAAGGCGACTCCTGTAATACGCCCGCACGGCACCAGTGTTGGCGCCAGGCCCGTCGGCTTCCGGCGACCCGAATTTCGCGTTCCAGACTCGCAACGCCGATTTTCTATCGGCTGAGGTGTGATGAGTAAACCCGAGTCCCCCGATCACCTCTCGATCTTCGACTACCACCTTCCCGATGAACTCATCGCCCGAGAACCGCTCGAACGCCGGGACGCCTCACGTCTGCTGGTTGTCGATCGGGGTCGATCACACATCGAATCACGACTGATTGAGGACCTCCCCGAACTGCTCACTCCTGGCGACTGCCTGGTCGTCAACAACACCCGGGTCCTTCCTGCCAAGTTGGCCGGCCACCGTGTCGCCACCGGTGGTGCCTGGGAGGGTTTGTTTCTGGGAAGCGAAGATGACGGACGATGGCGGATCATTGGTCAAACACGCGGCCGATTGCAGCCCGGTGAGACCATTGCGCTCGTACCGGTTCACCCCCTCGCGGCCCCTGTGCCCACCCAGGAATTGCGGCTCCTGGAGCAGATCGACGGCGGCATCTGGCTAGCCACACCTCTTCCTCCGGGCCAGCCGATGGAAGTGCTTGAGCAGTTCGGCACAATGCCGCTGCCACCGTACATTCAACGTGACATCGCCACTGATCTCGATCGGCAGCGGTACCAGACCGTTTTTGCCAGGCATCCGGGTGCCGTGGCGGCCCCCACCGCCGGCCTCCATCTCTCAGAAGATCTCATCGAGAAGTGCCGCCAAATTGGGCTGGGGTTCGAACACCTGACACTCCATGTCGGCCTGGGAACATTTCGGCCCATTTCCGTCCAGAAACTCGACGACCACGTCATGCATTCGGAATGGTGCCATCTCTCCTCGGCCACCTGCCGGGCCCTCAACGCCGTCAAGGAATCTCATCGCAGGATCGTAGCTGTGGGCACCACTGTCGTCCGGACGCTCGAATCCGCCTCGGCCCACGGAACTCTTCAGCCTTTCGATGGCCACACGGATCTGTTCATTCGTCCCGGCCACGAATTCCACTCGGTCGACGCGCTGTTGACCAATTTTCATCTGCCGCGTTCGACGCTTTTTGTCCTGATTTGCACTTTCTGTGGCATCGATCTGGCAAAGGAGGCCTACCGCACAGCTGTCGCAAATAGCTATCGTTTCTACAGTTATGGTGACGCCATGCTCATCCTATGAGACCGAAAACCCGGATTGGTTCGATTCTGCCGCCTCGGGAGGCCACGTTGAAGAACCGGTCCCGGAAGGCACGGAATTGCCTTTGACGCAAGGTTGGCGAGCCAGATAGGATGGGGGGCCTGCATGGAGTTGGATGCCATGGAGCGGGCGTTCCAGGTCTCGATGAAATCAACAGGCAAGTGGTATGAAAACTCTTCGCTTCACGTTGTTGGCCGGATTTGTGATCGGTTTGGGACTGTCCCAAACGCAGGCCTTGCATGCACAAATCAGTCTGCAATCCCGGTTTTCTCAGGATCCGCGTTTGCTGGTCCCCGGGACCTATCGCAACAAGGTGCTTTTTGACGATCATCTGGCTCCGCAGGGGAATTTTACGGAGTTGCCCGAACGAACCAATGACATTCTGATTGCCCACCGGATTGCCCAGCAGCAGGTCGACCTGGCGATCAAGTACCTCAAGGGTCACCGCCAGCAGATTCTGGCTGGAATCGATCCGTTCTGGAACGAAGTGTACGGTCCTTTGACCAAGATGACCGAAGTCGCCATTTTGTCGGCCAATCCCATCTCGGGATGGGGCACCATTGACGGGGACGACTGGATCATCGAACAGGAAGATGCGGGCGAAAGCCCCCCCTCACCTCCCGAACCGCCCAGCGTCGCCTTCCGATCACACCTCAACAAAGGCGACTGGATTTACATTGCCGAGAAACTTCCGGACGGAACGCTCGATGACGGTTACGTCCGTCGCGTCTACGACATCACGTGGGACGACGATTACGACGACCAGGAGATCGAACTCGATCCCAATGATGACCCGGTTCCCGTCGATCTTGAAGAGGCTCTGATCTATCGCGTACTTCGTTTCGACAAGCAGCCGGACCCGACGGTTTACGAGAACGTCCTGGCCACGTTTGAGGCGATTCAGATGGCGCTCGCTGGTCGTGACCCCAACGCCCCTGAAGACATCGCCATGGACATCACCTACAACGGTCGGTTCCACGATTTCAATCAGATCTACGCCGCCGGCGACGGATTGCTCCCATCGGTTGACCCCCTCGCCGACTTCCCACTGATCCCAGAAGGGCTCCAGGCCGACCGCAGGTTCCGAGAGGCCGGTTTCTCGAATTCCGATTCGCATTACCACCTCGACCGCCTGTACGACATCGCCAACCGGAATCTCGTCGACCGCAACGGTGACGATGTCTTCTTTGGTGGCGATCTGACCAAGCCGATCCCACTGATGTGGACCCAGGACAACGAATTGCCTCTGGAGTTTGACACCCGGAACCCCGTGGACGGAGCTACCGATCGCGACCGTGCGTTCTTCGCCAACCGACAGACGGTCTTTGGCGGCTTCGATGATCACTGGAACCAGTACGTCGGGGAGTCCTTCCTCAATCTTGACGAAGATGGTGTTCCACAAATCGAACACGACGGAGAATTCTACGACAGCAGCGTTGCAGGCGATTCCATTCTGGAACGCACCCGTCGCCAACGCACCCCCGCCGGCGGCACCATTCTCACCGATGCCAATGGCAACCCGATTCTCGAAATCGAAAAGGTCCAGGAAAGTGCCACCCCGGTGACCGGCTCCAAGAGCAACAACGGGTTCCGCCAATGGCAGAACATCGTCAGTTCCTTCGCCGAATACAATTCCTCGACCTGGCTCGATGACGAAGACAACTGGAACCCCGTCGGCGTGGTTGGCTTCTCCAACATGCTTGGGAGTGCCGGGACCCAGGAGCAACACGCACGCGACGCCGGCAACTTCGCTCGTTTCGCCAACCTGGTCCGGATCAACCCCAGCGGATCAGGTTCAAACGTCGAACCCTTCGGCAAACGAGGGCAGGCGAACTTCAACCCGGTTGTCCCTCGACGGTAATCGGCAGAGCAGTCACCCGTGCCACCGCGACACAGTCCGGTGCCCGGCAACGACGGGAGCCGCTTCGGGCAGACATCCGGAGCGGCTTTTTTCGTCGTCCCTGCCGCCACGCCCACGCACGAATCCCCCTGGCCCAGTCGCTCCCGGACCGCCACGTTGCAGGTTCCACGCGAGCGTCTCCGCGACGATTTGTTCTGGCCCGGTTGCGGAGCAGCACGTCGTTCACTGTGCTCCGCGTCCCCGCTTGACCGGAATTCGCCCGTCGAGATACCGCCAGTTCTTCAGGAAACTCAAAAGATCGGCCATTTGGCCACGACTCACATTCTTTTCGAGTCCCTCGGGCATCAGGGACACACCGTTGGATTTCAAGACCTCAATATTGGATCTCAACACACTCACGATCTTTCCCTCCGGCTGCCTTAATGACACCGCCGTGGGTGTTTCCGAAGCCACCAATCCTGTGTGCACAACGCCGGAGCTGGTGACGACGCTGTAGGAGAAATAATTGCTGTCGACAGCACGGTTGGGGTCGAGAATAGACAGCAGCAGTTGTTCACGTGACCACCTCCGCGAGTCGGAGATATCCGGTGCCACGTCGACGCCCAACCGATCAACTCGATGACAAGCAGTACAGTTCTTCCGGAAGACCTCACGCCCGCGGCGGGGATCGCCATCACGGCCCAGCGACGCGCGATATCGCTCCAGGACCACTCGACGTGCTTTCGGGACAAGGTCGGCCAGAACTGACACAGCTCGTTTTCGAATACCCGGCTCGGCATGTCGCCTCAGTCTGCCAACCCGAGTGGGATCCAAGTCGGCACGCGGAACGGTGCCCTGAACTATCGCGTCCAACAACAACGCGGTTCGACCCGAATCCGCAATCAACACATCCAGGGCCACTCGCCGCCCGGCAGCCGTCAACCCGGCATAACTCTCCAGGACCCTCGAGCCGATTTCATGGCCCTTGAATGACGTCAGGGACTCCAACGCCACAAGGTCTCCGCTCTCAAACCGAAGCAGCAGCGCCGGAACTGCCACGTCCTCAGGACCCGACCGCAACAAACGAGTTGCGGCGGATCGCATCCCCGGCACAGGTGGACGAGCTGACCACCCGACCACGGCTCTCCAGGCAATCGCCAAACGCTTCCTGGAAACACTGCCCGGCGGGGCACCAAGAGATTGCCCTCGGCTACGCAATCCCGTGTCGAGGCCCACCAGGCCCGAGAGTTGAACACTGGACCATCCCGGCAGTTTTCCGATCGGCCTTTCTGGGTCGAGCACATCCAGCAATCCGGCCACTTCCCGAGCATCTCCTCCCCGGCCGATCGTCTCGGAAATCCTACTCACCCAATCTCGGAGTTCACCGAACCGCACATCCGCCTTTTGAGATGCCGCATCGACAAGTTGACTCAGCAGCAAGAGCCCGTAACGACCACAGCCGGCAATCAACGCCGTCCGTGTCCACGAATCGCACGGAGCCGACAGGCTCACGGCCACCGCGCGTTCAACAAGTGGGACGGCCGTCTTCGCCTCGGCCCATCCGGGATGACGCACCTGGCTCATAAGCCATTGAAATCTGACGGCCGGGTTTTCGAGCTGTCGGCGGTCCACTTTGTCCAGCAACTCGGGATGAGACGCCAGATGAGGTTCGCACAACCGAAGCGCCTGGACCACGACCCGGGACTCGCGGGACGCCAATGCCAAGCCGACCGTCTCTGGGCCAAGCACCCCAAGTCCGTCCAGGGCCCACAATGCGTGAATTCGCCCGATCACCTCATCCTGATCGGACGCCAACCGTTGCAGGTCATCCACCACGGAGCGGTCCTGCTTCTGGTAGATCAATCGTGCCGCGGTGTCACGACGCCACCCATTGGATGACTTCAATTCCTCAACCAGTTGTGCCCCTGCGACTCGCCCGAGTCCCGGCGCCACCTCATCCCTGTCGGCAACTGTGTGCCCGACAGGGACGACACGGTAAATCCGCCCGCGGTCATTTCCGGAATAGTTGTCGGGCCGATTTTTCAGTTCAGTTGGAACCCACTGGGGATGTTCGACGACGGCACGATACATATCGACAACGTAAAGGGCTCCGCCGGGCCCCACCTCCAGGTTCACCGGCCGAAACCACTCGTCACGCGACGCGAGGAATTCGACTTTGTGGCGCCCCGGTTTTCCCACGAGTGTCGCACCCGACGGAGACACCACCTCGCGGTGGACCAGGTTCCCGGTCGGATCACACGTGAACACATTGCCCTGGATCCCTTCTCCCAACAGAGCCCCACGATAGACCGTAACTCCACAAGCCGCCGTGAATTGCCCTTCGTGCAGGTTTGATGTCACCCAGATCTTCGAGATCGGAAATATCCTCGAGGCGGCCCCGGCAGTCACAACGTCGTGCATCACTTCGGGAACGGCTAGGCGAGGATTGGCAGACAGGTAATCACCCGACAGCACGACGTGCCGACACGGATTGCGGTTGCTGCAGACAAAACGACGTCCCAGATCATCGAAGGTGAGTCCAAACTGGCCATTGCCATTTACGGCTTCGCACACTCCGGTCAGCGGATTGAACCGGAAGTCCCGGCCGCTGATTGCCACCGGCTTCGACTTCCCTGCCCATTCCTTCCGTTTCGCCGCCACAACCCCACCACGAAGCCCATTGGCGACATAGATCCGATTGTCGAGTGCGAACGTCGGATGGTTCGCTCGGAGCTGCGGATTCTCCTGTTTGAATCCGGCATACCAGGTCTGCCGCACATCAGCCACGCCATCGCCGTCCGTATCGGCCAGGTACAACAACTCTCCTGCGGCTGTCACCAGTATTCCACCGGCCCACGGCTGAATGCCGGTGGCAAACAGCAACCCGTCGGCAAACACTCGAGACGTTTCGTATCGCCCGTCTCCGTCGGTGTCTTCGAGCCACCGAACGCGAGACAGCGGTCGCTCGCCCGCAGCGGGGCCGTTGGGATAGTCACCCATCTCGACAACCCACATTCGCCCATTCTCATCAAACCGCATCGCAACAGGATCAATGACCTGGGGTTCGGATGCCGCAAGCTCAAGCCGAAACTTCGGGTGCAACCGAAACTGCGACAACGACGCAACCGCTCCCAAAGGGCTCGCCGGACGGCGGGATTTTGCTTCGGCCTCTTCCGCCGCCTGTCCCGCCACGGGTCCGAACAGCACCGCCGTCCACACGCACAGAAACACCGTCCCCAACCGCCGAGACCTCCAGCCTGCCACCCAACTGTTCATTGCCAGCCCACTCCCGCTTGAGTCACTCCTCAACGGGGGCAGCATAACAGAAACACCCGATCAATCCCGGATGTGGAACAACCGACTGAGAGCATCGAGAAGACCGTGGGGCGTTCCATCGCGAGCTTCGTCGCGCAACGCTTCCAGCGGAGGGTGCAACAACTTGTTGACGATCCGGTTCACGGTCTGTTCCACCTGGTCGATGTCGGCATCGCCCAGATGCGACAACTTGCTCCGGAGCCGGTCCATCTCCTTCTGGCTGACGTCCGACCATTGTTCCCGGAGCCTTTTGACGATCGGGCCGGTCGCACGGTGATAAACATCCTGCATGAAACGATCGGATTCGTTTTCGATGATCGACAGAGCACGCACGATTTCCTGTGAACGCGATTTTCTGTTCCGTTCACAGGTCTCCTGCAGGTCATCGACGTCATAAAGAAACACATTGTCGTCCAGGCCCGACACTTCGGGAGCCACGTCCCTTGGGGCCCCCAGGTCCAACACAAAAACCGGACGGTCTCGTTGACCGTCCCGAACCCTGGCGAACATCTCGACATCCACTATCGGCTGATCGGCCCCCGTCGCTGCGACGACCACGTCGGCCCCGGGCAGCAAGCCTTCCAACCGATCCATCCCGAACCCATCCCCCCCCCACTTGGCCGCGAGTTCCCGGGCACGCTCAGGATTCCGGTTGACCACCAACACGTCCCGCACGCCGTCATCCTGCAGATACTGCAACGTCTCTTCGGCCATCTCACCGGCACCAATCACCAGTACCGTCTTGTCATCAAACCGATCGAAGATTCCCCTGGCAAATTCTCCAACGGCCACGCTGGCAATCGAGACCCGCCCTTCGGCCAACCTCGTCTCAGACCGAACTCGCTTGGACACGCGGATGGCACACTGGAACAGGGCGTTGGTCAACGGACCACACGCCTCATTGGCCTCGGCTTGACGGTAGGCTTCCTTGACCTGGCTGACGATCTGCGGCTCCCCCAGCACCATGCTGTCGATACTCGAACAGACGCGAAACAGGTGCCCGACCGCCTCCGCCCCGCTGTGTTGAAGCAGGTCCCCCAGGAACTCCTCGACCGGCACGCCGTGGAAATTCGAAAGGAATCCGGCCAGTTCATCATGTGTCGGTGCGGCGGCGGCGTTTTCCTGTGCGGTGTAGAGTTCCACTCGATTGCAGGTCGACAACACCACAGCCTCGCTATTGGGAAAGCGATCTCGCAGCTGCGTGTATGCGTCAGCCAATTGCTCTTCGCCGGTGAACGCCAGGCGTTCCCGGATATCCAGGCTGGCCGTCTGGTGGTTGCAGTAAATCACCTGCAGATTCATGACGGGCCTCCCGTTTCAACGGGATCACCGTTCGCCCCAAGAGAACTGACACTCGCGTGTTCCGAGAAACCCGGGCTGTGGCTCGCCAACACGTTCAGACCAACGACGGTCACCAGCAGGAAGCCACACGCAAGCAAAGTCCTCCACGCCACCTGTTTTCCGGTCGCGCGTGGGGTGAGCAGCATCCATCCGAACAGCCCGATCAGTCCCAGCCAGGAGATGCCGTTGATGATCACCACGGGGTCACCCAGCGACAGCTCTCTCCCTTCGGTGGAACCTGAGAGCAACAACACCAGTCCCGTCCCCATCCCAACAGTCAACAGCGGAACCGACACCATCACACTCCACCAGTTCATCCGCGAAAGTCGCTCGAGACTCGGCAGTTTCAGGCCTGTTGCCGAACGGCCTTTCTGACGCAGTCGGCGATGCTGCAGCAGATACATCAGGCTGAGCACAATTCCCGCAAGCACACCGGCCGAGCCGACTGCCAGGGAACTGACGTGCAACATCGTCCAGCCACGACGTGCTGACTCTGCCGCGTTCAACAGTTGGCTCGGTTCATCAGCCAAGAAATACGATGACCCGATCAACCCCAGCACCAACGGAAACAGGAAAACCCCCAAAGACAAAGCGCGATCGCAGCAAGTCAGAAACAGGTGGAAGCCGACGACCAGCCACGCCAGGACCAGGGTCCAGTCCTGGCTGGAACTCAACAACGGAGGCAGCAGTTCCTCGCGCCCCTTGTCGGCGGCGTTCAACAGAAACAGCGTGTGGGCCACGAATCCGGCAGCGGCGATCCCCACCGACACCATCCATGTGGACCGTTTCGGTCTCTTCAACCGCAACACGTCCAGCGCAAAAGCCACCGTGTAGCTGGCAAAAAAACAGAAGATTGTGACGTCAGCCATCCCCGTCTCCACCGGTGCTCTCTCTCATCCTAGTCGCTGACCAAACCACCGACCACCCGTGGTTCTGGACCACCTATTCCCTGCCGATTCGGTGGTTCCAGATGTTCCGGTCATGCCGGTTCCTCTCAATTCCAGCCCCTCCTGACGCCGATCTTCTCACTGAGGGATCGTGCGAAAACCCACACGGAGGCTGGGGAGATGAGATCGCCACGCTGGCTGATCCCGATCATCTTGGTGGGTCTGTCGGGTCGCCCCCCAGTCCCACCGCTCGAGTCACCTCGTCCCACGGGGGTCGCGGCCGCCCCTATCACGGTTCGAGACGGCTTCGCCCGTTTCCGAGTCCCTCCACACGGGGATGGCCAACTTGTCCTCGTCGTCTCCGCGCTCGCCGTCAACCCGATACCCTCCACAGTTTCGTTGAGCATTGCTTCCCCGTCGGATCGTCAAACCAGGCCCACCTCCCTTCCGTTGCTTGCCATCCACCCTTACCGAAATCGCCGACAGCCCGTCGCCCCCCAAGTGAACCCAATCGTCCAGGCCACGGCCCAGGTGCCTGTGTCGCCACAACGGCGAATCTTCGATGTCCCCCTTCTGAATGGTCTCCCGGCACGCGACGGCGGTTGTGTCCGCGTTGTGGCCCGCACCGCGGCCGTCGGGGCACGGTGCACCGTCTATCTGGACGAAGCCACCGGGCAGGATGACCGCCATTTGGCTCTCGCCACGGCGGTCGTCTCCTGGCTGGAATCGGCCATCATGCCGCTTGGGGACCATCTAATCGGCCCACCTGCCGACATCGACAACGACGGCAAACTGGCGATCCTGTTAACCCCCCGCCTGGGGACACTGCAGCGCAATCGGACAACAGTGGGCGGATTTGTCCGTGCCGCGGATTTCCGCCCCAACCTCGAAAGACCACACTCCAACCAGGCGGACATGATCTACCTGAACAGTACCCTGGTTCCCGGCCCGGGACTCGGCGACGTCCTTGCACACGAATATCGCCATGTGCTGACCTGCAGCCACCGCGACGCGCTCGGCCATCCTTCTGAAGAGGACTGGATAAACGAGGCGTTGGCCCACCTGGCAGAACCCGGCCCGACCAACATCATGCACAGGATTCATACGTACCTGGACGACCCGTCACGGTATCCGTTGGTCGTCCCCGATTACTATCAAGCCGGACTCTGGAGATGCGATGGTGTCCGCGGAGCCACCTACCTGTTTCTCGACTGGTGTATGGGGCGACACGGAGACCACCTCGCGGGGCGGCTCCTCCGCTCCCGTCATTCGGGCATCACCAATATCGAACGCAATACACACGAGAGGTTCTCCACCCTCTTCCGAGACTGGAGCGTGGCGATGCTTCACGGGGGCGTCCCGTTTCATCCGGGGGGGCCGCGGGTCCTCCCCTGGCCCGGAAACGTTCCCTTGCACCTGAAGCTGGCCGGAACGGCAACAGCCTACATCGCTCCCCGCCGATTGAAGCCCGGGACCGTCGTCCACGTCCAGGCGCCTTCCCGGGCGAGGCTACAGGTCACAGCAACATTGCGGTCGTCTACGGACTGGATTCCGCACCGGAATACTTCAATCGTTCCTTGAACAACTGCGTCAGACGGCGGATCGGATACATCTGGACGACCTTGCCCTTGTAGGTGACTCGGCCCTGGCTGTCCTTGGCAATGTGCTCCTGGATTTCCACGGTCGCCAGGCCGGCATAAAGCGCGGCAAACGTCTCCGGATCCACACCGCGGCCCTTTTCCAGATCGCCTTTCACATCGAGACCACCGACGCTCACCGCGAACAGGTTCATTCCGCTTGTGGCTTGCGTGTATCGGCCTTCTCGCTTCAACGAAGCCGCCGCGGTTTTGATGGCATCGAACCCACTGGTGATTTTTTCGACCGAATCCTCCGACGGTCCTTGCGGCGCGGCGGCATTCTGTGCGGACAATCCCCGGGGAGCCAAGATCCCGGACTGACCGGCGACATATCCCAGGGCGAGGAGCGTCAGCAGCAAAAGGCTTTGTCGAAAGCGTTGCATCGTTTTCTCTCTCCTGCTCGGTTTGCGGGCCCATCCCGTATTGGGGATTCACCCAATCGTCTCACTCGCCTCCTGCATCTGCAAGAGCGTATTCAATCACGCCACGTCACGGCCGGCGGTTTTCGGACCGACTTTCCGGGACACCTCTCCACGTACGCGGTCGGTCCTGGGGACCACCCTGCTCCGTGTGTGGGAGGTTCCAAACACAGCACCGGACAGCAACATCAGTCCCATCGATCCCACCATGGCCGCCACGCAGGCGACCACGGCAATTTCGTCATGTGTGGCACCATCAATAAATTCCATCACGGTGTCGTCTCCACGTTCCCAGGTGTCTGTCGTTGTCCGGTTGATTCCATCACGACGTCTCAGTACGGATCCCGAGCCGTCTCTCTGGGAAGTCGGCCAACCACTCGCTGCTTCTCCATCCCCCTCCCGCGGAAACCGGATGCACTGGATGGTCCGGTTGTGCCACACCCAACGGCAGTGACCCCGATCGATCTTGACCCGACGCCACGGCTTACCGTATAGCCGGGAAAATGGCGGGTTTGTCCGTCAACTCCATGTCCACGGCGACTATTTCGTGCCGCTGCTGTATCGCCACATCCTTGGCCAGCTTCTGCGAGCCTTCTTCGGCGTCTTGTCCGTGCTGACGGTCGTGATGATCGTTGGGGGTGCCTTCCAGGAAATCAGCGACAATGGACTGGGCGTTTTCCAGACGCTTCAAATTCTCCCTTACATCATTCCCAGCCTGCTTCCGTTCTCCATTCCGGTCGCCGTACTTCTGACCGTATGCATCGTTTACGGGCGGATGTCGGCCAACCAGGAAGTGACCGCAGCAAAGGCTTCGGGGATTCCCGTACTGACACTGCTGTGGCCAGCCTTGTTTCTGGGCGGAATTCTGAGCGCCGGCTCACTGATGCTCACAGACCAGGCGATCCCCTGGTCTGTAGGCAACATCCGCAGAGTCGTAGCACTGGCGATGGAGGACATCGTCCTGGACATGCTGCGGACTCATAACGAACTCGCCCTGCCCCGCGGCGGGATGTCGATCTCAGTCCGGGGTGTCGCTGGGCGAACTCTGCAACGGCCGATCGTCAAATTGACCTCCGCCGGCGGCCAACCTGTCACCGCCCAGGCCCACGAAGCCCACCTCGGATTTGATCCGACACAGGGCCGTATCATCCTGACACTGCATGACTGCCACCTGGACGTGCCCGGTCGTGGCTCGTTCTGGCTATCGGAGGTCACCCGGGCACTTCCACTACCGGGCGACCTGAATCGTACAAAACCGCGTCACATGAGCATCCAGACGCTCAAAGTCAAACTCGCTGAGGAATCACGGAAGCGAGCCACCATCGAAGAACACCGCGCGATTTCGGCTGGATTCCGTCTGGCCACCGGAGACTTCGCCGGTTGGTTCACATCCGAGTCAGACGACAAAACGTTTCACGAGTCGCTTGCGGCCCGCGCACGACTCAGAACAGAAATGCACAGTCGTATCGCCTTTTCCAGCAGTTGTTTCTTCTTCGTGCTGGTCGGAGCGCCCCTGGCCATCACCCAGGCCCGTCGGCAGGTGCTGACCAACTTTTTGACGTGTTTTCTTCCGATCATCCTGATCTATTACCCCGTGGTCATGCTCTGCATGACACAAAGCAAGACGGGCATCGTCGACCCCGCCTGGGCGATGTGGATGGGCAACCTGATTCTCCTGGTCGCCGGACTGTCGCTGTTTCACCGTTGTTGCCGACATTGACGATCGGCCGCGGCGCAGCAAAAAGCCCCGTTCCGCCAAGCGACGAAACGGGGCTTGATCTCAAGGCGGGCTACCGAACCGGATCAGACCAGGCTCGGAATCGGCTTCCCGTTCTCGACCATGAAGACCGGGCGGCCTCCCTGGTTGATGAATTGAATCCCCTGGTCGATTCCCAGCACGTGGAAGACCGTGGCCATCAGGTCCTGCGGGGTCACCGGGTCGTTCTTCGGACGGTAGACCTTCGCGTCGGACTCGCCGACCGTCTGGCCCATCCGCAACCCTCCACCGGCCAAGGCCAGTGTCGAGAGCGGCGCCCAGTGGTCACGCCCCTTGTTGCGATTGATCTTGGGTGTCCTGCCAAACTCGCCAGTAACAACAAGCAAAATATTGTCCGAAAGACCACGTTGGTGAACATCATCGACGAAGGCCGACACGGCCCGATCGACAACAGGCCCACGACCGTTCATCGACCTGGCGATGTTGCCGTGCATATCCCATCCGCCGTACGACAATGTGACGAATCCGCAACCGGCTTCGCACAAACGACGTGCCATCAACATGCTGCCACCCAAACCGCCGCCATACTTTGAGACGGTGCGCGGGTCTTCCTTCTTCAGATCAAAGGCTTCAGGCGCCTTGCCCAGCACCAGGTTGAAGGCCTGCTGCTCAAACGCGTTGAGCCCTTCGACCACCCCCTGTCGATCAGCCGTGCGACGCAGGCGGTCCAATCCCGTCAACAGGCTTCGCCTGTCCTCAAGTCGTCCGACCTTCGTCTGCAGGCTCATGTTCTTCCGAGCCTCGCCGCTGGTCCCGAATGGAGCGTACGGCGTTCCCAAAAATGCGGGACCGTCTGCGCCAATCCCCCCCAAGCGCACATACGTCGGCATGCCCGTTGACGGATGGTTCGGACCACGGTGTTTGGCAGTGATCGAACCAATTGACGGCCGCGAAGGCAGGCCGCCGTTGTCAATTCCGCGATTGTTGTACCCGGTCATCACCCAGTGGGTGCCGCCACCATGGCCACTGTTGCCATGGTGGAACGACCGCACAAAGGCCATCTTGTCAGCCACCTGGGCCATCCCCGTGAAGTTGCCGCCCAGCGTCACACCGGGCACACGGGTCTTCACTTCGCCGGTGACGCTACGATACTCAACCGGTGCCGTCATCTTCGGATCGAAGGTTTCGACATGAGTCGGCCCACCGCCGAGCCAGAGCCAGACCACTGATGTGTGCCTGGATGACTTTCCGGTCGCAGCCTCTACCGCCGAACGAGCCTGCATCAGGCCACCCAGGCCCAAAGCGCCCAAACCTCCAACGCGGAGGAAATCTCGTCGCGTCGTCCCGTCACAGTCACGGTAACGTCGATCGGTCTGCAGCGTCAGCATGAGTCGCCTCCGTAATTGTCTCCGTCGGGAAATACCTGCGGGATCCATCCCGCTGCCGACATGTCACATCCGGCCACGAGGCAGCAATCGCCGGTTTCTCGCTGACCAAGCCCGCGTAAGTCTATCCACCGCCCCACAACCAGTCAACAACTTCCATCAGGAAACACCGATGCGTCTCCGTCCCCCTCCCTTTATCGGACGTTTTTTGCCCTAACGATGACCTGTTCCGCCCAACCCGATCACACAACGGCGCCCGTCATCCCTCACCAAGCAATACCTATCGGGCCGGTTAATTCACCGCGCCGGTGACGGTCAACCTGTCGGCGAACGGAGAATCGAACACCACTCGTCCGGCAACACGCTGAGAAGCGGTCACCACAACGGTTTCAGACACACACCGCGAGGCCCTATAATGCCCATCCCAGCAGTACCCCGACCTGTTCTCGAACCCGAAACGCCAGTCCGAATGACCGAATCCGGGCCCAGCAATCCGAGTCGCATCCGAATCGGCGCAGTCAATTACCTGAACTCCAAGCCCCTGATCGAAGGACTCCGAGAGGACCTGGATTCCGTGGCCCCGGGCAGCGAGTTCTTCCTCGACTATCCGAGCCGCCTGGCTGACGATCTTGAAGCCAAACGGCTCGACGTCGCACTGGTGCCGTCAATTGAATGCCTGCGTGACCCGGGCTACGAAGTCGTGACCGACGCCTGCGTGGCCACCCACGGCCCCGTGCTCTCGGTCAAACTCTACAGTCGTGTGCCGATTTCAGAGATCACGTCTCTGGCCCTCGATGAAGGCTCCCGCACCAGCGCCGCATTGGCGCGTGTCCTGCTGGCCGAAAAATTCGGGCTTCACCCGAGCCTGGAACCTCTGCCCCTTGGGTGTTCGGTCGACGCCAGTTCCGCCGATGCAATCCTGTTGATCGGCGACCGCGCCATGCACACTTTGCGAGAGACGTTTATCGACACCTGGGATCTGGGTGAGATCTGGAGCGAATGGACAGGGCTGCCTTTTGTCTTTGCCCTGTGGGCCACCCGGCCCGGCACCCGCCTCGGCCGAGTCGAGGAGGCTCTCGTTTCTGCCCGAGACCGGGGTATCCAACGGCTCGACCTGATCGCCGACCGCGAAGCACCAGAACTCGGAATCCCAGCCACCGACGCCTCCGGCTACCTACACAACAACCTTCACTTCCATCTCGGCCACGCCGAGCGACACGGCCTGGAGTTGTTCCACCGTCTCGCCGTGGCACAGGGACTGGCATCGGAATCCATCGACGTGATGTTTCGCGACCACAACGTCGTTTCCGTCAGCCCTCCGCTCCTCCATCGCATGTAGTCCACCTCAAGTTCAGCCAGATCTCCGAAAACATGCTTCCGCACGAACCACTCGATAAAGCTGTCGACGGCGGACGTCTGACACCCGAGGAAGGGCTGACCCTTCTCGAAGGCCATGACCTGTTGCCACTGGCCGCCGCCGCCGACGCGATCACACGCAGACTGCACCCGGAGCCCTACCGCACCTACAACGTCGACCGGAACATCAACTACAGCAACGCCTGCACGGCGGTCTGCGACTTTTGTGCGTTCTACCGGCCGGCCGACCATCCCGAGATGTATGTCTTGCAGCGTGAGGAACTCCACAAAAAAATCCAGGAGACGCTCGATCTGGGCGGCGATCAGATCCTGATGCAGGGCGGCCTGCACCCGACCCTCACGCTGGAGTGGTACGAGGAGATGCTGCAAGACATCAAGCAGACGTTTCCAACGATCAACATTCATGCCTTCAGCCCCCCCGAAATCCACCACTTCACCAAGGTCAGCCGCCTGCCGCTGGAAACAGTACTTGGACGACTCAGGGATGCCGGCCTGGGCAGCCTGCCCGGAGGCGGCGGCGAAATCCTGGTTGACCGTGTCCGGAAACTGATCACCCGAGGCAAGTGCCTGACCGACGAATGGCTCGAAGTCCATCGGGTCTGGCACAACCTCGGTGGCCGTTCTTCGGCCACGATGATGTTCGGACACGTCGAGACTCTGGCCGAACGGATCGAACACCTGGACCGAATCCGCTCGCTCCAGGATGAAACCGGTGGTTTCACCGCCTTCATTTGCTGGACCATGCAACCTCCCGACACGGCCCCCTGGTTCGGGAATCGACGTAACGGCGTTGACATGTCCGAGATCCCACCAGCCGGAGCGTTCGAATACCTCAAGACCCAGGCGGTGGCCCGCATGTACCTGGACAACGTGCCCAACATCCAGTCGTCGTGGGTAACCCAGGGAGAGAAGATTGGACAGATGGCACTCCTGTTCGGTGCCAACGACATGGGCAGCCTGATGATCGAAGAGAACGTCGTTGCCGAGGCCGGCACCGTCCACCACCTCTCACTGTCAACGATCCGCCGTTGCATCGAGGAAGCCGGCTACATCCCCCGGCAAAGGAACGTCTTCTACGAGTACATCGACGACCCGCCGTCCGACGACGTTCCCATCGCCTCCTCGCGGCTCGTCGATGCTCCCGTATGATCGAAGTCCACGACCTCTCCAAACGGTTTCCCGACCTGCAACAAGGTGAAATCGTCGCCTTGGACGGAGTCCGCTTCACTGTCGACCCCGGTGAAGTGTTTGGCCTCCTGGGGCCCAACGGAGCCGGAAAAACCACCTGTTTGAGAATCCTCTCGACGATCCTCACCCCGACCTCCGGTACCGCCAGGATTGACGGACGTGATATCGTCGACGATCCCGACGGGGTCCGGGCTCGGATCGGATTTCTCTCGGGTTCCACCGGCCTTTACGACCGTATGACGGCCAGGGAAACGGTCGAGTACTTCGGGAGGCTCTACGGACTCGACGAAGATCGGCTCTCGGCTTCGATCGACCGCATCTTCACCACGCTATCGATGAACGAGTTTGCTGACACGCTGAACAGTCGGCTTTCCACAGGAATGCGACAGAAGGTCTCGATCGCCCGCGCCCTGGTTCACGACCCGCCGGTTCTGATTTTCGACGAACCCACGACCGGCCTCGACGTGCTGGTCGCCCGCGCGGTGCTCGACACCGTGGCCACCCTGCGAGACGAGGGCAAGTGCATCATCTACTCGACTCACATCATGCGAGAAGCCGAGCGGTTGTGTGATCGCCTGGCGATCATCCACCGCGGCCGCATCCTGGCAGCTGGCTCACAACGAGATCTCCTGGAGGCTTCGGAGCAATCGGACCTTGAAGAGCACTTCTTCGACCTGGTCTCCCAATTCGAAACCCACGAAAAACAGCACGCGTCAACAAAGAGCGGCCCGGACAGCGAGGCCGGACCATGACCGATCGCCCCCGGCTCGATTTCCGCAAGATCCGCATCGTGTTCCAGAGAGAACTCCGAGATCAACTCCGGGATCGCCGCACCCTGTTCATGGTCATGGCCCTGCCGGTACTGCTGTATCCCGCCCTGGGCATCGGCATGCTGCAGATGGCGGTGGTCTTCAGCGAGAAACCTCGCACCGTGGTCATGCTCGGCTCCGCCTCCCTGCCGTCGCCTCAACTGGTGGACGGGACGGCGTTCGCACCTCGATGGTTCTCAGATCCGGACGACGCTCAGCGACTGACAGTCGAGACAACGGACCAGCCCCACACGTCGCCAGAGAGTGCCAGGAGACTCTCCGACGCCAAGGCCATTCACAAGCTGTTTGACCAACGCTCCCAACTGATCGGCACCGATGATCCCGACTCGCCTCCGCCGGAGAAAGCCCAAGAACTCCAACGGCTCAACGAGTTGATCAACGAGCGGCTTCGCGATGCGGGCATAGACGTCCTGGTGGTGATCCCCGACGGGTTTGCCGACTCGCTCCAAGAGATCAATCGACTGATTGCCTCGCGATCCCGAACGGCCGAGGATCCCTCCGAGTACCCGCGGCCGGTGATCCTCGTCAGTGGAGACGAAAAATCGCTGATCGCTTCTCGACGAGTCGAACGCGTCTTCAACTCCTGGGAGAAGGAACTGCTGAGACTGCGTCTCGAGGCGGCCGGACTTCCGCGGTCCCTCCCCTCTCCAGTTGACGCCGCGGTGGTCAAGATCGTTGGCAGCACGCAGGAATCCGCACTGGTCTGGGGCAAGCTTTACCCCGTGATCCTGGTCCTGATGACCGTCACCGGGGCCTTCTATCCCGCCGTCGACCTGGCTGCCGGTGAGAAGGAACGTGGAACGATGGAAACATTGTTGATCAGTCCCGCAAAACGAATCGAACTGGTGCTGGCAAAGTTCCTGACGGTCATGGTCTTCAGTACCGCCACCGCTGTGCTGAACCTCATCAGCCTTGGACTGACCGCCACCTACATGGTCCAACTTGTCGGGTCGGTCAATTCCGGGACCGATGTGGGGCTGTCCCCGCCACCCACATCCGGAGTGTTCTGGCTCCTGATCATGATCCTCCCTCTCGCTGCATTTTTCAGCGCAATCAGTCTCGCCCTGGCGACCTTCGCCCGCAGCACGCGGGAAGGACAGTACTACCTGTCTCCGCTGATGATCGTCGTGATGCTACTGGTGGCCCTGGCGGCCTCGCCGGGAGTCGAACTGCAGCCGTTTCACTCGGTCCTGCCTGTCCTGGGTCCGATCCTGCTTCTTCGGGAACTGCTGGTCAATCCGACCGCCGCAGAAACGCTGGCCTACCTGCCTGCCGTTCTGGGAGCCAGCTTTGTCTATGCCGGACTGGCCCTCTGGTGGGCCGTGTCCCAATTCCACAGCGAATCGGTCCTTTTCCGCGAAGCCGAACGATTCGATCTTCGACTATGGGTCAAGCGGCTCTGGACCCACAAACCCCCGGTCCCAAGCCCCGGGGGCGCAATCACCTGCCTGGCTATCGCGATGTTCGGGCAAGTGTTGCTGATGCAACCTCTGGCCGGATGGCTCTCGTCACTTCCCGAGCCCGATCGTGCAAAAGCAGCCATCTGGGCCCTAGTCGCCCAGCAGATTCTTCTGTTCCTGCTGCCAGCCTGGATGCTGACCCCCGCACTGCTCAGCAACATCAGCCGAACTTTTCGACTGCGGCGAGTCACTCCCTCCACGATCGCCCTCGCAGTGGGACTGGCAGTTGCTCTGCATCCGCTGGTCCAGGAACTGATGCGGCACCTTCAGTGGTTTTTCCCCCAGGGACTTCCCGAAGGCAGTCAGGACTTCCTCAAGACCATGCTGGGCCCCACCCAGCCTGCCTGGCTCCTGCTGTTTGCGGTCGCCCTCACACCCGCAATCTGCGAAGAATTCCTCTTCCGCGGCTTCGTCCTTTCCGCCTTCGACCGCCCGGGGCAAAGCCACGTGGCCGTCTTATTTTCGGCCGTCGCCTTCGGGGCCGTCCACATGATTCCTCACCAGGTCTTCTACGCCACGCTCCTGGGCCTGGTGCTCGGCCTATTGGTCATCCGCACCGGCAGTATCTGGCCCGGCCTGGCATTTCATGCGGTGTTCAACGGCATCGCCGTCCTGAGGGAACGATGGGACGTTCCCACCACATTGCCCGCCTGGGGTGACTGGCTGATTTCGAACAACGCGGAGACAGGCTTGAGCTACGACTGGCCGCTGCTGCTGATCGCCGCGTTGGCCGCAACCGTCCTCCTCGTGACACTCTGGCGGTGGCCCTCACCCGGGAGTGTCCGGTGATCGGTTCCGGCCGATTCTCAGCGAGGCTGATCGTCCCTGGTGACGGGCCACCGATCGAGCAGGGCGTTCTGGCCGTCACCGACGGCATCATCACCGACGTGTTTGCGGGTCCCGACACCGAGGCAATCCCCCTGGGAAATGTCATCCTGCTTCCCGGCATGGTCAACGCCCACACCCATCTCGAATTCTCGACATGCACCACACCTCTCCCCGCTGAAAACGGAATGGCGGCGTGGATCGGGGACGTCGTGGCAGCTCGACTCCTCCAGGCCGACCGCGGCGACTCCATCCGCCATGGTCTCGACGAACTGGTCACGGCCGGAACGGCGGCAGTCGGCGAGATCGCCACCGCCGACTGGCCGGCATCGCGACTGACCGACACCGACCCGGCATGTGTGGTCTTTCGTGAGATCATCGGCCTGCGGAGCGATCGCCGCACCGATGGCCTGGCGACAGCTCGGGATTTTCTGGCCGGAGATCCCACACCGCGGCACCTCCTTGGCCTCAGTCCTCACGCCCCCTACTCGGTCCACCCGGACCTTTTCATGGACCTTGTCCGCATGGCCGCTACCCACGATGTCCCGCTGGCCACCCACCTGGCCGAATCGCCGGACGAGCTCGAGTTGCTGGACACTGGCGGAGGACCGATGCGAGAACGGCTCGAGGCTCTTGGTGCGTGGGAGAACTCGGCAATCCCTCACGGCAGTCGCCCGCTGGATTACCTCCGCCCACTCTCCGAACTCTCCCACCCGCTGGTGATCCACGGCAACCTGTTGGGCGAGGAAGAGCTAATCTGGCTGGGACGGCACCGTCATGTCACGATCGTCTACTGTCCGCGAACCCATTCTCATTTTGGGCACCCCCCCCACCCATGGGCACGACTGCTTGACTCCGGGACGCCCGTGGCCCTGGGCACCGACGGGCGGGCCTCCAACCCCGATCTCTCTCTGTGGAACGAGCTGCAATTTCTGGCTCGACGAACCCCGTCTCGTCCGGCCAAGGACATGTTGGCCATGGCAACTTTGACCGCTGCCACGGCGCTGGGACTCGAGGGGCAACTTGGCACGCTGAGCCCGGGAAAGGAAGCGACGTCCCTGGGCATCGCCCTTCCTGCCGATTCCCCCGTAACACTCGAGGCCATCCTGAAATCGGGCCACCCGGCCGGAGTCCTTCGACAAGGCAACTGGTATCCTGCCTGACAACCGATGACGATCCACCCCCCTACCACCGTCGCACCCGACCAGCCCCCCAACTCCGAGTACCTGGCCAGCCTCCGTTTTGATCGCGGCACGTCCAAGAAACTTCGGCGGACAGCCGCCAGTGGCGACCAGGACGGCTTCATATCCACCTGGACCACACTGTTCGGCACGAGAACGCGCAGCGGCGTCCCACCGCAACCGGAACGGGCTTTTGAATGGACTCCCGCCGACGCCTCGCTCACCTCGGCTTGGCGAACGGCCTTTTCGCAGAACACATCTGACCGGCCGGTAATCGCCAGTCGCTCGCACAACCGTTTCCCTTTGCCCACCATCATTCAGCTCGATGCCAACGCCACCGACGGAGACCTCCTGGCTTCACTGGCACTGCTGACCCGGAAGCCACCACCCCGGCGCAACGCCCAGTGGCTCTCCGCATGGCGTCGGTGCATCGAGCTCACCTCCTCCCGCCCCCTCTCGGCCGAACTCGCCTATACCGCGGGCTTGCTGCTGTCCCCATTGAAGGGAACTTCTCAACTCCGCCGCGACGGCCAAATGGCCCTGCGGGAAGAACTTCTCACACGGACCGACGACGACGGAACACCGCTGGCCGAAACGCTGCCCGAATTGCCCGAATGGCTGGGCGGGCTGGTGCGGGCTGGATGGTGGAGCCAACAACTGGGCGAGAAACTGTGGACCAAGACATCTTCAGCACGATTCGCAAAACTGGTCCGATGGGTCACGCCTCTGTTGCGACACGGTGACCGCCTGGCGATGTCCAACCGCCCCGCTCGCAGTCTCCGTTCCCTGCTCGAATCTGCCAACCAGTTGATTGGCGGTGACGCCCCCCCGACAGTCACCCAATCCGACCGGGCACGTGTTGCGGTCCTGCGGGACACAACATCCGCGGCCGCACCGTCTGTCGTTGTCGCCCATGACGGTCCTCTTCCCCGGCTCGACATCTCGATCGGCGACCGCACCCTGCTGTGTGGCGAATGGTCACTCGAAGTCACTTCGGGACAGCACAACTGGCATCTCGACCAATGGGACTGCGTCTGCTGGCAAAGTGACAACGACGCCGACTACATCGAACTGCAAGCCCATGCCGGTGACGGACGTCGCGTCGACCGACACATCCTGCTCTCCCGAGCCGAACACTTGCTGGTGCTGGCCGACGCGATCCTCACCCCTGCCCAGCCCTCGGCAGACCAGCCGATTTCCTGTCGATCCTCTCTGCCGCTGGCCCAGGGCATCACCACCGGCGCCGTCCGAAACGGACAGCGGGACCAGCGACTCAAAAGTCGAGGCATCTCCGCTCGCGTTGTCCCTCTGGCACTCCCCGACGACCCGCTGCTATCACCGGGCCCGTCTTCCCTCACGTGCCACGACAGCCACCTCTCGTGGAACCACGTCGGCCGAGGCCCCGGGTTGTTCCTCCCCCTGGTTGTCGATCTCGCCGCTGACCGCCGTCGCCGCAAGGCCGAGTGGAATCCCCTCACGGTCACCGAGGACCGCAAGATCGTTTCGCCGAGCCGCGCGGCAGCCTACCGGCTTCGAATCGGGGAGTTGCAACTCGTTCTCTACCGAAGCCTGGCCGAAACATCTGTCCCACGTTCGGTCATCGGCCAGCACACACTTCACGAGTCTTTCTTCGGCCTGCTGCGGCCCGGCGATGACTTTTCTCCGCTGGTGATGGTCGAGTAGTCCGGCCCGGGCACTTCCCCCCTGTTGGAGTGGCCTGCATAATGGCGTCACGGCCCGGCGGCTCCAGCAGAACCGCCAGAACTGATCTCCAACAGGCCAGCGTGGCCCGACTACCCCAGGACACATGCACCGATGAGCGACACATTCACGACGCTGGAAGAACTCCAGAAAACTGACGGTTCCCAGGCCGCCCTGCAGGAATTGGCCACCGTGTTGACCAACGAGCAGAACTACCACCGGCTCTTCGACGTCCTGCTGATGCAGAAGAAACTGGAACTTGGCCTGCCCCTGATCCGCCCCACGTCGTTTGATGACGTTCCCGACGACCAGCGAACCGGCTTTGAGAAGCACTACGTGGACTCGGCCCGACAGGTCGGCGGCATGTTGCTGGAAGACGGCCGGATTGGGGATGCGTGGGTCTACTTCCAGACCATCCAAGAACCCGGACCGGTTCGCGAAGCTCTCGACGGCCTCTCGGCCAACAGCGAGGATTACGAGAGAACCGAGGAACTGATCAACGTGGCCCTTTACGAGGGCGCCCATCCGGTCAAGGGTCTTGAGCTGATGCTCAACTCGCACGGCACCTGCAACACGATCACCGCCCTCGATCAGCAGATCATGCAATTGCCACCCGACGACCGTCTCGCGTCAGCCCAACTGCTGGTCAACCAGCTCTATGGCGACCTCTGTCACACGCTCAACGCCGAGATCGCTCAACGGTTGCCGATGATCGAGCCGTCGGAAAATCTCCGCGAGCTGATTTCCGGAGACCGTGACTGGCTGTTTGCCGAGGGCAACTACCATATTGACGTCTCACACCTCAGTGCGGTCGTCCGCTTCGCCCGCTCACTGGAACCGGACAGCCCCGAATTGTCACGGGCACTGGAACTGGCCGAATACGGCGCGAGACTCGACGAACAATTCCGCTACCCCGGTGAGGCTCCCTTCGGAGACTTCTACACCGCACACGGCCACTTCTTCAGAGCCCTGCTCGATGACGGCCGCAACGAGGCAGTCGGGTACTTCCAGGCCCAACTCGAATCCGAGCCAGACGAGGAAGACAAGCAGATGATCGCCTATGTGGTGGTCGACCTGCTGCGACGGATCGGCCAGATGGATCAGGCCGTCGAACTGGCCGTCACGCACCTGGCCAATCTCGACGAATCGACCGGATTCAGCTTTGCCGAGTTCTGCCAGGTCGCTGGACGTCTCGACCTGCTGCGAGACACCGCTCGCAGCAACGGTGACCTGGTCACCTGGGCCGGAGCTCTCATCGGCACCCCCGCCGACTGATTTGCCGACGGCCCCGCCATGTCTTCCCCAGAACCTGACTTTCTGCGTCACAACAAGGCGGCGTGGAACCGGATGGTCCAAAAGGGCAGCCAGTTCGCTCGCGTGGCCACTGATGAGGAGATCGCCAAGCCACTGGAGGTGCTTGACGGTCGAGGCTGGTTGCCGGCAACTGTGGACGGCCTGGACGTCCTCTGCCTGGCGGCGGGGGGCGGCTGGCAATCTATCCTCTATGCCGCCGCCGGCGCGCGTGTCACTGTCGTTGATCTCAGCGACCAGATGCTCGCCATTGATGTCCGTGAATCCCGGAGACGTGGCCTCTCCGTCGAAGTGATCCAGGCATCAATGGACAATCTGTCGGACCTGAGGGACCAGGCCTTCGACATCGTCCACCAACCGGTCAGCACCTGTTATGTCGCCTCCCTTGACCCGGTCTTCACCGAGGTCGCACGTGTGCTCCGCGATGGTGGACTCTACGTGAGCCAACACAAGCAGCCGGCCAGCCTGCAGGTCTCGCACCGAGATCGACGAGATCGGTACGTGGTTGCCGTGGAATACTACCACGAAGGCCCGCTGCCAGAAGTGCCCGACCGATCCTATCGGGAAGAGGGAACCGTCGAATACCTGCATCGGTGGGAACACCTGGTCGGGACACTCTGCACGGCCGGCTTCGTCATCGAGGATCTCCGCGAACCGCTTCGAGCCAGCCGTTCGGCAAAGCCCGGAGACTTCCGGCACCGTGGCCGTTTTCTCCCTCCCTACGTTCGGCTCAAAGCCCGACGCCGGGACCGAGCTGAAACGCAAGCAGAATCTCCGCTTTGGACACCCGATGGTTGACCCACGTCATCCACCCGTGCCCGCCCGCCACCCGTCACGCCCCACGCATCCGAAAAAGTCAGCCCAAATTGCCAAATTTGCGTAATTGGCATTCAGAGGCCGGGCAAGACCAACCGATCCTAGCTGGCAGGAGGCAATCCGCAGAACACTCGTATTGACGTGTTCGCCCGGTTTTGCCATATACCCCTCGCGTTACACAACGAATGGACTCGCCTGATCCGGTCAGTGGCATGGAAGCCACCCCTTGTCTTCCGGCCACCGCTGCATTCAGGCACTGCCAACTAAAGGAGTGTCTCAGCCGTGACTAGACTCGCTTCTCTCCTTGTCGCCGCCATGCTGCTGGCCGGCCCGACATCCACTGCATTCGCGCAGGGAACGGCCGCCTCCTCGATCCCCCACAAGGTCGCATTGATCGACATCAGCCGCGTACTCAAAGAGTACAAGAAGGTCGATGCCCTTCGGTCGGAGATCAAAGCCGAGATCGCCAAGAGCGAAACTCAGCGAACGGCGATGGTCAAACAGATGAAAACGATCAAGGACAAACTCAACTCTCCCAATATTCAGCAGGGGAGCCCCAAGGCCGTCGAACTGGAAAAACAGGGCCTGAAGGTCGAGGCCGAATTCAACTCGTTCAAGAAGGCCGAACGAACGCGGATCCTGAGACGCGAAGCCCAACTGCTCAAAACGATCCACGGCGAGATCAAGGGTGTCGTCAAACGAGCTGCCGATGCCTGGGGCTACACGCTGGTCCTTCGCTTCAACGGTGCGGCCTCCGACGCGGCAACCCCCAACAATGTCGTGGGACAACTGCAGCGGCAAGTCGTCTATTACCGCACTGAAGATGACATCACCCAACCGGTGATCGAATACCTCAACAAGCAGTATCTCAAACAATCTCCTGCCCCGCGCACGACCCGCAACCAACCGGCCAGCGCCACCAAGACCAAGAAACAGTAATCCTGCTTCCTGGTGTTGGGTCCTTGTCGCGACGGCCCCAGACGCCGATCACTCCGTGAATAACACGGGATGATCGGCGTCATGGCCGTTCCTAACCACCTCCGCCTGACACAGTCCCGCATGCCTGCCTACGCCCGAGACAACCTGGCGTCTTTGCCACAGCGCCCCGGTCGCTCCCAACACACGCTCGGACGCTCGGTCACTTGTCACGGAGTCGGATTCGTGACCGGGGGCCGGGTGGAACTGTCTCTGCACCCGGCCGCGCCAGACTTCGGCGTGGCCTTTCAGCGGCTTGACTGCCCCGGCACGCCGCCGGTTCCGGCCACACGGGCCTCCGTTCTTCCCCGGCAGCGTCGCACCGCCATCGGCCGAAACGGAGTGGTCATCGAACTGATTGAACACGTTCTCGCAGCACTTGCCGGCCTGCAGATCGACAACTGCTTGGTAACCCTGAACGCTCCCGAGCCGCCGGGATTCGACGGATCGTGCCGTCCGGTTGTCGAGGCAATCCTCGAAGCAGGACGCATTGACCAAGGCGTACCGCGACCGTGCCTGATCATTGATCGTGTAATGTCAGTCGGCACCGCTGAAAAACAGATCACACTTCGCCCCTTGGCCCAACCCGGCCTGGCCATCAGTTATCACCTCGACTATGGGCCCGACTCGCCGATACGCCCCCAGAACCGGACTTTTCTGGCCAACCCCACCGACTTTGCGACCCACATTGCCGGCTGCCGCACTTTCGTGCTCGACAGCGAAGTCGAAGCCCTGCAAAACCAGGGACTCGGACAGGGACTCACCCACCAGGACCTGCTGGTTTTCGGCCAAGACGGCCCCATCGACAACCACCTTCTGTTCCCCGACGAATGTGCCCGACACAAGATCCTGGATTGCATCGGCGACTTTGCCCTGCTCGGTGCCGATCTCTGGGGCCACATTGATGCCTGTCGCAGTGGTCACACCGACAACCACGACGCCACCGCCGCAATCCTCCAGCACTGCCACGTCGCCCCCGTGGCGGCTCACGCCGCCTGACCCCCCATCCCCTTCTCCAGCCACGCCCATCGCCATGCCAGCCAATATCTCCCCCCTGGCCCAGGTCGACCCAACTGCGGAACTGGGGGCCAACATCACCGTAGGCCCGTTCTGTCTTGTGGGGCCGGGAGTCCGAATTGACGAAGACACCTGCCTGGACAGCCATGTCGTATTGACGGGCAACACCGAAATCGGCCGCAACAACCGTTTCCTGCCTCACTGCGTGATCGGCGGCGACCCTCAGGACAAGAGCTTTGAGGATTCCGACACGCGGGTACTCATCGGCAACGACAACGTGTTTCGCGCAGGAGTCACCGTCGACCGCGGTGCCGAAAAAGAAGACGGGACGACCCGAATTGGTCACCGAAACCTGCTGATGGCCAATTCACACGTCGCTCACAACTGCCATGTCCACGACGACGTGATCCTGGTCAACGGCGTACTGCTGGGCGGACATGTGCACGTGCACGACCGGGCAATCATTTCCGGCAACTCGGTTGTCCACCACTTCTCGACCATCGGCACACTGGCATTCGTCAGTGGCGGGTGCCGCGTCCCGCACGACATCCCCCCCTTCATGCTCGCCGCAGGCAGTGACAATCCCAAGCTGAAAACGATCAACAGGATCGGAATGCAGCGGGCCGGCATGTCAAAACACCTGATGGGCCTGATCCTGCAGGCGTTCAAGATGCATTTCCGGAAGCTACAAAAGATCCAGGACGTGCAGCGTCACTTCGAGTCTGAGCTCCAAGGAGTGCTGCCCCTGGAACTGACCAAGTGGCTGTCATTCATCACGCGACAGATCCAGGGCCACAACCTTCGGTCGCGCGACCCCGCCGGAGGCAGTCAACAACAGCAATCTCCGGCCGCCGGAGTTGCATACGACGACAGAAACGAACACAACGAACGGCAGGCTGCATGACTCGACTGAAAATCGCTGTCGTGGGCGTCGGTGCCCTCGGACGACACCACGCCCGCATCCTCTCCACTCTCGACTCCGTCGAACTGATCGGTGTCGCCGAAAAGGATGTCGAGATGGGGCGATCGATCGCCGAAGCGTGCGGATGTGCCCATGTCACCGACTTCCATGACCTGCTCGGCGATGTCGACGCCGTAACCATCGCCGTCCCGACCTCGGCCCACTTGGCCGTTGCTGGAGACTGTCTGCAGGCCGGACTGCCAGTGATGGTCGAGAAGCCCATCGCCGGAACTCTTGATGACGCAGCCCGACTGGTTGACCTCGCCGACAGGCGAAACGTTATCCTGCAAGTGGGCCACGTCGAGCGATTCAATCCTGCCGTCACCGCCGCGTTTGGACAGATCGATCGGCCCCGATACCTGCGGGTCGAACGCCTGAGCCCCTTCGCATTCCGATCCACCGACATCGGCGTTGTCCACGATCTGATGATCCACGATCTCGAGCTCGTCCTCGCACTCGTCGACGCCCCGATCCGGTCCGTACAGGCTTTCGGCGTCAGCCTGATGGGGGGCCATGAAGACTCGGTCCAGGCACGGATTGCCTTCACCAACGGCTGTATTGCCGACATCACCGCCAGCCGCGTGCACCCCGAGCCACGCCGCGTCCTCACATCGTGGTCTGCCTCGGGATGTGTCCACGTCGACCTGCACACACGCCACCTGACCTCCTACCGGCCGTCGCAAGCCTTGCTGAGCGGGCCGTCACCACTCGAACTGGCTGCAGAGCCGGGGGCCGACATTGATGACCTCAAGCAAAGTGTCTTCGGCAAGTTCATCACGGTTCACGAACCCGACATCTCCGACTCGGACGCGTTGACCGACGAGTTGCAGCACTTTGCCGATTGTGTCACCAGTGGACGCCGCCCGCTGGTAGGCGGTGCTGAAGCACTCCGGGCAATGGTCGCAGCCGACCAGGTTCTCGCTTCCGTCGCTGAGCACCTTTGGGACGGCCATGCCGCCGGAGCCCAGGGCCCGCAAGCTCGACGCCCTCACTCTCGACGAGCGGCCTGAACCCGGGACCGCTGTTACGTCTCTGCGTGCCTCGCACACCAGGTGGCCAGCATGCCCGACGTCACCACCGGGGACCAGGCCGCCAGATCGGGTGACATCACCTGAAAACTGGCCAGGTACATACAGGCTTCCCCACCGCCCAGAAGTACCACCATCACCGCCCCCGCAACGGCCAGGTTCGCCACAAGCCCGCGGCTCTCTCGACGGACCAAGAAAGGGACGGTCAGGAACACCGCGGCGATATTCAACAGTGGCCGCGTCAGACGCGCATGCAACGCCAAAGCCTGCTCGTGAGCAGAGCGGGTCGCCTGTGAGGGGTTGCGGACCCGCCGGAGCAGATCCGGCGTCGAAAGATACCGGGCGTTGCCGGCTTTTTCAGAGAGCTGATCGGGAGTGACACCCGAGACGACAAACAGCGTCCCCGGCCGTGTTCCCCGGCGAACGACGCGGCGGCCGGTATCGCTGAGCGGCAATTGTCCGGGGCGAGGATCGAGCCCCAACAACAGCCACCCGGACAGATTCGCGGGGCCGCGAGAAACGTACTTGGCACGCTGGGCTTTCAGTGTGGTCAGCCGGGTCACGACATCCGGGACCGGCAACACGAATTCCGCATGCTCCAGTGTCTTCGCGCGAGGAAACACACGGCGAGCCGAAACCAGGATGTGCGTGGCAAAATCCAGAGACGGACGAACGTCGATCCCCTGCTCAACTTCGCGGCCGCGCGGCGTTTGTAGCACCGGAGCCACCATGGGCAAAACGCATTCCTGGTTGACCATGATTGTCAGGTTGACCAGCAAGGCCCCCACCACCAGCGGCACCACCGCCCGGTACAGCGGCACGCCGGCAGCCAGAACCGGGTGCAATTCGCCGGATCGCTGCAGGATCACCAACACGACCATTACCGCCAGCACACAGAGAATGTGCCCGACCAAGCTCAACAACAGGCTCGATTGACAACAGTAATACACCGTCATCCGACGCACGACAGGCCAGATCGTCCCGTCGGGGCTTGCCTTGAGAAACTCGTCGGCGTTGGTGAATGCGTCGAACACGAAGAACACACCCAGCGCAGCCACGAAACAAACGCCGAACGTGTGGAAGTACCGCTTCAGCAGATAGCGGTCAAACGTCGTCAGCACAGCGACTGCCTTCCTGGCACTGGATTCGAGACGGCCGGCCCCAATCGACAGACCGCCCCCGTTTCACCACGGCCTCCAGCCGCGATGGTGCCGGATTACAAGCCGTCCGGGCCAAGGTGTCAATACGGATCGCAATGTGGTCGGCGATCGCAACGGCCGCTAGGCTGGTTCGCAATGTCTCTCGACACACCTTCCACCGACCTCGGATCCGTGGCCAACACACCTCCACCACGGCGGAGTGGCCGGCTGTGGTTGATCGCCGGAGTGGCCGCCGTCGTGGTGTTGACCCTCCTGGCTCGCCCTTCGTGGCAACGGGGCAATGATCTCCATCTCCTTGAACAGGCCGGCGCCGTGTTCGACACACGCACCCGGACACCGAAATGGATGAAACTCGTGGGAAGCACCCTGAACGCCACTGCCATCGACAGCCTGGCAAGGGTCACCACCCTCGAAGATCTCGTTCTTGATGAATCAAACGTGACCGACGATGACCTCGCGGCCCTGGTCACTCTCGCCGAGCTCCGGAGACTGTCACTGGTCCACACGGCAGTCACCGACAGGGGACTGTCCCACCTCTCGGGATTACCACGGCTGAAGACCCTCGTGCTCGACTCGTCCTACCGGGTTACAGACGAAGGCCTTGCTGCCGTGGGAGAGATAGACAGCCTCGAGGATGTCAGCCTGCTTGACACACCGGTGACATTGCCACCGCTGGTCGCACTCTCGGGCCGGCACACCACGCTTCAGATCAATTCCAGTCACGGTGTCCTGGGAAACCGCAAGCTGGCGTTGTCTGGCACCGAGATCTCAGACGAGGGCCTCCTGCGACTGCACAATGCCGTGGAACTCGAAGGAATTGAGCTGCCGTCGCGAATTACGGACCGGGGCCTTCGTCACCTACACGGACTCTCGAAACTCAAGTACCTGGTGTTTGCCGGCACTCGCATTACCGACCGGGGATTCGGCGACCTCATCGACCGTTCCCCCCCACTGACCGAACTCGACATCTCCGGCTGCCGTGGCCTGACCGACACCGGCATGGCACTGGTCGCCCGCCTGCCACATCTCACACATCTCCAGGCCGACAACACCGACGCCGGCCCCAAACTGCTGGCAGCAGCGGCTCAACTCGAGACACTCGAACTCCTGTCTCTGAACGAATGTCGCAGCGTGAACAACAACGCATTCCGATTGCTGCTGAACACCTCACCACGCAACCACCTGAAGTTTCTCAGGCTCTCGGGAACCCGCGTCACCGACGCCTCCCTGCAGTCGATCACTCCAAACCAGTTTCCCGAGATGAAAGGCCTGGACCTCCGACACACACCCACTGCAGCCGCAACGATTGCCCTGCTCAGAAAACGGCTGCCCGACTGCCGTGTGCTCGCCTCACCGGCCCCGTCCGGGCTGGACACGAACTGACCGGCTAGTCACGGACGCGGACAAATTTCTTGATCAGACCGGGAGCGGCGACTTCACTGACGTAGAGATCGCCCCGACTGTCTCCCCAGATACCGTGTGGAGCGGCCACAAACTGGTGCGGCTCGTCCCCCGCTTCGCCCCATTGGCTGAGTATGTTGTTCTGGCGATCGAGAATCGTCAGTCGGTGCCCGACCTCGGCCATGAAGATCGTCTCGTCTTTGTCGAACCACAACTTGTCTGGGCGGAGATAGCCTGGCCATTCCTCCAGAAATTCGCCGTCACCGTCAAACAGTTGGATCCGGTTGTTCTCACGATCACAGATGTAGACGCGGTAATCGCTATCGACCCAGACCGAGTGCACCAGGTCAAACTGTCCGGGCCCCGTCCCCGGCTCTCCCCAGCTCTTGATCAATTCCCCATCGGGAGAAAACTTGTGCACCTTGTGGTTGACGTAACCGTCGCTGACAAACAGGCAGCCATCAGGTGCGATTGCCAGGTCGGTCGGTCGGTTGAACGGGACACCCGGGGGACGTGGAACTCCGGGAGTGCCCAGCGTCCACTGCAATTCCCCCCCGGAATTGAACTTGTAGACGCAGTGCCCCAGCCACTCGGTCAGGAAGATATTGTCCTGATCGTCGACGTAGACACCATGGGCATTTTCGGAGACCAGTACCGTGTCATCCCACGACTCGATCACGTTGCCGTCGGTGTCAAAGATGATCAGCATGTGCTCACTGCGGCTGGAGACAATCACGCGATCTTTGCTGTCGACCCCGACACCGGGAATCCAACCGAAGGTCCAGCCCTCGGGCAATTTTGCCCAGTCGTTGACAACCTCGTACTGGTAGTCACCCTGGCCCACTCGTGTTGCCATCACCTGTCTCCTGCTTCCGGCGAATCCCCCGTCACCATAGCCACGCAAGCCTGATACCGCGACCGGGGGGACACAACCAAACCGCACTCACCCAAACCGAAACCCGTCGGGTTTGACCTCAGCGATGCAAAACGCAGAATGTCCACACTCACTGCCTGCCCCCCCCTGGACATCACCATGTCACAGCCTCCCATAGACCACGGCATGTTCATCATGCCGTTTCACGACCCCAACAAGCCGTTGGGCCAATGTTTCGATGAAGACCTTGAGTTGATTGTCCTGGCCGAGCAGCTGGGCTTCTCGGAATTCTGGATCGGTGAACACCACACGATGCAGTTCGAGAACATCGTGAGCCCCGAGATGTTCATCAGCCGAGCACTGGGCGAGACCCAGGCGATCCGGATGGGCCCGGCCCCCATCTGCCTGAACCAGCACCACCCGGCCGCGGTCGCCAGCCGCATGGCTTTTCTTGACCATCTCTCCAAGGGACGCCTCAACCTTTGTTTCGGAGCCGGCAGCGTCACCGCAGACCTGGAACTCTACGGCGTCGATCCAAAGAACAATTCCCGAATGGTCGCCGAGTCGATCGAAATGATCCTCTCGTTGTGGTCGGGTGAGCCTCCGTATGAGCTCGACGGCGATTTCTGGAACATCCGCCTGGTCGACAACGTCGACGTCGAGACCCGTATCGGCTTCATCCACAAGCCCCTGCAACAGCCTCACCCGCCGATCGCCATCCCGGCCATGAGCCGCAATTCGCCCAGCATGCAGATGGCCGGGGCCGCCGGATACCAGCCATTTGGGCATTGCCTGGTCACTGGCAACGTGCTGAAGAACTTCTGGGACACCTACGAATCCGCGGCAATTGATGCCGGACGGACGCCGTCTCGAAGTGACTACAAGATTGCTCGTTCGATCTTTTTGGCCGACACCACCGCCGAGGCCGAGCAACTCGCTCGAACCAATTCACTGGGACGCAATTACGAATACATCGGACGACTCTTCGACAAGGGACTGGGCCGCAAGATCTACAAACGCGATCCGGACATGCCCGACGCCGAGTGCAATCTCGATTTTCTCATGACCGAGCAAATTATCGCCGGAGACGTCGACACCGTCTTGGAGCGGTTGTTGAGAGTGTGGGAAGAAACCGGTGGTTTCGGCACACTCGTGTTGATGAGCTACGACTGGGACGACAAGCCATCCTGGGTCCGCAGCATGGAACTGTTCGCCCACGAATTGATGCCGGCTTTCAACCGGGCGGTCGGTGTGACGGTCTGAACGAGCCGGAGATCCACGTTTCCAACGGCCCGCCGCTGTGGTTTAATATTCCGATGAGCGTCATGTCATCCATTGCCGGACATCCTGTAGTCTCGCGCCGCGACCTTCTGCAGGTTGGTGGGCTGGGCCTGACCGGGGCCACTTTGCCCGGATTGCTTTCAGCGCGTGAAACCACACGGTCCAGGGGCGGACAGCCCACCGCTGACGCCTGCATCCTGATCCACCTCAATGGTGGTCCTCCCCACCTGGACATGTGGGATCCCAAGCCGGATGCTCCCGCCGCCATCCGTGGGGAATTCGGCACGATCAGCTCGTCGATCCCTGGCTACCGGGTCGGGTCGCTGATGCCAAAACTCGCTCGCCACATGCACCGCGCGACAATTGTCCGCTCGATGCACCACAGCGTCAACAACGCTCACGCCGCCGCGGTCTACTGCTCACTGACTGGCCACGACCGGGGCGAACAGGGCGGAGGCACCAAGCAGACCGATCACCCGTCACCGGGCTCGATCCTCACACTTCTCCGCCCACCTCAGCGTGTGGTCGTTCCTCATGTGACGTTGCCCTACATGACCCAGGAGGGCCGCGGCGGGCCACCACAACCGGGGTTCTTCGGTGGGTTTCTCGGCCGGGCTCACGACCCTCTGTTTGTTCTCCGCGACCCCAACAGCAAGGACTTCGGCGTCCCGGAATTGACCCTCCGCACCGGGGTCTCCGCCCAGAGGCTCTCTGTCCGACGCCGTCTCTTCGATGACCTCAATCGACGCGCCGGACTGGGTGACAACGACCGGGCCACCACCGCGATGAACAGTTTTCAGGCCCGAGCACTGGACCTGCTGACATCCGAGGAAACCCAGCGGGCATTTCGGCTCTTCGAAGAACCGGCCGCAACCAGGGATGCCTACGGCCGCAATATCTATGGCCAGAGCACGCTGCTGGCGCGGCGATTGATCGAGGCGGGCACCCGGCTGGTAACAATCGCGTGGGCCCCGGACGCCAACGCCACCTGGGACACTCACACCAACAACTTCGGCCGGCTCAAGGGCAGTTTGCTACCGCAGTTCGACGCTGCCGCCAGCAGCCTCATCGAAGATCTGGGCCGCCGCGGGATGCTCGAACGGACCATTGTCGGGATTTTTGGGGATTTCGGTCGCACACCCAAGGTCAACGCCAAGGCCGGCCGTGACCACTGGAATTTCTGTTACAGCCTGATGATGGTTGGTGGTGGGTTTCGCTCCGGGCTGATCTATGGTCGCAGCGACCCCATAGGTGGTTTTCCTGCTGCAGACCCACTGGTCCCAGGTGACATCATCTCGACCCTGTTCGGCTGCCTGGGAATTGCACACAACGGTGAAATCCACGACCGGCTCGACCGCCCGTATCGCATCGTTCCCGCCGGCGACCCCCAGCCGCAGTTGCTGATGTAGCCACCCGTGTGGGGTTCCTTGTCGCCCCCCAAACGCCACATTAGACTGGGAGGCTTTGGCCCCCGGAACAGGATCGAGTCGGCTCACGTCTCGAACAACTTCGGACACAGATCTCAGAGAAACCCTCTCGAGGAGTCTTCACCGTGGCAGTCAAGGTAGGAATCAATGGGTTCGGCCGAATCGGCCGGATCACATTTCGGGCTTTGTCGGCTCGTGGCGACGAGTTCGAAGTTGTCGGCATCAACGATCTCGGCGACCCCGCCGCCTTGGCCAATCTTCTCAAGTACGACAGCACCCAGGGCCGATTTCCTGGAACCGTCGAAGTCGACGGGAACACCTTGATTGTCGATGGCCGCCCCATACAGGTCTGTGCGGAGAGGGACCCCGGCCAGCTTCCCTGGGGCGACCTCGGAGTGGACATCGCGCTGGAGTCGACCGGTTTCTTCACCAACCGTGCCACCGACGACCGCCCCGGTTACGACAGCCACATCGCCGCTGGAGCTCGCAAGGTCGTCATCTCAGCCCCGGCCAAGGACGCCCCCGACCTCACCGTCGTGCTGGGCGTCAACGATGACCAGTTGACCGCCGACCACCTGTGTGTCTCCAATGCCAGCTGCACCACGAACTGCCTCGCGCCAATGGTCAAGGTGCTGCACGAACAGTTTGGCCTCGAACACGGACTGATGACCACCGTGCACGCCTACACCAACGATCAGCGAACCGGCGACCAGTTGCACTCCGACCCTCGTCGCGCCCGGGCCGCGGCAGCCAACATCATCCCGACCTCGACGGGAGCGGCCAAGGCCGTCGGGCTCGTTTTGCCCGAACTCAATGGCAAGCTCACCGGCATCAGTCTCCGCGTCCCGGTCCTCACCGGAAGCATCACCGACCTGGTCGCCACGCTTGGCAGCGACGTGAGCCCCGACCAGATCAACCAGGCGATGCAGGATGCGGCCGCGGGGCCGCTGAAGGGGATCATGGAGTACACCACCGACCCGATCGTCTCCACCGACATCATCGGCAGCACACACAGCTGCATCTTCGACGGCAGTTGGACGACAGCAATCGGCCCCAACATGATCAAGGTACTCGGTTGGTACGACAACGAGTACGGCTACTCCAACCGAACGGCCGACCTGATTGCCCGACTGGCGGCACTCTGATCGATTCCACAGGCGATTCCACTGGACTCGCATCCTTCCCTCCGTCAATATAACCGCCTCGTCGGCGGGCCCGACCCTCAAGCCTCCTGCCCCTGTCCCGCGTGCACCTCACCGGATGGACACGTCGATGAGTCGCCAGGATCTCCTGGAGATCTTCAACACCCGCACGCCGGCGATTGCCCCGTCGATGCTCAAGTGCGACTTCGGCAACTTGCACCGCGAAGTCGAGCTGCTCGAGGCCGCCGGGGCCCCCCTGCTGCACCTGGATGTCATGGACGGACACTTCGTTCCCAATCTCACGTATGGCCCCGTCGTTGTCGCGGGGCTCCGACAACTCACCAGCTTGCCGCTGGACGCACACCTGATGATCAGCCAACCCGCCGACTTTCTTGACGAGTATCTCGACGCCGGATGTGATGGCATCACAGTGCACCTCGAGGCGTTCGGCCAAGACACTGCCTCTCTGATCGACACGCTGGCACGGATCCGCGCCGCCGACGCGGTGTCAGGCGTGGCAATCAACCCCGGCACAAGTGTGTCCTCGCTCGACGGTGTCCTCGAGCAGGCTGACCAGGTGTTGGTGATGAGCGTTGAGCCAGGATTCGGCGGCCAGACATTTATGCCGATTGCCCTCGAAACACTACGGCACCTTGACGCCACACGGGATCCGGATACGACGCTGGCTGTCGACGGCGGGATCGGCCCGACCACGATCGGCGACGCTTACCAAGCCGGAGCTCGCGTGTTTGTCGCCGGCAGCTCCGTCTTTGACCGCCCAGATTACACGGAAGCTATCTCGGAACTGACAGCCACTGCCTCCGCCCCGGGAGAGGGCTGAGCCACTCATCATGCCAATTATCGCACTAGTCCGTCCCGGCTGCACCGATTTCGACGTTGAGAACCGGATCCAGGGCAACCTGGACCTTCCGCTCAACGACGCCGGCCGCGCACAGGTTGCCGCGACAATTGATCAACTGGCTGAATGGCCGCTCGAGGCCGTGTTCACCTCACCGGTCAACCCGGCCCGATCGACAGCCGAAGCCATTGCGGACACACTTCAGCTGCCACTACAGGTCCAGGTTGAGTTGCAGAACATTGACCATGGACTCTGGCAGGGATTGTCACTCGAGGAGATCAAGCGAAAGTCACCGAAGATCCTCAAGCAGTGGCAGGAATCCCCCGAACTGGTCCGACCACCAGAGGGCGAAACGATCCAGGAGGCACTGGCGCGTGCACTGTCAGTACTGAAAAAGCCGATGAAACGGGAGGTGTCGTTCGCGATCGTCACCTCCGACCCATTGACCACCTTGCTGGGATGTGCGATCACGTCGGACCGCCCCGAATTCGAGAATGTCACAGGTTGCCGCGGACAGGATCAACTGATCGCCATCTACTCGACCAACGGTCGCATTCCGGCCACCGATCCCGACCATCCGTGGCGAACTCAGGCAGCCGCGGGAAGCCTGGTCTCCGTCTCGTCAGAAAACGGGAGCACCCCCGGTGGCTAAATCCAACCCTCGCGACTGGCTGACACACGCAGACCGCGACAAGCGGGGAGTGCCCGCGGGACTGTGGATGCTTTGTGACGGCTGCGGATCCACCGTCTACCGAAAAGACGTTGAAGACAATCTCAATGTCTGCCCGGAATGCGACCACCACTTCTATGTGCCAGCTGCCATCCGGATCGCTCAACTGCTCGACGAGGACAGTTTCGAGGAGTGGCACCAGGGACTCGCTCCACTCGACCCACTCGAATTTGCGGACCAGAAATCCTACGCCGACCGACTGACGGCCGAGCAGAAAAAGACCGGTCTGACCGAGGCCTGCGTCGTGGGACGCGGGTACATGCGAGGTCGACCACTGGTTTTCGGCTTGACCGACAAGGGTTTCATCATGGGCAGCATGGGTTCGGTGGTTGGAGAGAAACTGACGCGTGCGGTTGAGGAAGCCACACGGCTGCAACTGCCTCTGGTTATTGTCAGTGGCTCCGGGGGTGGGGCCCGCATGCACGAAGGCATTCTTTCACTGATGCAAATGGGCAAGGTCTCAGCCGCGCTGGCCCGGTTCGACCAGGCTGGAGGCTTGTTCATCTCGGTGTTGACCCACCCCACCATGGGCGGTGTCGCTGCCAGCTTCGCCTCGCTGGGGGACTTCGTCATTGCCGAACCCAAGGCCCTGATCGGATTTGCTGGCCCTCGAGTGATCAAGTCCACGGTCAACATGGAATTGCCCGATGACTTCCAATCCAGCGAATTCCTCTTGCAGTATGGCTTCGTCGACCGGATCATCCGACGACACAACCTCCGCAGTGAACTCGCTCGCTTGATCGACTACTGCGGTCAATAGGCCCTGCCATGCTCGAGTTCCTCAAGAACCTCTTCAAGAAGACACCCAAGGTCGAAAAGGTCGACTTGGCTTCGCGGTTCGAACTGATAGGTCGAGTCGGACAGGGAAGCATGTCGAAGGTCTGGCGAGCCCGGGACCCCAGCACCGATCGCATGTACGCAATCAAGGTGCTCGATCGGGAAAAAACCCGCAAGCTGGAAGAACGCTTCCTCTCAAAGGGACTTGAAAGGCCCAGCGAAGCCGAGGTCGCCCTGCAACTGGATCACCCCAGGATCGTCAAGACATTGGAAACCGGCACAACGGTCGACGACGAGACATTCCTGGTGATGGAATTCGTCGAAGGCGTGAGCCTCAGTTTTTTGATCGACACCCAGAATGAACACATGCAGCAGGGGAGATTGCGGTTCCTGATCGAATTGGGCGAAGCACTCGAGCACTTTCACTCCAAGCACCTGATTCACCGCGACATCTGCCCTCGGAACATCATGCTGGATGAAAACTACCAAATCAAACTGATCGACTTTGGTCTCGTTGTCCCCAACACACCTCCGTTTCAACAACCTGGCAACCGCACCGGTACCGCCAACTACATGGCCCCGGAACTGATGAAACGGAAGAAAACGGACCAGCGACTCGACATCTTCAGTTATGCGATGACGTGCTACGAAATGTACGCCAACAGGCTCCCCTGGGACTCGGTTGGGCAGACCATCGAACTGATGCAGCAGCGGATCAACACGCCGCCGGCCGACATTCGCGAATACGTTTCCGACATCGACGAGGATGTTGCCGAGACCATCATGCGGGGCCTGGAGTCCGAACCGTCATCCCGATGGTCATCGGCCAGCCAGATGGTCGCCCGTTTCCGCGATGCCAGGGAACGCCTCGAAGGCGTTCGCTAGCAGGCCATGACCGGTTGCTCGCCATGCTCGTGCTGGGAATCGAAACCTCCGATCGCCCCGGCTCGGCTGCACTCTGTCGTGACGGCGACTGCCTGGCCGAAGTGCCGTTGGAACTCGACGGTCTCAGACACGCCCAGGCCCTGCCACCGGTCGTTGCCACGCTGCTCGCCGACCACCATGTCACACCGGGATCACTCGATCTGATCGCCGTCAGTCGTGGCCCGGGCAGTTTCACCGGACTACGCGTCGGCATCGCGTTCGCCAAGACTCTCGCCTGGGCTGTCGGGTGCAAGCTAGTGGCCGTCGATACGTTTGAGGCCATTGCCACCGAGACCTCCATCGACGGCAACACTCTCTGGGTCGCATCAGATGCGCACCGCGAGCAACTTTACGTCCGACACTTCAACAGGCAGACGGATGGGAGATGGCAACCCGACGGTGAACACTCGATCGTGCCCTGTCGGGAGTGGTGTGAGGCGAGAACCACCGACGAGGTGGTCGTGACTGCCACACCCGATCTGCTGGACCGTAGTTCCAAGCCCCTCGAGTTCCACATCGTCTGCGACCGCCCACGCCCGGGCGCCGAATCGGTCACCCGGCTTGGACACGACGCGTGCCTCGCCGGAGCCTCGGACAACCCCACAACCGTCGAACCGCTCTACCTCCGGCGAAGTGCCGCCGAGGAAAAACGCGACTCGTCGGGAGCCAACAGCTAAGGCCGGCATGTCCCAGGTCTAGTCGAGAACCAGGTCCGCCACCTGCCCAGGTGTTACCGGTTCCTCCTGGAACCGAAGTTTTCGACCGAAGAGGCCACCAATAATCCCGTCAGCCATGTCGTAGATCTTTCGGAGCGGCATCAACTCCGCAGGCGGAACCCCTTTGGTCCCGCCAACGAACAACCTTGCCGGAGCGGCGAGCGCCGCCAATCCTCCCAACCCACCGTATTTCAGGGCCCCGGGCAACAACATCGGATCTTCCCGACGAGTGATCTTCGAGAAGGCAAACCCGCCAATATCAGAGATCGTCATTCCGCCACCGAGGGCATTCGCCTGAGATGGCGACATCACTGCCCGGGCCAGCATCACCCAGGTCCCGGCACCGCCGGTCCCGACCAGGTGCACATGACGTCGGCCCCACGTTTTCACATGCGGCGGGAGGACTGCCAACACGTCACGCACGCGATGTGTCAGCGGCGGCAGATTGTAGCCGTAGGTGTATCCGACAAAACTGCCATGTGTCACCACGCTGGTGACTGGCTGCCCCTTCGGAGTCAACTCACCGGTCAGAAACACATCAGCCGAAAGAACGGCGTGACCGGCATCCAGCAGCCGCCTCACTGCCGCCACCGGCGTCCCACGACCATCAAACAGCGCCGACTTTCCGCGGCCGTCGAACCACGCCACCAGCGATCCACTGGCCTTTCGGGCCGGTTTCAGGAGCGTCCAGGGAATCGCATGGCCGTCACCATCTCGGGAAATCGTTCCCGTCTCGAATGTTCCCCCCCCGTCCAGGTTCCCATTGCCGATGGGCTTCACAGTGTGGCTTCCCACCGGAGAATCGGCCAACAGCACTTTCGCCGCCGAACCAACCACACGACGGTAACGAGCCACTCCCTTGCGTCCCCCCGTCAACAACCGTGCGTACTGTCGCTCGGCCCGGTCCGACTGCGCCGCCCGATATTGTTCCAGGGACATCGCGTCCTTTGGCTGCGGATGTTCGGCGTCGAAGACAGCCAGTCGGGCCGGAACGATCGGCTCGAAATTGCGTTCACGGATCGGATCCACGAGGCCCAGTTTCAGGTACTGGTTCATCCACGCGTACATCATCTCCCGGGACACCTGGTTGTAGTTGTGCCCAAATTGGGGATAGCACTTGGCGTGCACCAATTCCGACTTGCCGAAAAGACCGTAGATGGTCTTCAACTCGGGCAATCCCCTGGTCTCGATGTTGATCGTCCAGTCATCGGCTCCGCTGAGAGCCATCGGGCGAGGTGCGAACAGGGCGGCGATCGTGATGTTGTTGATCCCCGGTCTCAGGAAACAACAGTTTTCACACACACATCCCCCCTGCATGTCTGTCGAGACCATCACGGCGGGGAACGCCACCCGGGGCCGCTGGTCGAGGGCACAAAGCATGAAGGTCTGAGTCCCACCACCGCTGGCTCCGGTGACGGCGATTCTCTTCCCGTCGACATCAGGAAGCGATTCGAGAAAGTCGACGGCGCGAAAGGAGTTGAACGTCTGGAGTCCCATCAGGTTCTGGAGCCGCAACACCGCCGGAACATCTCCGAACCCGGTGCGATGGGGCAATGCCCCGCTGTCGGCGTAACCCACCATGTCGTAGTGGAAGACCACGCAACCCATTCGCGCCAACTGCACCATCCGAGCCTGCAACGGAAAACGGGCACCCGCCTCGAACTTCTCGGCACCTTTCTTCATCTGCGCTGCGGCTTTGGCAGCTCCCGCGTCATAGAACCTGCCGTTGGGCCAGTGCCCATGAGGACAGAGAATGCCTGGCCGGCGCGTCCCCGCCGCACTGCGCCCCCCCTTGGGCCGATACAGGCTTCCCGTGACATAGTGCCCGGGTAGGCTGGCAAAGTAGACTTTCTCGACGGTGTAGTCACCGCGATCGACTTTCCCGTAGATGACGGACTTGATCGGCCCCCGTGGCCAGGCGGGCCACAATCCCGTGGCGACCCGCAACTGAAGCCGAACCCGTTTGGAGACGGCATTCCATTCCTTGAGCGTCCTGGGGGCCGCCCACGGATGGTACTTGTCCCCCAGTGTACGAGGCTTTTCCAATCGGCTGTCCGCTGGGGCCTGGCCTTCCGGGAAAATGCGATCCGGACGTGCAGCCTTCACGTCGCAGGACACCAGAAACAACAACACGACAGACAACAAGGGCAAGCGGGTCATGGTGAGATCCCCAGTGAGCTTTCACATCGGTCCGCCCGATTGGCGACCGAGCGCCCATAGCGTATGTTGACGACCCGCCGAGTTCAAATCGGACTCTCACACGTCGCGAAGGAACCACACGGATGATCATCAGCGGACGGTTGGCCAGTTCCAATGGAGTTGTCTCCGGGCAAGTGCGTTTCGAGGGGGACACGATCGTCGAGGTCGGGACCGAACTGGGGCCCGCGGACATCGTCTTCGATGACGACTGCCTGGTATTTGCCGGAATGGGCGACATTCACATCCACGCCCGCGACGACACCAGCGGCAAAGAAACTCACAAGGAGACTTTCATCACCGCCGGCCAGGCCGCGCTCAACGGCGGAGTGGTCCACGTGGCCGACATGCCCAACAATCCCGATGCTCCGGTTGACGACCCGACCTACGCAGCCAAGTGCGACCACCTGGCTTCACGTGCCTCTGACGTCCACGTCACGCTGTATGCCGGCATCGGCCCGGGTACTCGACCGCTTTCGGCCCCCGTCCCTTACAAGGCCTACATGGGCCCCAGTGTCGGCGACCTGTTCTTCAGCACACTCGCAGAACTCGACGAAACCCTGGCCCACTACCGGGGCTGTTCGGTGAGTTTCCACTGCGAGGATCCTGAACTGCTCGAAGTGCACGCCACCGCCGAAACCCACGAGAAGCGTCGGCCGAACGAGTGCGAGGTGTCGGCGACACGGTTTGCCCTGGAGATGATCGAGAAATACGGACTGACCGGAAAGCTCTGCCACTATTCGGTCGGTGAAGGGCTGCCATTGATCCGTTCTGCACGAGACAGGGGACTGTCTGTCACATGTGAGGTGACACCACACCACATCTATTACGACACCAGCGTGATCACCGACGAGAACCGGGGCATGATGCAGATGAATCCTCCGCTCCGGGCCGGTGACGATCGCCTGGCCATGCTCGAAGGACTCCGTGACGGAACACTCGACTACCTGGCCACCGACCATGCCCCGCACACGCTCGAAGAAAAGGCCACGGGTGTCTCCGGCCAGCCACACCTGGACACCTACGGTGCGTTCGTGAGTTGGATGCTCGTCGAGGCAGGCTTCACCCCGGAACGCATCGCGGCGGTCTGTTCGGAGAACCCCGGCACCTTTGTGGAGCCCTACACCGCCCCTCGCCGTTTCGGGAGGATCGCCCCAGGGTACTCCGCTTCGCTGACCGTCCTGAATCTCGCCAGGCCGGTGACCATCCAGCGGGACCTGCTGGCCACCAAGTGTGGCTGGTCGCCATTCGAGGGAGTCACATTTCCCGGGTCGGTCGAAGCGGTATTTGTGGACGGACAGCGACGGCGGTAGGTCGTCGTCGATTGCGGCCGTGGCATCGGCAGTCTAGTCTGACTGGCTCGCAGACGATTTGAACGAGGGAATCCCATGAAACGACTCTGCCTGGCTCTTGCTGTTGTGACCATCTTGATCGGCGTGGCCACGGTCTCCAAGACGGCCCCACGAACTGCCGGAGTGGCCAAGCATGTTCAGATCCGGTCCGGCGACAGAAACCCGTGGACCAATCTCCAGTTCAACGACAAACGGGAAAACTTCCAATTCGTGATCGTCACTGACCGTACCGGTGGCCGACGCCCCGGAGTTTTCTCGAAAGCCGTCGGGCAGATCAACCTGCTACAACCGGAATTCGTGGTTTCGGTGGGCGACCTGATCGAAGGCTACACCGAGGATCCCGGCCAATGGGCACTGGAATGGTCTGAATTCGAATCGGTTGTCGACAAGCTCGACATGCCGTTCTTTTTCTGTGCCGGCAACCATGACATCAGCAATCTGCCAATGAGCGACGACTGGAACCGTCGGTTCCGCCGCAGCTACTACCACTTCATCTACCACGACTGCCTGTTCCTGGTGCTCAACTCCGAAGACCCACCCAAGGACGGCCCGTTCCACTTCAGCCAGGAACAACGGGACTGGGCCGTCGAGACACTGAAGGCCAATGGCAATGTGAGGTGGACATTCGTGCTCACCCACAAGCCCACTTGGACTTACCCCGAAGCCGATCTGGCCAAACAGGGCTGGACGCAGATCGAGAATGCCCTGGCCGGACGCAAGTACACGGTCTTCTCGGGCCACAAACACGCCTACGCCCGCTACATCCGACGGGGACACGAATACTACATGCTGGCAACCACCGGTGGTAGTTCAACGTTGACAGGCCTCGACGAAGGCAAGTTCGACCACTTCGTCTGGGTCACGATGACCAAGAAAGGCCCGGTCCTGGCCAACCTCCTGATGGATGGCGTCAAACCGAAGACCATTCGAACCCTGGCCGACCCTTCGGCCGGCAAGTAACGCCCGGTTGCCCGGCCGTCTCACTGATACCAATCACGATCGCAACGAGACCGACGATGACACGATTTCTCGAGGGCCAGGTGGCCCTGGTTACAGGTGCTGGACGAGGGCTGGGACGAGCATTCGCCGAACACCTGGCTGCCGCCGGGGCCAAGGTGGGTGTTCACGGGATGCGTGAACAAGGACCCAGCGAGTACGGCGAGGGCACAACACTCTCGGACACCGCTCGGGAAATCGGCGAACATGGTGATGTCGAGACGCTGCGTGTGCTGGCCGACCTGACCGACGGTGAGGCGGTCACACGGATCGTCGACGAGGTGACCGAGGGCCTGGGGCCGATTGACATCCTGGTCCACAATGCCGGCGGCGACATCGCTGCGGCCGGCGGAAAGCCCGACCCCAATGACGCGGTGATGATCAAGCAGGAGGACGTCGAGGCGGTCCTGGACCGCAACCTGCTGACGACGATCCTGGTCTGCCGCGAGGTCGCCAGGCGGATGATGGAAAACAAACACGGCCGCATCATCACGATCAGTTCGATTGCCGCCTTCAAGGGCAATGCCCAGGGCGCGATCTACGCCACAGCCAAGGCCGGCCAGGTGGCCTACACGAGAAGCCTGGCCCAGCAGTTGCGGCCTCACAACATCACCGTCAACAGTCTCGCCCCCGGCGACACCCGTACGGGCCGTTTCATGAACACCCGAGAGGTGGACCAGGGACGGATGGTGACCGAGGGAACGCTCGAGCGGATCGCCACGGTCGACGAAGTGGCCCGGGTGGGGGAATTTTTCGCCGGCCCGCTGGGAGAATTTGTCACCGGCCAGGTGATCCGGGTCGACGGTGGCCACCAGGCCTGGTCGGCCTGACCCCCCTCGACTCGCTCCCGACGTTCCGCCTACGACTGCGGTGCAGTCCGCTGACGGGACGGGGTTCCCGAAGCGCCCGAGATGCCGCCAACCAGCCGGTTGAAAGCACTGTCCGGATTCATCATCCACAGCAGCGTCGGACTGGCCACGAAGATCGAGCTGTACGTCCCGACCACCACCCCCAGCACCAGGCAATAGGCAAACCCGTGAATGCCGTCACCACCCCCAAAGTAAAGGATCACGACGACGATCAGCGTGGTCACCGAAGTCAGCAGCGTGCGAGACAACGTCTGGTTCAGGCTCAGGTTGACCATCTCGGGCGTCAGCGACGGGTTCTTTCCACGAACCTCACGAATCCGATCAAAGACGACAATGGTGTCGTTGAGCGAATATCCGACGATGGTCAGAAAGGCTGCAATCATCGGCAAGTTGATCTTGAAGTCCTGTAACTGCAGCACACCGCCATCGAGCCCCATTCTCTCGGCGGCCAGGCCGGCAATGGCCACCCCACCCAGTACGACCAGGACATCGTGGACCAACGCCACGACGGCAGCCAGGCCGAAGTCGATCCGCTGGAACCGGAACCAGATGTAGCCGACGATGGCGATCAGGCTGAAGAGCATGGCGAGCACAGCGGACTGGCGCATCTCGTAGGCGACGGCCGAAGCAAACGAGGTGACCTCGTCGAACTGGGGCTTGCCGTCGATCGAATCGGTCATCTTCGCAATGGTCGCCTTGACCTGGTCGCGCAGAACCCCCTTCTTGAAACGGATGACCCACTTCGTGGCCATGGCCGCCCCCGGCTCGCCGGCGTCGTCAGCAGCACGGATCGTGAAGTCCAATTCCGCCTGGCTGGAATCTCCGCCTCGGACCGCAGCCAGTGCGTCGGCGACGTACGCCCGAGCATTTTCACGCTGCACCTTGTCATCGCTCAAAAGCGACACCCGGACCTCATGCCCCGTGTGGTAGTCAGCATCCGACGAGTCGTCGATCCTGCTCTCCGGCTCGGACGTGACCGACATGGTGGTCAACTCGTATTCGGCATCCTGCTTGAACGCCATATCGATCCAGTTCTGGATTTTCTCGTTGACGCTATCGGTTTCAGTTGAACCGTCCTCGGTTGTTGTCGTTCGGAGCCGGAACCGTCTCCGCCCATCAGCCGAAGTGTCCTGGTCTTCCCCTTCGATCCCAGTGAGCTCTTCCAGCGACATCGAATCACTGAGTTCGTTGTCTTTGTCAACGGCCGCCAGTTTCTCGCGGATGTCCTCGACCGTGGCCCCGACGGGCGATTTCCGTAACTCGAAGCTCACCGCCCGACCACCCCGGAAGTCGATGTCGAAGTTGCTTGGCCCACGTGACACCACCGACGCCATTCCACAACCGATCACCAACAACGACATCACGGCGGCAATCCGACGTCGCCCCACAAAGTTGAACTCCCGACCGGCAATGCCGGGAAGACTGTTCATCTTCAATTGCTCGCGTCGTTTTCTGCGTTCCCAGATATCGAACAGCAATCGGCCGACATACAAGGCGGTAAACATGCTCATCACGATCCCGATGAACAGCGTGACGGCAAAACCGCGGACCTGGTCAGTACCGATCATGTAGAGCACCACGGCCACCAGCAACGTGGTGACATTGGCATCGACAATCGTGGTGAAGGCCCGGCCAAAGCCATTCTGAATGGCCATGCGGACTGTTCCCCCACGCCGCTGTTCCTCACGAATCCGTTCAAAAATCAGCACATTCGCATCAACGGCCATTCCGATCGTCAGCACCAGGCCAGCCAGGCCGGGCAACGTGAAAGTGGCCTCGATGAAGATCATCATCCCCATCACCAGCACCAGGTTCAGCAACAGGCAAACCACGGCCACGAAGCCCGAGAACCGGTAGTAACCGATCATGAAGACGACAACCGCGATGGATGCGATCCCGATGGCCGCCACGCCCTTCTTCTGCACGTCGCTGCCCAGGGTGGGAGAAATCGTCAGTTCGCTGACCGGCTCCTTTTTGAGGGGGACTTCGAGTGCCCCGGCCTTGAGCACGCCGATCAACTCGTTGATTTCCTCACCGGTGAAATCACCCGAAATCTGACCGCTGCCACTGATACGTTCGTTGAGCGTCGGGGCGGAGAACACCTCTCCGTCGAGGATGATCGCAAGGTGTCGATAAAACCCCGATGACCTGTCAGGTTCGTTGGCACCGGTCAGTTCCCCAAACTTGTTGGCCCCGGCGATATTCAAACGAAAACCGACAGCCAGTCGACCGTTTTCGTCGTTGGTCTGATAGACGTTGTTGAGATTTTCACCCGTCACCCGCAGATTTTCGTCCTC
>PBOJ01000131.1 GCA_002724315.1 Planctomycetaceae bacterium | reverse complement strand
TGGCTGCGTTGGTGATCGCCGCGAATTCGTGGTGGCCCCACTGTCCATCACCGGCGGCTGAAGTTATCTTGCTGCGGTCCTTCTGTTTCTTTCCGGGGCGGCCCACTCATGCTTCGCTACACCCTGTTTCTGTCGATTCTCTCCCTGGCCATCATCCACCCGTTGCCAGCGGCCGACACCACGGTCGCGACCACGGCAGTCGCTGAAAGTCCGATCAAGGTCGCTCCCGACGACTGGCCCTGGTGGCGCGGCGTGGCCCGAAACGGAATCGCCACCGCGGGACCGGCACCGCCGATCCAGTGGAGTGAAAACTCTCACGTGGCCTGGAAAGTCCCGCTCCCCGGACGTGGACACGGGTCTCCCTCGGTACTTGGAACACGGGTGTTCATCGCCACCGCCGACAGAGCGAAACAGACCCAGTCGGTCTTCTGCTTCGATCGCAAGACGGGAAAGACGATCTGGACAACGGTGGTGCATCGCGGCCCACTGGAAAAACGTGGCAACAAGAAAAGCAGCCAGGCCAGTTGCACCCCGGCCTGTGACGGACAGAAAGTCTACGTCAACTTCCTGCACAAGGGCTCAGTCGTCACTTCCGCCCTGGACCTCGACGGAGGCATCGTTTGGCAGACCACAGTCACCGGTTACCAGACGCACCAGGGATTCAGTTCCTCCCCCTGCCTGTTCGGCCCCCTGGTGATCGTCTCGGCCGACAATCGCGGAGGCGGGGCCGTGGTCGCGATGTCACGGGCCACGGGAAAGGTGGCCTGGAAACAGTCACGCCCCAAGAAGGCCAACTACACCTCCCCGATCGTCTTCAAGGTCTCCGGACGCAACCAGGCCCTGATGGTCGGCACCAACCTGGTCTCCTCGTACGATCCGCTGACCGGTAAGAAGTTGTGGGAGATCAGTGGAGCCACGACCGAATGCGTGACCTCGGTCGTCACTGACGGCACACGGATCTTCACCAGTGGTGGCTATCCGAGGAACCACGTCCAGGCCGTGCTGGCCGACGGTTCAGGAAAAACCGCCTGGCAGAACACGCAACGTGTCTACGTCCCGTCGATGGTCGCCCACCAGGGTACCCTTTACGCCGTGCTCGATGCCGGCATCGCCACCGCCTGGGACACGACCACCGGCAAGACGCTGTGGAAAAAACGGCTCGGCGGCACCTTCACATCATCCCTGGTCCTGGCAGCCGGCAATCTCTACGCCACCGACGAATCCGGACAGACCACAGTCTTTGCGGCCAGCCGTGACGGCCTGGAACTGAAAGCGAAGAACAAGCTCGGGCAGCAGACCTATTCGTCGATGGCCATCAGCGGCGGCAGGATCTTCCACCGGGTGGCAACAAACGACGGCGGACGCCGGGAGTGGCTCTACTGCCTGTCTCGCTGAGACCGGCGGACCAACTGACGGTGCTGCGAGGACGAAGGTCGGCCCCCTTGGTTTGCCCGCGTGAAGCTCACTTTCGCAATCGCAACACGGTCCAGTCGCCCGGCTCAAGACGCACCCTCAAGATGGTCTTGCGTCCATAAATGTGAGCCGACACAGGACACCACCCCGGAACCAGCAGATCCATTGGGTTCTCGTATTTGCCGGCCACCGTGACGATGGTCTCGATGGGCTGCTCGACGTTCCTGTTGCACAGACCAAGATACTTTTCGCCTTGCTTCCCCTCGCGGACAAGTATCTCGAGATCGGAACTGGGAGAACTCGCCGTGCGTTCGCACACATCTCGCACAATCTCGGTGAGCAACGCGTTCAACGACGAGTTCTGCATCAACACGTTCAGCGACTGGTTCAGGCAGACAACCCGTCCCTTGCCGAAGCTGCTCGCTGTGAAAGGCTGTGTTCTGTGAGCTGACCCGTCAACGCTGTAGTCCCAATGCCCGGAACCAACCTGCTGGAATTTGGGAAACAGAGTCCGATAGATCGAATCCTTGCGGAGCAGGTCCAGTCCAAACTCGTTCTTCAGGGAGAATGGGCCAACCGCAATCAACGTCCCGCCCTTCTGCACCCATGACACGAGACGACGAGACACCTCCTGCGACATGTACGGAGCGTAGGGCAGAAACAGGACGGTGTAGTCGTCCAGGGTCCCTTTGCCATCAAGAACCATTTCCTCGGGCAGATAGTCATGCGCAATGTTTTCCGGCGCAAGCAGCTTGTTGTGAAGATCGAACATCAGCGTTAGCGCGGCACTGTCATTGCCGTTTCGATTCACGCTGGCCAGGTTGAACACCGAGGCGCAGGGCTGAATGATCGCGGTCTTCGGCACCTCCTGACGGCTCTCCAGGAGAGCCTTTTCAATGGATCTGCACCGCTTGAACATCACCGGAAGCGCCGTGGTACTCCAGCGGTAGATCGTCTGATCATAGTTGAGCCCGAATGCGTTGCCGTTGTAGGCGGTCACGTAGCTCGTGGGATGGGAATGAAACCCCAGCCACCACGCCGAGATCCGCACGTCTCTCAGGAACATCTTGAAGAAAAACCTGTGGAGATCCCGCTTGGCCAGGCGCTCATCGCTCAGATGCTTCCGGGACCACATGCCGAAATAATTTTCGAAATACCCCGTGGTCCTCCCAAAGGCTCTGTTCATGGTTTCCAGGTAGACCCACATGGGATCTTCAAGGGCCGGGTAGGAATGGAAGCTCATGATGTCACAGGCATGTTCCCTGTACATGAGGTACGTGTTGCCCTCTTTGAGAAAATGTGAGGGATCAGACATGACAGGCACGTTCGGCGCGCCTTGCTTCAAGAACTGCCGCATCTTCGAAATGAATCGGACATAATTCACTCGTTTCCACCGTTCGAATTCATACGTCAGGCCGGTCACTTCGGTGGCAGGCGCAGCATACTGCCGATACGGAATACCGATTGACTGGAACGACGGATGATCGGCCTGCCACTTCCTGTTCAGCGACTCAATCGACCCGTAGCGTTCCTTCAGGTACCTCCGAAATGCCGATTGGCTCGAGGGGTTGAAGCCAACGTGGCCTGCAGAGCCTTCCCAGGCAGTCAGGAAATAGTCGACCTCTGCCTGGGATGAGAGATTGCCGGCAAGACTCTTCAGGTACCCTCGTACGTACTCCAACGCAGCCGGGTGATGCACGTTGAGTCGGGAATTGTTGCCAATCAGCGTACTGGCGATCAGCGGCGGTCGTTTGTCCTCTTTCGTCTGCAAGAGGAGGTCCGGATCCGCCTTGGCCTTCGCAAGCATCCAGTCGGTCATCGGAATCACGTCACCCCGGTAGCTCGGCTCGGTCAGAGAAAAACTCTTTATCCTGCCACCGCTCTCGTTGACGATCCGATCGATGTACCCCCGCAGTTTGGGAAATGTGTATTTCCCCGGATTGTCTGAAACCGGCCAGGGGACGGGGTGATCGATGTGATAACCATCGAAGGGACCAAGCGCCCACAAACCGTCCAGGTGCGCGCCGTGAAAGGCCGTGAACTGATACCTGCGATTGGTCCCGTCTCGATTGATGACTCTGTCTTCAGGAGAGAGCGCGAGTTTGTCGCTCTTCCACTTGCCTGTTTGTGAGACGACAGCGGACGACGCCTTGGAGACAAGATCACCTACTTCAACTTCAAGCCTTCGAATGCCATCCGTCACATCCTCGATCTTCGGGTTCACACCCGACAACTGCTCAGCACTTCGTTCTGCATCGAATGCCCGACCGTAGAACTGAAACAGATCGTTCAGTCGATTGTTGACGCCGGCACTCTTTTCCTGCATCTCTGCGACGTCCCGGGACAGGCCGCCGGCTTGATCATCATTTGCGCCAATGTTCCTGGCATAAAACTGCGCGCGCTTCGCAGACCGCAGCTTCTCATCCAGAAAACTCTTGCGAATCAGCAGCGCATTGATCGCACTGGCCACCCGGTGAAACTCTGGATGCTTCGATTTCAGCCCCAGCAGACCTTCGCAAAAGTAGGCCCCGTTTTCCCGCATCGTGCCGCGGTCGCTCCCGAAGCCGGAATACGACCAGAGATCCGGAGTTCCCCTTCTCATCTGCCTGGCGAATGTCTTCACCATTCCGGCCGGCACGGGCCTCTTGTTGAGATGCCGGACCTCTTCGCGGGTATGCGTCCCCGCCATGACCTCAATCTCGTCAAAGAACACCATGGGGCCACCGGGAAGCACCGCGAAGCGAACATACCTGCCCCACCCCTTGAGATCCTTGGCAACGAATCGATGGTTCAGAGGCTTATCCTGCGGCACCGATTCAGTGAGCATGTCGCACAGCAGGTCGTAATGTTTCGCGTCTGTGCTGACGAAGACCCGTACCGCCAGGGGAAACGTCACTCCCCCTGACCCGGTGATACTGGAAAAGGTGACCTTGCCGATGGCTCGGGCAGCCCCGAGATCAATGTCGATCAGGGGGATCGGCATGGTCTCAACGCCCCAGCCGTAACCGGGCATCAATCCGACGGTGCCCTTGTAGATCCAGAGACATCCGTTGTACCGACCATCGGTCAGATCGAAACGGTCACCTTTTTCCGTGCAATCGGGATAGCTCGGTTTTGGATCAAAGGTACACACTTTCCCGCGTGCGAGGTTCGTGCCCTCGGTCGGCTGCATCTGCTGCGCCTGGGCGACAGCAGACACGAGTATCAGGATCATGCAGGCATTCCGCTTGATGTTCTTCCAAACCGATGTCATTGGCCGTTCTCCAGCGAAAGCGGAAAGTGTCGACTGTATGGTTATACCCGCAGAGTTGACGGCGGCTGAAGTGTGTCGATCGCGTGAGCCTGATCCTGGGTCACAACGTCCGAACAGTTTTGTTTGAACAACGGCCGCGAACCGCTCAGGCTCAGCGGGTTTCGGTGCTGATCTTCGACACCGAACCGGAATCCGCACAACAAAACTGGCTCCCATTGCCCCGGCGGTTCGATTCAGTCAATAATGGAACACATCAGGTACGGTGGATTCGTCGTACCGATTCGGGCCCAGGGACCGGTCTCGAAATGGATGAAGCCAGGAAGTAAAGAGACGATTCGACATGCTCAATCGCCGTGACATCCTCCAGATCGGTGGCTCCTCCTTCTTCGGACTGGGGCTCTCCAGCGTCCTCGGACAGCAGGCCCACGCCGCTCTTCATCCGCCAAAAGTCAAGTCGGTCGTGCTGGTGTTCCTGCCGGGTGGCGGCAGTCACATCGACATGTGGGATCCCAAGCCGGAAGCCTCCGAGACCAAGGGCGAGTTCGAAGCGATCTCCACAAAGCTGGCCGGAGTCCAGTTCTCTGACAAGATGGCCAAGATGGCCCAGCGAGCCGAAAAGGTCTCGATCGTCCGTTCGATGCACCACGGCGACAACCGGCACCTGTCAGGTTCTCACAATGCCCTGACGGGTTACGTGCAGCCGGACACGGGCAATTCCAACCAGGCGAAATCGCTGAAGCGATCCGACTGGCCCTGCTACGGTGGCGGCGTCTCGCTGCTTCGGCCTCGCGCCGACGGCCTGCCCAGCCAGGTCACCGTCCCCAACCCGCTGATCGAGGGCGCGCTGGTCTGGCCCGGTCAGCACTCGGGATTCCTTGGCCCCAAGTACGATCCCTTCGTGCTCAACAGCGATCCGAACAACAAGGACTACAAGGTCAACGACCTCTCGCTGCTCGACGGACTCAGCATCAACAGGCTCGGCGATCGCCGCCAGTTGCTGCGAACAATCGACAAGCAGCAACGAGGTATCGATCAGTCGCCTCAGGGAGTCAAGTACTCCACCCAGCAACAGGCCGCCTTCTCGATGCTCTCCTCCGGAAAGCTCAAAGCGGCGCTGGACATCAACGCCGAAAGCGCCGAGGTGCGAGACCGGTACGGGCGGCACAAGTACGGCCAGACACTGCTGTTGGCCCGGCGACTGGTCGAGATGGAGATCCCGGTCATTCAAGCCAGCATGGGCCACGTGCAGATGTGGGATACCCACGTCAATCACTTCCCACGCCTGAGGACGATGCTGCCGGCTCTCGACAATGGCCTCAGTGCCCTGATCGATGACCTCGAGGATCGCGGTCTGCTTGAGACCACTCTGATCGTCTGCGTCGGCGAATTCGGCCGGACACCGTCGATTTCTCCGTTGCCCAACCAGAAGGTCCCGGGTCGACACCACTGGGCTGCGGTCTATTCCGCCCTGTTCGCAGGTGGCGGCGTGCGTCCCGGTCAGATCATCGGAGCCAGCGACAACATCGGTGGTCATCCGATCACGACGCCCTACCATCCCAACGACATGGGCGCCACGATCTACGACGCGCTGGGCATTGATCCCACCACGATGATCGAAGATCGCCTGGGTCGGCCGGTCCACCTCAACACCGGGCATGTCATGGACGTGCTCTACCGGGGCGTCGCCTGATCGCGGTCTTTGGCGTGGTGACTCGGCGACGGCCGTAGCATTTTGCCCCGCCAGCGGGTTCTCGTGTTGCAGAACACCACAGCCGTGACGACACGCAAGCCGACGCTTTTGACCGTCGAGGTGGTTTTTTCCGAGGCAAATGATTCGTCGTGCATTGGCACGCAACGTGCATCCCTTGGGAAGCATCGTGAATCATACGGCCACGCATGAAGCGGGACATGCGTCTCCAGCCGACCTGCTGAACTCTGTCCGTCAGGGCAAGTCCAACCTGGGTCCGTTGCTGGGCGTCTACCGCGACCGACTGGAAACCCTGGCGAAACAACGCGTTTCTCCCCGTCTCGGCGTCCGTCAGAGCCCGTCGGACATCGTCCAGGACACCCTGCTGCACGCCTGTCGCGACTTCCGACAATTCCGGGGCCGCAGTGAAGGAGAACTGTGGTGCTGGCTACGTCAGATTCTCACGCACCGCATCATGGGCTCGGTTCGACATCACATGGGAACCGCCGGTCGTGACCTCAGACGTGAAGTGACCCAATCTCCGACAACCCGTTCAACCGACAATCGATCAACCGCGAACGCGGCCGAACGCGTGGCCGCCAACCAGACCTCTCCCAGCGGGCGAGTGGTTCGCAACGAGCAACGGCACCGAATCCGCGTGACGGTGGCTGCGTTGCCGCGTGAATACCGCCGGATCCTGCTGCTGCGGATCGTCTCGGAGATGCCGTTCGAAGACATCGCCGAACAATTGAACCGCAGTTCTGCAGCCGCCCGCCAACTGTATCAACGTGCCCGCCAGGCCATGCTGGCGAGGCTCGAACAACAGGAGACACGATGACCGACGTGACCCGGGACGATTCGGGCGTTGACCTGACCACGTGGCGAAAACTGCTCTCCGACTGGGGTCGCTCGGGTTGCCTGCGACCCGATGCCGAAAAGGACTCCCGCGCCGAGCACCTTGCCTCTCTGAAGGCAGAGTTGGCTGCCGATGCGGCCGAGTCGTTTGTCCCACCGACAGGCCCACTGGGCGACTTCAAGATCGTCCGGGAAATCGGCCGGGGCGGGATGGGGATCGTCTACGAAGCGCACCAGCTTTCGGTGGATCGCCGTGTGGCCCTGAAACTGTTGCCGGCCACCGACTGGCTGGATCCCCAGAGGATCGAGCGATTCGGTGCCGAAGCGCGTGCCGCCGCGGCGTTGCACCACACCAACATCGTCCCGGTCTTTTCCCAGGGCCACGAACAGGGCGTGCATTACCTGGCGATGCAGTTCATCGACGGCATCTCGTTGGACCAGTTGGAAGACCAGGACCCGCGGGACATGTCTCGGCCCACTCCAGAGACAGAACAGGCGGTCGCTGATATCGGCCGCCAGGCTGCCGAGGCGCTCGAATACGCCCACCGACAAGGAGTGATCCACCGTGACGTGAAGCCAGGAAACCTGCTGCTGGATCGTTACGGTACAGTCTGGCTGAGCGATTTTGGCCTGGCGCGGAGTCCCGAAGCCGACGACCTGACTGCCACAGGTGCCATCCTGGGCACTCACCGGTACATGGCTCCAGAGTGTTTTCGAGGCGAAGCGGATGCCCGCAGCGACGTCTACAGCCTGGGAGCCACGCTGTTCGAGTTGCTGGCCCACCAGCCCGTCTACGATTCAGATGACAACCCCTGGGAACGTCAGCCGAGGTCTCTGGGAACGGCTCTCCCGGGAATCTCCCGAGATCTCCAGACGATCATCGACCGTGCCCTGGATCCCGACCCGGATTGCCGCTACCAGTCGGCCGAAGCGCTGTCCAAGGACCTTTCCCGATTCCTGGCGGGTGAACCGATCCATGCCCGACGCATCGGGTGGTGCGGTCGGACCGCGCGCTGGTGCCAACGCAACCCGGCCCTGGCAGGAATGACCTCCCTGGCGGCGCTGCTGCTGGTGACACTGACGATCGGATCGATCGCAGCGGCCGACCATTTCCGCCGGCAAGCTCGACACGCCCGCAGCCTGGTGAAGTCGCGAGAAATGGCTCATCGGGCTCGTCAGATCGGTTTCACTCGTGAGCAGACGGTGCGGGCCGAGGCCGAGTCGCTGAAACGACAATCCGAGCGAGACGCACGTCGGGCCGAGGCGCTGACACGGTTCCTGGTCTCGGAGGTCATCCGTGACCTGAGACCCGATCGGCGGCGCGGACGGCCCATCTCGCCCAGGTCCATACTCGATCACGCCGCCACCCGAGTGGAAGCAACGTTTGCCGACCAACCGGCAACCGCTGCATCGATCCAGTTGTCACTGGGTGAGTCGTACGACGCACTGGGACTGCACTCGCAGGCCGTCGAACAGTTGAAGCGGGCCGTGAAGAACCGCAGCCACGAACTCGGCAAAAGCCACGGTGACACGCTGGCTGCCACATCGCAGTTGGCCACCGCCCTGGCCCACTGTGGCCATTTCTCCCAGGCCCTGGAACTGCACCAGAAAGCCTACGAGGGCCTGAGGGACGACTGCCTCGCCGATGATCAACTGGTGCTGATGGCACGCCACAACCTGGGCCTTTGCCTGTTGAACATGTGTCGTTACGAGGAGGCCCTGCTGCACTACCAGAGAGTGCTCGCCGACCGCGTCCGCATCAACGGATCCGATCATCCGCAGACATTGCGGACGATGAACAACCTCGTGCTCTGCCTCAAGAGACTGGGGCGACTCGAGGAGGCTTTGCCCCTGAGCCAACAGACCCTGGCGATGAGGAAACGAACCCTGGGAGACACTCACCCCGACACGCTCTCGGCCATGCACAACCACGCCCAGATGCTGGGGCTGTTGAAACGGCAGGAGGAGGCCCAGTCCCTTTACGAGCAGACCCTGGAGATCAAGCGGCGGATGCTCGGCCCCGAACACCCCCGCACGCTCAACACCCTCCACAACCTGGCCAACACCCACTACCGGCAGGGACGTTTCCAGGAAGCCGAACGGATCAACCGCAATGTGATCGCAATCCGGCTGAGAGTGCTGGGAGCCCATCACCCTTCAACACTCAGGACACAGGCCAACCTCGGTCGGACCCTGATGAAGCAACGAAGGCTGGCCGAGGCTGAAGCCCAGTTGCAGGAGACCTGGACGGCGCAAGCCCAACACCGAGGCCAATCGCACAGCGACACCCTGTCGACTCAGCGAGCCCTGGCCCGCTGTCGGGAGTTGACTCATCATCAAGCCCAGACGATGTTCGTCGGGGCCAGGGACAATGAGACCGACACCGACCGGGAGATCCGGAAAACTTCCGGAATATCCAAAAAACGCGCGTCACATCCGTGACACAGGCGGTCCTCGAAGAACAGCGACACACACATTCGCTGTTCACACGTTTCAGATCGAGGAGCCCCACAATGCGTTTGACCAACTGGACCGACCGGATCGTTCACCTGTTCGCTTCCAGCCGCCCGCGACCCCGACGTGGCCGCCGCGGCGTGGTCTCGGCCGAGTCGCTCGAGTCCCGGACCCTGCTGACGACGATGTTCTATCTCGATTTCGGCACCGCCCTGCCCGCAGGCGGCATGTCGACGACCGTCGAGGAATTCCGGGAAATCGACGGAGCCGGTGCCAACGGCTACGGGACCGGGTCAGACGTCTCGGGATTCGGCGGACTGACCGACTCCGATCCGTTGCAGTTCAATTCGATCCAGTACGACTACAACGGCGACGCATCGATCGATGCCAATGACGCCCTGGCCCTCCAGAATGCCGTGTTGCCGATCGTGCAACGTCAACTGGACGCATTCGACTTCGAAGTGATCGGGATCGGGTCGGCGAGTTTCGCCGACGTGACGAACACACTGCAGAGCAACGACACGGGAATGGCCGGTTTCGACGGTTTCGGGGAACACGACGCCTACAACTTCGTGATGGAGATTTCCTCCTCAGAGATCTCCGCCGCCGGCGGGCTGCTCGGAAGTGCCGGTGGGCTGTTCGGGATCGCTGCCGGAGAGGACCTGTTCAGCGCCACCGGCAACAACCACGACGAAGCCACCCTGACATTCACCGACACGATTGTCTCGGCCACCAGCGGTGTGCCGGGCACGGCCGAGTTCAACGAGAACCTGGCTCACCGGGTGGCATACACGGTCGTCCACGAGGCGATGCATACCTTCGGCCTGTTCCACACCAAGGGCACAACGCCCGAGGAACGCCTGCTCTCCAGTGGCGACACGATCCGGCACGGTTCTGTCACTCGTGAGACCGACAACATCGTCACCAGGTTCGACCTGCAGCTCCACAGTGGAGGGGCCCTGGTCAACAACTACGAAGTCCTGGCCAGTGATCCTGATATCGGATTGCGGGACAGCAACCGGGACGGGGTGCCCGACTTCGCCTACGTCACCGGCACCGGGGCCCACGACCTGATCACGCTGACCGACCTCGGCGGTGGTGTCACCCAGGTCCAGATCGACGCCTTCTACGACAGCGCCATGACCGACCTGATTCGCAGCGACAGCTACACGATCACTGACGGGATCGACACCGAGGGCGGCATCGTGATCGACTCGAGTGTCGGTGACGACATGGTGCAGATCGAAGCGGCCGTCACCGCCAACGTACTGGTCCACGGGGGCCAGGGAGACGACGTGATCGAAAGCGGTTCGGGAAACGATCGCCTTTTCGGTGAGGACGGCAATGACGTGATTTCCGGCGGGGCCGGCCACGACTGGCTCAGCGGCGGAGACGGCTCCGATGTGCTCGACGGAAACGACGGTTCGGACTTGGTCGTCGGTGGCAGTGGCAATGACACGATGCATGGCAACGCGGGTCGTGACGTCCTGTTCGGCAACGATGGCGACGATCGTCTCTTCGGCGACAGTGACGACGACTGGTTGCTGGGCGGAGCCGGCAACGACTTCCTCACCGGCGGGTTCGGCAACGACTTCGTCTGGGGAGACCTCGGCAATGATGTCCTCTCGGGCAACAGCGGTCGCGATGTGCTCGACGGCGGTTCCGGGAATGACCTGCTCCTGGGCGGCCTCGACAACGACCGCCTGCTCGGGGGACCGGGCAACGATCGGATCTACGGCGGTGACGGAGACGATGTTCTCAACGGCCAGGACGGCAACGACCGGATGTACGGAGGCAACGGAAGTGACCGGATGTTCGGAGGCAGCGGCAATGACCGCATGGATGGCCAGGACGGAAACGACCTGATGTTCGGTGAACTCGGCAACGACCTGATGCTCGGAGGCAACGGCAACGACATCATGGTCGGTGGGTCCGGAAACGACATCATGGCCGGCCAGGATGGCAACGACATCATGCTCGGCAACTCCGGCTCGGACTTCATGTTCGGCGGGAGCGGCAACGACATCCTGATCGGCGGTGCCGACGCCGACCTGATCTTCGGTGGACCAGGAGTCGACCTGATCTTCTCGTAGTCTTTCCAGAGCGGCTCAAGCCGGGTGGCCACCAGTTCCGACTGGAGCCACCCGGTTTGTCTTTGTGCCCCGGCTCATCGACCCATCAGGTCTTTCAGCGACAACCTCTGGTAGACCAGCTTCGCGCCGCTGCCCTCGTAGACGATTCCCACGTGATTGTCATCGGCTCGAGACAGGCTCGGATAACCGGCCCCCCGGCCGATGTCCAGCAACACCCGTTTCGGCCAAGTCATGCCATCGTCGAAACTGGTCCGGATCGAATGGTGATCGCGACCGGTCTGAGAGAAGGGGTTGGCGAACAGCAACACATGACGGTTCCTGCCCCGAGAGCGGTAATCGAAACGGTAGGTGCTGCCGTTGCAGTTGGGCTCGATCAGGGTCTTGAGACTTGTCGGATGGGGCGTCCAGGTCTTGCCGAGATCACGGGTGACGTTGACCGTGCGAAACTTCGTCGGCGATTCGGTCCGGCTGTTGAGCATGATGCTGCCGTCGCCCAACTGCACCGCCTGGCACTCGGTGTTCCCGACCGAGGCCTTGCCGCTGACCGTCCAGGTCTTGCCGTGATCGGTGCTGACCAGGAGGTTGGAGAAGTGGCCGTTGTTCTCGTCGCGCCCCTGTGTCGGCATGACCAGCGTTCCGTCGGCCAAAGCGATGCCCGACTGGGGTGAGGGAGCGTACAGGATCCACTCCTTCTTCTTCCACGTTCGGGTCATGTTCTTTGGCTCGCTCCACGTCTTGCCGTCATCGGTGCTCGTGGCCATCAGGAACTGGGCGCTTTTGCCGATCTCCCAGCCCTTCTCCGACCCTCCCTCGTTCCACTGGTGATTGCCCTCCTTGCCGACCATCCAGACCGCAAAACACCAGATCTGACCGGTCGCCGGATCCACGATCAGGCCGGGATCACTGACCCCGTTGAGATGCTGGGGGTGACCGCCCCAGGTGCCCATGTCCATGATCACCTGTTGCGGGGTCCAGGTCTGGCCACCGTCGGTACTCCTCATCAGACCGATATCGATGTCCTCCTGGAGATCTCGCCCCTTCCGGCGGCGCATGTCGTAGGCACAAAGCAACGTGCCCTTGGCCGAGGTCGCCAGCGCGGCGATCCGATAGGTGTGGACACCGTCATCAAAATGCTTCCGCAGTGCCAATCCGATCCTCAACCGCAGGCCTTTGGTCTTGTCGACTGGACGGATGTTGCCGGCAGAGGTCTCGACCTGCACACAAGTCGCATCCACGTGGTGATCCAGGTCCGCATCACTCTCGAGACGACAGGACACCCAGAAGTGATTCTCACCCTTTTCGAGCCGCGCGTGACCGGCGATCTTCACCCGGCGGCCCCGGACCGACACCGAATCCCCGAACCGTACCTGGGGATTGAATTGGGTTCCGCGGAAGACCTCGAGCACGTCGATGTCGTCGCGATCATCGGTTCCTGACAACGACACTGTCAGGGAATCGACCACGACGTAGGGCTTCTGGCAGGTCACAGTCAGTTTCAACAGGCGGTTGTGGTCGTTGCGGACCAGTACCGGGCGAACTTCCTGGGTCACCACGGCGGCGACTTCCGCGGCGATGGCCCCGCCTCCTGTCGACAGGCTCGCCAACAGCAACCCCAGTACTCCCAACCTGCTCTGCATTCTCATCGGATCACCTGCTCTGGTTCATGTTGCGGACTCGCGTCGACAGCTTGCGGACCAACCGTCCCGACCAGCCGTCTCTCCAACCAACCGACTCGCCGACCCGATGTCAAACCCGACACCGGGCTCATTCGCTGACAAACCAGCGGATGGCGTACCGGGATGCCGTGCGACGGAACTTCAGCGTATACGGATCGCACATCCAGCCGGCCACGTGTCCATCGGTCCGGGGCATCAACCAGCCGAAGTCCCAGGATTCGGTTCCGTAGCCCAGCGGGGTTGCCGGACGGGTTCGGACGACCGGATTCGCGGCGGCCATCAGCCGCTGCTCCTCGGTGTAGTAGTAGCACGCCCCGAGGTGGACAAAGACCTCGTGATCAACCTCACCGGGTGTCTCCTCCAGATCCGCACACAACCCACGGATCGCCACCTTGACCTCCGCTCCCCGCCCGACTGAGTCGGCCAGGTCCACAACCGACCCGCCCGTCACGCTCCCGTCGCTCTCGTGACTGAGCACCTCTCGCCAGTCGGCACCCACGAAGTAGCGGAAATACTCGAAATCGTAGATGAAGTGGCTGCTGGGGGCGTTGGTTCCTGCGTCAAACGATTCCAACTCGTGGTACCTGGGCATGTCGACCCATTCGTCGGTCGGCGAGACGCCCGGGGACGCGATCGGCTGCCGACCGTCAAAAAACGGTCGGGCAATCGCCTGGTGCCCATCCTGGTTGTACAGAAAAAAACTCATCGACTCGCGGGGGCCGAACCCGTCGGGCAATTCGACCGGCATCCTCATATTTTCGATCCCCGCCACCCACCGGTCTTTCACCAGGTAACACACCCGAAAATCCATCACCTCGCGGATCAACTCTTCGCGATCCGATTCGGGATCGATGTGTTCGTTGTGACGAAACGCCGTGCCGATTCTCAGATCGGCTCCCGAACGAACGGCTGCGACAAGTGAGTCGGCATCACCGGAAATGGGCTGGCGGTCGGAATCGAGTTCGAGAACCTGGGTCCATCGGGGCATGAGTCAACATCTCGGCGTGGCGGAAACGGTGGGAACATCCGCTGCCAGTGTTGGGTTTGTGGAGACGAGGATCAACTCGCCACGAGTTGAATTAGCGGTGGGATTGGCCGACCATGCGGAACCCCACGATTGGACACCAGTGAACCACAGGACCATGTCCCGAATGCCAAGATCCACACGTCGACGGTTTCTTGCCTCCTCGATCGCCCTCGCCACCGGCGTCAGCACGGCCGGTCGTGGTCCCCGGCTGCTCTCGGCTCCGCCGGACGATGGCAATCAGAGTTACCTCCTGACGACCAACCGGGATCCGCAGGACCATCACGATCCGCAACTGCACCTGATGGTCGACGATCACGAGATCGCCGAGCAAAAGCACGTCAAGCGGATCATGAACCGGGTGAAGAAGCATCCCCGACCGGTGCTGATGGCCGATCGCCCGTGGGAAGGCGAACGCGCCCAGGCCTGGGGCAGCGTGATCCAGGAACCCGACGGACTCTTCCGGATGTGGTATTTCGCCTTCAACACGCAGAGACGTTTCGACCTGCTCGATGTCGGCGGCTACGCCTACGCCGAGAGCCGTGACGGAGTCCACTGGATCAAGCCCGACTTGGGCGTGGTCGATTTCCGGGGCAGCAAGCGGAACAACCTCTTCTACAGTTGTCACCCCGAGAACAAGAACCTGGTCGACGAAGAACTCGCCCGGAGGGGACTGGGGCTGCCGGCGATCGACGAAAACGGCGACCAGATCGGTGTGATCAACAACCTCGACGGGCTGACGGTCGTCCGCGACGATGACGACCCCGATCCGATGCGGCGTTACAAGCTGATCGCCAACATGCAGGACCACCGCATGTGGGCCCCCGCCTACCCCAAGCGGTATCCCGGCGTCAGCCCCGCACAGGTCGCTCGGTCCCGCAGCGTTTTCGGACAATACATGGACACCAGCCCCGATGGCATCCACTGGACCCGGCGTCCTCGGCGGCTCTTCCCCGCCCTGGGAGGCGACTACATGATGGTCACCCGTGATCACCGCAACCGTCGCTGGTGGCTCAACGAGCGAGCACACGACCAGGGCGGCCGCAACGCGTCCCTGAGAACCAGCAAGGACTGGCGGGCGTGGTCAAAGCTCGAAGTGGTCTTCGGCAAGGGCTCCGACCCCCAGTTCAACAAAACCTTTCAGTGGCACGGGGGCATCACACCGTTCAACTATGGCAACGTGAACATCGGGCTGGCCGAACGCTGGCCGCTGGCCGGCCTGGGAGCAACCTGCGAACTGGTCTGCCAACGTCCCGGCAAAAAATGGCATCGGGTGTTTCCCAATCGCCCGTTCCTGGACGTGGGAGCCGAGGACTCTTTCGACCGAGCCCTGGCCTACCCGTCACACAATCCGCCCGGACGGGTGGGAGAGAAGCTGTTGTTTCACTACACCGGCGCCGGCATCAAGAGACACGCCAACCGGGGCAACCCCATGTCGATGGGATTGGCCACCATCGGCCTGGACCGGTTCGCCGGACTTGGCCAGTGGAGAAACCTCCCCCCCGGCCACGTCCGCACCAAGCCGATCAAGCTGACCCGCAAGCACCTGGCGGTCAACGTCGAGTACATGGAACACACACCGATCCGCGTCGCCGTCATCGGCCCCGACGGCTCACCACTGCCGGGTTTTTCACTCGAAGACTCACGGATTCCGGTCGACACCAAGCGGCTGTATTCGATCGCCCGCTGGAAGACCAAGCCCGATCTGGCGGACCTGGTCGGGCAACAGGTCTCGCTGCACTTTGAGATCCGTGGCGCGGTCCTCTACAGCTACCGGTTCTATCCCCAGCTGGCCTGAACACCATCTCACACAAACTCAAACAGAATTCCTGCTCCACACAACTCACTCTTCAACATCAAGGACACACACCATGAGACACCTCGTCCCCAACCTGCTGCTTGTCGGACTGGCCTCCATCTTCTCGGCTCCAGTCACCGCGGCCGAACCGATCATTCCCCCCGGCGCCAAGCTCGAGAAACTCTTCGACGGAATTGTCCTGACCGAGGGTGTCGCGGTTGCTCCCGATGGGATGGTCTATTTCAGCGACATCACCTTCTCGCACCAGGCCAAGACCGAGACCGGGGCGATCCACGCCGGCCACATCTGGAAATACAACCCCAAGACCAACAAGACGACGATCTTCCGCTCCCCCTCGGGCATGTCCAACGGCATCAAGTTCGACGCCCATGGAGACATGATCATCTGCGAGGGAGCCGATTACGGCGGCCAGCGGGTGACCCGAACGGACATGAAAACCGGGATGAGTTACATCATCACCGGGATGTTCGAGGGCCGTCGGCTCAACTCGCCCAACGACGTCACCATCGACCTCAAGGGACGCCTTTACTTCAGTGACCCCAGGTACCTGGGCCACGAGGCGATCGAGCAACCGGTGATGGGCGTTTACCGGATCGACCCCGACGGGTCGATCCATCGCATCATCTCCGACGCAGGCAAACCCAACGGGGTCTGCATCTCGCCGGACCAGAAAACCCTGTACGTCGTCAGCAACGACAACGGCGCCACCGGCTTCGAACGGCTCGGCAAGGCCGAGGACGCCAAGGGGCCGGTCGCCCCAGCTGCTCCTCTCAGGAAAGGCCACATGGCCCTGATGGCCTACGATCTCAACGCCAAGGGAGAAGCCACGTTCCGCAAGACGCTGGTGGACTACTACCCCGAGGACGGTCCCGACGGACTCGTCGTCGATGCCCAGGGCAACCTCTTCGTGGCCGTGCGGTCCGAGAAACGTCCGGGCATCGTCGTCTACTCTCCGGACGGCAAGGAACTGGCCTACATCAAGACTCCGGAACTTCCGACCAACGTCGGATTTGCCAGAGGCAAGGATGCCAAACTGCTCTACGTCACCTCCGGCAAGAGCCTCTACCGGATTCGCACCAACGTGAAGGGCTATCAACTGCCCGACGCCAAGTGATCTCGCCATCGGTGCCACAGACCACAGCGGGCCGCACGTCGTCTCCCGGCGGCGGCCCGTTGTGCTAGACTGGGGGTCCTTCCCCGGAGACCGACGCGTCTCCTGTTCGAAGCCCTCCAGTCGGCCCCCCGATGTCGAGACTGACACTCCTCACCGCCCTCGCAGCCGCCCTCCAGTGCGGCAGTCCCGCGGTCGCTGCGGACAAGCAGCCGTCGACCGCCGCGAAGGCACCGTCTTTCGAAAAGACTGTCCTGCCGATCCTCAAGGCTCGCTGCACCGGTTGCCATTCGGGAGCCAAGCCCAAGGCCGGCCTCGATCTCTCGTCGCGCCGCGGCGTACTCACCGGGAGCGACAACGGGGCGGTGGTGCGTCTCAACGCCGCGGAGAGCAGCCGGTTGTGGGGTGTGCTGGCCTCCAACCGCATGCCTCCCAAAGGACCCAAGTTGACGGCCGCCGAGAAAGGACGTATTCGCACCTGGATCAACGAAGGAGCCCGAGGCACCGGCAAGGACTCTGCGAGGTCCGGGGAACTGGGCGACATCGACTTGGACGATCTCTCCGACGAGCAACGGGGGTTCTGGTCGTTCCGGTCCCCTCGACGCCACCCGGTTCCCAACCGATTGCGACCGGAAAATGCCCGGCGTGTGCGGAATCCCATAGACGGATTCATCCTGGCATCCCTGCAGGAACGCCATCTGCAACTCTCGCCCGAAGCCGATCGCGCCACGCTGCTGCGTCGGCTCAGCTACGCCCTGACCGGACTGCCGCCGGCCGACCATGACCTGGCCCGGTTCCTGGCAAACCCGTCACCGGACGCATTCCGCCACGAGGTCGACCGCCTGCTGGCCAGCCCGGCCTACGGAGAGCACTGGGGCCGCCACTGGCTGGACACCGCCGGTTACGCCGATTCGGCCGGGGTCCTCAGTTCCGACGTCCCCCTGCCCTTCACCTGGCGATACCGCGATTATGTCATTCGGGCGCTCAACGCCAACAAGCCCTACGACAGGTTCCTGCACGAACAACTCGCCGGTGACGAACTGACCGACTACTGGTCGGTCTACGAGACGGCCGACCGATTGCCGGCGACCGTGGTCGAAGGACTGGTGGCGACCGGCTTCTTGAGAATGGCCGCCGACGCCTCGCGGCCCGATTTCAAGACCATCAAGAACGCCGACGCGCTCTACCACTACCCGACACTCAACGACACCCTGCAGATCGTCACTTCCACCACGATGGGACTGACCATTCACTGTGCCCGGTGCCACAGTCACAAGTTCGACCCGATTTCCCAGGTCGACTACTACCGGATGCAGGCGATCTTCATGCCGGCCCTGCGGCCCAAGCAGTGGATCCCCCAGGTGCAGCGGCGACTGCTGATAGCCACTGCCAAGCAGAAAACGGCCGCGGATGCCCGCAACGCCGAGGTCGACGCCAATCTCAAGCGACTCACCGCCGAGGTCAAGGCACTCGACACGACCTTCAAGACAAAATTGTTCGCCAAGCGGTTGGCCACCCTGCCCGAACCGATCCGGGCCGATGTCTCCAAGTCGGTGCAAACTGCCGCGGCGGATCGCGACCCGGTGCAACAGTACCTGGCCGGCAAGTTTGCGTCTCTGCTCCGCCCGGGCCAGAAGGCCCTGGCCACACTGCTGCCCCAGGAATTCCCGGAATACGCCAAGGAGAAGAGCCGCCTGCAATCCGAGACCGGTTCGTGGCAGCGCCGCCGGGTGTACCTCGAAGAGATCCGGGCCCTTTATGACCTTCCCGGTGAAGTCCAGACACCGTTGTTGAGACGGGGCGACCCGCTGACCCCCGGACCGGCTGTCGCCCCGGAGGTCCCCGTGGTCCTGCGAACCGGCCGGTCACTCGAATGGAAAGCCCCCCCCCAGTCATCACGCACCACCGGTCGCAGGCTGGCGTTTGCCCGCTGGCTGACTCATGCCGACCATCCGTTGACCTCCCGCGTGATGGTCAATCGGATCTGGATGCACCACTTCGGGCAGGGCATCGTCCGCACCCCTGACGATTTCGGATCCAGCGGTGCTGCCCCGACGCACCCAAAACTGCTCGACTGGCTGGCCCGGGAGTTCATCAATTCCGGCTGGGACATCAAGCACATCCACCGCCTGATCGTGCTGTCTTCGGTCTATCGCCAGGTCTCACGTCCGGCCCCCGAGGTGATCGCTCGTTCCGAGCGGATCGATCCCGACAACCTGTTCTTGTGGCGGCAGAGCCTGCGTCGCCTGGGAGCCGAGCCACTCCGTGATGCGGTCCTGTCGGTTTCCGGACGGCTCAATCAACAGCCCTTCGGCGGTGCATTGCGAGTCGCACGGCGTCCGGACGGGGAGGTGAACATGGCCGACGGCCAACCCGACAACCGCCGCAGCATCTACATCCAGATCCTGAGACTGAATCCCCAGACGATGCTCCAGGCCTTCGACCAGCCGACGATCGAAATCAACTGCTCGCGGAGATCCCAGTCAACCGTCGCCACCCAGGCCCTGACGCTCTGGAACAGCCGCTGGATGGAGAAAGCCGCCGAGTCGTTCGCCACCCGGGTGAGCGACACCGACAGCCGCCGCGTGGCCAACCGGGCAATTGGCCTGGCCTACGCGCGTCCGGCTACCGAACAGGAACAACAGGTGATCGTGGAATTCCTCTCCAGACAATCCCAGCATCATCTCACCGGTGCCGACGGCAAGCCGGTGGCTACGGGCATTGCTCGTCAACGGGCTATCGTGGATCTCTGCCACATGCTGTTGGCCAGCAACGAATTCGCATATATCGACTAGCGTCTCGGACACGGAAACTCGCCATGTTTGTCAGCCCCATCACGCGTCGCACGGCCCTGGGCCAACTGGGTGACGGATTTGCCGGAATGGCAATCGGGTCGCTGATCGCCTCGACGGCCGCTGCTGATTCCCGCCGCTCCTCACTCGAGCAGCGATCTCCCGGCCACCGGGCTCCTGCCCGCGCGGTGATCCAGTTGTTCATGCACGGTGGCCCCAGCCACGTCGACCTGCTCGACCCCAAGCCGATGCTCAGCCGTTACCACGGCACGACTCCACCGGCCGAAGTCGACGACGACGAGGACCGGACGAAGTACTTGCTGGGCAGCCCGTTCTCGTTTCGTCGCTATGGGGAGAGCGGACTGGAGTTCTCGGAGGTGATGTCCGGGGTGGCGAATCACGCCGACGACATCGCCGTGATCCGCTCAATGTTCACCGAACACCGCAACCACGAGCAGGCCATCTGGATGGCCAACACCGGCCTGATTCGCCCCGGACGCCCGAACATCGGCAGCTGGGCTGCCTACGGACTGGGATCCGAAACCGACGATCTGCCGGCCTACATCGCTCTGCCGGACCCGGTCGGACTTCCCGTCGACGGGGCTCGCAACTGGTCCAGTGGCTGGTTGCCTCCGATCTACCAGGGAACGGCCTTCCGCTCACAGGGTGTCCCGGTCCTGCACCTCAAACCATCCACGGCCCGTTCGCAGGCCGTCAGCCAGGGGCGCCTCGGACTTCTCCAGACGCTCAATCGCAAACATCTGCGGACCCGCCCCGGCGAACTGGAACTCGAGGCCCGGATCGCCAACTTCGAACTCGCCGCTCGCATGCAGCTTTCGGCCACCGACGCACTCGATCTCTCGAGTGAAACCAAGGCCACTCACGAGATGTACGGGCTCAACAACCCGACGACCAAGTCCTACGGCCGCCGCTGCCTGATGGCACGACGGCTGATCGAACGGGGTGTGCGGTTCGTGCAGTTGTTCATGCGGGGACAACCCTGGGACACGCACTCGGCCAACACCAATGGTCTCAGAAGCGTCTGCGGTCAAACCGACGGCCCAATCGGTGCCCTGCTGACCGACCTGAAACGCCGCGGGCTATTCGACTCGACCCTGGTCCAATGGGGTGGGGAATTCGGACGCACCCCTGGAGCCGAACTTCGGGATGGCAACACCGCCAAGGGAAACGAGGGTCGGGACCACCACCCCTACGGCTTCAGCGTCTGGCTGGCCGGTGGAGGTGTTCGTGGAGGCCAGGCCTACGGCGCGACCGACGACTTCGGGTACCGTTCCATCGAGAACCGCACCCAGACGGCCGACCTGCACGCGACGATTCTTCACCAACTCGGTCTCGACCACGAACATCTGGTCTATTCGCACAACGGTCGTGACGAACGGCTGACCGACGTGTACGAGGCCAAAGTGATTCGCCAGTTGATTGGATGACTGGAAAATGCTGAGTCTGCTGGACAACGGCCCAACGCTCTGTGACGGCCTCCCCCGCCGCGAGTGGATGAGGATCGGCGGGATCGGGCTGGGCGGACTGACCATGTCTCGCCTTGCCGCCGCCCGAACGGCCACCCCGACGGCAATCCCTCCCACCGCCAAGCGAGTCATTCTGTTCGGACTGACCGGCGGTGCCCCACAACACGAGACCTGGGACCCCAAGCCCCAGGCCCCGGCCAACATCCGTGGCGAATTCGGTGCGATCTCCTCGTCGTTGACAGGACTGCCCGTCGGCGAGCTGATGCCGCGCACGGCCAGGTGGGCCAACCGCATGGCAGTGCTGCGGGCCGTCGTCACCGGTGACAATTCTCACTCCTCCAGCGGGTACCAGATGCTGACCGGGGTCCCGCATCAACCGCTCAACCGCGAAAGCGCCCTGCCCAAGCCGCCCAACAACTGGCCGTGTCTTGGCGGAATGGTCCGTGCCCTGAAACAGGAAACCGGACAGTTGCCCGCAGCCGTCACGCTGCCCGAACACATCTGGAACGACGGCAACTTCCCCTGGCCTGGACAGGACGCCGGATTCCTCGGTCGTCGACACGACCCGTGGCTGATCCATTGCCAGCCCCAGGACAACACCTTCAACGTCCCGGGACTGACTCTCGAAAAGGACTTCGCGGGGCTCCGGCTCGACCGACGTCGCCAGTTGCTCGACCAGTTCGACGCCGCCCGCAACCATCTCGACCGTGCCCCCGCCGTCAGCTCCTACCAACTCCACGCCCAACAGGCTCTCGACTTGCTGACTCGAGGCCGAGCCGGAACGGCATTTGACATTTCCCAGGAATCGGACAAGACACGGGATCGTTACGGTCGGAGCCGGTACGGCCAGAGTGTGCTGTTGGCCCGGCGTCTGGTCGAACGCGGCGTCTCGCTGGTGCAGCTCAACTGGACCCGCATCAAGGGGAAAGAGAACCAGGGCGGCTGGGACACGCATTCGAAGCATTGCGAGTCACTGAAGTCGTTCCTGATGCCAATGATGGACCGGGCCTTCACCGCATTGCTCGAGGATCTCGACCAGCGGGGGCTCCTCGACGAGACGCTGGTCGTGTGGCAGGGAGAATTCGGCCACACCCCCAAGATCAATGGCAAGGCCGGGAGAGATCACTGGGGCAACTGCTTTTCGGTCGCGATGGCCGGGGGAGGAGTCCGCGGGGGCGTCGTTCACGGTTCCAGCGACAAACACGCAGCATTTCCGGTCGATGGAGTCGTCCGGCCGCGAGATATCATCTCGACGGTCTTCCACTGCCTGGGCTACAGCCCCGAAACCGTCGTCCACGATCCACTGGATCGACCGATCCCGATCAGTCGAGGCCACGTGATTCGTGAGATCCTCTAGCGAATTCCCGACATTTTCGCGGTCAGCCAACAACGGTTGCCCTTCACAACCCAACGCAACCTGCTAGCCTCGAGTGGACGGAAAACTTGCCTGATACGCCAGAGAACGGGCGTCAAATGACCCGGTAACGAGAATTTCTCAGTAGAATTCGCTACCATCGTGTTGATCAAGTTCCGGCGTAAGTTTGACGACGACACAGAATTTTGTTTCAAGGAGTGAAACCATCGCACGCAATCGGAACACGTTTGCCAAACGGCAACGGGAAATGGAAAAGAAGGCGAAAGCCGAAGCCAAAAGACAGCGCCGATTGAGGCGAAAACAGGGGCTCGAGGACCCGGCGACTGCCAACTTGGACCCCGCCGACATCGAGTCGGAAGAGACAGAAGAAACGGACGAGTTTGATGACGCGGACGAAGATACCGGCTTCTCGTTGGACTCTGGGCGTCTTCCTCACTAAAACACAATCACCTACGCAGGCCATCCGAAGTGTGTGAAGCGTTCACACCCGAAAGATGACCAACTTTTTTTCTTGAGAATTGGACGAGACAGATGGCAGAAGGCACGATCAAGAGGCTCACGGACAAGGGATTTGGATTTATTGAGGACGGCTCAGGCACCGACGTGTTCTTCCACATGTCGTCAGTCGAAGGCGTGCAGTACGACGACCTCCAGGAAGGTCAGCAGGTTTCGTACAACGTCGGAACCGGCCCCAAGGGTCCGCGTGCCGAAAACGTCCGCTTGGTCTGAGCGGCGATCTGAGTAAGCCAGTTGATGCGGCGGCACAGCCGGTCCTGTCGTTATTGCGACGGACCCGCCGCTGCGGTCAACCGGTTCATCCACTGCTGCACCTGGATGGCGTCGGCGAAGGTGGCTCCCAATGGGACCACCTGCTCGCCACGTGCCACCCGGCAGAGGCAGCGTAGCTCCTCGGCCAGCATCCCCGTGGCCCCCTCGGGGTCGGTGCGGATTTCGAGAGCCATCGGCCATTCGGCCTGTTCTCCCCAGACCTCCAAAGGTCGCGGGTTGGCCTCGGCCCGCGCTGCCCAGCCCTCGCCGAAGACCTCCATGCGATCGATCCCCCGAGGGGGCATGCCGGCAGGTGTGAGATACGACGCCGCGAGCGACACCAAGGGCCCGTTCTCCCAACTCAATTGGGCCAGCGCCAGATCGATCTCCCCGTCCGAGGTCCGGTGGTACTGGCACGACACCTCGCTCGGCTCGGCACGGTCGACCAGGACCTGCACCATGTACAGGTCGTGAACCATCGCCGCATGCAGAGGATTCTCACCAGCAAAATCCTTGACGATCGACGCCGGCCGGTGACGCACACAATCGATGTGAGAGATGGGACCTCGGGCAGACGCCTCGGAACGAATCTGACGGAATTCGCTGTTGAACAGCAGGATGTGACCGATCATCAAATTCGCCGAACCCTCGGCCACGAGTGACTCCAGTGACATCGCTTCCTCAAGGTCCTCGGAGATCGGCTTTTCCAGCAACACCGTCTTGCCTGCCTCGAGCAATCGTCTGGTGATCGGCACGTGCGAGGCCGTCGTCGAAGCCACCACCCACGCTTCAGCATCGCATTCGGAAAGCGCCACCTCGAGATCGATCCAGCCGGGCACGTCCGGAAGTTCCTCCTGCAGAGCTTCAACGCTTTCAGAGCGTCGAGCCACCACCCCGACCAGGTCGGCCTCGGCCAGGCCGGCAACCGTCAGAGAATGCAGACGCCCGAAGCGTCCAAGGCCGACCACCGCAACCTTCACCCGAGTCCCGTCTGATGTCGCCATGTCACTGGTCCCACAAATCGTCCTGGTTGATCAACTCGTTGAATCGCCCGAGATTCTCACTCGTCGGCGGCTCCCAGGCAACGCCGGCAGCCCCGCCCGTCTCTCGCGGTCCCAAATCTCCTCAAACATCACCAAACCGCCATTCTCCAGCCTCACGTTCCACCTTTACCACGCCCGATGGAACACGTAGACTCGATGTCGCGCAAGTCACCGTTGCCCCAAGTGTTCCACGGATGGGCACTCCGAACAAATGACACAACAGTCTCGACGACGTTTTCTTGAAGGAACCCTCTCAGCCGGCACAGCCGGGCTGGGGATGCCCGAGTTGTTGAGACTGCAGGCGGCATCAGCGGCGGCAGGCAAGCCGGCCTCGTCTGACACCGCGGTGATCCAGATCTGGCTCGGCGGTGGCCACAGCCAGTTCGAGACGTACGATCCCAAGCCCGAGGCACCGGCCGAGTACCGTGGCCCCTACGGAGTGATTCCGACCAGGCACGCCGGCATCTCGTTCTGCGAGAAGCTGCCACGGACCGCGCAGGTGATCGACCAGGCCGCGTTGATCCGCTCGATCACTCACACCACCAACGGTCACTATGTCGCAGCCCACTGGCTCTCGACCGGCTATCCCGGAAACATCAGCCCGCCGACTCACCCCTCCTCGGGATCGATCGTCAGCCACTTCCGCGGTGCCAACGACGCCGGACTGCCTCCGTACGTCCTGCTCTCACACGAACAAACCCGCAACCCGGTGATCGGGGCCGTGATGGGCACCGGTTACCTGGGAGTCCAGCACGCGCCGTTCACCGTGTTGCAGAACCCCTATCGCGACCAGTTCCAGAACGAGAAGGTTGGCGAGGCAACGTCGAACCTGACGTTGGCCAACGACCTGACGATCGACCGTGTCGGGGACCGACGCAGCCTGCTGAAACGACTTGACCGATTCGCCCGCAATGCCGATGCCAGCCGACAGATGGAAGGTATCGACAAGTTCACTGTCGCCGCCCTGGACATGGTCACCAGTGGCCGGGCCCGTGCGGCATTCGATCTCTCCCGCGAACCGGAGCACGTCCGCAAACTGTATGGACCGCATCGTTGGGGCCAGATGGCGTTGCTGGCCCGTCGGCTGGTCGAATCGGGAGTAACTTTCGTCACGATCAATACCGCTCCCGATTCCCTCTGCTGGGACTGGCACCGCAACATCGTCGACGACAAGCGTCCCGCCGATGGTTCGGACGGTCCCTCCCGCGGCATGGAACACCACGGCCCACCGCTGGACCAGATGGTCAGCGCCTTGCTCACCGACATCTACCAGCGCGGCATCGACAAGAAGGTGATGCTGGTCGTCTGGGGCGAATTCGGAAGGACACCGCGGGTCAACAAGACCGGCGGTCGCGACCACTGGGGCGCCCTGATGAGCATCCTGATGGCTGGTGGCGGCTTGAAGGTCGGCCAGGTGATCGGCGCTTCCAACTCGAAGGGCGAAATGCCCTCCGAACGGCCAATCCATCCCACCGACGTGCTGGCAACGATGTATCGCCACCTGGGGATCGATCTGAGCAGCGAGACGATCAACAACGCCGGCCGGCCAATTCCCCTGCTTCCCAGCGGCCGCCCGATCGCCGAGTTGATCTGAGCCGCTAGGCAATCACGTCGCGAATGACCCGACCTGCGACGTCGGTCAACCGGAAATCACGACCGTTGTAGCTGTACGTCAACAGTTCGTGATCCAACCCCAGCAGATGCAGAATCGTGGCGTGCAGGTCGTTGATGTGCACCCGGTTCTCAGCTGCCCGGAAGCCGACGTCATCGGAGGCTCCATAGGTCGTTCCCCCCCGGATCCCCCCCCCGGCCATCCACGCCGTCAGGCAGTGCGGGTTGTGATCGCGGCCGGGCTTCTTGCCCGTCTGGGCCACGGGCAGCCGACCGAACTCGCCACACCACACCACCAGTGTCTCGTCGAGCAGGCCTCTCTGAGCCAGGTCCGCCAGCAGACCGGCCACCGGACGATCGGTCTCACCGGCAAACTGCGAGTGGTTTCCTCGGATGTCACTGTGCCCGTCCCAGCTGCGCTGATTCTCGTTCCCGCCGGAATACAGTTGCACGAATCTCACCCCTCGCTCGACCAGTCGCCGAGCCACCAGGCACTGGCGGGCGAAATGATCGCACCGCTTGTCACCGATGCCGTACAGGCCCTGCACCTGCCTGGTCTCCGTCTCGATCGCCAACGCCTCGGGGGCCGCCGACTGCATTCGGTAGGCCAGCTCAAAACTCTGAATCCTCGACGCCAGCTCACCACTGACCGATAGCGGGCCGTTTCCGAGGGTGTTGAGTTGCCTCAGCAGGTTCAATTGGTTGCGTTGTGAGAGATCGGTCATCAACCGGGGCCGCTTGAGGTTGTTGATCGGGGCCCCCTGGGGTCGCAGGTGTGTGCCCTGGAACACTCCCGGCAGGAACCCCGCGCTCCAGTTGGCCGCGTGTCCCTTGGGCAATCCCCGCCCCTTCGGATCACTCATCACCACGAACGCCGGCAGGTCCTGGCTGCTGCTGCCCAGGCCGTAGGTGACCCACGACCCCACGCACGGCAGTCCCATCCGCGGCATTCCACAGTTCATCATGAACAGAGCCGGCGAGTGGTTGTTCGACTCGGTATGAACCGAATGCACAAACGCCATCCGATCGACGTGATTCCCCAGGTGCGGAAAGATCGACGAGATCCGCTTGCCACATTCTCCTCGAGCGTGAAAAGGAAATGGTGACGCCATCAAATTGCCCACCGAGTTCCGGAAAAACCCGGTGGTATTGTCGAACTTGGGATCGAATGTCTTGATCGACATCCCGTCACGCCGGACGAGTCCGGGCTTGAAGTCCCAGGTGTCGACCTGACTGGGGCCACCGTTGACAAAAATCCAGATCACCTGACGGGCCCGAGCGGGAAAGTGAGTTTGCTGAGGAGCCAACGGGGCCAGTCCTCGTTGCCCCAAACCGGAGGCCGCCCGTGCCTCCGGGCCCAGCAGGCCTTCGGAATGAAGGAGGCCCGAGAGCCCGACCACTCCGAAACCGGCCCCGGCCCTCGCCAGAATGTGACGACGCGACAGCATCGCGGCCGCCTTGCAATCGTTGGTGGCAGGTTCCATCGGATGCTCCTCGAAGCCATCGGCTGGTCAGCCGTGGGTCTCAGTCAACGTAAATGAACTCGTTCATCCCCAAAAGCGCCTGGCACAAATCGACCCGCGCCGTCCGAATCGGGTCGGACCGCCCCGCCCTCCGGTAGATGTGTTCCTGCCGTTCCAGGAACACCATCACCGCAGCCTGTTCGTCAGCCCGCGGCGTCCGCCCCAGCGCCAGTTGCCAGGCACGGACGATCGCCCGACCAGGATCGGCCGGCAACCGTTCAGCCAGGCTCCCGGCGTATCCGCGACCTACCGGACTGTTCATGAAAGCCAGGGCCTGAGCGGCGGTAGTCGTGTTGGCTCGGCGACCGATGCTGACAAGGTGTTCGGGCCAGTCGAACAGCATCATCGTGGGCACCAGCCGGCTCCGCTTGACCTTCAGGAAAACGCTGCGACGCCGGGAGTTTTCGTCGAGCGAACCCGGGCCGTACATTCCGGAATCCAGTCGTCCCGAGACGCTCAGCAAGGCGTCTCGGATCGCCTCGGCCTCGAGCCGCCTTCGCGGTCGATGCGACCAGAACCGGTTCTCGAGATCTCGGTCCTGACGGTTGCCATCGGCACGACCGTTCTGGCAGTAGACACTGCTGGTCAACAGCAACCGATGAATCGGCTTCAGCCGCCAACCGCAATCAAGCAATCTCTGGGCCAGCCAATCGAGAAGTTTCGGGTGGGTGGGATGCTCGCCCTGGGTCCCGAAGTCGTTGGGAGAAGCAACCAGGCCACGACCGAAGTGATGGTGCCAGAGGCGATTGACAATGACCCTGGCCAACAGGTGCCCGGCTCCGCGTTCGGTATCGGTCATCCAGCGAGCCAGTGACGCGCGACGAAACGAGGTCCGCTTCCTGTCCGCTGGAGGCTTCACTTGCCAATGCGAAGTGCTGGTGCCGGGACGCACCAGCACCTGGAGATACCCCGTATCGGCGGCACCGTGTTTCTGGTGAACGTCGCCACGGGCAAGGAAGAACGTCTGCTGGTAGAAGTGAGGGAACCCGCGGCTGTCGGCATGGTGCTTGAGCTTGGGAAGGCCCTCGCTGGTGACCAGCACTTTCTGGTCGGTGGAGTGCCACGGCGCCCGAGTGGTCACCTCGCCGCGAATTGTCGTCGTGAAGGCCGACGCCAGTCGGTAGTAGTCCTGGGAGGGGATCGGGTCGTACTTGTGGTCATGACACCGTGCGCAGCCGATCGAAAGCCCCAGGAAGGCGACCCCGGTGGTGGTGACCATATCGTCAAGTTCGTCGTACCGGGATGACTCGAACTCCGCTTCGGTCAACTGGCTGGGGAACACTCCGGCCCCCAGAAATCCGGTTGCCATCAGGGCCAGTGGATCCTTCGGAGCCAGTTCGTCACCGGCAAGCTGCCAGGCGACGAAGCGATCAAACGGCATGTCGCGATTGAAGGCCGCGACGAGGAAATCCCGGTAGTGGAAGGCCGTCGGACGATCGTCGTCATGCTCGAATCCTCCACTCTCGGCAAACCGGGCCACGTCCATCCAGTGACGTGCCCATCGCTGACCGTAGTGCGGCGAAGCGAGCATCCGGTCCACCAGGTCACTCCAGGCCGACGGAGACCGATCGGTTTCGTGTTGCCCGATCACCTCCGGAGACGGCGGCACGCCGAGCAAAGAAAAATGGGCGCGACGAACCAGGATCCGTCGTGACGCCCGGCCAGAGGGCACCAGGCCGTTTTCGTCCAGCCGTGCCAGGATGAACCGATCGATCGGGTTGCGGCCCCATCGGGACTTGCCGGCCGCCGGCACCCGCCCCGGATTCAACCGGCGAAACGACCAGTGGTCTCGCTCGTCTTCGGAGATTCGTGTCCGCGGGAACGAGGTGGCCGCGGGCTCATCGGCAGCCAGTTTCCCGGCCACCGCCAACCCGGCGAGCAAAACCAGCAGACGTCCCAGGTGTCGGTTCATCACGTGTGCGTCATTCCCAAGATTTCCTGACGGTTGGCGACCAGCATGATACAGGATTTTTCCGAGCCAAGACCGTCCGGATTGAAAGGAGAGTTTTGAAACAGGCCCGACCTGTCGCGTATGTGGGCTCGCCGCCGAAGTGTTCCCGCCACGACGTACACTTCAGCCATTTCAGCCCCCGTCCGGAGGGACAGTGTTCCCGATGGTGTGAGAATGCGGTTATACTGTCGTTTCGAACAACCGGCGAGAAGAACGATGCTCAATCTGATGCCCATGCACGTCCCGGGTCACGGCGAATTCACTCGCCGTGACGCGCTGCGTCTGGGCACCGTCGGCGGTCTGGGAATGACCCTGCCCCAGATCCTCTCCGCCGCCAACACATCGCCCCAGCCGATCGACGCCACACGTCATGCGGCAACGGCCAAGCGATCGATCTACATCTTTCTGTGCGGTGGTCCTTCCCAGTTGGACATGTGGGACCCCAAGCCCGACGCACCGGCCCGTATTCGGGGCCAGTTCGGTGACATTGCGACCAGTGTTCCCGGCACTCGCTTCGGCGCCCTGCTGCCGAAGGTGGCTCCTCACGCCGACAAGCTGGCCATCATTCGCTCGATGAACGTCGACACCCAGTCACACGACACCGGCATCTACCGCACGCTGATGGCCAGCCTCCTGGCCACCAAGAAGAACAAGGCCTACCCGGTGTCGCCAGACGACCACCCGGCCATCGGCGCCATCCTGCACAAGCTGCTGGGCCCCTCGGGAAACCTGCCGCCATGGGTCGTGGTTCCGCGCCACTTCACCACCGGCACACGTTTCTACAAGGGCCAGCGGGCCGGGTTCCTGGGACCGCGATTCGAACCACTGAGCCTCGGAACCGAGAAGACCGGGTCACTGGAGCGGAACGAGTTCACGCTGAAGAACTTGGAACTGCACGGCGAGCAGATGACGATCGCACGGCTCGACGCCCGCCGCTCGCTGCTGGAACGCGTCGGCCCACAACGGGTCGGAGTCGACGGGGCGGTACTGGCCTATCAGCAACAGTACGACAAGGCGATCGAGATGCTGACGTCGAAGGCGTTTCGTGAGGCATTCGATGTCACCGACGAGTCGATGTCGTTGCGCGAACAATACGGAATGAACGAGTACGGCCAGAGCTTCCTGCTGGCCCGTCGCCTTGTCGAACGCGACGTGCGGATGGTCAACGTGTTCTGGACCTACTACGGTCCCGACGGTTGCCAGTTCAACCTCTGGGACAACCACGGGACAGACAAGAAGACGACTGTCTGTGGTGGAGTGAATCGTGGCAAAGAGATGCTCAGCCACAAGTACTGCCTTCCGTCTTTCGACGCAGCTTTCTCGACCTTGCTGACGGATCTCGAGGAGCGTGGCCTGCTCGAGGACACCCTGGTGACGGTGGTGGGAGAGTTTGGACGCACGCCCACGATCAACAAGTTCACCGGCCGCGACCACTGGGGAGCGTGCTATTCGTCCGTGCTGGCCGGGGGCGGCATTCAGGGAGGCCGGATCCACGGCGCCAGCGACAACCTGGCCGCCTACGTCCGTGACCTGCCCGTCAGCGTCTACGACTTCCAGGCCACGATCCTGCACGCCTTCGGCCTGAAACCCGAAGCCGCGGTGCCCGACGAAACCGGACGGCCCGTCCGGATCTCCGATGGCCAACCGGTACTCGAGTTGTTCTGAGCTATCGCGGTTGCCAGATCCGCGAATTCCCTCGACGCACCGGGGCCGCCGGCAACCGGACCAGCTGCGACCCGGCCACTGTCGCCAGGCCCACCAGACATTTTCGGCGATCAGTTCCTGTCACGGGCCTGCCAGACATCGATGGACTCCGGACACGGACCTGCTGGCCCGCATCGTGTACGGGTCAAGCCGCACTGTCAAACCGTGACTGCAGTTGCGATTCGTTTCACGGTGAAGTAGCTTGCCCGGAGTTGAAACATGCCCCCCCTTCTCTGATCAGGACATTTATCGATGAGACACATTGGACTGCTGGCCGTCGGGCTGGCATTTTCCGGAATGCTGGCGGTGCCTGGCCAAACGGCCGAGCCCCCGGCGAGCCTGAAATTCAAGATGAAGTCGATCGACGGCAAACCCGTCGACATGAAGAAGTACAACGGACGCGTGATGCTGGTGGTCAACCTGGCCAGCCAGTGAGGCCTGACCCCTCAATACCTGCAGTTGCAGGCCATGCACACCAAGTACAACAAGTCGGGCCTTTCGGTACTCGGCTTCCCCTGTAACCAGTTCGGCGCCCAGGAGCCTGGCACGAACGCCGAGATCAAGGAATTCTGCAAGTCGAAGTACGAAGTCAGCTTTGACATGTTCTCGAAAGTGAACGTCAACGGCAAAGACGCCGCACCGTTCTACAAGCACCTGACCAAGCAGGCCGCCAAGCCCAAGGGCCCCGGCAAGGTCGCGTGGAACTTCGAGAAATTCGTCATCGATCGTCAGGGCAAGGTGATCGGCCGCTTCGGTCCACGGACCAAGCCCAACGATCCCGCCGTGCTCAAGCTGATCGAGGGCGCTTTGGCGAAGAAAAAGTAACCGCACCGCCGGTTCTGCTCACGAGCCCCGCGGCGAAGCCTCTTCACCGCGGGGCTCTTTGCATCTTCACTGCCCATCCCTCTCTGTGCTGACAGGTTCTCCACCATGCTGATTGTCGACGGACATCTCGACCTGGCGATGAACGCCCTGAAGGAAAATCGTGACCTGCTGGTCAACGTCTGGACCACGAGGGTCCGCGAAAGCCACGACACGGCCAAGGGAAAGGGAAAGAGCACCGTCTCGCTGGAGGAGATGCGTCGTGGACGAGTGGCGTTGTGCTTCACCACCGCCCACGCCTTCGCCACCACCGGACGATTCATCCCTCATATGGACTTCGGGTCTCCCGAACAGGCCTTCGCCGTCGCGAGAGGCCAACTGGCCTACTACGAAGCCCTGGAACGCCAGGGACACGCCAGGATCATCCGTTCGACCGAATCCCTCGACGATCACATGGCCGAGTGGACCCGATGGGACACCGGTGACAACCCCGACCCGGCGACGTCACCTCCGCTGGGACTGGTCGTCAGCATGGAGTGCGCCGACGCACTGCTCGACCCCGCACAACTCGAAGACTGGTGGAACTGGGGCCTGAGACTGATCGGGCCAGCGCACTCAGCCGAAGGCCGGTACGCCGGAGGCACCGGCAGCGCCAGTGGCCTGACCGATCTCGGCCCCCCCCTGCTGGCCGAAATGCAGCGGCTGGGCATTCCGCTCGACCTGACCCACTGCTCGGACGCGGCATTCTGGGAATGCCTGCAACATTACGAGGGACCGGTCCTGGCCAGCCACTCCAACAGCCGCGTCCTGGTTCCACATCAGCGCGAACTCGACGACGGCCAGATCCAGGCCATCCTCGACCGCGATGGCGTGATCGGCGTCACGCTCGGCAACTGGCAACTGCAGTACGAATGGAAATGTCTTGGAGACAACCGGCACCTGCGGGTGATGCTCGAAAGGGCTGTCGACCACATCGACCACATCTGCCAGATGGCCGGAGACCACCTGCACGTCGCCATTGGCAGTGACCTGGACGGTGGCGTCGGCACCGACGAATTTCCCGCCGATCTCGACACGATCGCCGATCTGCAGAGATTCATCGAATTGCTCGACGGCCGCGGATATTCGACCGAAGCCACCGAGGCGATCCTCAACGGGAACTGGCTGAGGTTCCTGCGAGACGCCTGGGCCGATTGATCGGCTCACCATCAGGACCCGGGCCTATTTCGCCAGGGGCATTTCGTACAGCCCGACCATCCCCTGGTCTCCGTAGGTCCGTGGCCCTCCCATCTGGGCGACGAGAATGTGACGGCCATCCGGGTGCAGGTCCATGCCATAAGCCGGACCAGACACCTTGAGGCTGGCCAGTTTCTCGTCTTTTTCCGGTGTCCAGAACCAGATCTCTCCGGTCTGCGCACCAACTCCGGACGTCACGTAAAACCCCTGCGGATGAAAGACCAGATGGTGGAAGATCGAATTGGTGAACGTCGAAACCTGCTTGCGGACCTGCTGTCCGGTTTCCCAGTCGAACTGCAGCACCAGGCCCGGGCGAGCGTAACTGTCACGTCCGCAACAGAAGAGCATGGCTCCATCGGGTGTGAAGGCCAGGTCACGGACACCCCCGTAATTGATGTCCGTCCCGCCCTTGTAGTTCGACAGGTCCTTCGCGTCGAATTCTCGAACCGACTTCCCGGCGGCGTAGTCCCATTGCCGGATCTTCTGGTCGCCCCGATCACCGGACAGCAAATGGGTTCCGTCGGGATGGAACGCCGTACTGAAAACCGGACAGGTGTGACCGGTCAGTTCGCGGATCGCGGTTCCGTCGGCGGTCGACCAGAGTCGGAGCACACCATCGCCACCACCGGTGGCGACGCATTTTCCGTCACGAGACACGGCGGCGGTTCGCAGAGTCCCGTGCCCGGTCTCGATGCTCCAGCGGACCGACGGCCATTCTCCGAGCGTCTCCCAGCAGATCAGTCGTCCGACCAGGTCACCGGTGATCACCAGCGATTCCTGGGTAGATCCTGTGACGGGCCGGGAAGGACCAGCCACTGGCTGCGTGACGTCTCGCGGCTGCGGTGGCGGAGGCGGTGCCAGTTCGGCTGCCGGAGAACGCACCGGCAAACCGGGTGAACTCCATCGCGTCGCCGTGACCACCCAACTCTCGTGATCTTCCAGTGACCGGGTCACACCGCTGTCAAGATCCGTGACGTAGACCCGACGGCTGCGTCCTCCGGCAAAACACCAGCGGCCGGTCGGATCAACCACGCACGACATCAGCGGAGTTTCGTGGGGAAACTCGCGGAGCCGCCGGGTGGCGGCCGGGTCCAGCTTCGGTTCGGCAACCACCATCAGGCCAACACCTCCTGGATCACCGACGAGGCGGGATCGCCAATGGGATTGTCTCGTCCACCGACCTGGTGATTTCCTTTGGCATCGAGTCCCATTGCGGCCAGGATCGTGTGGAACAGGTCCCCCGCATCCACAGCCCCGTCGGTCACCTCGGTCCCCAGTTCGTTGGTCTTGCCGAGCACCACTCCCGGCTTGATCCCGCATCCGGCAAACGCCATCGACCAGGCGTCTCCCCAGTGGTCACGGCCACCGTAGTAGTTGATCCGAGGCGTACGCCCCATCTCGCCCATGATCACCACCAAGGTTTCGTCGAGAAGCCCACGATCGCGGAAATCATCCATCAGGGTCACGAACGTCCTGTCAAACTCCAGGCACCGCTGACGCTGCCAGTGAAAATTCTCGAAGTGTGCGTCCCAGTCGTGGTGCGCCACCTTCACGCAATGGACCCCCGCTTCCAGCAATCTCCGCGCCAGCAGGCAGTTGCGGCCGAAATGGTGATCTCCGTATCTCGCACGATCCGCGGCCGATTCCTGTTCGAGATCAAATACCTCGCGTCGCCGCATCAATGCATCGGCCTTCTGGTAACTCTCGGTGTAGGACTGAATCGACCGGGGCGACCGTCGCTCGAGAAACCGCTTGTTGGTCAGGCGGCGAATCCGGTCACGGGTCGTCACGGCGGCCACGTCAACCGACTCCGGTCGCCGGATGTTTGCCGGCGGCTTGCCGTCGATGATCATCACGCCCTCGTAACGAGGCCCCAGGAACCCGGCATCACCGACATCGGTGTAGGCCTGCGGGTTCTGGCGACGCATCGTCACGTAACCGGGCAGTTCGTCTCCGGGGCGTTCCAGCAGTTGGGCCATCACCGATCCGAGGACCGGGTATCCCGGAACCTTGCGGCCCGACTGCAACAGATAGTGACCGCGAAAATGGCTGGTCTCACCCGTGTTGACACTGCGGATCACCGCCAGCCGATCGAGGATCCTGGCGGTGTGAGGCAGCAATTCTCCGACCTGGATTCCCGGTATCGCCGTGGCGATCGGCCGGAACGGGCCGCCGTACTTTGAGTCCGGCTTGGGATCAAAGGTCTCCAGTTGGCTGGCTCCACCCGAAAGAAACAGCAGCAGCAGTTTCCGCGGAGGCTTCACGGCATCAGCCGCCGAAACGGATCGCCCGGCGACCGCTGCCCCCACGGCTCCGCCAAGCGTACTCCGCAACAGGCCACGGCGCGAGATGGGCGCGACCAGCTGGTGGCCGGCTGGTTCGTTTCGCATTGGTTGCTCCTGCTGCCGCAAGTCGAACTCCCCACGCTCAATGATTCAGACGAAACTCCGCAGAGACCAGCAACCCCCAGGTGATTCTACGAATCACCTCGCGTCGCTGATCACGATTCTCGGTTCCCTCCAGTAGCCTGGCCACCTCCTGCCGTTCCTCGACAGCGGGACGGCGAGAGAGAACAGAGAGATACAACCGTGTTGCCAGTTCGTCGGGTTGGTCGGCCAGCTTTGTGAGCCGGTCCAACAGTGGAAAGTCCTTGGTGAACTTGACCATCTGTTCACTGTTGAGCAGAAACAGTGCCTGGTCCACCGACGGCTGAAATCCGTTGTCCGGCTGGCCGGGCAACCGAGAGAAAACCGTCAACAGGCTGGACAGTTCTCGAGCAAGTTCCCTGTACGCCTGCCTGTGGGCCTGCCAGTTCCGATCATCCGGTCGGCGTTCGGAATTGCCGGCCTTTTGCGTGTCGGTCTCTTCGGCCTTTTCCGGCGTGTTCCCGGTCTTCTGCTTGTCGGCAGCCTCACGCAGTTTCCTGTCGAACCGTTCGATTCGCGAAGGCAGCCGACCGGTGACCTGAAGCACGCTCCATCCCATCTGCTCTGCCGTCAGCGGCCGCAGTGCCGCCACGGCGAACTCCGACGGGTCGGGAGGCCGCTTCGGGTCGACCTCGTCCGGCAATCGGCTGGAACGCTGGTAGGCCCGTGTGAGGGCGATCTCTCGCAACAGGCCGCGAATGTCGAAACCGGTCTGCTCGAACCTCTCCGTCAGACTCTTGAGCAACTCGGGATGTGACGGGGGGTTGTCGGGATGGTGCATGTCCAGGGGATGGACAAGCCCACGACCGAGCATCAGGGCCCAGAGTCGATTGGCGATGTTCCTGGAAAAACCGGTTGTCTGTTTCCGTGGCAGTCGCTGTGCCAACTGCAGACGACGGCTGTACGTCGGAATCCCCATCTGGCCCTTTTCCGGTTTGACCGAGTACTCCTTCCCCTTGGCGACGGGCGGGTCCGCGATCATTTCGCCACCGGGCAACCGGGGATTCGTCTCGCCCATCGCTCCACTGAAGGCCGACGTGAACGACACATCACCGTTCGCCTTTTCGGTGACGAAGTTCAACTTCTTCTTGTCATCACGGAAGTGCTTCAGCCGACTGACAAACGCGTACAAGCCGTAGTAATCCGCCTGGCGGTAGGTCTTGATTCGCGGGTCATCATGGCACTGAGCACATTGCAGATCCCTGCCCAGGAACAGCCGGCCGATGTCCCGAGCGAGCAGGTGAGGCTCGACGTCTCGCACGAGGTAGAATCTCGCGGCGGCGGCCTCCGTGTCACTCGTCCCATCGCTTTGCAGCATGGCCGCTGCCAGACGATCCCACGACATGTTTCCGCGAAACGCCGTGGCCAGCCAGTCCTGCCACTCGGCGGGCTTGAAGTCATAGGACTTGATCGTGGCCACTCGTCGTTCGACCAGCATCGCGTCAAACACCCGGGACATCTGCAGCGAAAACGTCGGGGCAGCCAGCAACCGATCAACCAGCCGCCGACGTTTCCCTTCGGCAGAATCACCGCAAAACGCGTCGGCCTGCACGGCGGTGGGCACCACGCCCGCCAGGTCCAGATACACCCGTCTCAGGAACTCCGCATCATCGGCCACACCGGCCGGACGCACGCCGTCGCGGAGGTGAGCCGCGTCGATGATCCGATCGATCTGTTCAGGAAACGGCGTCCCGGCCTGTCCGGCATGCGGCACCGCACCGACCAGCAACAGGGCGGCAACCAGCACACGGCACTGTTGTGTTGTCGATGGCGCCAAGCTCGAAATCTCCAAGACCAGCCTCGGCCTCCATCGTACGTCCGAAGCGTGGTCGGGTCGACGGGAGTGCCAGACATGGAACCGGTCTTCAGCGATTGGTCGCCGAAGAAATCGACCGATACAATCGACTGACTGACGCCGAAATCCGGAATGAGCCCCCGATGTCCACTCGCCTCCTTCTCTTCTCAGCCTGCCTGCTTGGAATCAGCCCCGGGCTGCCGGCCCAGGAGGAACAAGCGGCTGCCACATCCAACCCGCTCCGCGTCACCGACGCCGACCTTCGTCAGGCGAGGTCGCCGCAGGCCACCCGCGACATCCTGCCAATCCTGCGGCGGTATTGCACCGGCTGCCACGGCCCGGAGACCAGTGAGGGTGGCCTGCAATTGGAGACCGCACTGAACCGCAAGCCGCTGGTCCGAGACCGGGACACCTGGAACAACATCGCGTTTCTGGTCGGACACCGCTTCATGCCCCCGGAAGACGAGGAACAACCCGACGACGCCACGCGCCGTCGCCTGGTTGCCTGGATCCGTGTCCAGGTTGACGAGTTCGACTACTCGACGATCAACAACCCCGGCGACGTGCCGATTCGCAGGCTGACCCACCACGAGTACGACAATACGGTACGGGACCTGTTCGGTGTCGACGTCCGCCCGGCCTCGCAATTCCCCTCGGAACTCAGCGGCACCAGTGGGTTCGACAACAGTGCCAACACGCTGTTCTTGCAGCCGATCCTGATGGAGCGTTACCTGGGCGCGGCCGAAAAGGTCCTCAACGCAGCCCTGCCTCTTGAACCGCAGACCGAAGCTCAGAAAAAAGCCGTGGCGAGAATTCTGTTCGTCCGCCCCGGAGGAGACATCAGCGACCGCGAGGCAGCCTCCCGCATCCTCGGCAGGTTCCTGCCCCGGGCCTTCCGTCGTCCGGTGCCGGCATCGACCCGCGAGCGTTACGTCTCGGCCGTCCTGGCACGACGACGGTCCGGATCCGGCTTCAACCTGGCGATCCGCGAGATCCTGCAGGCTGCCCTGGTCTCACCATCATTCCTGATGAAGGCCGAGACACCACTGACCGGCGACGGACCGACCGCCATCAGCGATCACGACCTCGCCTCGCGACTCTCTTACTTCCTCTGGGCCACGATGCCTGACGAACGTCTCACGCAGCTCGCCGGCCAGGGCACGCTCGACCAACCCGACATGCTCGACGCCGAAATCACCCGCATGCTGGCTGACCCCCGCGCCGAAACACTTGGAACCCGGTTCGCCGGGCAGTGGCTCGGATCGGTGCACCTGGGCACCCGCATCCGCGCCGACCCGATCGACAATCCCTGGTGCACCGAGACCCTGATGACGGCGATGCGAGCCGAGACGGCGATGTTCTTCGTGTCGCTGGTCCGGGACAACCAGCCCATCTCCCGACTGATCGACGCTCGCTACACCTTCCTCAACCAGGAACTGGCGAAGTTCTACCGCATCGGGAATGTGCGGGGACCGAAAATGCGTCGGGTCGAATTGAAGACCGATCAACGGGGTGGCCTGATCGGACAGGCCAGCCTGTTGACGGTGACATCGTTCCCCGGCCGGACCAGCCCGATCAATCGCGGCCGCTGGATCCTGGCGGACCTGCTCGGAACCCCGCCTCCGCCCCCACCGCCGGGGGCCAGCGAACTGTCCGAAGAGTTGGCCGAGAGATCCCGACTTTCGAGACGACAGAAACTGGAACTTCACCGAAAAGATCGCCGTTGTGCCGCGTGTCACGACGCGATCGACCCGCTGGGCCTGAGCCTCGAGAATTACGACTGGTTCGGTCGCTGGCGAACCCGACGACGCCGACACACCGTCGACGCATCGGCCTCGCTACCGGAAGGCCACAAGTTCAGCGGCCCGGCCGGACTCCGCAGGATCCTGCTGGCCAGGCGCCAGGAGCAGTTGGTCAACCAGGTCATCCGCAAGATGCTCGCCTACTCCCTGGGACGACAACTGGAGTACTATGACGAAACCGCTGTGCGGGCGATCCGAAAGACCATGGCGGCCAATGAGTTCCGTTTCGGGACATTGATCCGGGCCATCACCCGCAGTTACCCTTTCCGCAACCGGCAACGGCAACCAGGCCGGCCCTCTTCATGACACACCGTTTCGCCATCTCGCGCCGCAGCATGCTCCAGGGCACCGGTGCCGCCATCGCGCTGCCGTTGCTGGACGTGATGAGCCCCCACACCGAATCGGCAGAGACGGCCGACACCGAATCCGCCGCGCCGCGACGCCTGGCCTACCTGTATTTCCCCAACGGGGTCGCCAATGGGGCCTGGGATCCCCGGCAGGTCGCCCCCGGCGGAACAATCGGTTCGCTCAACCGCTGGATGGAACCACTGAAGCCTTTCCAGCAACAACTGGTCGTGATCCGCAACATGTGGACACCCGAAGGCAACGGCCACGGGGCCGGAACAGCGACCTGGTTGACCGCCGGAGATTACAACGGCCGTCGGATCGATGCCGGAGGAGTCTCGGCCGACCAGCTGGCCGCGAGAACCATTGGACAGAAGACGCTGCTGCCGTCGCTGGAATTGTCGCTGAGAGGAGAGGGTTTTTTCAGTAACAGCCTGGTTCGCAACACGCTCTCGTGGACCTCTCCGAAAACGCCGGCCCCTCGCGACATTGAACCCCGGGTGATCTTTGACCGCATGTTCCGTCGCGGCCCGGCCTCAACCTCGGAGCGATCAGTGCTCGACCTGGTCCGCGAGGACGCCCGGTCGCTGAAACGCCGGGGCAGCTTTGCCGACAGGCGGAAACTGGACGAGTATCTCGAGTCGATCCGCAGCATCGAGCGGAAGCTGGCGTTTGCCGACCGCCAGGCCGATCGTTCACAGGCCCTCAAGCGGCAACTTGTCCGGCCCGGACCGGGAATCCCCGATTCGCACCGGGAGTACATCCGGGTGATGTTCGAGATGATCGTACTGGCCTTCTGGGCTGATGCCACCCGCGTTTCGACGTTCATGCTCGATCACGGCCAAAGCAACCGCTACTTCAACTTCCTGGACGGGGTCAAAGGCACCTGGCATGCCCTGTCACACTGGAAGGACTACGACGGCAAAACCGAGGACGACGACGGAACGACGTCCTGGAAGTCGGCCGAGGAAAAGAAGCGGATGTACAACCTGGTCACCCGCTGGCATCACGAACAACTGGCCTGGTTCCTCGGGCGGCTGAAATCGATCACCGAGGGCGAGCGGACCCTGCTGGACAATTCGATGATCGTCTACGGTTCGAGTATCGCCGACGGGCACGCGCATGCCGAAGAGAACCTTCCCCTGCTGATCGCCGGAGGGGGAGGGGGAACGATCCGTGGCGGGCGAGTGTTGAAACCCCGTCGAGAGATGTCGATGTCACGGCTGCACCTGGCGTTGCTCCAGCGAGCCGGCGTCCCGATCGAGCGGTTCGGAGACGCCGAACGTCCGACCGAACTCGGCTAAGCCGACTCCGCCCCACCACCGCCTCACTGGGCCAACAGGTACGCCAGCAGGTCCCGGAGTTCCCTGGGCGTCTTGACCAGCCCGGCGGGCATCGCCGAGACGTTCTGGGTCTTCCGCTCCTCAATCTCTCCCTTAGAGATCTCGACCCGCTTCGCTTCCGGGGTCAGCACGGTGACCGCCTGGCCGGTCTCCCCCACAACCAGTCCGGTCACGACCTTTCCTTTGCTGGTGACAATGACCGTCGAGCGAAAGACCGGAGAGATCCGGCGATTGGGCAGCAGGACGCTCTCGACCAGGTACTGCACGGTGAACCTCTTGCCGGCCCCGGTCAGGCTGGGAGCTCCAGGAACGGCCGCCAGCCCCTTCGCCGCGTGACACTTGGCGCATCCGATCCCCGAAGCGGCAAACAGTTTCTTTCCCCTCGCCTTGTCGCCACGAGTCGCCTCCGTGGTCCAGTCGACATCCAGAAAAGCCGCTGCGACCTTTTGCTTTCCTCCCTTGGCCGCCTCCTTCAATCTCGCCGCCAACCCACCGGCATCCAGCGGCTCGGGCAGAGTCGCCTGCACCGAGCCCCCCAGTGACCGGTAGTGCAGGTACAGACAGTGCTCCCCCACGACATTGCGGACCCGGAACAGCACCTCGTTGCTGCCGGGTTCCAGTTCGGCAAAGACCACGTCCTGCAACGGAAGACCGCCGCGGGCAATGTCGTTTTCGTGCACCTTCCGACCATTGACCCAGACCTTCAAACCGTCGTCAGAGCCGGGTGTGAGCAACACCTGCTGGCGGCGGGGACTGATCAAACGCAGGTAGGCGTAGCACGACGCACCATCGGTATCGCCGTATTTCCTGTGGAAGTCGAACATCCGGATCGGCTTCAGTTTCTCCCACCTGATCGTCTTCTTTCCGACAGCAAAACGTCCGGCCACGTCGACCGCCCTGGTTTCCGGTGGGTGCACCGTTTGGAATCCGGCACCGCGATCGTCGAAGGGGCCACTGACCCACAACTCGGCCACACCGCGGATCGGTGCCCGCTTCAGCCGTTGTCGTTCGCTCTGGCGACGCACCGCGTCCACGCGTGATTCGGAACGGGGATCCCGCGTCAGCGACAGGTAGTGAGCCGCCTGCAGTCGTACCGCTTCGGAGTTGTCGCTCAACCGAGCCAGCAGCAGAGCAAAAAGCGTTTCCTGTTCCGGCGTGTGCTTGCCCGCTCTCCAATGATCTGCCGTGGAAAACACGCCAACCGGTCCCAGCTTGCGCACGTCCACCGTCTGGCCGACATAAGTCACCCTGTAGACCTTGGGGTTGGGCCATTTTCCCAACGGCAGCCCTGGCCGGAGAGACCCCACGGCGGGGGGAATCGTCAGGCGGGTGCCGATGGCAAGCACAGCGGCCAGGCGGATACGATCGTCTCGAGAGGTGGCCCAGCCGGCCAGTTGTTTCAGAGAACCGTGCCGAGCCATCACCTGGAAGGCGGACTGGCGAACGTAGGAATCGGTCGACCTGGCCGGACCGGCAGCTATCGTCGTCAGGCTCGGAGCCGGACTGGTGGCCTGGGCGATCACGGCGAATTGCTGGACGCGAGGATCGCTGTCAGACAACAGCCCTTCCCAGAGCGTCTTCAGTTCCCCGTCGGCACCAAAGCACTCGGCCAACGCCCGTGTTGCGACACCCCGGGCCGGTGAGTCACTGTCTCGAACCAGGTCCACCAGTTGGGGCACCACCTTCCGACGCTCGACCCAGCCAAGTCGAGCCGAATGGGCGGCCAGCCAGACCAGGTGAGGATACCCGGACCGTTCGGGGTTCGAGGCTTTCAGTCGATCGACCACGCCAGCCACCGCGTCACGACCTCGCCTGACCAGTTCGACGTAGGCCCGCCGCGCCGGCCACGATCCGCCCCGGCCCAGTTCGGCAAACAGTTGTTGAGGGGAAGCCTCGAGCATGTCAAAGCCTCGGAAACGACGTCGGCCGGCAGGGTCCTTTCGCCGAATCATCAACAGGTCACTGCGGTAGACAGGCGAACCCTCGTTGTGAGCCATGTAAGCCAACGTCACGAAGACATTGCCGCCACGCCCGACCGCAACACCGACCGGACGGGCGGTGTCGAGGCCTTCGAGCAACACGTGTTCGGTGGCCTGGAACGTCGCTCCATGACGGCGAACCACATACCGTGTCACCGCTCGACGCCCCCAGCGAGCCAGCAACAGGTTGCCTCGATATCGTTCCGGCAATCCGGGTTCATCGTAGTACGTCTGGCCCACCGGAACCCCTCGGCCCATGTCCTTGACCATCGTCCGGAGCAGGTCGGCGCGGTCGGGGGTCTTTGTCGGCATCCACCCCCGCGGCCATCCGAAGTCGGCTCCGGGCGTGACGTGCAACAGGCGGCCGGGGACGTAATCCAGGGGCAGGCCTTCGTGGTCGTTGTCGTGTGTGAACAGGTTCCAGCGGCTGTCAAACACCAGCCCGCAACTGTTCCGCGTTCCGCGGGCCACCACCTGCAGATCACTGCCGTCGGGACGGCACCTCAACACGCCGCCGACTCCCGTGTAGGGGACCTTCGTCCCCTTGGGCTGGCAGAAGAACGTCCAGTGCCCCCAGTGATCGGGGCGACGGAAGTCACCGTAGAAGACCAGCATGTCACCCAGCGACAGGTAGAGGTAACCGTCGGGCCCCCAGGCCAGTCCGTGGAAACACTGGTGAGGATGATAGTCGGGGTGTCCCCAGACCAGCCGCCTGGCCTGGACTCCGTTCCGTTTCGTGACGGCCCCGGGCAGCAGGTACAACGCCCGGTTGGTCATCGCGTAAAGATCATTGCCGCGGATCTCGAGATCGTAGACCCACGAGTCGGCCGGGAACCGAAAAATCTCCTGCCGCTTGCCCAGCCCACCGGATGTCGATGTGTCATCCGGCTCGTAGACGAAAATCGCTTCTCGTCCCCCGACGAACAACCTCCCAGCCGCATCGGCCCGCATCGACAGAAACGATTCACGCGGCGAACTGTCGATCGGAACGACCTCCAGCGCGGGGTCGGTCAGGCGGTACTCGACACCGGCGGCCGTGACGGTCGACCCAACGAGAGTGAGCACCAGCAGAACTGCCAACCGGCGGCAGCTAAGTGGTTGGCGGCGCAGCAACATCATGGTCACATCTCGATCGGGGTCATCGGTGCCGGGCCCGAACAATCGGTCACCGGACTGAACAATTGCTCGGCTCACTGGAACCGGAGCGAAAACAACTCGGCGTCTCGGATGACGAAACGCAGTTGGATCGGCATACCCGACAGCCTCGCCAGATCCCGCTGCCCCTTCCAGGCCACCCGAGAGGCCAGGTGATCGCCTGCCAGCGGCACACAGTCGGACGCTTCGAAGCCATCGATCGGGTTCCCCTCATCATCGAGCAACTCGACACGGATCGAACCGCTGCGGGATCGTGCCCGGTGATTGATCACCAGTTGGCGTCCCTTGAACGTCAGAGCTCTGGTCGTCAATCCGCCCCGTCCAGCCCGGACCGACACCAGGCCATCCTTGCGGTAGACGAATCGACGCACCCGGCTGTCGGGCCCCTCGTAGTAGGCCTCGGTGGCGAAAACCGAGAATTCGCCGGGCCGACCGGGCAATTCCAGCACACCCCAGGTCATGTAATTGCTGCGGTTGCCCCCCCGATCCTTGGGAGCGGTTTCCGGAACGACGGCCTTGGTCCAGCGACGGAAGTTCACTCCGTCGCGGCTGGTCATCATCACCGGCTCGACCCGGCTGCCCTCTTTGGGCAAGTAACGGGTCGGGAACCCCAGCAGGATGTGTTCGGCCCCGGGATAATTGCGGACAGTGTTGGTGTAAAGGTGCTCATTGGGTGTCCCCTTCGGGTACTTCAACAGCACCGGTTCGGTCCAGGAACGGTAGTCACGCGATGTCTCGGTCATGATCGCCCGCACACCTCCGATGAAGATGCGGTGGTAAGCCCGGTACAGTCCGACATGGGGATCGAAGAAGGCCAGGTTCTGCGAATCGAATGCCCCCCTGGTGATCACCGGACCATCAGCCATCAGCTTCCAGTGAATCGCATCGGGCGACTGAAAGATGTACAGCCCCCGCTTGTCTTGGGATCGCCCGGCAGAAATCGCCTTGTACCGTGCCTTGGGTGGACATTTCGGGTTCGTATCCTTGAAGGCAGCGAAACAGTGCGTTCCGATGCCGTCCCAGACGATGTTGTTCTTCCTGGAGCCCTTGAAATCGAACAGGCCCAGTTCCGGCTTGGTCCAATGGATCCCGTCCCGGCTTTCTGCGTAACAGGTCACCTCGCGGTGTGTCCGCTTCATCTTCGGGTCGGCATGAGACCCCCGGTAGTACATCCGGAAAATGTCCCCGTCCCGGAAGACGGTGTAGTAGGCCGACGTGTTCCCTTCCCACGGCTTGCCGGTGACCAACACGACTTCTTTCGCCGCCGGCCGGTGCATCACCTGGGCAGCGTCGCCGGAAAACGAATCGACCAGGAACCGATCGACAAGCGGTTCAAGCCTTGAACCGATAGCCAGTGGCTTGGCGGCTATTCCCTGCTGTGAACACGCAACAACAGCCAGGATCAGCAAAAGCGGGCAACGCATCGGGACGGCCTCGAGGAACTGAAAGACGACGGGCATTGTGACACGCCGGCCGATGGTGAGCCAACCGAAGGGAGATCTGCAGGACGAGTTCGTCACGGGATGAGTTGACAACCGTCGGTCATGAGATTCCCTTCGTGGGATGCCCTGGTTTCGACTGTTCCTGATTGCCGCCTACCTGCTGCTGCTGGTGCACCACGGCCGCGAGGGTTCCAGGAACACTCGCTCGCTGTCCGATTACCTGGTCGCCGGCCGCAGCCTCGGCGGCGTGGTGATCGCCTTCTCGTTCTACGCCACCTTTGTCAGCACCAACAGCTTCATCGGACAGGCGGGAGAAAGCTGGGAAGCGGGGCTGGCCTGGTGGCTGAAGGTCGGCATCTACGGGCCCTTGTGCTGGCTGAGTTGGCTGGTGGTCGCACCACGGTTCTACCGGCGGTCACGGGAATACCGGTCGCTGACCGTCGCCGATTTCCTCGGGGCTCGCTACCGATCGGTGGCCGTGCGACGGATCACCGCCGTGGTCATCCTGCTCGCTTCGGGACTGTACCTGGTCGCCATCTACAAGGGGTCGTCGGTGGCACTCTCGCAGTTCCTGGGCCTGAGCTACACGGTCTCGGCAGTGGCTGTCTTCGCCGTGGTCACCGCCTACACCCTGCTGGGGGGGTTCCGGTCGGTCGTGCTCACCGACAGTTTCCAGGGGCTGTTGATGACCATCGGTGCCGTGCTGATTCTCTTCGCCGTGCTCTCCAGGGGCGGGGGACTGGGACCGATGATCGATCAACTCGAAACGATCGACCCTCGGCTCGTCTCCTGGGACGGTCCCACCCCGTTGCTGGTCATCCTGGGCATCGGCCTGGCCGGGGGCCTGAAGCTGCTGGTCGACCCTCGCCAGGTCTCGAGAATCTACGGCCTGAAGGACGAACGCGCGCTGAAAACCGCCCGGATCGTGGCACCGATCCTGATCACCGTGACCTACGCCTGCCTGCTACCGGTCGGTGCCCTCTCCCGTACGATCGTCCCTCCCGAAATGGCAGCCACGATCACTGCCGACACCGACCAGTTGACCCCCTACCTGCTGGGCCAGGCCGAGATCCTGGGCCCGACGGCCAGCAGTTTCTTCCTGCTGGTGCTGCTGGCCGCGGCCATGTCGTCGCTCGACTCGGTGCTGCTGGTCACCGCCAGCGCGATCACCCGCGACCTGCAACTGCTCTCCGATGACGATCCACGGGCAATCGGCCGCACCCGGGCGTGGGTGGTGGCCGTGTCGCTGGCCGCGATGCTGGTGGCGCTCAACCCGTTCGCCGACATCGTCGAAATCACGGCGTTCTCCGGATCGCTTTACGCCGCCTGCTTCCTCTCGACCATGGTCGTGGGACTCTACTGGAACCGGCCAGGCGCTCCGGCAGCCATCGCCGCGATGGTCGCCGGCGGATCCACCGTCATCGCCTGGTGGTTGGCCAAACGGGCCGGCTGGACGGATCTCCACGAGGTCTATGTCGGACTGGCCGTCTCGACGGTGGTCTACGTGGTCGCCACACTGGTCGGCCCAACCCGGAATGCCCCCCCTCTCGAAACGACAGGCTGATGCCATGACACGACAACTGACCATCGGGGCCGCCCAGTCGGGACCGATCCCCCGTGACCAGTCGCGGGCCGATGCACTCGAGCGACTGATCGTGATGCTGCGAGAGGGACACAAGCGGGGCTGTGAACTGGTTGTCTTCACCGAGTGCGCCCTGACAGCCTTCTTCCCTCACTGGCTGATCGAGGATCCGGCTGAACTGGACACCTATTTCGAGTCCCAGGTGCCCGGCCCCGACACCCAGGCCCTGTTCGACGAGGCCCGACGGCTGGGAGTCGGGTTCCACCTGGGATTTGCCGAACTCGCCGAGGTCGACGGGGAAGTTCGACATTTCAACAGCTCGGTCCTGGTCGGTCCCGACGGAGCCGAAATCGGCCGTTTCCGCAAGATTCACTTGCCCGGGTACAGCGAACCGCGTCCGGACCATCCCTTCCAGAATCTCGAGAAGCGGTACTTCGACATCGGCGACCTGGGCTTCCAGACATGGCGGGCGTTCGGTGGCACCGTCGGATTGTGCATCTGCAACGATCGCCGTTGGCCCGAGACCTACCGCGTGCTGGGTTTGCGGGGGGCCGAACTGATCCTGCTGGGTTACAACACGCCCTCAAACAATCCCGACTACCCCGAGATGAACTCGCTGGTGTCGTTCCACAACCGGCTGTCGATGCAGTCCGGGGCCTACCAGAACGGTGCCTGGGTGGTGGGGGTGGCCAAGGCGGGCGAGGAAGAGGGCGTGATGCAACTGGGGCAGACGATGATCATCGCCCCCTCCGGCGAGGTCGTCGCCCAGGCCACCACGCTCGAGGACGAACTGGTCGTCCACACCTGCGACCTCGATGCAACTCAGCCGTACAAGGAAGGCATCTTCCACTTCGGGAAGAACCGGCGGATCGAGCACTACGGCCCGATCACGAGCCAGACCGAAGCCGAGCCACCTGGTTGAGCTCGAAACGGTCGAGCAAACCGTCCAGTTCTTCGGCCACCTGGGGACTCAGCGGAATCCCCTGCTCCAGCCGGTTCTCGCGACAGGCGAGTTCCTTGTCACCAGCCACCATCACGGGCTGCGACGCATCGATCGGCTCGGTCGCCCGCACCATGTCCACCAGGCTGTCGACTCGCGAGCGGAAATCCTCCAGCGGCTGAAACCGTTGGACATCAATGGCCACGTAAAAGCCGCTGCTGATCAACGGGTCCTGGCCATAGTTGACCAGCGTCGGAACATTCCGACCGAACAGACCACCCGAGAGGACTCCCGAAAGAATCTCGATCATCGTCGCCAAACCGAAACCCTTGTAACCTCCGGTCCACTGGTAAAACCCGTTGTCGATCACCTCGGCCGGATCGGTACACGGTTGCCCGTCTCGGTCCAGCCCCCAGTCGGCGGGAATCGGCTGGCCCAGCTTCCGGGCCAATCGGATCTTGCCGGCAGCCACCGTGGTGGTGGCCATGTCGAGAGCGACCGGGTGCGGTCCGCCGGACGGAGCGGCGATGCTGATCGGGTTGGTCGCGGCCACCGGTTCGAGCCCGCCGAACGGCGGTGTCATGCAGGGCCCGTTGTTCATCGCGATCCCGATCAGCCCTTGCCGGGCCGCCCGCATCGTATAGAAGCCCAACAGCCCGGTGTGCGAAACGTTCCGCAACGAGACGCAGGCGATGCCAGATTCGGCCGAAAGCGCAATCGCCCGATCCATCGCCTGCCGGGCGGCGATAATTCCGATGCCACTGTCACCATCCAGCAGCGCCGTCGCCCCGGACTCCTTTTCGACAGAAACCTCCGGCTGCGGATTCACATGACCGGCGTCGATCATCTCCAGGTACCCGAAAAGCCGGGTCACGCCATGAGAATCGACCCCCCGCAAATCCGCCTCGACCAGCACCTCGGCCACCAGGGCCGCGTCCGCATCACGAAATCCCGCCGCCAGCAACACGGCCTCAACCAGTTCGCTTAGCCGAACGCTGTCGACCAGCACATCCATTGCGGTCATTCGATCGGATCCATCTGACCGTCCTCAAGGCCGCTCGGCGCGTCGGTCAATTCATTGTGACCTGTGTCACTGTCTTCGCCATCTGCCCGCGGTCCCGCAGCAGCATCAACTTCCGACGTCCTCACCCGCAACAACAAAAGCAGCGCGGGCAGAGTGATCAGGCCGGCCATGCCGATCGTCAGTTGGTACGACATCAGTTCCGCTTCGGCCCCAACCAATCCACTCGACTCGGCATACCCGGTGGTGATCCTCCTCACCGGTCCAGCCAGCCAGTTGCCGACAACATGTGAAACGTTGCTGAGAGTCATGTAGACGGTGAAGACCGTGGCAGCCGCTGTCGACCAGCTGATCCGCATGGCCATCGACAGGAATCCAACCGAGCCGATCGCCGCCAGCGTCTCGAAGGCCAGCAGGTATGTGAGGGCAAACCAGTACCGGTCCCACAACTGAGGACTCAGTGAGAAGCCGATGGCCGCGACCGCGAAGCCTCCATAGCCGACAGTCAGAATCAACCGGCGTCCGAAGCGGTCCGCAAGCATGCCGCCGAAGAATGTGCCAAGAATCAGGAGTGGAAGCGTGTAGAGCCCGCTGGCCGTGGTGAAATCGAGATCGCTCCATCCCAGCTGCTTGATGTAAAGGGTATTGACGACCACCTCGTTGATCCCAGTCCCCAACAGCTTGGCCAGGGTGAAGACGACATAGACAGCCAAAGTCGGCAGGGTGAGGGCCTTGAACGTCTCTTGGATGGTCGCTATTGGACTGCGAACGCTGCTCGTGTTGTCTCCCTGCGCAGAACCCGCCGACCAGGGCAACCGCCGCTCGCCGGGGCGTTCAAGAAACAGCAACGGGACGAGCATGATCACCGCCAGCAACGCGACCTGCACCCAGACACACGCCTCAATCCCTCCCCAGTTGATCACGTAGGAAAGTGCCCACGCTCCGCCGGCCTTACCCACCAGCTTGCTGCCCCACATCATCCCGTTCATCTGCCCCTGCTCGTCATCGGGCAACAGGTCAACGGCCATCGCATCCGTACAGACATCCTGCAACGACGCAAAGCAGTTGTGCAGGAAGTACATGTACAACAGGGGGGTCAGCTGATCGGAAAGATCTCCCAGGCCAATCAACCCCAGCAGTGTCAGGGCCATCAACAACTCGGCCCCGATGATCCACGACCGCCGCCGCCCCATGCTACGAATCGTGAAGCTGTCCATGAGCGGGGCCCAGATCAACTTGAACGACCAGGGGATCAAGATGATCGCTTTGAGTTCACCGATCTCATCGTCGCCGTAGTGATCGCCAAAGTTGTCCAGCAGGTACGACGGCAGCGTCAGCAGCATGAATCCCCATGGGATCCCCTGCGCAAAGTACAGAGCACAGAAGGTGATAATTCGGTGCGAGCGGTTGTTGGACAGAGCCACCGGCGAGTGCTCCGAAACGAGTCGTGGGCATCCGACCCCACTGGGGACGAACCGGCAGCATGAACGACCCGACGATCGATTCCAAGCGACATCGCCATCGAGAATCATCCGATTGCAATTCCCCCCGCCGTCAGTCATCGTGCCGGTCCGCTCACGGCACCCGGAAAGACCTCTCCATGACCGACCCTGTCACGCTCGATGTCACGATCAACGGCACCGGATTCGCGGGCGACTACACCGCCCGCACCTATGGTCTGATTCCCCACCGCAACGGAGTCAACATCCGCCTGGCCGGGGTCACCAGCGGCCGGATGGAGAACGCCGAGCGGTTTGCCGGTTCGCACGGCGTCACCACGGCCTACGCCTCGCACGCCGAAATGCTCGAGGCGGTGCAACCGACCATCGACAACATCGCCTGTGCCAACGCGGCCCACGGACCGTACACCATCGAGGCCGCCCGGGCCGGGGTGCCGGTGATCGTGCTGGAAAAACCCCCGGTCGTCTGGCCAGGATACAACGAGGACCGCACGGCTGACGCCGCGACGCGCAAACGCGAGTCGATGGACTACCTGGCCGAAGTGCTCGACGAGGTAGCCGGCTCGGGCAGCCGGCTACTCTACGCCGAGGACTTCGTCTACGTCGACGGGGTGAAGGGCCTGGTCGAGGTGCTGATCGAGGCGATCGCCGGCGGACAGGGACGCGTGCTGTGGCAACAGGGCGTCTGTGCCCACCAGGGCTCCCACGCGCCTGCCTACGACACCCCCTCGCTTTCCGGTGGCGGGGCACTGTTCAACAAGGCCTGCCACCCGCTGGGCCCCTGCCTGTACCTGAAGCAGGCCGAGGGCATCATCCGGGACGGACGACCGATCCGGCCCGTCTCGGTCACCGCCGTCGCCCTGCAGGTGCTCAAGCACCAGCCCGAGGCCTCGGGCCGACATTTCCGGGTGCTGCAGAATGTTGATGACTTCGGACGGATCACCGTCGTGTTCGACGACCACACCGTGGCCGAAGTCGTCGGATCGGACCTCAGCATCAGTGGCATCCGCAACGAACTGCGAGTGATCACCGACTTCGCGCAGTACGACATGCGGATCAACCCCAACAACGAAAACGAACTGTTCCTGCCTGATGCCGAGGCCGCCGGAGACCTGCTGCTTCGAGAAAAACTGCCCACCGCCCAGGGGACCAGTTTTCCCAGGCCCCGCCAGTTTCATGCTCACGGATACGTCAACGAGATGAACGACGCGGTCGACTGTGCCCTCGACCCGGATCGGATGCCCCAGTCGGGTCCCCTGATGGCCTGGGACACCATGGCCGTGCTGATGGCCGCTTACGAATCGGCCGAGGCCAACGGGACGATGGTCGACATCTCCGAATACACCCACGGGCGGGAATTCGATCCGGCCACGCTGCCCGACCCTCGCCAGTTCGGAGCCGTCTTTCAGCGGCAGTAACCACGACAGCGCAGACCAGCACCCAAAGACCCCTCAAGAGCCCCCAGCCATTTCGACTTCAGTTCAAACCTGTGACTGCGTGGTCGTCGGCCTGGGTGCCATGGGGTCCTCGGCGCTTTACCACCTCGCGCGTCGCGGTGTTGACGTCGTGGGAATCGAGCAGTTCGAGCCGGGGCATGTCCGTGGCAGTTCGCACGGACACTCCCGCGTCTTCCGCACCACGTACGACGATCCGCTGTATGTCGAACTGGCCCGCGAATCGCTGGGCATGTGGCGAGAACTGGAAACCGAGGCCGATGTCGATCTGCTGGAACTCTGTGGTCTGTTGATCTTCGCCAGCCTCGAGAATGACCGTTTCACCCGCACGCTGAAGATGCTGGCCGATGCAGGATTGCCTCACGACCTGCTGGACGGACCGGACGTTCCACAACGGTTCCCGACCTTCAGGCTGACCGAATCCCAGCACGCGTTCTTCGCCAGGGAGAACGGATTCGTGCGGGCCTACCAGGTGCTCGAGACATTGCGGAACCGTGCCGAAGCCCATGGAGCTGTTCGCCGGGACGGGTGCCGGGTCGAGTCGATCGAGCCACTCGATTCCGGACTGCGGGTCAAAACCGACCAGGGCACGATCGACACGGCCCGGGCCGTCATCACCGCCGGCGCCTGGCTGGACCGGCTCGCTGGAGACCTGAACTGGAACCTGGAGGTCACCCGCGAAGAGAAAATCTACTTGCCGGTCAACGACCCGGCCCACGTCACGCCCGATGTGTTCCCGTGTTTCTGCGAATACGACACCACCAACTACGGGTTCCCGAGCCTGGATGGCCGGACGATCAAGGTCGCGGCCGATCACTCCGGCCAGCGGGTGGACCCGGACTCGGTCGACCGTGACGTCTCTGCCCAGTCAGTCGGACAGTTGTACGACTGGGTCGAACGCTGGCAACCGGGATTGGTCGGTACCGCCGGTCGTGGCGAGGTGTGCCTGTACACCAACACCCCCGACCACGATTTCCTGATCGGTTCACACCCGTCGGACGATCGCCTGGTTCTTGGCGGGGGGTTCTCCGGGCATGGTTTCAAGTTTTCGATCCTCGTCGGTGACATCCTGGCCGATCTCGTCCTCGACGGGCACACGCGTCGGCAGATCGCCCGCTTTGCTGTCGACCGTTTCCTGTAGACAACCGGCAAAAAACTCACCACTTTATTGATACGGCCCCAAGAAATCCGGCTCGACAGCGAACAGCCCGACGGGGACCGTCGTGGTGTCAACCGGCGCCAGTCGAGGAGAATTGTGGATGCCAAGGCGATTGAGAATCGTGGTGGGCCTGGTGGCCTGGGCCGCTGTCGCCACCGGCATCGGCTGGCTGGTCACCGACCAGGCTGACAAGGCCCTGGGCCAGCGCGTGGCCCCGCAGTTGTGGCGGTACGCATCGGGCAGCCGCTCCACGGTACCGCTCCAACTCTCCGACCAACTCGATCTGCGTGGCGGCGACCCCATTTTCCTTTCCCACGACGATGGACGGCTGGTGCAGATTGGGGAAATCCGGTACTCCGCCGGCCAGCAGGCCCCCACCGCCCTGCTCTACTCTTCGGCCCCCACACCGACTTCGACCAACCAGTTGGCCTGGTACTCGTCGCCGAATTCGATGGCCTGGATCGTCTCGACCCTGATGCCCGAGGCCAAGCAACAGCAGGTGTCAGCCCAGATCCGGCAGGCTGTCGAGGCTCACCAGGAGAGCCTGCTGCAGTCCCTGCAACCGCTGGTCGAATCGTCGCTTGACCAGTCCCTGCAGATCGTGGAATCCGAACTGCCCGCCGCAGTGGCGGCTCATCGCGAAGAGATCGACCGGATCGGGAATCGGTACCAGCGACAGTTGATCGACAAGGAAGTGGTACCACTGGTCCGCCGCGAGATCTGGCCAATCGTGCGGCGACGTGCCAAACCGATCGCCGACCAGATCGGCAGCGATCTGTGGAGCCGTGTCTCGCTGTGGAGATTCACCTGGCGATACTTCTACGACAAGACCCCGTTGTTGCCCAACCGGGGAAAGTTTCGGGACGAGTTCGACCGTTTCGTCGACAAGGAGGCAACGCCGGTCCTGGTCTCGCACTCGGACGAAATCGTCAAGGTGGTCGAACGGGTGATCCGCGATGCGGCGGCACACCCCGAGGTCCAACAGGCGGCACGACGCAGTGGTTCCAAGCTGCTCAACGACCCCGAACTGCGCAGCCTGCTCTGGAAGATCGTCCGTCGGACAGCTGTCGACAACCCAAAGTTCCGCCAGGCGCTGAAAGACACCTGGACAGGCGCCGAAGCCCGGATCGTGCTGGCTCGCGCCAGCCGACAATTCGAACCGACCGTGCGACGGATCGCCGAATTGCTGATCGGAACACCCGAAACGGGGATCACTCCCGAGTTCGCCCTGGTGCTGCGACACCAGGTGCTGGGAAAAGACCGTCGCTGGCTGGTATTCGAATCTGCTGCCGACGTTCCATCGGCAAGCCCCCTTGAGCCCGACCAGCCGCTGACGGTTGTCCGCGGCCATCGTCCCGGGAAACACCCCTTCCTGGCCCATCTCGACGGACCCGGTGATCCGGGACAGTCCACGACCCAGCGGGAACCAAAACGGTGAGCAGGATCCAGGACGAACCGGATCTCGACACCGTCGAATCGGCCAAAACCGCACCCGGCGGCGAGGAGATCGAATCCGTCGGTGCCAGGCTGTCACTGGACCGGGTGACGCTGGTCGCCGGACGGCGGACGCTGCTGCGGGATGTCAGCGTCGACCTGCCGGCCGGCGGCATCGTGCTGATTGTTGGTGTCAGCGGATCGGGAAAGTCCCAACTGCTGAGAGCACTGGCCGGCCTGCCCTCAGACGACCCCGAAAATGTCCGGCTTTCGGGCCAGGTCACCATCGACGGCGATCCGGTGACACGGGCGGCCGCCGGACGGCGGATCGGTATCGTCTTCCAGGGTTTCGCCCTCTTCGACGAACTGACACCCACCGAAAACGTGTTGTTCGCCAGTGACCACAGCCGGCGACGACGACAGCCGCTGTTCCGTGACAACGGGGGAGATCTGCTCGAGACACTCGAGGTACCGCGGTCGGTTTTGACCCGGCATCTCAGCGGTGGTCAGCAGCAGCAGCTGGCGATCGCACGCACGCTGGCCGCCGATCCCGATTGCCTGCTGTACGACGAACCCACCTCCGGGCTCGACGCCGCCACCGCGTCACGGGTCGCCGACCTGATCCAGAAGACCCACAAGGCTCATCCCCGGACCTCGATCGTCGTCACCCACGATCTCGCCTCGCTGGTCGGGATCGCCGACGCGTTGTTTCTGCTCGATCCGGAAACACAGCAACTGGTCGAAGTACCGTCGGACAACTGGGAGTCTCCCGAGGACTTCCTGGTCCCGATTCCCCCGCCGTCAGCTGATGCACCGGCGGGCCCGGTGTCCAGGAGCCGACTGGGCGATCTGCTGGCGGGAACCTCACGCGTGGCAGAGGAACTTCTGGCAACGCCACTGCGTCTGATTCCGCGGTGGCCATCGATCCGCTGGGGCCTGAGATTCACCGGCCACTCGGCCTGGCTGGTTGCCGGTCCGTCGGCGTGGGTCTACATCGCCATCGCCGGCATGATCCTGGGATACGTCACCACCTACTTCACGTTCCACTTTCTGCCCTTCGCACGGTACACCGAGCCCCTGTTACGAGAGAACCTGCTGCACGCGATCGGTTTCGCGCTGTTCCGTGTGCTGGTGCCGGTGCTGGCCACGCTGTTGATCGCCGCACGTTGCGGTGCCGCTGTCGCCTCAGATGTCGGCGGCAAGTCCTACGGCCGCCAGGTCGACGCATTGCGATCCTTCGGCGTCCGACCCGATCGCTACCTGCTGACCGGCACGCTGTGGGCGTTTCTGCTCGGCACGCCACTGCTGTGCGGCGCTGCGTTCGCCCTGGCTCGCTGGACCAGCCTGGTTGTCTTCACGGCCCGCTTCCCCGAACTGGGGCCCGACTTCTGGCACCAACACTTCCACTGGGATCTGCTGGCCGGTGGCGGCCTGTGGAGAGGCACAACCTGGGTCCTGGCCCGCTGCCTGTGCTGTGGACTGGGAGTGGGGCTGATCTCCTACCACCTGGGCATGCAGCCCAAGTCCTCCAGCCACGACGTCAGCAACGGTGTCACCCGAACGATCCTCTGGTCGACGTTGCTCGTACTGGTGGTCCACTTCGTCTTCACATTTTTCGAATTCATCGCCGTCGGCTAAAGTGGCTCGCCCCGGACCGACCGTGCCCCCGGAGAGCGATCCATGACCGAGTCCACCAATCCGTCCGACTACCTGGCCGAACACGGCGAGCGATTCACCCGCGAACTGCTCGAATTCCTCGCGATCCCCAGCATCTCGGCTCTGCCCGACCACGCACCGCACGTGGCCGCCGCCGCCGACTGGGTGGCCGACCGGTTGCGGCAGGCGGGCGTGCCAACCGTCGAGGTACTCTCTGCCGGCGGCGTCCCCGCCGTTTTCGGCGAATGCCTGGAGGCCGGCGAAGCGGCTCCCACCATCCTCGTCTACGGCCACTTCGACACCCAGCCGGTCGACCCGGTGGAGTTGTGGACTCACCCACCGTTCGAACCGGTGATTCGCGAAGAACGGATCTATGCCCGCGGAGCCTCCGACGACAAGGGGAACATGCTGATCCCGATCCTGGCAGCCGAAGCCTGGCTGAAAACAGTCGGGTCACTGCCCATCAACGTGAAATTCCTGTTCGAGGGCGAAGAGGAAGTGGGCAGCCCGCACGTCGAGGAGTTCATTCTCGAGCACCAACAACGATTGGCCTGCGACTACGTCGTCAGCGCCGACGGGGGCCAGTGGAGTGAGGATCAGCCGAACCTGCTGGTCGGATTCAAGGGGCTGTGCGCCGTCGAAATCGACCTGGTTGGCCCCAACCGGGACCTCCACTCGGGTCAGTACGGCGGCACCGTGCAGAACCCGATCCATGCCCTGGCCCGCCTGATTGCCTCGATGCGCGACGACCAGGGCCGGATCACCATCGACGGCTTCTACGACCAGGTGATCACCCCCGGAGAGTCCGATCGGGAGCAGATCGCCACGATCCCCCAGGACGATGAGAGTTATGCCAACGGGCTGGGGGTCGACGAGTTGTTCGGTGAACCCGGCTACTCGACGCTCGAACGAGCCTGGTGTCGTCCGACGCTGGAGGTGAACGGAACATGGGGTGGGTTCACCGACGACGGTGTGAAGACGGTGTTGCCCTCGGAGGCCCACGCGAAAATCACGTGCCGCCTGGTGCCCGATCAGGACCCGGCGATGGTTGCCGAGTGCATTCGTCGGCACGTCGAGCAGCACGCGCCTCCGGGAGTGACCGCGACCACGACGGTCAGCGAATCGGGTGCTCGCCCGTACCTGGTGCCCGGCGACCATCCCGGCAACCTGGCCGCCGGCGACGTACTGCAAGAACTCTACGGCTCCGCGCCCTACTACACTCGCTCGGGAGGCACATTGCCTATCTGCAGCTTGCTGCGCGAACACCTGGACGTCTACACGGTGATTTTCTCGTTCGCACTCGACGACGAACGGGCTCATGCTCCTGACGAATTCTTTCGGATTTCGAGTTTTCGTCGCGGCCAACAGGCCTGGTCGCGGCTCTGGCAACGGATCGCCGAGACCGGATGACCTCTAGATCTCCGCGAGGCGCCGTTCCGTGGCATGGGTGCCGGGCACGGGGTAGACTGCCGGCTCGATCCTCAACCCGGCCGGAGACCCGTTGATGAATCCTCCACGACTGACCGTCCGCCATTCCGGATTGTTCCTGCTCACGCTGGCTCTCGTGCCCGCCGGCCTGTCCCCGGTGCACTCGGCCGATCCCCAACAGGCGGCCGAGCAAGCTGCGGCGCTGCTCAAACAGGTCGGAGTCAATCGCGGACTGTGCGTGGCGGTGGGGCAGGAGGCGGAGGTGGTCCTGGAACTGGTCCAATCCAGTGACCTGCTGGTGCTGGTCCGCGAACCCGACGCCAAGGCGCGGGCTCGCCTTCAACAGGCCGCTGACGAAGCCGGGCTGGGAATCGATCGGCTCGTGATCCAAGCCGGCGACGCCACGCAACTCCCCTACGCCGACCGGCTGATCGACGCGGTGATCACGGCCACCCCCAAACTCGGCGACAAAGAAGCGATGCGGGTCCTGCGACCCGAGGGCGCCCTGATCCGCACCGACGGCAAGCAACTGGTCACTCGCCGCCGCCCTCCACAGAAGGGCGCTGCCGACTGGAGCCACTGGGAGCACGGTCCCGACAACAATCCGGTGTCCACTGACAGCGTGATCAAGGCGCCCTACATGACCCAGTTCATGGCCATGCCGTACTACATTGGCATGCCCAGCGTGACCACTGCCGCCGGCGGGCGGACGTTTCTGGCCATCGGTCACATCGCGCACCATCGCCGCGAGTGGAAGATGCTCAACAAGCTCATCGCTCGCAACGGCTTCAACGGCACGATCCTGTGGCAGAAGTCGCTGCCGGAGGGCTACCTCGTTCATCGATCGGCCTTCGTAGCCACCCGGGACACCTTCTACATGATCAACGGCCCTGGCTGTCAGAGAATCCACCCCCAGACTGGTGCCGACCTCGGACGACTGCGGATCCCCGGACTGGTGGGACACTGGAAATGGATGGTCATCCGCGACGGCATCCTCTACGCCCTCGCCGGTCCTCGGGACCAGGGCGTGGTCACCACCAAGGGCGACCGTTCGTTCGGCGGCTGGAGCTGGTCGGACCTCAGCCGCGGTTACTACAGCAAGCCCCGGGTGCCATGGGGATTCGGCACCGCACTGGCCGCCATCAATCTGAAGACCAACAAGGTGCTGTGGGTCCACAAGGAGACCGGCAAGCCGATCGACTCACGGGGCATGACCCTGGGCCAGGACAAGCTGGTGCTGTACTGCCCCGACCAGCATCTGCGCTGTCTCGATGCCAAGACGGGAAAGGTGGTCTGGACCAACGACGAGAAGGACGTGCTGGGATTGATCGAGCAACCCGGTGAGGGCCTGAGTTCGACGCCGGGATTTCGCAGCGCGTGCCTGGCCGTCTTCACGCCCGACGCGGTAATCATCCAGGGCCAGACCCGGATGAACGTCGTGGCCATTTCGACAGCCGACGGTTACAAGCTGTGGCACAAGAAAAAGGTCACCAACAATCCCAACGCGATCTTTGTCGACGGGCGGGTGATCCTGGGCGTCGGCAAGGGCGGCAATCACGTGGCCATCGAACCCTCCACCGGACGAGTGGTCGAGGATCTCGGGTTCCGCAAGGTCGCCTGCACCCGGCTGACGGCCAGTTCCGACTCGTTCTTCGTCCGCGGTGAGGGCACGCTGCGATACGATCGCGGAGCAAAAAAACCGACTGTCGACGGAGCGATCCGCCCGGCGTGCAACGACGGGGCGCTGCCTGCCAACGGTCTGCTGTATCTCGGCCCCTGGCAGTGTGACTGCAATCTGAGCCTGATCGGCAACGTCGCCAGATGCTCGGCCGGTGATTTTCAGTTCGCCAGGGTGGCCACGACCGCCGAACGGCTCGAACGCTTTGCCGACGCGACCCAGGTCAAGGAACTGGCTGTCACCGAATCCGACTGGAGCACCCATCGCAGCGACAACGACCGCTCATCAAGCACTCCCGTAAAACTGCCGGCATCGATCAAGCCGTCCTGGCGTTTCAACCATCCGGCAGGATCGCAGCCAGTTCCTTCGGTGGCAGCGGCCGGACTGGTCTTCGCCACCGGACTGGACGGCGTCATCCGTGCAGTTGATGCCGGCTCGGGTGCCGTCCGCTGGACTTTCCCGACCAATGCTCCGATTCGCATGCCTCCCACCATCGCCGACGGACGGTTGTACGCCGGAGCCGGTGACGGTTTCGTCTACTGCCTGGAAGCGGCGACCGGCCGCCCGCTGTGGCGGTTCCGCGCCGCTCCGGTCGAACGCCAGATCATGGCCTACGGCCGTCTCACCTCAACCTGGCCGGTCAACACCGGCGTGCTTGTCGCCGATGGCGTCGCCTACTTTGCCGCCGGCATGATCGATCACGACGGCACCTACCTTTTCGCCATTGACGCCGTCAGCGGTGCCTTGAAATGGCAGAACAATTCAACCGGTCACCTGAATGCCGGGATTCGCAAGGGAATCAGTGCCCAGGGCAACCTGACGATCCACGACGGCCGCCTGATACTCGCCGGCGGCAACCAGATCTCTCCGGCTCCGTTTGACCTGAAGACCGGTAAGTGCCTGGTCAAGGCCAGGTCGCAGGGGCGGCCGCAGTCCAATCACGGACGCTACGTCGGGGTGCTTGGCGGCAAGGTCCCGGTGGCCGGGGGCCGGATCCTGTTCTCCTCGCCACGAAACGTCTCGAGCAAGGGCAGCTTCGAAGTGCACACGGCCAAGCGTCGCCTGAGGCTCAACTTCGGCGGAATCCCGCCGGCCTGGAACACGTCCACCGTGGCACTGGTCAACTTCAAGCACGGCCTGCTGACCTGCTGTGACACCAGCAAGGTCCTGGAGAGAATCAATGCAAAAGAACCGGCCAAGGGAAGCCGGGGCACGGTCGCCTCGGATTTGAGCAAGACCAAGGCGATTCGCTGGCAGAGTTCTCTGGGTGAAAGCAACAAGTTCGAGGCGATGTCGCTGGTGGTGGGTCCCAATGCCATCGTGGCCGTGGTCCAGCACCAGCAGAAGTACCGTGCTCAACCCCAGTGGTTCGTGGTGGCCTTTGACCAGGCCTCCGGCAAGGCAACGTGGCGACACGAGGTGAAGGACGAACCGTTGCCGGGGGGACTCCTGGTCGACCGCGACGGCAGGATTGTCGTGACCACCCTGGCCGGAAACCTGTTGAGCCTGGTCGGCGGCGAGTGACCCCGGACGACGGCGTCATCTGCCAACAGCGTTTTTCGGACTCAGGCAACCGCTGGCCGCCGCGAGGCGTTGTACCGCCGGACGCAGCTGAAGGCGAACAGGTTGAACAGGTGCCACACGCCCAGCACCAGCATCACCAGGCCCACCTTGCTGCTGAGCATCTCGATGGAGGAAATCAGGTCGGTGGCCCGTTCGGATGTTTTCAGCATCAGTGTCACGAAGGCCGCGTTGACCAGGTAGTAACCGACCAGCATCAGGCGATTGACCGAGTCGGCCAGCACGGCGTCTCCCTCGAAGATCTCGATCAGGAACACCCGCCCGTTGACGAACAGCGTGTGCCCGACCCAGAAAGTGACTGCCAGCGAGAAGGCCAGGTAGAGGACGTAGGTGATGGCCATTGGAGACATCGTTCCGATTCCTTTTCCTTCGGCCCGCGGTGGCCCGCCCGATCACTTGACCGGATCGGACCACCGGGACCGGACCGTGGTTGGCAACCCTAGCGGAGGTATGCGGGAGCGGTCGGGGGCGGAGTCACGGCCGTACGGCGACTCTTGGTCAGCACCGCGACAGTGATGAAGTGCATCGCCCCCAGGCACAGCAACACGAACCCGATCTTCGTGCTCAGCAACTCGATGGCACTCACCGTGTCGGTGGCCACTCCTCCGTACTTCAGCGCCAGACTCTCGAACCCGAGGTTGATCAGGTAGAAACCGACGATCAACAGGTTGCTGAACGATTCGGCCACCTCCGGCTTCGAGTCGGTCTTGTCGGAGAGGTAAATCATTCCGTGCTTCCGCAACGTGCGAGCAACCCAGATGGTGACGCCCACGCTAATGACCAGGTAGCTGATGTGTGTGGTGACCATAGACATGATGAAGATCCTTTCGTTCCACGGGTCCGGCTTGTTGCGGGTCTGCCCCGCTCTACAATCACAGAACGGAAATGCCCCGGCGGTGTTACGCGCCCCGCGACATTTTTCTCGTCTTTTTCCAACTCCGACACGACGGGTTGACCTAACTCGTTGAACAGGCTTGAGATGAACGACGATCGTCCACCACTGGATTCCCTGGTTGCTGAGGCTCGCCGAGGCACACCCAAGGCCCTGGAGGAATTGCTGGGCCGGTACCGCCACTTCGTTTCGCTGCTTGTACGAGCCCGGTTTCGGGGGGGGCGGATGGCGGGCAGGGTCGACAGTTCCGACATCGTCCAGGATGTGCTGCTCCGGGTGGCCGGACACATCGAGACGTTTCAGGGAGCCGACCAACCGGCCTGGGAGGCCTGGCTACGACGGATCGCCGAACGGGAAGTGCTGAGACAGGTCGACCATCACCTGGGGGCCGCCCGTCGAGATGCCGGCCGCGAACGGGCCGGCGGTGAAGGTGGAGAGAATCCCAGCCGGATCCTGGCCGGTTGGCTCGAAGCCTCAATCACCAGCCCCTCGCTGGCGGCGGTTCGCAAGGAACGCGCCGTGTTGTTGGCCGACGCCCTGGCCCGGCTTCCCGAAACCCACCGCGAACTCCTGGTGCTCCGCCACATCGAGGAACGCCCCTTCGATGAGATCGCCGAACGGCTGGACCGATCGTCGGGGGCGGTCCGCACGATGTGGGTGCGGGCACTCAGGAACCTGAAGGAGGCCGTCGCGGCCGAAATCGAACTGTCGTTGCAACTCGATTCCGACGACTGATTCACTCGCCCCCGCTGGCCGCTCCGTCCCTGAGTTTGCCCTTCAGTTCCACCGCAGAAAATCTCACCACGCAGGTCCTGAGATCGACGCGGATCCGGGCAATCGCCTTGTCGCTGACACCTTCTGCTCCCCGGGTCAGCCAGAACAACTCGGCATTGCGGAACTTCAACAGGTGGTCGACCACGGCATCAGTCACCTGGGTGTGAGAGATCTCCAGTTGCTTCAGCCCGGTGATTCCGACCAGCGCGCCGATGCCGTCATCTCCAACCTGGGTCCCGCTGAGCACCAGCCTTGTCAACGACTTGAGGCCGGCCAGACGCGCAACCCCTTTGTCCGTCAGTTTCGTGTTGGTCAGATCGAGCGTCTTCAGGGCGGTCAACTTGGCCAGGACGATCGCCGACTTGTCGGTGATTGCCTGGTCGGCGAGCTTCAGTTCGGCGAGCTTGGTCATTCCCGAGAGGTGCACCAGGGACTCGTCATTGAGAGGAGTCCCGGTCATGTCGAGTTCGGTGAGACCGGTCATCGTCGCCAGAGGAGCCATCGCCGTTGCGGACACCTTGGGAGCGTGCAGGTGGAACGCACTGGTGTCGGACAGGCCATCGACCAATTCAAGATGCTTGTCGGTGATCTCCGGGCCAGCCAGTTGCAACCGCACCACCTGGCCGCCGCGAGCCTGGAACCTCGCTCCCATCTTCCGCAATGCGGCAATCCGCGCTTCACGCTCGGGCGTCATCGGCACGACCGGCCCACGACTGCGTCGGCCCCAACCGCCCTTCTTGCCGCCCTTCTTGCTGCCCTTCTTGCCACCTTTTCTCCCGCCTTTTTTGCTGCCCTTGCGGCCGCCGCCCTTGGTAGAAACGACTGCGGTACGACCACCCGGCTTCGGCGTCCCCGGCACGGCCGCTCCGGCCGGCACGGCCCCCTTCTTGGCGGCCAGTTCCTTCTCGATCGCCTTCACGGCATCCCGTTCACCCTGCAACGCCGAAGCGTCCTGCATCAGGCCGGTCGCCACCAACCCGCAGGATCCCCCGGCAAGCACCACCGAGAACCCCCAACCCACAGCCCCGGCGCAAAAGGCCGGATTGCGGCCCTGGATCTGTCCCAAGGTGAAAGCCAGCGCAAGCACACCGGCAGCCAAACCGAGAATCACCAACATCGGGTCGTCTCCTCGTCCAACCACTCCGAAAGTCGCGAGGCTCGGCCGCGACGATCCACAGGGGCTATCCAACCTATTCTCTGATGCCGCGTCAAGCACCTGCTTGCCACACCGCGACGACCGGTCGATACTGTGTCCCGGTCACGGCACACGATGGAGACAGGAGAGAGTGGTCAATGGTATTCGTCTGGTTAGCCGTTGCGATCGGTGGCTGCTTGCTGCTGGTGCTCGTCTACGATCTCACCCAACGGAGGCACGCTATCCTGCGGAATTTTCCGGTGATTGGGCACTTCCGTTATCTGCTGGAGGCGATCGGCCCCGAACTGCGACAGTACATCGTCACCGGCAATGACGAAGAACTTCCGTTCAACCGCGACCAGCGCCGCTGGGTGTACTCCTCGTCGAAGAAACAGAACAACTACTTCGGGTTTGGCACCGACAGCGAACTCGAACAGTCCTCCAACTATCTCATCATCAAACACTCCTCCTTCCCGGTCCGCAGTCCACTCCCCGGAGAGGCCGATTACGACCCCTACTACGCCATTCCGGTGGCCAAGATCCTGGGTGGACACCGGCGCCGTCGCCGCGCGTTCCGCCCGCCTTCGATCGTCAACATTTCTGCGATGAGCTATGGATCGCTCAGCGGAAACGCTATCCACGCCCTCAACGCCGGCAGTTGCCTGGCCGGCTGCCTGCACAACACCGGCGAAGGAGGCGTCTCCCCCCATCACCTCCAGGGGGGCGACCTGATCTGGCAAATTGGCACCGGCTATTTCGGTTGTCGAGACGAACAGGGGAATTTCAGTCTCGACCACCTGGTCGAGACCACCAACAAACACCCGTCCATCCGGGCCCTGGAAATCAAGCTCTCCCAGGGAGCCAAGCCCGGCCTGGGCGGCATCCTGCCAGCCTCGAAGATCACGCCCGAGATCTCCCGGATTCGCGGGATCCCGATGGGAGTGGACTGCATCAGCCCGTCGTCACATTCGGCGTTCTCTGACGCCGACAGCCTGCTGGACTTCGTCGAGAACATCGCCGAGGCAACCGGGCTGCCGGTGGGGATCAAGTCCGCCGTCGGGGAAATGGATCTCTGGCACAACCTGGCCCGACTGAGCGACAACACGGAACGCGGAGTGGATTTCATAACGATCGACGGGGGCGAGGGGGGGACGGGTGCCGGCCCACTGGTCTTCACCGACCGGGTGGCCCTGCCCTTCAAGATCGGGATGAGTCGCGTCTACCGGGTCTTCGCCGAGAGAGGATTGCACGAGAAGATCGTTTTCCAGGGATCGGCCAAACTGGGATTCCCCGAAATGACCCTGTTCGCCTTCGCGTTGGGCTGCGACATGGTCGGTGTGGCCCGTGAGGCAATGCTTTCGATCGGCTGCATCCAGGCCCAGCAGTGCCACAGCGGCCACTGCCCCACCGGCGTCGCCACCCAGAACCGGTGGCTGGTGAGGGGACTCGACCCGTTACTGAAAGCCGACCGACTGGCCAATTACGTGATGACGCTCCGCAAGGAAGTGCTGACCCTCTCACGGGCCTGTGGAGTCGTTCACCCCGCGTTGATCACCTCCGAGTACCTCGAGATCCTCGACGGGCGTTTCGGTTCGGCCACCGTGCCGCAACTGTTCGGGTACGAACTCAGCTACGGGATGCCGTCTCCGGAAGACCGCGCCCAGATCACAGAACTGATGAACGGAGGTCCGGGAGGAACTGCCACCGGCTGAGTTCTTCCCGCTTCGACTATGGCAACGTCACTCGACCGCCGCTGGCGACCAGTGTCTGCCCGGTCATGAAGTTCGAGTCGTCACCGAGCAGAAAGACGACCACCCCGGCAATGTCCTCGGGCTGACCGATTCGCTTCATCGGTGTCGCCTCGACTAATCCGTCGAGCACCGACTGGTCGACATCGGTCAGGATATCGGTCTTGATCAACCCCGGCGCGACCGCGTTGACCCGCACCCCATCGGGGGCCACCGCTTCGGCCAGGCTCCGCGTCAAACCGATCATCCCCGCTTTGCTGGCAGCGTAGGCGATCGACTTGGGCCGCGGCCGCAGTGCCGCGATCGACGCCACATTGACGATCCGCCCGTAACCCCGCTCGATCATCCCGTCCTTGACCGCCCAACTGACCAGGAAGGCACTGGTCAGGTTCACATCGATCGTCCGTCGCCACAACTCGGCCGTCGTCTCCTGGTGTCCCCCGTAGTCGAAGATCCCTGCGTTGTTGACCAGGAGATCCACCGGCCCCAGCTCTTCGGTCACATCCTGGACCAGCCGTTCCACCTCGTCATCGACAGACACGTCCGCCGCGAATGCTGCCGCCGTGCCCCCGGCCGACTGAATCGCTCCGACCGTCGATGCAGCCGCATCGTGGTCCGACCGGTAATTGACAGCCACTCGGGCTCCAGCCGCTGCCAGTTGCTCACTGATGGAACGACCGATTCCCCTCGACCCACCGGTCACCAACGCCACACGCCCGGACACGCCGTGATCGCTCATCTCATGCCTCTCCGCGTCGTTCCATTTCCTGACAACAACCACGTATCACACAGACAACCGACCGGCCAGTCTAGGACGGACACCCCCGACGGGGAAACCCGTTGATGTTGGCATGCAGCAGTGTCTCGATTCGGGGACACCTGTCATCGATCCGATACGCACGTTCGCACTCTCACCTCCAGCCTGTCCCGTTCCACATTTCCGGCACGCCAATTGCTGATTTCGATGGAGTCGCAGGACCGACATCATCCACACCGGAACAGGAGGATCTCTCCATGACCAACCCGTACCATTGGCTAATGACCATCTTGTTGCTGGGCGTGATGGTGATCGATGCCGAGGCGGAAATCGTGATCCGCAGGAGTGGCTCGTCTTGGGCGAAGATCGACGACGATGGCACGATCCGCATCCGGGGCCGTTCGGTGGGCCGTTTCGAATCCAACGGCACAGTCCGCAAACGCGGCAGCTCGGTCGGATCGATCGACAGCGACGGCACCATCCGCAGGCGAGGCAGGTCGGTGGGGAAGATCGAGTCGAACGGAACGGTCAGACGGCGTGGCTATGCAATCGGCCGGATCGAAAGCGGCGGCACGATCCGCAAGAAAGGCTCGTCGTGGGGGTCCGCGTCCAACTGTTGTGGAAGCCACGGCGGCAAGAAGGCTGTCGCAGCCGTGCTGGTCTTCTTTGCCGACGACTATTTTGACGACTAGCCGGCTGGCAGTCCCTCGCCCTCTTCCACGACATGCTCGTGGTCACGCAGGTGATCCTGGCAGTATTCGTGATCACCGTCACATCGCGAACAGTACTGGAACAGCATCTGCGAGTCGTCCTTGTCGGTCAGCCCGCAGTGGCTGCAGGTGTGAAACGGCGTCACTTCCTCGCGCGCCACCTGCCGCAGGTGCTGTTGCCGCCGCTTGCTGGAACGGATCTTCAGCAGGATGTCGGAGCCAAAAAACAGTGCGAAGTTCAGGATCGATGCCAGGACCAGAAGCTTGTCCAGCCAGTTCGAGCCGGAAAGCAGGGTCACGCCATAGTAGAACCAGACGAACCAGGCCAGGAACTTGATCGGTACCGGGAACACAAACATCACGTAAAGCCGGAAATCCGGAAACAGGCAGGCGAAGGCCAAGACCACGCTGAGGCCCAGGTACCCCACCGTCACTGCCTGGTCGGGCACGATGAAGGCCACCGCTACCGAGGACACGCAGCCCACCAGCATGTAGACGTTGAAACGGAATGCCCCCCATTGGTTCTCGAGAGCACCGCCCATGACCACGAACAGGTACAACGCGAACAGGAACAGGATGTCACTGCCGGGGGGAACGAACAGGAACGTCAGCAGACGCCACCACTCACCGGCAACGACCTCGCTGCCTTGCAGACGCCAATCCTGCAACACGTCGGCCGATCCCGGCTGAGACGCATTCAGCCAGCTCATCACCAGCACCAGCCCGTGGCCCATCGCGATCAACAACGCGAGATTGGGGACCGCAAAGCGTCCAAAGCGTCGTTCCAGGCGATCGAGCAGCTTCATCTTCGCGTCCGTCGAAGTCGGCCTGGCCGTCAATTCAATCCCGAACGGTCAGGCTCACCCGTTCGATGTCGCTGGCCCCACTCTTGCGGAACGGGCGAGGCAGCGGCTGAGCCACACCACGGTTGTTGATCGCCCGACACCTGAGTTCGTAGCGTCCAGCCGCGACACCCGGCAACAGGCCGGCCCAGTGAACCAGCGAGTAGGCCTGCGGCCACGACGTGGGTCGGCCTGTCTTGGGATCAAACCCGTGAACCGGCGGGGAGACGCCCGGTCCGATCGCGTCCTTGGGCAACCCGCCCCCGAAATCCATCGGTGGGGGCAGCAGTTTCATGTCCTGCCACGGTGCCTTCTGGAAATACGGATCGCCGTTCGGCAGCGGCTTGTCCTTGGGATGAAGCCAGGCCTGCACTTTCGACACACCGTTGATGCCGACCTGTGCCAGGCCCGTCAACGGAATCGGCACCCCCGCCGAACCTCGCCGCGGCTTGCTGATGAATCTCGCGATCGACTTCATCCAGCTGTCGATGTCGTTGTTGCCCCGTTCGTAGGTGTCATTGGCGTTGAACCGGTTGGTCAGGAAGACCTTCGTCAGCCACTTGATGTTCTTGAACCCGTAGCTCTCGGGGATCACCATCCGCACCGGGCCACCACGGTTGCCGGAGATCCAGTCACCGTTGAGCTTGTAGCAGAGGATCACTGGCGGGGTGTCCGGAGGATCCTCCAGAACCCGTCCGACCGACAAAGACCCACGGAACTCCTGTTTGGGGTCCTCGTTGTGGTAGCCATAGAACCACACCCGACGGACGTTGGAGGTGGGCTTGGCCATCCAGATCACTTCACGCAACGGCACCCCTTCCCACAAACCGGTACCCAGCGGTGCAGCGATGTTGTTGCAGGTCATCGTCTTGAGAAAGCGGACCGAGTGTTTTTCTGCCAGCTTCATCAGTGCGTCGAATGTCAACGCGGTTCCGTCAGCGACCCGCAAGGGACGCTCGACCTGGGAATTCGATCCCGGATCGGGCAGGACCTCCAACCGCCACGACTCCCGCGTCATTCCCGCCGACTTGAGTTTCTCGGGAGGCAATTTGTACGGCAACGGGTTGCCCCGCTCGACCGGGACAAACTTGTCGGGCTCTGTCAGGTACTCAAGGCCCTTGATCTGCGCGTCGAGGGCGGCACGGGCCTTGGCCACCGCTTCGGACTCTTCAGCGGCCTGCAATCCCCCAGCCCCCAGGCCCAACGCTCCGACACCACCTCCAAGCTCCATGCTCTGTCGGAGAAAGTATCTCCGCGACACCTCTCGATGCTCATCGAAGAACGGCTGTCGGCTCATTGCACCACTCCTTCTGGTCCCGGTCGGTGTGACGGCGGTAAGGCTAATCGCCCTTTCGGCCCCGTGCAATCGAGCGGCCCGGTCTCACCCCCGTCAACCGGTCACTGGATCAGTGTTCGACCCGACAATTGGGCAACGCATCGCGAAGCCTCTTGATGCCTTCGTCGGTGACCCAGGTGCTGTGGAGATCCAGAAATTCCAGGGACCGGATTTCGGCCAGCACCGGCACACCGGCATCAGTGACGCGGGTCCGATCCAGGGAGAGGAACTTGAGCCGGGGGAGTCGCGCGAGAGAAACCAGCCCCGCATCGCCGACTTCGGTGTCACCCAGCTTCACCGATTCGAGCCGGGTGAGATCGGCGAGACGATCGAGACCTTCGCCGGTGATCCGCGTCCCGGTGAGATAAAGTTGCCGGAGCCCGGTGAGCCGGCTGAGGTGAGAAAGCCCCTGGTCGGAGACCGCGGTGCGTTCCAGTGACAGCGTCCTCAACTGAGCACGTCCTCGCAGAGAGGCCAGCGACTCGTCATCGATGCCGGTCCCCAGCAGGATCAGGCCCAGGACGTCGGGACGAGACACGATCGGTTCAATCCCGTCACCCGAGACGCTGGTCTGAGCCAGGTTGACCACCAGCGGACCGAGGCCTGTCAGTTGCTCCAGAAGAGCGGTGACGACACGTCCGTTTTCGAGATGTTCATCAGCCAGCCTTACCAGGGTTGCCTCGGATGCCGCCGGCGTTTCCGTTGCCAGTTGATGAGAGCGGACCGGCTTGAGCTTAACGCCCTGGAGTTCGAGGGCCGATTCGACCCTCCGACGGGTCTCGGCCCGCGCGGCCTCGTCGTCGACGTCAAACAGCCCGGTGGTGACCGAGATCACCGCCAGCAACAGCACTACCAGGACGACCGCCGCTATGCCTCGGCCGCGATGCCCCCGGCTGGCCACAATCCGTCCCTGTCGCCCACTCGACACCTCCGGCAACTCGGACCGTTGCGATTCGGAATCACTTGTGGACATGCGATGGCCGGCCGGGTGAGATGGCTCAGGATCGCCGGCATATAACACAGTGTCGGTGAGACGTTCAAGATCGACTGTCCACGGCCAACGCATTCGTCCGGACCGAGTCCTTGACAAGTCGGAATCCGTTGAATAATCAGTTGGGCACTGAACGCGACGGACACTTTTCGGCGACCACACGGCCTCCGGCATACCGTGGCAGGACATGGTGAACGGAGACTCGCCATCCCCGAACAATTGCGTATGAGCCGGGGCCAGAGCAGAAACGTGATCGGGGCAACAAAACGGGACGACCCGGCGATCGCCTCATTCATCCATGGCGCCGCATGGACCGAAGCGGTTGAGGAGATCACCAACGACGCCGAAGTCGAAAAACTGGTCGAACATCGGCTGCCGGTCTGAACGTGGAATGATCTGAGAGTCGAGGGAACAGATGAGCGAATTGCGGAAGCGGATCGACGAGGCCTGCCAGGTCATTTCGGCACAATGGGCCACCCCACCAGCCATCGGACTGGTGCTGGGAACCGGACTGGGCGGCCTGGCTGAACAGATCGAGAACGCCACGACCTTCGCCTACGAAGACATCCCCCACTTTCCCGTCTCGACAGCCCCGTCGCACGCCGGGCAACTCGTCTGCGGCACACTCGGAGGCGTCCCGTTGGTCGCCATGGAGGGCCGCTTCCACTTCTACGAGGGGTATTCCCTGGCCGAAGTGACGTTTCCGGTACGGGTCATGAGTTCCCTGGGAGCCGAGACGCTGGTCCTGACCAACGCGGCTGGCGGGATGAACCCCGAGTTTGAACTCGCCGACGTCGTGGCGATCTCTGACCATATCAACCTGCTGGGCGACAACCCGCTCCGTGGTCCCAACGACGACAGCCTGGGGCCTCGCTTCCCGGACATGTGCGACCCCTACGATCCGGCACTGATCCAGGTTGCCAGCGAATGCGCTTCGGAACTGGGCTGGGAACTGAAATCCGGTGTCTTCGTTGCCGTGGCCGGCCCCAACCTGGAGACACGTGCCGAGTACCGGATGCTGCGACGTTTGGGGGCCGACCTGGTGGGAATGTCGACGGTGCCCGAGTGCCTGGTGGCACGACACATGTCGATGAAAGTGCTGGGATTCTCAATCGTCACCGACATGGGGTTGCCCGAGGAGCTCCACCCGGTCGACATCGACATGGTGCTCGAACAGGCCGCCCGTGGCGGTCAGTCTCTGGCCGAGCTGATTCCACGCATCGTGGCTCGCCTGGGCTAACCGGATCGACCCACACCAGCGATGGCCACCGCTACCCGGTCTTGCCCCAAGGCCAAATCACCCCATACAGTAGCCTCTCGCGCGCATTCTCCCAGCCGGCTCGACCATGCCCGAGCAGCCCTCCTCATCCGATCACTTCCAGAAAGTGTCCGACGCGGCATTCGTCCGCGGCGAACACGACGTGCTGAAGTTCTGGACCGAACGACGGGTCTTCGAACGCCTCAACGAAAAGAACGCCGACGGCCCGTTGTGGAGCTTTCTCGACGGACCGATCACCGCCAACAATCCGATGGGCGTCCATCACGCCTGGGGCCGCGCCTACAAGGATGTCTACCAGCGGTACCGGGCGATGACCGGCCACCGGCTGCGATACCAGAACGGCTTCGATTGCCAGGGGCTCTGGGTCGAAGTCGAGGTCGAACGGGACCTGGGACTGGCGACCAAGAACGACGTTCACGAATTCGGCATCGACCGGTTCGTCACCGAGTGCAAGCGTCGGGTGCTGAGATTCGCCGCCCGGCAGACCGAGCAGTCGGTTCGCCTGGGTTACTGGATGGACTGGGACACACCGGCCACCCTGGCCCGACTTGCCGAGACGATCGGCACAGACCAGGAAGTGACCATCGAAACCCCGCGGGGCGAAACCGTCAGCGGGCCGGCTCACCAACTGGTCGCTCGGCTGGGCAACCCCGAATGGGGCGGCAGCTACTTCACCTTCTCGACCGAAAACAACGAGACAATCTGGGCGTTTCTCAAGAAGTGCTTCACCCGGGAGAAACTCTACCGCGGTCACGACGTGATGCCCTGGTCGGGCCGGGGCGGCAGCGCCTACAGCCAGATGGAGGTCGCCGACGGTCGACGGCTGAGCGTTCACGAGAGCGTCTTCGTGCGGTTCCCGCTGACCGACGCCGAAAACGAATTCCTGTTGATCTGGACCACCACCCCCTGGACACTCGCGGCCAACGTCGCCTGCGCCGTCAATCCCGATCTGGACTATGTCCGGTTGCGAGCCAAACGCGACGGTGCGATCTACTACTTCGCTGCCGACAACCTGGAGTTTGCCCGTCTGGATCGGGAGTTCCGCGAGGGATTTGGCCGTCCCGAATGGGGCTGGCCCGAGGAAGTGCCCAAGCTCAAGACAATCGCCCAACTGTTCAAGGAACAGGGCGGATACGAGGTGGAACGGACGCTGAAGGGGGCCGAACTGGTCGGACGCCCCTATCGTGGCCCCTTCGACGACCTGCCTGCCCAGCAGGCCCCCGGGGGCCTGCCTGCGGCCGAGGACCTGTCCGAGGTGACGGCGGCCGACAGCCACCGGGTGATCGACGGCGGCCGCGACAGCAAGGGGAGTCCTCATGTCGTCGCCGGCGAGGGAACCGGGATTGTCCATATCGCGCCCGGATGTGGCGATGTGGACTTCCACCTGGGACGAGACAACGGGCTGGTTGCCCTGGCTCCCCTGGGAGAAGACGGACGGTTCACCGAGGAGTTCGGCTTCCTGACCGGGCGGGAAGCGACCGATCCCGATGTCCGCCAGGCCGTTTTTGACCGACTCGGGGAACAGCAACTGCTGGTCGCCACCGAAGCGTATCCCCACATCTACCCGCACTGCTGGCGCACCGGCGACGAACTGGTGTTTCGCCTCGTCGACGAGTGGTTCATCAACATGGACTGGCGGGAGGAGATCAAAGAGGTCACCCGCCAGATCCGCTGGTTGCCCGAGGCCGTCGACGGTGAGAGTCGCGAGCTGGAATGGCTGACCAACATGCGGGACTGGATGATCTCCAAGAAACGTTTCTGGGGCCTGGCTCTGCCGATCTGGGTTGATGAGGAGACCGGGGACTTCGAGGTGATCGGCTCGCTCGAGGAACTTCGCGAACGCGCCGTCGAAGGCTGGGACGACTTCGACGGACACACACCACACCGGCCCTGGATCGACGGCGTCAAGATCGCCCACCCCGAGACCGGCAACGTGATGTCGAGAATCCCCGATGTCGGCAACCCGTGGCTCGATGCCGGCATCGTTCCGTTCTCGACGATGCAGTACAACTCCGATCGCCAGTCCTGGGCCGAACAGTACCCGGCGGACTTCGTGACCGAATGCTTCCCCGGACAGTTCCGCAATTGGTTCTACGCCATGCTGGCGATGGCCACGATGATGGACAACTCGCCCCCCTTCCGGAACCTGCTGGGACACCGGCTGGTGATGAACGAGTCCGGACAGCCGATGCACAAGTCCGACGGGACGGCCATCTGGTTCGAGGAGGCGGCCGAGCAGCTGGGCGTGGACACCATGAGGTGGATGTACCTGGCCCAGAATCCCGCGATCGACCTGAGATTCGGCACCCGTCACCCCGACCAGCCGGTCACCATCGAGACCCCCGACGGACCGATGGACCAAACGGCCGAGGGCGTGCCAACCTGCCAGGTGACCAGTCGGCCCGCCGACGAGGTCCGACGTCAGCTGTTGATCCCCCTATGGAATTCCTACGCCTTTCTGGTCAACTACGCGCGGCTCGACGAATTCGACCCGACCAGCAAAGCGATCCCCGTCAGCGAACGTCCCGAGATGGATCGTTGGATCCTCTCCAACCTCCAGGCCCTGATCACCACCTGCCACGAGTCGCTCTCGGAGTTCAACGCGGCCGAGGCCTGCCGGGCCACCGCTGCCCTGATCGACGACCTCTCCAATTGGTACATCCGCCGTAACCGACGACGGTTCTGGCGATCGCGTGACGAGGACACCGGCGATGGCGGCCGGGACAAGCTGGCCGCCTACCAGACACTGCACAGTGTGCTGGTCACGCTCTCGCAACTCGTTGCCCCGATGATCCCGTTCCTGGCCGAGCGGATGTACCGCAACCTCGTCATCGGAAACGACCCCGACCGTGACGACAGTGTGCATCTGACCGAATACCCCCAGGCCGACCCAACTCTGCTCGACCCGGAACTCAACCAGAGGATGGCCACCGCACAGCAAATCGTCCGCCTGGGCCACCGGCTCCGCGACGAATCCAACCAGCGGGTCCGGCAACCGCTACCGGAATTGCGGTTTTCGACAGCCAATCCCGCAGAACTGGAAGCCGTCGAGCAACTGGCCGAGGTGATCGCAGACGAGCTGAACGTCAAGCAGGTCACCGCCTGCGAATCACTCGACGAGCTGGTCCGCTACGTCTACAAACCCAACCTCAAGACACTGGGCCCCAAGTACGGCCAATTGCTGGGAACCATCCGGCAACAGCTGCCCGAGATCGATCCCGAACAGCTCGCCCCGCTCCGTGACGGGCAGGTCGTCACACTCAATTTCGATGGCCAGGACGTGTCGCTGCTGCCCGAAGACGTGCTGACCGAAACCGAACAGTCCAGTGACTGGATCTGCGGCGACGATCACGACGTGCAGGTCGCCCTCTCGACAATCCTCTCAGACGAATTGCTCCGCGAGGGAATGGCTCGGGACTGCATCCGTGGCGTGCAGCAGCTGCGGAAGGATTCGGGACTCGAGATCGAAGATCGCATCCGACTGGGCTACCTCGCCGATGACCCCGAAGCGGAACGAGCGATCCAGGAGTGGGCCGAAACGATTCGAGGCGAAACGCTCGCCGACACGATCGAAAGTTCCCAAACGGTTCCGGCCAACGGGGCCCGGGAAGTGAAGACCGGCTCGGTGACGATCCAGGTCTGGATCGCAACCACAGAGTAGTCCGAGATGTCCGAGACGGTCTCCGAACCGACTGGCCGGCGTTCCTCACCGCTGCTGCACGTCGTGCTTCACCAACCCGACATTCCGCAAAACACCGGAAACATCGGCCGCACCTGCCTGGCCGTCGGCGCCAAGCTGTGGCTGGTCCGCCCACTGGGTTTTCGGCTCAGCGAAAAACACCTGCGACGGGCCGGCATGGACTACTGGCCACAGGTCGAATGGGAAGCGGTCGAAAACTGGTCCGTGTTGCTCGAACGTCTCGGCGACCGCCCGATGTGGTTCCTGACAAAATCGGGACGCCACAGAGTGTGGGAAGCGTCGTTCCAGCCTGGCGACGTGCTCGTTCTGGGCAGCGAGACCCGAGGCCTGCCCGCGGCGATGCTCGAAACCCACGCCGCGCGGACGCTGAGTCTTCCGATGCACCCGGAAGTCCGCAGCCTCAACCTGGCCAGCACCGCCACCGCGGTGGTCTACGAGGCCGTCCGACAGTTGGGCGGGCTCTGAGCCACTCCGTTGCTGCTCAAACTTCCGTTGCCACCCGCCCGTATGCCAACCTATTCTGAGGGTTGCCATGCCCGACGTCGTTGAACACCTGGCCCGGTTGCCCTTGGCCGAACTGCTGTTGCTGTTGATTGTGACCGCGGTGACCACTGTCCTGACGCGGCGCGTCCTGCCGGCCCCCTGGCAGACGCCAGGGCTGCTCCTGATCCCCCTGGCCTCCTTCGGACTCGGCACGCTCTACTGGACCCTCGCCTCCGCACCCCCTGACGTCCTCGCCGAGACCTACATCCCACCGCGGTCCGATGACCGAGGATATGTCTCGTCACAGACCTGTCGCAGCTGCCACCCGGGCGAATACGCCAGTTGGCACAAGACCTACCACCGCACGATGACCCAGGTGGCCACGCCGTCGACAGTTGTCCCCGGAGCCCGGCAGGATTTCGACGACCGTCATCAGCTCGAAACTCACGGCCAATCCGCCAGGCTGTCGCGACGAGACGACGAATTCTGGGTCGATATGGTCAATCCCGAGTGGGACAAGGCCCAGGCGGCTGGAATTCCCGAAGCCCTGGCCGTCGACGAGCCACCTCGATCCGAAAGGCGGGTGATGCTAACGACCGGTTCGCATCACTTCCAGGTCTTCTGGATCACCAGCGACCGAACCGGCGAACTCTGGCAGTTCCCGTGGCGGTTCCACATCGGTGAAGCCCGCTGGGTCCATCGCAACGACGTGTTTCTGCAACCACCCGACAAGCCGCCACTCTCTCACTTCCGCACCTGGAACCACCAGTGCATCCACTGCCACACAACCGGGGGGGAACCCGGACTCGGCCCACCGCCGCAGAACATCTTCTCGAAGACTCGTGTCGGTGAGATCGGGATCGCCTGCGAATCGTGCCACGGTCCGGCCGAGGACCACGTGAGGAAATACCAGGACCTCGGCCGCCGGCTCAAGCAGCATGTCACCGGCGACACTCCGGACAAGCCACCGATCCACCATGTGGTCAATCCCGCCAAAACCACGCCGCGACTGACCTCCCAGGTCTGTGGCCAATGCCACAGCCACATGGTCAACCATGACAACGACTCGGAGGGAAGCCGCAACTTTCTCAAGACCGGCCTGGCCTACCGGCCCGGCGACGATCTCGATCAATTCGCCCGCTTCCTGAAACTCGACGACGGATTCCCGGGTAACCAGTTTCGCTTCTGGGCCGACGGCAACTGCCGCAGCGGGGGACGGGAGTACAACGGCCTGCTCGGGTCACCCTGCTACCAGGTCCCCGCCGGCACCGGGGATCACTCGCGACAGATGTCCTGTCTCTCGTGCCACTCAATGCACAACGCGCCGGCCAACGACCAGTTGATTCCCGCGGCAACGTCGAATGCCTCCTGCACAACCTGCCACCCGAAGTTCCGCCAGACCGCAGCGCTCGAAGCCCACACCCATCACCGGGCCAAGGGCGACGGCAGCCGGTGCTACAACTGCCACATGCCGCACACCAGTTACGCACTGTTCAAGGCAATCCGTTCACACCAGATCGACAGCCCCCGAGTCACAGCCACCGGACCCAACACCCGCCCCAACGCCTGCAACCTCTGCCATCTCGACCGCACCCTCGGATGGACCTCCGAACATCTCACCCGGTGGTACGACCAGCCACGAGTGAAATTGTCCGAATCGGATCCGAACGCCGTCTCGGCGGCGCTTGGCTGGCTGTTGACCGGCGACGCGGGCCAGAGGGTGATTGCCGCCTGGCACTTCGGCTGGGGCCCCGCCATCCGGGCGTCGGGGAAAGAACTGGGGACCGACTGGATCGTTCCCCGGCTGGCCCACGTTCTCGACGACCCCTACCCGGCGGTCCGCTGGGTCGGGTGGCAGAGCCTGAAGGCGGTGCCGGGAGTCACGAAATTTGACTACGACTTCGACGGCACCGCCGAACACCGCCGGATGGTGATCCGAAAACTGCTCGGTTCCCCGGGCCGGGCCGTTCCAGGCCGGCCTCAGGTTCTCAGCCGACCCGATGGACAACTCGACCAGAAACGACTCGACAAGTTGCTCCGGTTGCGGGACGACCGCTTGGTCGAAATCTACGAATGATCAACCTCGCCCACGTCCGGTGATCGGGTAGGCCGCGTCCTGGAATCCGGAACCGGAGTGTTCACCCGGCGGCACCAGCGCGTCGACCACCGCCTCGTCCTCGTCGGTCCACTCGACGTCGAGGCAGCCAAGATTGTCATCGAACTGCTCCATTGTCCGTGGCCCGATGATCACCGAGGTGAGGATCGGGTTGGCCAGACACCAGGCCAGCGCAAAATGGCTGCAGGGGGTGCCCCGGCCGTCGCAGTGCTCCTTGAGCTGCTGGCTGACAACGATGCTCGCCTCACGGAGTTCCGCCTGAACCATCCGCGGATCGTCCAACGAAGCCCGAGACCCTTCGGGATACTCTCCGAACGTCGCGTACTTTCCCGTCAGGATCCCGCGAGCCAGTCCGCTGTAACTGACCACTCCCAGTTGCTGGTCACGACACAGCGGCAAGACCTCCACCTCGATGTCGCGATTGACGATGTTGTAGAGCGGCTGGAGGCAAGAAAATCGCTCCAGCCCGTTCTTGTCGCTGATCCCCAGTGCCAACGCCAGGTACCATGCCCGGAAGTTCGAACAGGCGATGTAACGAACTTTTCCTGAGCGGACCATGTCGTCCAGGGCCCGCAGGGTCTCCTCCATCGGCGTGTCGTAGTCGGGTGAGTGAACGTAATAGAGATCGATGTGGTCGGTGCCCAAACGCCGGAGGCTCTCCTCCAGTGCTCGCATGAGATACCCGCGACTGGTCCCCTTGTCGTTGACGCCCTCTCCCATGGGATTGCGGCCCTTGGTGGCCAGGATCACCTGGTCACGTCGATCGGCGATCGCGCGGCCGGTGATCTCTTCGGACACCCCCGCGTTGTAGATGTCGGCCGTGTCGATGAAGTTGATCCCGCTGTCGATCGCCTTCGAGATGATCTCGATGGAGTGAGCTTCATCGGTCCGGCCTCCGAACATCATCGTCCCCAGGCAGATCTCCGAGACCCGCAATCCGGTCCGTCCCAACAGTCGGTATTTCATCGTCGTCGCCCCGTATTTCCCATTTGGCCTGCCATGTTGTCCCGGGTCGTCAACCGTTCTGTGACCGGGAAGCCACCATGATAACGATCCCCAACGGCGTTTTCCGCCATGCGAGGTTGCTGGAAGTGTTAGCGTGGGGCAGTTGAACGACATGCCCGGTCCTGCTAGAGTCCCGGTTTGCGGGCGGGGGTGGACATGCCACCGAGCCCGGAAGCGTGACGGACACAACCCTCGCGAAGAGTCTTCATGGGTACCAAGAAATCAGGCAAGGGTCGCCGCAAGATCGGTCGCAAAAAGCGACGGATGCGCAGCAAGATCCGCCACCGCAAGAAGTAGTCCGACAACTGTCGGAACGGCCCCGAGCTCTCTCGACGCGGCCCAGCAACTCCTGCCCCTGCGCTACCAATGCGTATCCAGCGTCCCAACTGTCTCTCTCTGCCCGGGGCACCTCTTGACAATGCCCCCCGGTGCACGGATGCTGGAGAAACCCACCCAAACCCTCCCATCCGCAGAACCTTCCAACTTCTCCCGTATCACCGAGATTCTCACAGATTTCCGGTTGCGGAACTCCGGTAAACGACAAAGACTTTGGCGACCGTTCCGCCTACGACCGGCAGAGCGGACTTCATCGAATCAAAGGGAATGACATGCGAGACAACCGGCCTTCCAGACGTTTCACTCCGATCCTGTTGACCAGCATCCTGTCGCTGGCCGTCGTGTTCGGTCCCAGGCTCTCTGCCGTCGCTCAAGGCAAGCCGACTCCGGCCCAGGCACTCAAGGCCGCCGTCGCCAAGGCGAAGCAGCTTGAATCCCAACTCAACAAGCTCAAGGCCAGTGCCGCGAAGGCTCAGAAGGCCGTCTCCGACGCCGCCGCCGCCCTGAAGGCTCAACAGGCCGCCACGGCCAAGATCGCCGTTCTGCAGGAAGCCGAATTGAAGAAAAAGGCCGATGCGGTTGCTGCCCAGCAGAAGGCCGCTGCCGCGGCGGCCAAGGCCGCGCGGGCCAAGGCCCAGGGCATGAAGGATGAGGTGGCCAAGCTGAAGGCTGCCGTCGCCAAGGCCACCAACGACCAGAAAGCCGCCGAGAAAAACGTCAAGCCGCAGACCGATGCGGCCAAGAAGGCCACCGCCGCCAAGACCGCCGCTGACAAGGAAGCGGCGGTCGCTGCCAAGGCGCTCGCCGACGCCCAGAAGCGGGCCAAGGCCGCCATGGACAAAGCCACCAAGGCTGCGACAGCGGCCAAGACCGCCAGCGACACGCTGAAAAAGACCAACGCCACGATCGCCGCCTCCAAGAAGACCGTCACCGACTCCAACGCGAAGGTGAAAACCACCGAAGCGGCAATCACCAAGTTCGCTCCGACACTGGCCAAGGCCGAAGCGACACTCGAAACGCAGACGCTGGCCTCGATCACCGCCTCCAAGGCGTACGAGAGCGTCCTGATCGCCACCAACAAGATGGTTTCGTTTTCGGACTCGATCGCCCCGATCTTCGCCCAGCGTTGTGTCGCCTGTCACAATGCCCGTACCGCCAAGGGTCGCCTCAACCTCGACTCGTTCGCCGCCACGCTCAAGGGTGGCGAGAGCGGCCTGTCGTTCGAAGCCGGCAAGGCCGATGACAGCACCCTGGTGGCGCTGATCGAAGACGGTTCGATGCCCAAGGACGCCGACCCACTGACGGCCGATCAGATCAAACTGATCAAGAAGTGGATCAACACCGGCGGGGGACTCAACGCCGGAGTCGGCGTCAACGACCCCCTGATTGCAATTGTCCCCAAGCGGCCCCAGCCGATGCCCCCCAAGGCGTATCGCGTCCCGGTGCCCGTCACCGCGGTCGCCTTCAGTCCCGATGGCAAACAGCTGGCCAGCTCGGGTTATCACGAGGTGATTCTCTGGAATCCTGCAGACGGAAAAATGATCCGTCGGATCACCAACATCGCCGAGCGGGTCTATGACATCACCTACTCGGCCGACGGCAAACAGATGGCTGTCGCCGCCGGAACTCCCGGACAGATCGGTGAAATCAAGCTCTTCTCCACCGCCGATGGATCGCTGCAGGGTGATCTGGTCCGGACCGGTGACTCGGTCTTCGCCGTGTCTTACAGCCCCGACGGCAAGAAAATTGCCGCCGCCGGTGCCGACCGTGCCATCCGCATCTACGACCTCGCCACCGGCAAGCAGTTGCTGGCCATCGAAGATCACGCCGACTGGGTGATGGATGTTGCCTGGACTCCCGATGGCAAGAAACTGGCCAGTGCCAGCCGTGACAAGACCTCGAAGGTCTTCGATGCCACGACCGGCGATTCCCTGGTCACCTTCAACAGCCACGGCCAGCCAGTCTTCGGCGTCGGCTTCAGTGCCGATGGGAACCAGGTCATCACCAGCGGACGCGACAAGAACATCCGCGTCTGGAACACCAAGGATGCCAAGCAGGTCCGAGCCATCGGCGGCTTCGGCGACGAGGTCTTCCGGGTGGTGGTGGCCAAGGACGGAAAGGTCTACAGCTCCAGTGCCGACAAGACCGCCCGGGTCCATACCGTCGGCGACGGCAAGCAGGTCCGCAGCCTCGCCGGCCACAAGGACTGGGTCTACTCGGTTGCCGTCACGCCCGACAGCAAACTGATCGCCACGGGCAGCTACGACGGCGAGATCCGCATCTGGAATGCCGCCGACGGCAAGGGCACGGTGACCTTCGTTGCCGCTCCCGGCTACAAGACCCCCAAAACTGCGGCCAAGTAGCGTCTCGGCCGAAAGGCCAACGGCTCAACACGGGCGGCTCCCCCCTGCGGGGTGCCGCCCGTGGCCGTTTCAGGACGGAGGAATCATTCCCCGTCGGTGACCTCGGCCCAGAGCGAAATCTGTACCGCTGCACCCAGCGGCATTTCGCTGATGCCCAGGGCCGTCCGGGTGTGCCGACCACGATCACCGAACACCTCCAGCAACAGGTCGGATGCCCCGTTGAGCACCTGGGGCTGCCCTCGGTGACCGGGTGCCGAGTGCGTGTTGCCCTCCAGGCGAACAATCTTCACCACACGGTCCAGGTCGCCAACGGCCTCCTTCACCTGGGCCAACGCGTTGATCAACGCGTTTCGTGCCGCCTGGTACCCTTCCTCGTCGGTCAACTCTTCACCGATCCGCCCCGTATGAGACAACTCACCATCGACCCAAGGCAACTGGCCGCTGGTGACAACCAGTGAACCGGTCCGCACCCACGGCACGTAGGCAGCCACAGCCGGTGGCGCCTCCGGCAACGTGATCCCCAGCTCAGTCAATCTGGATTCGGTCACACCAGTCGGGTCGCTTGTGCTCATCGTCGCATGCTCCTGGTTGCCACTTGTGGCTCCGCCGAGAACCCGACGAGGCCCTCGCGAAGGCGTCTCATCCTGCATTTGCCCGGTCCCGATTGCAACCAGCAAACCCGCTGGCTGGCGTCCGGCTTGCACTCTGCGGTACTCTCGACCGAGATCCCTCAACTTGCCGGCCCATCTCGCAATGTTTCTGCTCGCCGACACCACCGCCGCACCCGACACGATTCCCGAGGGTGGACTGAGCACCGCGGACCTGGTGGTGATCGTGATCTACCTGGCGGCCATGATGGGAATGGGCCTGGCCATCGCCCGCCGCCAGAAATCAACCGATGACTTCTTTCTTGGGGGTCGCGCGTTGCCCGCCTGGGCGGTGGGCATCAGTATCTTCGCCTCGTTGCTTTCCACCATCACCTACCTCGGAATGCCCGGCGAGATGTTTCGCACGGGGGTCTCCTTCCTGACTCGTCAACTCCCGATCCCCCTGGTGCTGACAGTGGTCTGGCTGCTGTGGATCCCGTTCTTCATGCGGCTGGACCTGACCAGCGCCTACGAGTACCTCAGTCGGCGATTCAATTACACCGTCCGTGCCCTCGCCGCGATCTTCTGCCTGTTGCTGCTGTTCGGCTGGATCTCGGTCGTCGTGCTGACAGCCGCGGGCGCCCTGGTTGACATCGCCCACCTGGACGTCAGTTGGTTCCTGGGAACCAACGACCCCTCGACCGGCTTCCGCGATGCCGACACGCACCTGGTGATCATCGCCGTCGGCATGTTCTCGATCCTTTACACCACCCTGGGAGGCATTCGCGCAGTGATCTGGACCGACGTGATCCAGTTCCTGGTCCTGATGGCCGGCGCCATGTTCACCATGGGGTTCATCGCCTACGACACGGGCAGCGGACTGGGCGACTGGATCCAGCACTCCCAGCAGGTCAAACACGAGCAGGTGCAGTGGTTCGACTGGGACGTCGGCAACCGCTCGACGGTGTTCACGATCTCAATCGGCATGTTCTTCTGGTTCGTCTGCACCCACGGAGCCAACCAGGTCGCATTGCAGAGATACTTCACGGTCAAGACGGTTCGGGCGGCACGCACCAGTTACCTCGTCAGCGCCCTGGCCAGCTTCGGGATCGGTATCATCCTGGCCGGTGTCGGAGTCTCACTGGCCTACTACATCCAGGATCATCCGCTGCCGGCCAGCATCGCGATGAACGATTCGTCGGCAGCGCTGGAGGACGAATCCCTGGACGAAGATGCCCGCTCGCAGAACCGCAAGACGCTCAACAAGGCCCAGGACAGCATCTTCCCTCAGTTCATCCGGCACTACATGCCGTCGATCCTGCGAGGCCTGGTGGTGGCAGCCCTGTTTGCCGCGGCGATGTCAACCATCGATTCGGGAGCCAACTCGACCAGCACCATCCTGACCGTCGACTTCTTCCGCCCGCTCTCGAAGGTCCCGGCCACCGAGGCAGGAGAGTTGGCCCGGGCCCGGATGCTGACCGCCGCCATGGGCGTCGTCGTCGTACTCTATACGCTCGGCCTCTATCACCTCTCCAAGGGCACCAACATCATCGACCTGTGCCAGAGAGGCTTCAACTGCTTCCTGGGGCCGCTGGGGGCCACCTTCATGCTGGGCATGTTCTCCCGGCGGGTCTCGTCCAGGCACATGATCCCCGCCTTCGTTCTCGGTGAAATCGTCGGAGTCGGCAGTAGCTACAGTATGCAGTTTTTCGGAGTGCCGTTCTCGACACACCTGATCGTCCCGGCCGCCTGGGCCGCCACGATGACCGCCGCGGTGATCCTGTCCGTGGCGATCCCCTCGCCTCCATCAGCGGAACAGCTCAGGTGGACCCGCAGAGCAGTGCTGGCCGACGAGCACCGGGATCGGCCGGGTCCTCCGGAAACGGAGCCCTCAGGAACGGCGTCCTAGCAGCACGCCCAGTACCACCAGGCCGACAACCGTGGCCAGGGCTACCGCTGCGACGACACCCAGCGAGACGAACTCCAGCAACAGTGGCATCATCAGTGTCAGCAGCCCGCCTCCAATAAACGGAGCCGACAGCGGTGCGGCCAGCGCGTAGTCCTCGGCCGCCCCCGATTCCAGGTCCTTGTCAACCATCCTCAACAGCAGCAACCCCGTCGCCGTGGTGCCGGTCGACATGCCGTAGTTGATCAATCCCAGCTCCATCCAGCGGTCGCCGGGCAACACGCGACGGCCGATCCACAACAGGCAGACAGCCGTCCAGCCAACCGCCAGCACAATCAGCACCGCCAGCGGGCCGGCCAGGGCCAGCACGGCATCGAGTCTCAACGAGGCAATTGCGGCCACGACCAGGAACTCCATCGCACCGGCGGTCAACCGGCGAATCGAATCCCCGTCGACCAGGTGGCCCCAGCGGCTGAGATCCAGTCCGCGGCGAACCGCCAACCCGCCCAACAGCGTGAACAGAAACAACGGAAGGTTCCCCACCGACCGTTGCAGTTTGGCGACCGTCTCTGGAGCCACTCGCCCCTCCAGCCCTCCGACCAGTTGCAGCCCCACGCTCTTGACCGCCCACGACGCTCCCACGCCAACCAGGAAAGCCATCGCCAGGATCAGCGCCTGGAAGACCAGCGGATCGAGAACATCCGACCGGATCACTCCGCGTCCGATCGCCGGTCGCTGGTCAACAGGCTCCAGGGTGCTCCCGCCGGCCAAGGCCAGCTTCTCGATCGAGATCCGGGTCCATCCCCGCCGAACCGCAAGATTGGTCCACGCAATTCCGCTGACCACACTCCAGCCCAATCCCACCGTGGCCATGAACACCCCCAGGTCGGCTCCCTGCTCCCAGCCAACGGTGTCGCGAAACACCCCCCCCATCGCCGCAGCCGTGCCATGACCACCGGCCCAACCCGTCTCGATCAGCAGACCAAATCCGGCGGGAATCTCGGGAAACAGCGGCTGGATGATCAACCACGTAGCCAACAGGCCCAGGGCCACCTGTCCGGCAATGATCACCCACACCATCAATCCTTCGGCCATCACGCGGCGCCAGCCGCCGCGGTCCATACGGGCCGGACGATCCAGCAGCAGTCCGGCGAAGACCACCGCAATCAGCCATCCCGGCCAGCCGGACAATTCCGCCGGGCAGTCGACTGCCATCCAGTGGACAACCTGCGAGAAGGTCTCAGTTCCGCTCCACGCCGGCGCGTCCAGCACTCGTGCCAACTGGACGACGACCAGCCCGACCAGGCCTCCGGCAACGGAAGCGGGAATCAGTGCCCGCTGCAACCAGACGATCCGGGCCCGCACAACGGTACCGATCAACAACAGGCCACAGGCAGCCAGGACAGCAGATTGCATCGTCGGTAACGATCCCGGCCGGCGGGCCTTTCGATGTGGAGGATTGTCCGGTCAGACCACACCCGGAGGTTGCGCTTGTCGCGTCTGGGCAGGTGCGTCATAGTCTACGCAGTTGCCCACCCGGTCGCACCGCCATCAAGCCGCGACCGCTCTCGCGCCCACTATTCTTCGGAACCCGCCGATGACCATTCGTCCACACGCTGCTTTCGTCGCCGTTCTTTCGAGCTTTCTGTCGCTGGCCATCACCCTGCCGGCCGATGCCGCCGATTTCCCCGGATTTCGAGGTCCCAAACGGGACAACATTTCGACCGAAACCGGATTGCTCAAGCAATGGCCCAAGGGCGGCCCCAAGCTGCTGTGGACAGCCAAGGGCATCGGAGAAGGCTACTCGACGGTCAGCGTCGTCGGTGGCCGCGCCTACACGATGGGGGCGACGAAGGCGGGCGGCGAGAGCGTGCACGCGATCGATCTGGCCGGCGGCAACATCGCCTGGTCAACCAAGATCAGCACCTCCTACAACGCCAGCGTCGGCAATGGCCCCCGCGGCACTCCGACGATCGACGGAAAGCGACTTTACGCCCAGGGGCTCAACGGCGACGTGGCCTGCCTCGATCTCGAGAGCGGCAAGATCCTCTGGCAGAAGAACGTGCTCAAGACATTCAAAGGTGGCCGGCCTGGGTGGGCGATCTGCGAAAGCGTGCTGATCGACGGCCAGAAGATGATCTGCACTCCTGGGGGTCAAGGAGCCACCATGGTCGCACTCGACAAGCTCACCGGTGACGAACTCTGGCGATCGCCGGTACCCGGCAACCCCGGGGCGGCCTACTCGTCGCCAATCATCACCACCGTCGGAGGGGTTCGGCAGTACGTCAACTTCACTCGCAATGCGGTCGTCGGTGTCCGAGCCAACGACGGGGCCTTCCTCTGGAAACAGTCGGGATCGGCCAACGGCACGGCCAACTGTTCCAGCCCGGTGGCCGCCGACAACCTGGTCTTCAGCGCCTCGGGGTACGGCAAGGGTGGAGCCCTGCTGGAACTGACATCCGCTAACGGGGAGACAAAGGCCAAGCAGGTCTATCACACCCGCAACATGAAGAACCATCACGGTGGAATGGTGCTGCTGAAAGGTTTCCTGTTCGGTTTCAACGACGGCGGCGGACTGACCTGCCTGGAACTCAAGACCGGCCGCGTCGCCTGGCGAAACCGCTCGGTCGGCAAGGGGGCCGTCGTCTACGCCGATGGTCACATCTATCTCCGCAGCGAAGGCGGGCGGGTCGCACTGGTGGAAGCGGGCACTTCCGAGTATGTCCAGAAGGGCGTGTTCGCCCAGCCACAACGCAGCGGCCGGCCGGCCTGGCCTCATCCGGTCGTGGCGGACGGCAAGCTGTTCCTCCGCGACCAGAACGCGCTGCTGGCCTACGACATCAAGGGCCAGTAGCGGCCCATGGGGATTCAGTCGGACGTTCGAATCCCCACCACGTTGACTCCGCTGCCGGGAATCAGGTTCTGTCGCCAGGCCCAGCGGTAGAACCGGCCGGTCTTCTCTGGAGGCAACTCGTGGAGGCCGCTGAACCCGGCCGACTCGAACCACTCCCGCAACTCCTGCATGGTGTGGTGATGCTGAAAGGCTGGAGCGTACCAGTCGTGGGTGTCGCACATCCGCAATTCGGGGTCGGGGTGATTGCTGAAATTGACCAGCTTGTTGATCACCCGATTGAGCACCGGCACCCCGCCGAGCCGGACCAGCCTGTGGCACCAGCGTTCCAGTTGCTTCTCGGTCATCCCGGCGGTCCGAAGTCGCATCCGGTCGTTGATCCACTCCTGCCACCACGTGTTGCGACGATAGAGCCAGACGGCCAGTCGTCCGCCTGGCCGGACCATCTGTGACACCGCATCGAAAACGGCCCGGGTGTCCTGGTCGTGATGCATCACCCCGATCGAAAAGACCAGGTCAAATGACCCGGCCTCCAGCGGCAGCCGCTTGAGATCGGCCTGCAGGAAGCGGGCCGCGGGCAGATCTCGGCAGACCTCGGCCGCCTTCTCGACCGCCGTGCTCTGGTCGGCGCCGACGACCTCTGCCCCGGCCAACGCGGCCAGGCGACTGTATCGTCCACCACCGCATCCGGCATCCAGCACTCGCAGCCCCGACAGTTCGTCGAGCCTCACCCCCGTCTTCACCTCGAAGATCCGACGATCTTCCTCATCCCGCACGACATCGAACCGATTCCATTGTGTCCCGAAACTCGCCAGGTGATCCTGCTCGACAAATCGCGGCACCCCCCCCTGCTCCACTCCCAGGCACCCGCACTCGTCGCAGACCCACTGGTCACCGCGGAGCTGCAAACGGCCGTGCCCGTCCGGGCAGACCAGAACATCGTCGGTCGAGTGTGCGGATTGGTCGAGCATCAATGTGAGATCGTACGAGGAGACACGGCGGATGCACCAGCCCCGTCACTCCATCGATGGCCTCGCGGCCCCACACTCGGTCCTGGCAACGGATTAGTCTTCGAGCTGTCGCTCTCGGATCCAGTCGGTGTGGAAAGTCCCTTCCTGGTCCAGCCGACGGTAGGTGTGTGCCCCGAAGTAGTCACGTTGAGCCTGCAGCAGGTTGGCCGGCAAGCGGCCTCGCCGGTATCCATCGAAGTAGGCCAGCGCGGCGGAGAAACCCGGAACGGGCAGCCCCAGTTCCACGGCTGTGGCGACAACGCGTCGCCAACTGGGCTGGGCCGTTTCGATCGCATCCCGGAAAAAGTCGTCCAGCAGCAGATTCTCCAGGTCCGCGTCCCGATCAAACGCGGCCTTGATGTCCTCGAGGAACGTGGCACGGATGATGCAACCACCCCGCCACAGCAGGGCGATCTGACCGTTGTCCAGTTCCCACCCGAATTCCTCGGCCGCCGCATCCAACTGGACGTAGCCCTGGGCGTAGCTCGTGATTTTCGATGCATAAAGGGCCTGGCGAACATCCTCGATGAACGCATCCCGATCCCCGTCGTAGGTCCCCGTCGGACCGGACAGCACCGCCTCGGCACGCTCTCGCGCGCCCTTCTGAGCCGACAGGCAGCGGGCGAATACCGCTTCGGTGATCAGCGTTGTTGGAACCCCCAGGTCCAGCGCGTGCTGGCTCATCCATTTGCCGGTCCCCTTCTGGCCGGCGGTATCGAGAATCTGGTCGACGAGGTGTCCCCCCGAGTCCTCGTCGGTCACGGTGAAAATGTCTCGGGTGATCTCGATCAGGTAGCTCTGCAGGTCGCCCTCATTCCAATCGCTGAAGACACGGTAGAGCTCCTCGTTGGACAGCCCCAGGGCATGCTTCAGGATGAAGTAGGCTTCGCAGATCAACTGCATGTCGCCGTACTCGATCCCGTTGTGCACCATCTTGACGTAGTGTCCCGCACCGGCCGGCCCCACCCACTCACAGCAGGGGATGTCATTCTCGGGACCGACCTTGGCACTGATCTCCTGCAACAGGTCCTTGACGTACGGCCACGCGTCGGGTGAACCGCCGGGCATGATGCTCGGCCCCAGCAACGCCCCTTCCTCGCCGCCGGAGACACCGGTGCCGATGAACAACAGCCCCGAATCCTCGACCTCGGTCGTCCGCCGGTTGGTGTCATCGAACTGGGTGTTGCCACCGTCGATGATGATGTCCCCGGGATCCAGCAGAGGCGTCAGTTGACCGATCAAGGCATCAACAGCCGGGCCGGCCTTGACCATCAGCATCACGCGTCGGGGGCTCTTGAGGTTGGCCACCAGTTCCTCGACCGAGTGGTACCCCGAGATGGTCTTCCCGGCCGCCGTACCGTCGATGAACTCGTCGGTCGTCGTAGTGGTCCGGTTGAAGACTCCGACCGAATAGCCCCGACTGGCCATGTTCAGGACCAGGTTCTGCCCCATCACGGCCAGGCCGATCAATCCGATATCGTGCTGAGACATGCTCTTCTCGTGGTAGGAGATGATTGTTGTGTCGTACTATCGCTGGATCCGGGCCGAGCCGCCCTCGGCAAAAGCCTCAACCTGCTCCCGCGTCGCCATCGTCGTATCTCCCGGAAACGTGGTCAGCAGGGCCCCGTGAGCCCAACCCAGCCGCAGCGCCTCTTCCGGATCACGTCCGCTCAAAAGACCGTAAAACAACCCCGACGCGAAGCCGTCTCCGCCTCCGACCCGGTCGACCACATCCAGTTCGCACGTGGGAGCTCGAAACGTCTCTCCCTCGACCCAGCACACCGCGCTCCACTCGTGCCGATTGGTCGAATGAACCTCTCGAAGCGTGGTGGCAACCACCTTGACCGACGGCAGCGATTCGGCCACCTGCTCCATCATCGCGAAGAAGGCGGACGGGTCGAGCTTCCCGCTCGACTCGACATCGGGACCGGTCAACCCCAGCCCCATCTGCAGGTCCTCCTCATTGCCGACCAGCACATCAACGTGTTCGACGATCCGTCGCATCGTTTCCTGCGCGGTCTCCAGTCCTCCGGCGATCTCCCAGAGTTTGGCCCGGAAGTTGAGATCGAACGAGACGATGGCGCCGGCCGCCTTGGCCGCCTGCATCCCCTCGATGATCACCTCGGGCGTCGTGGCCGCCAGCGCCGCGAAGATTCCCCCGCTGTGAAACCAACGGACACCACCGGAGGTGATCGAGGTCCAGTCGAAGTCACCAGGTCCCAGCAGTGCCGCCGCCTCATTGGCACGGTTGTAGAAGACGACCGGAGCCCTGACACCGGCGCCCTGGTCACTGTATACGGTGGCCATGTTCGGGCCGCGGACACCGTCGTGCTCGAACATCTTGTAGAACGGACGAACCCCCATGGCCCGGACACGTTCGTGAATCAGATCTCCCACCGGCGAGTCGACCATCGCAGTGGCGACACCCGTGGAAAGTCGGAAACAGTCCGAGAGATTGGCCGCGCAGTTGAATTCGCCACCGCTGACATGGATCCTCAGATCGCTGGCCTTGCGGAACGGAATCGGGCCGGGGTCGAGACGATGGACCATCGCACCGAGGGCCAGGAAATCGATTTCACCGGTACTGGAAATCTCCAACATGAAATGCTCACCCCGGGACACCGATGTGATCGTGCCCCCAACGGAAAATGGGCCGACATCTGCCCCGGCACAGACCGGGGACGACCATTTTGGCGGGACGCCGATTTGGACGACCACGACGAAACGAATTATGATAGGGAACGAGTAGTCTCAACACAAAAGGTCGGCCCAAAGGACGAATCGATGATCACATCAGCACTCCGCTCCTCCGCGTTGCCCCGGACGGTTTCGGCGTACGTGCTGCTGGCCCTCGCCGTCGGCCCCGTCAACATTTTTGCAGCCGATTCGGACAAAGTTGTCGTCGAGACGATCAACAAGCACCTCCGACAGGGTTGGGCGGACAACGAGGTCGTCGCGTCCCCCCGTGCCGACGACGGAGAATTCGCCCGCCGGGTGTCACTGGACGTGCTCGGTCACATCCCCCGGTACGCCGAACTTGTGGAACTGATCGACAGCAAGTCACCGGACCGTCGTGAGCGGTTTGTCGAAAAGCTGCTCGATGACGAGGACTACGTGCGAAACTGGACAACCATCTGGGGCAACCTGCTGGTTGGGCGGACCAACAACCAGGGAGGCCGACAGGCCCTGGACCGCTGGCTGCGACGGGCCTTCGCCCGCAACATGCCGTACAACCGTTTCGTCTTCGAGTTGGTGTCGGCCGAAGGAACCAGTCAAGAAAACCCGGCGGTCAATTTCCTGGTCTCCCATCTCAACAATGGAGCCGTCCCCGCGACGGCAATCACCGCACGCCTGTTCCTGGGCCTGCAGGTCCAGTGTACGCAGTGCCACAACCATCCCTTCAACGACTGGAAACAATCACAGTTCTGGAGCATGAACGCGTTTTTTGACGGCACCCGTCGCCTGGGAGCACGCGATGCGTTCCGGTTGATCGACATGCCTTCCAAGGGGGTCAAGTTCTTTGAGAAACGCAGCGGGCTCCAGGAAGCAGCACTGAGAAAGTTCGTCGACGGGACCGGCGTCGAGATCAATGACCAGACGCAACCCCGCCGGCAACTGGCCCGGCTGATGACCGACGCCTCCAAACCGTACCTGGCGAGGGCGATCGTCAATCGGACCTGGGGGCACTTCTTCGGGTTCGGATTCACTCGCCCCATCGACGACATGGGGCCACACAATCCCGCTTCACACCCGGAACTGCTCGACTACATCTCCGACCAGTTCCGACTGGCCGGGTTCGACCAGAAACGATTGATCCGCTGGATCACCGCCAGCAAGGCCTACAACCTGACGAGCCGATTCGGCGAAAAGAACGGTGACGACGATCCGGCCGCCGGCACCACGCCTCTGTTCTCGAGGATGTACGTCAAGGGATTCCGAGCTGAACAGCTCTACGATTCGCTGATCATTGCCACCAACGCACACAAGACCGGCCGAAGCTTTGACGCAGCCGAGAACCAGCGGCGGACTTGGCTGAGGCAGTTCGTGCAGACGTTCGGCACTGACGAGAACGACGAATCAACGACGTTCAACGGAACAATCCCGCAGGCCCTGTTGATGATGAACGGCGCACTGATCAATAGCGCGGTGGCGACCACGAATGGATCGCTGCTGCAACAGGTCGTCGATTCTCCCTCCGGTGACATCCGGCCGACCAAGACCGCGTCCAAAAGGCGACCGGTACGGACCAAGAAACTCACCCGCGTCCGTGCCCAACAACAGCTCAAGAACCGCTACAAGGCGATCCCGCGAAAGATCGAGACATTGTTCCTGGTCGCCCTGCAGAGAAAACCAACAGAGTCTGAGATGACCGCACTGGACAGGGTCTTCAAAGAGGGCGGCAAAGGGGACCCGATTGCCGGATTGCAGGATGTCTTCTGGGCCGTGTTGAACTCCAACGAGTTCGTCACCAACCACTAGCTCCGTCACCTCTTCACGCTCAGTCGAACGGTCACTCCGTCGACAGAGAACTTGAGACCAAGCGGGGTGAACAGGCGGTCAAAGAATTTCTCGGCTGTGACCTTCTGGACATCGAGAGCAACGGTCCGGTCGAACCGGACGCCCGCGGCCTTGACCGCCTTGGCGTCGTAGACAAAGCGGACGCCGGTCTGCTCGAGCTGTTTCATGATGTCGGAAACCCGACCGCGGGCGACCTTGAGGGTGAATCGGCGGCGAGCCAGGGGTGGAAACCGTTGAGGCGATGACGAACCGGCTGGACGGCGTCCGCGTTCGATCAGCGATTTGGCCACTTGCAGATCTTCCCAGGTACCACGAACACCGACCTCGCCCGGACCGGCTGGTTCCATCGCAACCCCGGCAAGTTCCTTGCGGACCAGTGCCCAAGCGGCCTGCACGCGACCACCCTTGGCACGATATCGCGCCGACAGGGACACCGGGCGGCGGGGGGCAACAATCCGGATCCCCGTTCCGGCACCGTTCCAGCGGAACGTCATCCCGTACTGAATCAACACCAGCGACAGTGCCTCTGTGGCCGTCACGCCAGGAAACTCGGCTCCAGCCCACAGGTCGTGGGGAATCGCATCCAGCGAATCGATCTCGACCTTCCATTTTCGCGAGATCTGGCCGAGCACTTCCCGAGGTTCGACCAGGTCCTCGAAGCGGATGGTCAACTCCTTCCTCAGCTGGGCGACCCGAGCGTCCCGGCCGGGCCCCCGGATCTCACGGTCGAGCTCCATCTCACGCAGTTGAACAAGTGTCCGCAGGACCCGAGCGTCACCAGCCGGCCCGATGTAGACAGCGTTCCCCACCTCGCTGATGCCTCCACCGACCGGACGCGACAGCGAGTCGAGCACCTCACGGACGGGCCGGTTGGTCACCTCGACCTTCAGCTCCGAGGACGGATCAATCCGCCGATCGAGGACGACCGAGACTCGCCAGAGTTCCTGTGACCGGACGGCAAGTTGGCGGATGGTGTGCTGATTCAGTCGATCCGTCGAGTTGTTGACCCACGCCACCGAGACCCGCTGCGCGAGTGCCCGACGGAAACCGACGCCTCTCATCAAAGGGGAATCCACACGGGGGGGGCGTGGCGGAGCCGCCGGGACCGAGGGAACGAGACCGACGACGGGAACCACCATCGAGGCCAGCAGCATGAACAACGACGAGCCCCCCCCTTCCCGTCGACCAAACACCGGGCCATTCCAGCAGACCACAACTCGCGTCACCCGTTTCCCTCCCACCACGATTCTCTGGAGGCCTCGGCGCGGTGATGGTAGCATGGAGCCAGTCGCCGTGCCACGTCCCTTGTGGCGAGTTGGCGCAGGGAACCGAGAGGCGGGCTGCCAGAGACGGACGGTCAGACGTGAAGACGCACAAAGCGCACGCCGTCGGGATTGACCTGGGCACAACCTATTCCTGCCTGGCCTATCTCAACGAGCACGGCGAACCGGTCACCCTGGCCAACCAGGAAGGCGAGTTGGCGACGCCCTCGGTGGTCTTCTTCGACGAGGATCAACAGGTCGTCGTCGGCACCGAGGCCTTGCGGAACGCCATCGTCCGCCCGGACCGAGTTGTCCAGAATTCGAAGCGACACATCGGTGACCCCTCGCACTGCTGGACCATCGACGGGCAGGACTACACTCCGGTCGACATCGCCAGCTACGTGCTCAGAAAACTGCTGACAGCCGCCCACGAACAGATCGGAGCGGTCGAACGGGCCGTGGTCACCGTGCCGGCCCAGTTCAGCGAGTTGCAGCGCAGAGCCACCATCGAGGCGGGCCACCGGGCCGGGCTCAAGCAAGTCGACATCATCAACGAGCCGGTTGCCGCAGCACTGTGCTATGTGCTCGGCACGGAGGGCCTGTGGTTCACCGAACTGGCCGACGAGCAGCGGATCCTGGTCTACGACCTCGGCGGTGGCACCTTCGACCTCTCGCTGGTCAAGTACCACCAGGACGAGGTCTGCGTGGTGGCCAGCAGCGGAGACCTGCACCTGGGTGGCATCGACTGGAACGCGGCCCTGGAACGGGCCATCTGCGATCGGTTCCTGGCCGACTTCGATGCCGACCCTCGTGAGGACTCACGCAGCCTGCAGGCCCTTTCCCTGGAAGTCGAAACCACCAAGCGGAGCCTCTCGGTCCGCCCCCGCGCAGCACTGACGGTGCAACACGACACCCACCGCAAGACCTACCAGGTCCAACAGCAGAAGTTCGCCGAATTGACCCAGCCACTGGTCGAGCGCACGGCCGCGATCACTCAAAAGATGTTGGCGGACAACCAGATGGGCTGGGCCCACGTCGACGTGATTCTCACCACCGGTGGAGCCTCGCGGATGCCGATGGTACGTGACCGACTGAAGGAACTCGGCGGCCGCACACTCAACACGTCTCTCTCTCCTGACCAGTCGATCGCCCATGGAGCCACCTACTACGCCGGAATGCTGCTGTCCAACACCGAGTTTGCCAAGGCGATCCGTAACAAGGACGTTACGAGCCGCCTGGCCCGGATGAAACAGGTCAGCGTCAATGCCCGTGGACTGGGTATCCTGGTCCAGAACGACCAGCGGATCCGAGTGCCACATTACCTGATCCCCGCCAACAGTCCCTTGCCGGCGAAGTTCACACAGACGTTCGGCACGGTCGTCGAAAACCAGAAACGGGTGCACTTGCAGATCGTCGAGAGTCCAGCGACAGAAGGCCGACCACACGTCCCCCTGGGAGAGTGCATCATCGATGACCTCTCTCCGAATCTCGCCGAGGGATCCGAGATCGCCGTGACGATTGCCTACGACGGGCAGGCCCGCGTCCACGTCACCGCGATTGATGTCACCGGAGGCCGGGAAGCCACGACCGAGATCATCCGGCCCGAAAACGTGGTGACAACTGAGGTCGAAGGGACCCCAGAAGAAGAGGCGCCGCCAGAGACACAAGAACCGGCGACTTCGGTCGACGACTTCCAGGTCGAAAAATGGGCCCATTCGACCGACAGGGTCGCCGTGCAACTTCCGGACGACGACGACGAGATCCTTGATCTCTCCAAGCCGGCCGCATCAACGGGCCCCGCTCCCGCCGGCCGCAAGCGGGCTCGTCGTAAGAAACCGAAGACGCGGCCCTCCTCCGGAAACAAATCGGGACGTTCGCGACCGGGCAACAAGAAACAATCGGCGAGTCGTCCGCAGACCGTCAAGCCACCACCTCTGCCACCCGGCCTCGATTCGTCCCAGGACTCCGCGAGTGCCGAAGAAGAATTCTGGAATCTTCCGGATTCCTGAAACAGCAAGACCGACCGGCATCGACGCCGGATAACCCGGCACCGGGAGCCATCAAATGAAGATCGACCGCATCGACCTCTATCACGTCGCCATGCCGTTGATCTATCCGTGGAAAACGGCCTACGGCGAAGATGCGGCAATTCACGCGGTGCTTTGTCGAATGGCGAGTGGCTCGCTCTACGGTTGGGGCGAGAGCGCACCATTTGCGGCTCCGTGCTACAGCCCCGAATGGGCTGGAGGAGCATTCGTCGCAAACCGTGACTGGTTCGCACCGGCCGTCGTCGGCCACGACATCGCATCGGGTGAAGAACTCCAGCAAAGAATGTCTCTCTACAAAGGCAACCCGTTCGCCAAGGCGGCACTCGACGTCGCCTGGTGGAGCCTGGAAAGCCGGCGGACGGGGACACCACTGCATCGCCTGCTGGGAGCCACCCGGGACCAGGTCGCCGTCGGAGCCGACTTCGGCGTGATGGACAATCTTGACGACCTCCTGGAGGGCATCGGCACCGCTGTCGATCAGGGCTTCCCACGAGTGAAGCTGAAGTTCCGTCCCGGATGGGACCTGCCGATGCTCCGCCGAGTCCGCGAGTCTTTCCCGGACCACGTGTTCCACATCGACTGCAACAGCGGGTACACGCTGGAAGATCGAGCGATCTTCTCCGAGGTTGACGAACTGGGCCTGGCCATGATCGAACAGCCGTTGGCTCACGACGATCTGCTCGACCACGCCACCCTGCAATCCGAGCTCGACACCCCGGTCTGTCTCGACGAGACCATCGTCTCGGTCCACCGGGCCCAACAGGCCTGCCGCATCGGCGCCTGTGGCTGGATCAACATCAAGCCCGGACGTGTCGGTGGACTGACCAACGCGGTGGCAATCCACGATGTCTGCCAACAGGCCGGAATCCCCTGCTGGGTCGGCGGGATGCTGGAAAGCGCCACCGGCTCGGCCGCCTGCGTGGCCCTGGCCATGCTCGACAACTTCACCTACCCGGCCGACATCTTCCCCAGCGCCCGGTTCTATCACCAGGACATGGCCGATCCGCCACTGGAACTGATACCTGATGCCGACGGCTGCCCGTCGGTCGTCGCTTCGACCGAGTTGCCCGACCCGGTGCCCGAACGGCTCGAGCAACTGACCGTGCAGAAGGCCACGATCGAGTAGCGGTTCCACCGTGTCCCCACTCCGGCGGCTGTCGGAAACGAAAAGCACCCCCGCGACCGGCGCACGGTCACGGGGGTGGTAAATGGTCTCCGGAGACAAGCAGGGCCTAGCCCTTCTTTTTCTCCGTCTTCTTGCCGCCCTCGGCCTTCTTCTTGGGTGCCTCCTTCTTGGGAGTCTCCTTCTTGGCTTCCGCCGCCCCCTTCTTTCTGGCACCACCTCCGAACTGCTTGCCGACTTGCTCAGGAATCACCGACGCCCCTTCCGGAGGAGACTCTTTGCCGCCCGGGTCGACGACGTTCCCGTCATCATCCTTGACCTCATCAACGGGCATGTCCTTGGGATCGAGTCCGGCCGGAGCAAGATCCTCGCCCGTGGGCCCCGGAGCTCCACCCGTCGTACCGTCTGTCGCGTCACCGCCGCCACAGCCGACCACCGAAAGAAAAACACCGGCCAACAGGATCGAGAAGAAACGCATGACCGCACACTCCTGTTCAACTGAAAATGTCCGGGCGGAACCAACACCACCCGTTGTCGAACCGGGGAGATTTCATCCCCACCCCGCTCCCAAGTCTCCCTGGAAGGTTCCCGAGTCTATCGATTCTTTTTCCGGACTGACAACCAACATCGCTCCGATTCAATCGTCGAATTGGCATTCCGTCCCCTGCAAAGACACGCTGCATCCCGATTTTCAGCGGAACTCGTCAAGCCCTCCGGGCGTCTCATCCCAAGTCGGGTGTCCCTTCCAACCGGGATTCGACGATGACTCTTCGCCGGGAGCCGATTCCCGGGAATATCTTCACCCACCCAGGGATCTCCAATTCCGATGGGAACGTCTCGGGACCACATCCCCGGACCATCTCTGGATCTCACGGAGCTGGTCGAGCAATACGCCGGCCTGCTTTTCGGGATCGCCAGGCGGCTGTCCGGATGTTCGACTGAAGCCGAGGACCTGGTGCAGCAGACGTTCCTGGCTGCCCACGCTCACGGAAACCAACTCCGCGACACCACCAAGGTTCGCGCCTGGCTATGCACCATCCTCCGCAACGAATTCCTGAAACTGGTTCGCAGCCGACGACACGGCTCGACAATTTCGCTCGATGGGCTCGGCGAACCCAGTGCACCGGATCACGCGAAAACGGAATTCGACGGCGAAGCGATCCTGCTGGCTTTGGACTCCCTCCCCGAAGAATTCCGGATCCCGATCGTGCTGTATTTTTTCGAGGAGATGAGCTATCGGGAGATCAGCGATTCGCTGGACCTGCCGATCGGGACCGTGATGAGCCGTCTGTCTCGAGCAAAATCCCGTCTCCGAGAACGGCTCGGCCGACTTGCCCCCGAGCCCGTTCACAGCGTTGCCCACACCGGATAATCCAGGCCTCGTCTTCATGAAATGCCACGACGCCCTCCTGCAACTCGACGCCGCAAGACCGGACGGCTCGGACTGGGGCGACTCCGGATTTGACGCCGCACGAGAGCACTTGGAGAACTGCCTCGGATGTCGGCAGGAGGTATTGCAGCGACGAGACTGGGACCTGGCTTTCCTTTCGACTGCCGCCGACAGCTCCTGCGACACGTCGATCCCCCCCGAGGGACTGACCGACAGGATCCTCTCCGCAATCGATTCCCACACTCCGCTTCAACCCGACACCGTGAAATCCGACAGGGCGCCGTCGAAACAAACGTCCACTCGTCATCGCCTGTTGAATGCGGCGGCGGTGGTGGTGGCGGTGTTGATTGGTATCGGTGTGGCGTGGCGTTTGAACACGGAATCTCCCGGGCTCCTGACCGTCGAGCAAATCCGCAACTGGCCTGACACGCAATTTGAAACGGTCTATGACGACGAAGCCCTGGCCGCTCTGCCCGAATGGCTCGAGTCCCAGGGTGGTGCGCCATTGCCGCCCAGCTGGGACCCGTCGTGGCTGCATCGGCCCGCACGAGGATGGCCCGACCGGGATTCAGTCGCGGTGATGTCCTTCCGGGTTCCAGTCGCACGACGAGGATCCGTCGCCGGCCTGTTGGTGGCGGTGCCGATCGAGGAAGTGAAAAAATCACCGGCGGCCGAGGATGTGACCGGTGCTCGTCCGACGTACTCGAAATCGGGCCGATTCAGCACGACCGCCTGGACCGACACCAACTCGCGAACGGTCTTTGTCTGCCTGGTTGCCCCCGGCCAGCACGAGCGGCTTCGCCGCGCTCTGCCCCGCGACCGGCCCGAGATGCGGCTGTCGGACGTCAGCGACCTGCCGCCCCACCGGGTCTCACATTGATCGATGGATGAGAGGCCCCAAGCACCTCACATCATCATGCGAACTTTCTCGAAGAACTCCGCATTGCTCGGAAACTTCTCCATCATCTTGATCAGCTTGTCCATGGCATCGGCCGGTGTCAGCGTGATCAGGTGGCGACGGATCATCGTCACGTACTCGTACTCTTCCTCGGTAAAGAAATTCTCTTCGTGACGCGTCCCGGAACGGGTGATGTCAATCGCCGGCCAGATGCGGCGGTCGGCAAGATCGCGGCTGAGCATCATCTCCATGTTGCCCGTGCCCTTGAACTCCTGGAAGATCGCGTCATCCATCCGGCTGCCGGTCTCGATCAGGGCCGTGGCGACAACCGTCAGTGACCCTCCCTCTTCGAATCGCCGCGCCGTGCCGAACATCTTGCGGGGAACCTCCAGTGCCTTGATGTCCAACCCACCGCTCATCGTTCGCCCGGTGTTGCCGACCCACTTGTTGAAGGCTCGAGCCGTCCGCGTGATGCTGTCCAGCAACACGAACACGCCATGCCCGGCCTCGGCCAACCGCTTGCCCCGCTCGATGATCAACTGACCGATCCGCACGTGGCTCTCGACCTCGCGGTCCATCGAACTGGCAATCACCTCGCCCTTGACCCGTCGCCGCATTTCGGTGACTTCCTCGGGCCGTTCGTCGATCAACAGCACCATCAGGTGCAACTCGGGGTGGTTCGCACTCACCGAGTCGGCAATGTCCTGCAACAGCATCGTCTTGCCGGTTCTCGGCGGCGCAACGATCAAAGCTCTCTGGCCCTTCCCGATGGGTGTCAGCAGATCCATCACCCGCATTGTCACCGGCTTGGGCCCTGTCTCGAGCCGGATTTTCTCCGAAGGTGTGATCGGCGTCAGATCGTCGAAGTGAGGCACCTCCTGGTAGTTCTCGACGGTCAATCCATCCACTGTCTCGATCGTCTTCAACCGTGGCCCCTGCCCCTTCGACCCTGGCCCCACTTCCCCCTTGATCAATCCTCCGGCCCGCAACCCGAAGCGTTCGACAACCGAACTCGAGACGAACGGGTCGGAATCCTGTGAGGCGTAGTTCTTTTGCGGATCACGGAGGAAACCGTATCCCTTGGGATGCAGTTCCAGCACACCTTCAATCACTCCCTCGACGACCGGGATGTCCTTGCGAGAACGCCCCTGTCCGCCTCCACCACCCTGTCCTCCACCGCCCCCCTGTCCTCCACCGCCTCCGCCACCCTGTCCTCCACCGCGCCCACCACCGTTTCCTCCTCGCCCACCGCGTCCACGGCGGCGACGGCGTCGGCGACGGCGACGGTTGGGTTGTGGCATCCCCGAATCATTGGGATCGGGAATCTCTCCATCGTCGTCCGTTATGGCAACGGCCCCATCCGGCAAGGGTCGCTCGGCCGGAGGAGATTGGTCACCCTGATCTTCGGACGGCGGGGTCGGGGAGACAGATTCCGAGGGGGTCTCGGGAATCGACTCGCCAGAAGTTTGCTGGGGCTCTTCGGAGGAGGGCCCGTTGTCTTGGTCAGCCATCTAGCCTTTCCAGGTCGTTGCGAAATGTGCGCTGAATGAGGGAACAAGCCGTATCACGTCTGAAGCCGTTGCCGACTTGCTCCGGTGACCGACAGTCCCCTGATCAGTTCAGATTGATCCACGGCACAGGAAAACACCCGCGCTGTGAACCCGACAGAACCCATCCCAAGCCCAGTTCAGTCCGCAGCCAAGGCCGGAACAACCCGAACCTTGCTGAAGAATCCGAGCCGGCGCCCGGTGTCGAGGGATCCCGCATAGGGAATTTAGCCAGCCTTCGAGCGTCATCCGTCGTCGTTTCCGGACGGTGTCCGCCTGGAATCGACAGCGGGAACCTAGAATTCCCCGCCCGCTCTCAGACTGCCACCATGATACTGCATCGTCATGAGGTGTCAATTCCAGAGACGGGTCCTCTCCTCTCCACTTCCCACACATCCCCCATCTCACCTCCGCTGGCATGCTGGCTCGGCGCGCTGGTAGGCTGGGTTTTACGCCAATTCTCCTCGATCTGTCTCGTTTTTCCGAGTCCTCTGATGCGACGTCCACACACAGGTTCCCGACGCCTTCACAACGCTCCCCTGCCAACATTGGCCATCTTGCTGCTGGGTGCCCTGTGCCTGGCACCGGATGGCAGCCTGGCACAGGACCCGACCGGGCGCGTCGCCGGATTTCGTCCCCGAGTGTATGCGATCACCGGAGCCCGGCTGGTGCGGGCGCCTGGCCGAGAAGATCGCCGTGGCACGCTGGTCATCCGTGACGGTGTGATCGTGGCTGCCGGTCCCAAAGCGGGCGTTCCCCCCGAGGCGGTGATCGTCGACGGCAGTGGCCTGATCGCCTATGCCGGGTTCATTGACGCCGACGCCAGTGACCTGCTGTCCACCAAATCGCTGCCGAATCCTTCCGGGCGGCCGGTCGATTTCTCTCGTTACGTGTTGGCCGCCACGCGACCAGACAACCGGAAGAGCCTGACGCCCCAGTTCGCCGCCGGTTCAGCACTCCAGTTGGATTCCGGTCGTCTGACGGGAATTCGCCAACAGGGTTTCACAAGTGTGCACGTGGTTCCCGACGGTCGGATCGCCAGTGGCACCACCGCCCTGGTTTCGACTGCCGGCCTGCCTCCGAGGGAGTCGATCGTCAACGAACCGCCCCTGGCCACCTTTGCCCTGCGACCTGCCGGCGGCAACGGTTACCCGAACACCCTGATGGGTGCCCACGCGCACCTCCGCCAGGCCTTCCTGGACGCCCGGCGATTTTCTCGGCATCGGCAGCTCTATACCGAGGCCGTACCGAGTGTTCCACGGCCGCCGGCCGACGAGGTCCTCGAAGCTCTCGGCCACGTTCTTGCACATCGACATCGCCCCGCTTTTCGTGTCGGCACGCGAGACGACATTCACCGGGCCATCGCCTTCTGTCGCGAACACAAGATCCACCCGGTGCTGCTCGGAGTCGACTCGGCTGCCGAGTGTCTCGATCAACTCGAAAAGGGGCGCTTCGACCTGCTGCTGTCGATGCGATTCGGTACGGAACCGAAGATCCGTCCGGGATCCTCACCGGACAATTTGACCGCTTCGCTGGCCGACCCCCTGAAGGTCCAACACGACAGGAGACAGAACTGGCTTCGGCGAGTCCGTGGTATCGGTCGACTGCAACGCCGCGGCCTGGGGCTGGCCGTGGGATCCCGTGGACTCAAAGACCGAGGGGAACTGCTGAGGGAGATCCGTAAGGCGATTGCCCACGGCTGGTCGGTCTCCGATGCCCTGGCTGCGCTGACCACCGGACCGGCCCGCATCCTCGGACTCCCCAAACGCCTGGGCACCCTCGACCCCGGACGCCTCGGCCACATCGCACTCTGGACCGGGCGGTTCGAAGACTCCGGCAGTCGAGTACGTTTCGTGCTGGTTGACGGAGTCCTGTTCGAGTACAGCAAGTCGGCCAAGCCACGCCCCTCGGCCACATCCGCCCCCGCCACCCCGGTAACCCATTCGCCTCCACCGCCGTCATTGCCTCGATCAACCATCGACGAACCGACGCGGCCCTCGGAAATCGAGAGTGACCGCCTGAGGAGGTCTGTGACAACCGGTGGCAATGTGTTGATCCGTAACGCAACCGTCCTGACGGGAACCGGCCGCACCCTCTCCGGCCATTCAATCCTGGTCCGCAACGGCAAGATTGCGTCCATCGGCATCGACCTGAACGCCAGCAACGGCACCGTGATCATCGACGCCACAGGCCAATTCGTGATGCCTGGAATCATCGACACTCACAGCCACATCAAGATCACACAGGGAATCAACGAATCCACTCAGTCGATCGTCCCGGAGGTGCGGGTCAAGGACGTGATCAACACCCAGGACGTTTCCGAATTCCGGGCCCTGGCCGGCGGAGTGACCGCCGCGAGACTGCTGCACGGATCGGCCAACGTCGTGGGTGGCCAGGACGCTGTGGTCAAATTGAAGTACGGCCGAACGGCCTCGGAACAGGTCATCGCAGACGCTCCCCAGGGGGTCAAATTCGCCCTCGGAGAGAACGTCAAGTTTCGCACCACTCGTTTCCCCAACACGCGGATGGGAGTCGAAGCGACGCTGAATCGGGCCTTCCTGGAAGCGATCGACTACCGCCGACGCTGGCAGCAGTACCGGGCAGCCCGGCAATCAACCGATGGCGGCAAACTGCTGGCTCCACGACGCGACCTGCGTCTCGAGGCCCTGGCCGACATCGTCAACCATCAGAAGTTCATTCACAGCCACTGCTATCGAGCCGACGAGATCCTGATGCTCTTGAGGGTGGCCGAAAACCTGGGCATTCGTGTCTGGTCGCTACAGCATGTTCTCGAGGGGTACAAGATCGCACCGGAGATTGCCGCTCACGGAGCCAGTTGCAGCACATTCGCGGACTGGTGGGCCTACAAGGTCGAAGCCTACGACGCCACGCCGTACAACGCGGCCCTGCTCTCTGAAGCTGGTGCCAACGTGGTGATCAAGAGCGACGACAGAGAGTTGATCCGTCACCTGTACCAGGAAGCGGCCAAGCCGGTCCGATACGGGAACATGCATCCCGACCGTGCCCTGGCGACCGTCACGCTGAATTCCGCCCGTGAACTGGGACTCGACAAGCGAATGGGGTCCATCGAAGTGGGCAAGGACGCGGACCTGGCGATCTTCAATGCCCATCCTCTCAACTCATTCGCCCGATGCCAGTTGACACTGGTCGACGGCGAGGTGTTCTTCTCGCGGCAGACCCACCCCACGGTGATGTCCGAAACGGCCCGACGACGGACGGTGTCGCCGGCACCAATCCGTCTGCCCGAACCCTCCAAACGACGATCGGCAACCATCCTGCCAGCCGACGACGGCGAAGAGGCGACCTACGCGCTGGTCGGTGGCATGCTGCACCCGGTATCGGGTCCGGACCTGGCCGGCACGCTGGTGATTCATGACGGAAAAATTGCGGCCCTGGGCCCCGGCGTGACTCCCCCCGACGCCGCCCGGGTCATCGATGTCTCTGGACTGCACGTCTACCCCGGCCTGATCGACGCGGGGACAACCCTGGGACTGGCCGAGATCAAGAAGGTCCGAGAAACGCTGGACTTCGGCGAAGGGGGCGACCTGCAACCGGATCTGCGGGCCGGGGTGGCAATCAACCCCGACAGCGAACTGTTTCCGGTTGCCCGTGCCGGCGGAATCACCTCGGCGCTGGTTCACCCCAGCGGCGGCCTGGTGGCCGGACAGGCCTCACTGGTCCAGCTGGCCGGATGGACGGCGCCGGAGATGGTCGTCGACTACGAACTGGGGCTGCGGGTCCACTGGCCCACCGACTCGAACGACGCCAAACGCAAACAACGTGCCGACCAATTCCACCGACTGATCACCGAAGCCCGCCAGTACCACAGGCTGCTCACCGCAGCCCGGGCCGCCAAGCGACCCGGGCCGATCGGAGACCCTCGGCTTGACGCGCTGGGACCCTACATCACCGGAAAAAAACCGGTGCTGATCGAAGCACACAGCCGCCGCGCAATCGTCGAGGCGATCCGGTTTGCCGAGTCCGAGAAACTGAAACTGATCATCACCGGCGGGACCAATGCCTGGAAGGTCGCCGCCACACTGAAGTCGCGGGATATCCCGGTGATCGTCGGGCCGGTGATGCGGGCTCCGGTGAAGCGGTGGGACCCCTCCGACGCGCCCTACGCCAACGCCGGACGGTTGCATGAGGCCGGCGTCCGATTCTGCATCCGCAGCAACGACGCCTCCAACAGCCGCAACGCCCCCTTCGAAGCCGCAATGGCCGTGGCATTTGGTCTGCCCGAAGCAGCCGCTCTCCACAGTGTCACGCTGGGAGCCGCCCGCGTGCTGGGCATCGACAAACAGGTCGGATCGCTCGATGTCGGCAAGCACGCCAACCTCGTGATCCTCGACGGCTCACCCCTGCAGGTCACCTCTCAGGTCAAGGGCGTCTTCGTCGCCGGTCGCCCGTTCCGCCCCGAAAGCCGACAAACCCGATTCTACCGGCGATACCGCCGGAGACTGAAACCCGGGAAAAAGTGAGTTCGGGGCCGGATTCTTCGCGGTGGCTTCCGACTCACCGCCCGCCCGCTGCCTTGGCGTAACGGACCGGTGAACTGAAGAAACGGGCCTTGCTCTGGGCATCGACAAAGAGATAAAGCCCTCCATCGTAGAAGTAGGCGTACTTGATGCTCCCGGCCATCTTGCGACCGGTATCCAGGTGCCGCACCACGTCGCACCCTTCCAGCCGCGGTGCAAACCGGGTTGGCTTTCGCCGGAACCGTTCAAGTTCCGAGGCCGACGCCAGGAAATAGACCACCTGACCCACCCGGCAGGAGAATTTCCTGTCGCCGCGCCGCCATCGCTTCTCGGCCCAAAGTGCCACGGGCGAAAATCCGGCCAACCCCACGCGGATTTCGGACTTGCCGCCGGAGGCCGTCCCGGCACCGGTCGTTTTTCGGGCCTTCTTCGCGATCACCGGCCGGCTCTGGACCGTGCCACCCGCCAACGTCTTTGGTGGATGTGCCACGAGGTACCTGGTCACCGCCGGTAGCATCCGGGCCACGTAATTCCCAAACCCCTGATAGCCCCTTGTCCGGGCCAGTTCCTTTCCGTCGGGAGTCACCACCAGGTCGGTTGGCAGCAGCTTGACCCGGAAACGTGACGTGACGCTCGGCTCACGGTCCGTATCAACTTTGACCGCCACCACGCGATTCCCCAGTTGAAGTTGCAGCCTGGGAGTGTCCAGAACGTCACGTTCCATCATGCGGCAGGGGCCACACCAACTCGCGTGAAAGTGCACCAACAGCGGCAGACCACGCCGCCGGGCCTCGGCCTGCGCCACAGCAAACGTCTTGTGCCAGATCAGCCCACGCTGCGATTTCGTCCGTTTCACGCGGACCGCGGCCGAAGACACTTGCGGCATCACGGACACCATGACCAGGACAGCAATCAGGGCCAAACACCGTGTCGTGATCTTTCGCATCTGGGTCATCTCCTCCAGGCGCACGCCATGGACGTCCACCCTCGGCAGACACCTCGCCGCTTATCGGCGCCCCACCCCGACCCATATGCCCGCAATCTGCAGGTTCGTGCCGCATCCCGACTCTCAGTTCGCCTGGTAACCGGACACGACGGTCACGGCACCGCTGGGGAGACCACTGGAGATGACGACTGGGGGGATCCTGACGACTGCATCACCAATGCAGCACGGTCGAGGACGGCGCCTCGACATCGGGAAAGACCGCGTCGGCTCGATAACGGTCCAGAGATCCGACCGCATGATGCCCCCGAGCCAACGGCGCGGGATTGGGCACAGCCGGCATCGGACCGTCGACGACACCGGACAGGATCAGGAAATTCCACAGAAGCTGATGCCCAGAACCGGTCAGCACGCTTTCCGGATGAAACTGAACACCCACTGCCGGGTGTTCGCGATGGGACATCGCCATCACCAGCCCGTCCCGGGTCCGGGCCGTGACCTGCCATGCGGCTGGCAGTTCCTCGGACTCGACGATCAGCGAGTGATATCGTGTCGCGATCAGTGGGGTGGTGAGCCCGGCAAACAACCCGTCGGTCTCCGCCCCCCCTTCATCGTGTTCGACCGGGGTCACCCGCCCGTGGACTGGCTGCGGGGCCCTGACGACGCGTCCCCCCGTGGCCGCCGCCAACACCTGGTGGCCCAGGCAGACACCCATCAGTGGAATCCGCCCCAGCACCTCACGAACCAGTTCGATCGAGATCCCGGCGTTGTCCGGACCGCACGGCCCCGGAGACAGGACGATCGCTTCGGGAGATCTCCCGATCACCTCCTCGACCGACATCGCGTCATTGCGAACCACCTCGACCTCGACACCCAGTTCTTCGAAGTATCGCGCGAGGTTGTAGACAAAGCTGTCGTAGTTGTCGATCAGCAGCAGCATCGGCGGGCGTCCTCTTCAGACCAGGGCTCTGAGCATCCCGGCCGCCTTGTCCATCGTCTCGTTGAATTCGGCCACAGGATCCGATTGTGCCACGATGCCGCCACCAACCGAGCACTGCACCCAGCCACGTCGGACGACGAACGTGCGGATCAGGATGCTACTGTCCATCGATCCGTCGCAACCGACGTAGAACAGGCTGCCACAGTACGGACCTCGTGCGGTTGGTTCCAGTTCGGCGATCACTTCCATCGCTCGCAGCTTGGGCGCGCCGGTGATCGACCCCCCGGGAAACACGGCTTCGAGCAAATCCCACGCGCCCAGCCCCTCTCTCATCACTCCACGGATCTGAGACACCAGGTGCAGTACCGTCTCGTAGACCTCCACACCGCACAACAAAGGCACTGTCACCGATGAGGGTCGACAGACCCGCGAAAGATCATTGCGAAGCAGGTCGACGATCATCACGTTTTCGGCATGGTCCTTCTCGCTCTCAAACAACTCGCCTTGCACCAGTACCCTCGCTTCGGGGTCACCCGGTCGACGCCGGGTCCCCTTGATCGGACGGGTCTCGACCAAACCATCCCTGAGTGAAACAAACCGTTCCGGCGACGCACTGACGATCTCCCAGTCGGCGTGAGCCATGTAGCCGGCAAAGGGTGCCGGGTTCCGCTGCCGCAGCCGGGCGTAAAGTTCCCGGGCGGGGGCGGGTTGACGAGCCAGCAATCGTTGCGAGAGATTGGCCTGGAAGATGTCGCCAGCATGGATGTACTCGATCACACGGTCGACCGCCTCGAGGTAGGCCTCCCGAGAAAAGTCACTGAAGAGCTCGTCGTGACCCTCGACCGGCCAGAGCGGCGCGAGCTGTTCGGGCTCGAGCGAGGACCGTGGCGGTTCCTCAGCCGCCCCGACCGATTGGCCGGACGCTTCCAGTCTCGACAGCAACTCCGCAGCACGCTGTTCAGCTCGTTGTCGACGCCCTCGGAGATCCGTTTCCGGAAACCCCTGCGAGATGATCCAGGCGCGGCCCAGAACGTGGTCCCAGGCCAGCACCCGGTCGTAGACGCCAGCGGCCAGCACCGGCAGGGCAAACTCGTCGTACGTGGGGCGAGGTACCGTTTCCCAGGCCGCCCCGAGCTCGTAGCCCAGCAGTCCAACCACTCCCCCCTGGAACGGGGGCAAACCGGCAACACGGTCGTTCCGAAACGGATCAAGCAGACCTCTCAGTCGACCAAACGGGTCCGCCCCCGTGACCGACTCGACATCGTCGACGAATGCCACGGGATCGGCAACCAGGAACGAGAATCGGCTGACCTCCTCGCGATCGATCCGACTCTCCAACAGCACCACGTCCGGCAAATCGGCCACCGATTCCAGGGCCGCCAGCACGTCAGGAACCGAGTCGAGTTCGACGACCACCGGCACAGACGAAATGTCCCGGTTCATCACGAATCCTCCGCGGCTCGCCGCCGATGCACGGCACTGGTTTCCTCGACCGTCAACCAGCCCCAGGACAACGCCTGGTCCTGGACGTACCGTTTGCCGAGGGTCAAAGCGGTGTGAGCCTTGGCCAGTTCGTAGCCCAGGTAAAAGGCGTGTTCAGCAGACAACTCGGTGCCGGCGGCGGCAACCATGTCGAAGAGTTGGTAAGGATCGGTGTGTTGCCAGTGTCCGTCACGGTTCATCACATGCAGGAGGCCGCGGCGACGGTCACTGTGCTCGACGAAGATGCGGAAATTCGGATCGGTCAGAGCCCCGGCCAGTTGTTCCAGTGCCCCGGCCCGCTCGCCCCTTGCTGACGGATCTCGAAGCGTGACCAGGCTCGAATCGAGGTGCTTGGGCAGCACACCGTTTTTCAGGCAGTGGTGCAGCAGCCGACGGGAAAAATCGAGTTCCGCCACCGACGTGCGACACCAATTGATCACCTCGGTCGTCAACACACTCCCGATCCGCAGTTCCTCACAAATGGCCGCCAGCAGGAGGTTGACACCCGCACTGTCAACCTCGGTCAACTCGGTCACGTTGCCTGTGCCCATCATCATCTCGGCCTCCGGCCACCGTCGACGAGCCTCGAAATACCGTTCAAGTGATGCGGCGAACCCCAGTCCAATCGGTTCCAGAACCGGGTCGATTCGCAGGTCGACGCCGTCAGACTGAAGACGGTGAAGGACCGGATCGAGGGAATCGAGGCCGGCCGTCATTTCGGGAATGGCAACAACAGCCGTGCCCGAATCCGCCGCCAGTGGTGAAAGCCAGTCGAGATTGGACGTGTCGCAACTGAGCACCAGTTCGGCGCCGCCGGCAATCGCCGCCTCGACCTCCGTTCGGTCAAAACTGTCAATCGAAACACGCAGACCAGCCGCGACAAGTTGTCGCGTCGCGGACTCGACCCCCGGCCAGCTCTCACCGGGCACCATCCCCAGATCGATCACGTCGGCCCCCGATCCGGACAGCAACAGCGCCTCGGCCATCAGCTCCGCCTCACCCAGTCGAGACGCGTGATTGATCTCGGCCAGGATTTCGATCGAATACGATTCCAACGACACGTCGCGACGACCCTCCCCCCCCAGGTAGGCCGGCAGGTCGTACAGGTCCTTGGGTCCCCGGTCGACGGGAACGCCCAGCGAATCCCCAAGGACTCGCAGATCACCGTGGCACCATCCGGGCAACACGATTCGGTCGATGCTCTCGGGCAGTTCCAATCGCCGCGCGACCAGGTCGGTATGCAGCAACGCCGCCACGCTGACCCCCAGGACGGCCACGTCCCAGGACCAGTCAGCTCCTTCCGCCGAAACGGCCAGCACCTCGCGCAACGGTGACTCGGCCAGGTGCCCCGTCACGAACAGGATTCGCTCCTTGGCCGACATTCGCCTCTGCACTCCCCTGGCCGACAGTTTCCCCGCACACGCCGGACTCGGCCACTCACTTCACCCAGTTCTTGGGAAATCCACCCAGTGGCGAATCCTCTCCGGGCATCCACGTGGCGATCTCCTCAATCCGCTCGGCCAAAGCCGTGTCGTGGGTCGTGATCCCACCGACACGGTGAGTCTGCAGCTTGACCTTGACCCGGGCGTAGCCCAGTTCGAGATCCGGATGGTGCCAGGCGGCCTCCGCGGCATAACCGATCGCCGCGGCCAAGGCCAGGGTGTGAGACCAACCGGGAGTCTGGTAGCTGCGTTGCAGCCAGTTGTCCTCGGATTTCCAGCCCTCCAGGGACGCAAGAGCCTCCTGGATTTCCGCTTCGCTCAAGACCACGTCTTCGGCCATCGTATCTCTCCAGTCGATCGATTCAGTCAGATGCTCGAATTTCAGCTCTATCTCTGGGCACCGCCGTTGGCACAGATGATCTGCCCGGTCAGATAGTCGGCCTCCGGACTGACCAGAAACCTGGCCAGACGGGCTATGTCTTCGGGTTCTCCCCACCGTCCCAGCGGTGTCTCATCAAGGACTCGCTCTTGCCACTCGTCCGAGGCTTTTTCACCCCAGGCAGTACGAATCCACCCTGCAGCGATGCAGTTGACTCGGACGGCGGGAGCCAGGCTCAGAGCCAGCGAACGCGTGAAAGACATCACCGCCCCCTTGGCTACGGCGAACAACTCGCCGCTGTCCCCTTCCATCCCTCGTTCGGCCTGGTCCCAACCGATGTTGAGCACCGTGCCACCGTTCGCCTCCCGCATCCGACGGCCCGCCTCCCGGGCCAGCCGGACCGTCGCCCGCACATCCACCTCCCACAATGCAGCCAGCTTCTCGTCGAATCCCCAGTCAGCCTCCGGCCCCGTCAACAGATCCACTCCGGCATTATTGACCCAGACATCGACTCGCCCCAATGCGCGCCAACTGCTCTCCAGCATCGCATCGGCCGCAGACGGGTCCGAGAAATCTGCAACGACCATCTCGGCTTCTCCGCCAAATGACCGGATCGACTCGACAAGTTCCCGAGCCGAATCGACGTTCTTCCGACAGTGAACCATCAGCCGGGCACCCCCACGGGCCAGTTCGCAGGCGATGGCCCGTCCCACACCACTGGACGACCCTGTGACCACTGCAGACTTCCCATCAAGCCGACAGAAACCTGCAGGCCTGTCCTGATCGTTACCTGTCATTGCCGAAAACACCCGCCTGTTGATCCGCCTGACCTTGCTGAAATTCCCCGGACATCTTTCGTCTCTATTCCTTCGGGAATTCCCCATTCAACTCATTGACGGCTTTCCATGCCACCTCCATAATGACGGCGTTCGGCCAGTTTGCCCCGGTTCCGGGGCTTCTGTCCGACATCGGCGACAATCGCGTGAGGTTTCCTGCCTTACGCAACCCCCCCTGACTACGATTCTTTCAGCCCATTCGGGCCCACTGCTGTCGCCGATACTTTGAGACGTCATTTCTTAGAAGTTACCCGTAATTCAGACAATTCAAGTCGCCTGAACCAGCCGAGTGGTTGGCTGCGCCGTTGCTTGGTCCGTAGGGATCTCCCAATCGCGTTGTCTCGACCAACCGGTCCCAGGTGTCCATGTGTGGACAGCCGACCCGCTTGTCCAGCCACGGGCATCAACCGATTTGGGCGAACTCCCCTTGGAGATTGGGAGATCTTTGAAGCCAATCGTACCAACGGCTGTTGTGGTCGAAAGACCGCAAGAAGCAAGAAGAAGGATCGACAAAGTTGATTGAACAAAGTGACGGAAGCGGCTCCGCCCTTTCCACAACAAACCAAGAGATTGACCAACCGGAGGGACCCGGTAGCGGAGTCCCCTCGACGGAAACACCTCAAAAGACAGGCGAGACGATGAGCACGAACCTGATGGAAGCCCCGCCCCAGGGCCTGTTTCTCTCCGACGAACTCGAAAACGAATTGCTGCAGATCTTCAAGCTGCTTTCCGATGAAACGCGGCTGAGAATCCTGCTGCACCTGGGCCGCGAGCGAGAGTTGCACGTCTCGGCATTGTGCAGCCGGTTGGACCAGAGCCAACCGGCTGTCAGCCATCACCTGGCCTTGTTGCGGGAAGCCAACCTGATCGCAGCCAGGCGGGACGGCAAACACAACTTCTACTCACTCAAGAGTGGACAGTTCCATTCGGTCATCGAGCGACTGTTCGAGTCGATTGCTGATCCTGAAAAACCCGAGATCCGTTTCGAAGAATTCGTGCTGCTGCACGGCAACGAAACCACGGGGGACACGGCCTGAGTTCTCAGCGCCCCGGCCCACCCGGACCGTGATGCCCGTCGCCACAGAGACCACCCTGGCCGACGCTGTGGCGGTCTCTTCAAATTGGGCTCCCGATCTGGTAAAGATTGTCTCGGTCACATCACGCGGAGTGCGTGTCGAGTCGTGTCCGCCACGGGTCCTCACCGATGTGCGGACGAGCAAGCAGGAATGCCCATGGACGATCGCATTGCCAAGCTGGCGCTGTCAGACGGAACAGTATTCACCGGAACCGCATTCGGAGCGACCGGTGAGGTCTACGGCGAGGTTGTGTTCAACACGAGCATGACGGGGTACCAGGAAATCCTGACCGACCCGTCCTATTGCGGCCAGATCGTGACCATGACCTACCCGTTGATCGGCAACTACGGTGCCAACACCGTCGATGTCGAAAGCGGGCGTTTGGCGCTGCGAGGATTCGTCGTTCGCGAATTGTGTCGTCACCCGAGCAACCAGCGACTGGACTGGTCGTTGGAGGACTACCTGGCCGAAAACGGCGTGATCGGAATCGAAGGCATCGACACCCGCGCCCTTGTGCGTCGGATCCGGATCCACGGAGCAATGACCGGGGTGCTTTCGACGACGGATTCGGACGACGCGTCGCTTGTCGAAAAGGCGCAATCGAGTCCGGAACTGGCGGGCCAAGACCTGGTCAAGGAAGTGATCCCACAGGAAGCGGCCGAGTGGTCCGAATCCTTGAACGAGATGGTGCAGTCAGCGGTGACCCCCGGTTACGAGGGCCTGCACGAGTTGGCCGCCGACCCACACGATGGCCCTCACGTGGTCGCCATCGATTACGGAATGAAATGGAACATCCCGCGGCATCTCCGCCAACTGGGCTGCCGGGTGACGGTGGTTCCGGGAACCGTGACGACCGAAGACGTGTTGTCGCACGAACCCGACGGGGTGTTTCTTTCCAACGGTCCCGGCGATCCGCGTCCACTGGACTATGCGATCGACACAATCCGTGGTTTGCTGGGGCAGAAACCGATCTTCGGGATCTGCCTGGGCCACCAGTTGCTGGGCCTGGCGTTGGGCGGAGACATCTACAAGCTGAAGTTCGGTCACCGTGGAGCCAATCAACCAGTGCTCAATCGCGACACGGGACGAGTTGAGATCACCACCCAGAATCACGGATTTGCGATCGAGGCCGAGAGCCTCGGCGAGGAAATCGAGGTCACCCACGTCAATCTCAATGACCAGACGGTCGAGGGGATTCGCAGCCGTTCGCTGGGGGCCTTCGGTGTGCAATACCACCCCGAAGCGTCAGCCGGGCCACACGACAGCCACTACCTCTTTGGCGATTTCCGAAAGATGTTGCTCAGTTAGGGACGTCTCGCTAGAGTACCCGCCCCCCGAACTTCCGGTGACTACTCTCAGGGGCCGTTGTCGGCCGATTTCCGACCGGAACGGGTGGCGAAATACTCCACCGACCAAGAGGCTCCCACGATGGCGACCGAACGTTCTCTGATTTTGTTCAAGCCCGATTGCATCCAGCGTCGCCTGTGCGGCCAGTTGCTCTGCCGGATCGAGAACAAGGGCATGAAGCTTGTCGGCATGAAAATGTTGCAGGTGACACAGGAGTTGGCGCGCGAACACTACGCGGAACATGTCGAGAAACCTTTTTATCCGTTGCTCGAAGAGTTCATCACCGCGGCACCGGTGATTGCGTTGGTGGTCGAGGGCCCAGACGCGATCGGAGTGATGCGGAACTTGTTGGGAACGACCAACGGTCGGGATGCAGCCCTTGGCACGATCCGCGGTGACTACGGAGTCAGCCGGCAAATGAACCTGGTCCACGGCAGTGACGGCCCCGAGGCTGCCGCCCGCGAGATCGACATCTACTTCCGACCCGAGGAACTGTACGACTACACCCCCACCCTCGGCGAATGGGTCTGTGCCGACGACGAGAAGTAGAGGCGTCCTATTCCTATTCGGACGCCTTCTCGATCGCCCGCTTCAGCGCCGCACCCATGTCGGCAGGGCTTTCGGCCACTTCGACGCCGGCCGCCTGCAAGGCGGCGATCTTGTCAGCGGCCGTGCCGCTGCCACCGGAGATAATCGCTCCGGCATGCCCCATTCGCTTTCCTGGAGGAGCTGTGGCACCGGCAATGAAAGCCGCCACCGGCTTGGTCACGTTCGCCTCGATGTGGGCGGCCGCCTGCTCTTCGGCGTTTCCGCCGATCTCACCAATCATCAGGATCGCTTCGGTCTGAGAATCGGCCTGGAACAGATCGAGCACGTCAATGAAGTTCGTCCCGTTGACCGGATCGCCGCCGATCCCCACACAGGTCGACTGCCCGAGTCCCACATTGCCCAACTGCCACGCCGCCTCGTAGGTCAGCGTGCCGGATCGGCTGACAAGCCCGACCGAACCCGCCGAGTGAATGTAGCCGGGCATGATCCCAATCTTGGCCACTCCGGGCGTGATCACTCCGGGGCAATTCGGCCCCACGAGCCGACAGTTGTCCAGGCCATCGATGTGTTGCCGCACCCGCACCATGTCCAGCACCGGCACCCCCTCGGTGATCGCGATGATCAGTTCGATCCCCGCATCGGCCGCCTCGGTGATCGCGGCGGCACAAAAACGCGGCGGCACGAACACCATGGACGTATTGGCCCCGGTCGCCTCGATCGCCTCAGCCACGGAATCGAAAACCGGAAATCCGTCGATCTCTGTCCCGCCTTTGCCGGGAGTGACTCCTCCGACCAGGGGAGTGCCGTACTCGCGACACTGCTGACTGTGGAACAACCCGGTGCGACCGGTAATGCCCTGGCAGAGGACCTTCGTCTGTTCGTTGACAAGAATGCTCATCGATTTGCCGTTCGTTGTTATGAGTCTACTGGACCATTCGGTTCCAGACAGGAAATTCAGGCACCCAGCGTGGCGACAACTTTCTGGGCTGCGTCGGTCAAGTCGGTGGCCGAGATGATGTCACGATCGGACCCCTCGAGCATCTCGCGGGCCAGTTCGACATTGGTCCCTTCCAGTCGCACCACCAGCGGAACGGTGATCCCGACATTCTCGTAAGCTCCCAGCAGAGCCTCGACAATCGTGTCGCACTTCATGATCCCGCCGAAGATGTTGACCAGGATCGCCTTGACGTTGGAGTCATCGAGAATAATCCGGAAAGCCTCCGTCACCGCCTCGACATTGGCTCCGCCTCCCACATCGAGAAAGTTGGCCGGCTCCCCGCCATGCAGCTTGATCAGGTCCATGGTGCTCATCGCCAGCCCGGCCCCGTTGACTAGGCAGCCGATGTCCCCGTCCAGGTTGACGTAACTCAGCCCGGCCTCCCCGGCTCGAACCTCCGCGGGATCCTCCTCGTCCAGATCCCGCAGGCCGTCGAATGACTCGTGCCGGAACATCGCGTTGTCGTCGAAGCTGACCTTGGCATCCAGGCACAACAGTTGCCCCGCCCCGGTGACGACCAGGGGGTTGATTTCCGTCAAGCTGCAATCGTTGTCGACGAAGAACCGGCACAACGCCGGAAACAACTCGATGGCGTTCTCCATCGCCTCCCCGTCGAGTCCCAGCGACTCGCCCACCGTACGAGCCTGGTCGGCGGTCAGTCCGTCGACGACGTCGAATGGCTCGTTGTGGATCTTCTCGGGAGTCTCGGCAGCCACCTCCTCGATCGCCATCCCGCCCTCGGTCGAGGTGATCAGCACCGGGCTGCTGGTCTCGCGATCGATCACAATCCCCAGGTACAGTTCGCGGGCGATATCAAGCCCCTCCTCGACGAACAGGGTCTTGACCGTCTTGCCCTCCTCGCCGGTCTGGATCGTGACCAGGGTGTTGCCGATCATCCTGGAGGCGTGTTCGCGGGCCTCGTCGGCCGATCGGACCAGCACCACCCCGGGTTGTTCGGGCTCTTCGGCAAACCGGCCCTTGCCCCGCCCACCGGCATGAATCTGCGACTTGACGACGGCCAGTTCCCCGCCCAGTTCCTCGAAGGCCGCAGCAGCCTCCTCGGCCGTGCGAGCCACTATGCCGCGAGGCACCGCCACTCCGGAGGCTTTCAGCAGGTCCTTGCCCTGGTACTCGTGAATCTTCATCTCATGTCCTGTCGTCGAATCAGTCTCGGAGACGTCTGGGAAACCAGAAACGGAAACGCTTCGCAATGTCGCGGCGACCGGTTCAAGACCGATCGACCAGGATTGTCTGCTCCCGGTCGGGGCCAACCGACACGATGTCGACCGGAAAGCCGACCAGTTCGGCCACCACGTCCAGGTAGTCCCGGGCCTCGACCGGCAGATCCTCCAGCTTGCGGATTCCGGTGAGATCGGCCTGCCACCCGGGCATTGATCTCAGCACCGGCGTGGCCCGGGCAAGATCTTCCAACTGGGCCGGAAAATCGGTGGTTCGCTCGCCGTCAATCTCGTAGGCCTCGCAGACCTGGACCTCCTCGAGCTTGCCCAGGACATCCAGCAGCATCACGGCCAGGCAATCGACACCCGAAAGTCTCGCGCCGTAACCGGTCGCCACCGCATCGAACCAGCCACAGCGACGTGGCCGCCCGGTCACTGTCCCGTACTCGTTCCCCTCGTCCCGGATGTGCTGCCCGATTTCGTTGTCCAGTTCGGTGGGGAAAGGGCCACCGCCCACCCGGGTCGTGTACGCCTTGACGACACCGATCATCCGTTCGATCGCCCGCTCGGGCACACCACTGCCGGAGTGTATTCCGGCCCCGGAACTGTTCGAGGAGGTCACAAAGGGGAAAGTGCCGTGGTCGAGATCGAGCAACGACCCCTGGGCCCCCTCGAAGAGGACACGCCGACCGGCGGCGAGAGCCTTGTGGAGGTGAGAGGTGGTGTCGGTCACAAACGGTGCCAACCTCTCCGCATACTGGCTGTACTCGCTGTAGATCGCTTCGGCATCGAGCGGCTCAGACTCGGGATCGAGTGCCTGCAGCACGCGGTTCTTGTGCCCGACAACCGTCTCGACCCGGTCTCGAAATGACTCGCCGCGGACCAAGTCGCCCATGCGAATCGCATGGGTCCGCCCCGCCTTGTCACGATAACACGTGCCGATCCCTCGCATCGTCGTGCCGATCGCATCACCACCGCGCCCTTTTTCGAGCACGGCTTCCTCGGCCATGTGCCATGGAAACACGACGTGGGCGCGATTGCTGATCAACAAGTTTCGGTCGACACCACCATTGAGGCCGACAATCCCGTCGAGTTCCTCAAGGAATGCTCGCGGATTGATCACGACGCCACCGGTGACAACCGATTCGACGCCGGGCCGGAGTATCCCGGCCGGCAAAAGTGAGAGCTTGTAGGTCTGGCCACCGAACTGAACGGTGTGCCCCGCGTTGTTGCCACCCTGGTACCGGACAACGATGTCGTGGTCTTCGGTCAGCAGGTCGACGATCTTGCCCTTGGCCTCGTCGCCCCACTGAAGACCAATCACGGAAGTGGCAGGCACGGCGTCGCGATCCGGTCGATTCGGGTCAATTCTTGCGGGGAGGGGTCGCGTTGAGTCGCCTGGTGTCATCGGCCTGGCCGGAATCATTCTCCCCGCCACGACACCGATTCTGGTCTTGTCGACCCCGTTGGTCTCACCTAGTGTACCCAATCACCAGTCGGTTGGGGAGCAAGGCGAGCCGCGTGAACGACCCAACAGGATTTCGCATACTGCTGGTCGACGACGACGCGTCGATCCTCGAGGTGATCTCAGCTGCTTTCGAACACCACGGGTACGATGTGCTGAAGGCCCGGGATGGATCAGAGGCCCTGGTTCGTGCCGAACGAGATGCCCCCGACCTCGTGGTTCTTGACCTGGTCATGCCCCGACGCAGCGGTTTCGCCGTGCTGGACCGGCTGCGTCAACGCCACGCCACTCACCCTCCCATCATCGTTGTCACCGCCAACACGGATCCGCGGCACGAGCAATTCGCACACGATCACGGTGCCGACGCGTTCTTCCGCAAGCCGTTCGACATCGACTCGCTGCTCGAAACCGCATCAGGACTGTTGAAGACCGGAAACTAGCCCCCGCCAATCGCCAGCAGAAAGTGCACCTGGCTGCCGGGTTCCAGTTGTGCCAGCAGGCCCATCGCACTGACGTGGCCATCGACGGCGACACGCAACCCGGGTTTCAACTCTCCGTCCTCGAGCACCCGATCGGCGAAACCGGGAAAACGCTCGTCCAGCGCCCCGATCAGACGCCGTACGCTGGTCGCCTCCAACTCCAGTTCCACCTCACCCCCGGTCAGGTCACGTGCAGGAGCGGGGATGTGGACGCGGGGCATCGGTTGGAAACCGGGTGGGCTATCCGTCGCTGGAGAGCAGTTCGTGCAAGACCTTTGGCGGCGACATCGGCAGGCTCCGCATCCGCACCCCGGTGGCACGGAAAATCGCGTTGGCCATCGCTGCCGGAGGCGGAACGATCGGCACCTCTCCCACACCCCGAACGCCGAACGGGTGTCCCGGATTGGGCACCTCGACAATGATCGTCTCAATGTCCGGAAGGTCGTAGCAGGTGGGAATCCGATAATCGAGAAAACTGGCGTTGTGCAACCGGCCGTCATCGCCGTAATGGTATTCCTCGTTGAGCGCCCAGCCGATGCCCTGGGCAGCCCCGCCCTGCATCTGGCCCTCGACGTAACTGGGATGGATCGCCGTGCCGACGTCCTGGACGACGGTGTAACGGAGAACCTGGACCTTGCCGGTGTCGGGGTCGACCTCGACATCGGCAATGTGCGTCCCGAATGCCCCCCCATGCTTGTCGGCGTTGACCGAGCCACGGCCGACGACCGGCCCGCCGGTCTGGGTCAACTTGCCGGCGATCTCCTGGAAACTGATCGTCTTCCCTTCGGGCCCGGTCAACGTCGCCCCGTCGCCGTATTCGACCTGCTCGGATTCGACATCCCACAGCATCGCGGCCCGCTGGCAAAGCTGAGCCTGGATATCTTCTGCGGCCTTGATCGCTGCCAGCCCCGTGGCGTGGCAGGTTCGGCTGCCGCCGGTCACGTCGGTGTGACCGATGCTGTCGGTGTCCACGACCGTCGGCGTGACATCCTCAGCCGCGATTCCCAGAATCTCGGCCAACTGCATCGCCACCGAGGCCCGGGAGCCGCCGATGTCCGTCGACCCTTCGATCAAGGACACCGTTCCGTCTTCATTGACGGTTGCCGCGACCACCGAATTGCCGCCGAAGTTGAACCAGAATCCCGACGCAATTCCGCGTCCGCGGTTGGGCCCCTCCAGCGGCGACTGCCAGTGATCGCTCAACTCGACCGCTTTGATCGTCTCCCACATACCGACCGGCGGATAGGTGACTCCATCGACCCGTTCGTCTCCCTCCTTGACCGCATTCTTCAGGCGAAACTCGACCGGGCAGATCCCCTGCGCCTCACAGATCTCGTCGACGATTGTCTCTGTGGCCAGTGCCACGTGGGTTGACCCCGGAGCACGGTACGCATTGGTGCGAGGCTTGTTGACGCAGATGTCGTAGCCGTCGATCCGACCGTTGGGGACATCGTAACAGGCGAACACGCACATGCAGCCGGGATTGATCGGTGAACCCGGAAACGCCCCGGCCTCGAACAGAAGCTCCGCCTCCCCGGCAGTGATCTTCCCCTCGGCGTCGACACCGATCTTGACCTTCATGTACGAGCCGGGCGTGGGTCCGGTCGCATCGAAGACATTGGATCGGTCCATGTTCAGTTTCACTGGACGGCCCGAGAGTTTTGACAGCACCGCGGCGACCGGCTGCAGATAGACAGCGATTTTGCCACCGAAACCGCCTCCGATCTCCATCGGCACGACCTTGACCTTCGAGATCGGCACGTCGAGCAGCTCGGCCACCTGCATGCGAATCATGAAGGAGCCCTGGGTGCTGGTCCACACGGTGATCTTGCCATCGGGGGACCAGAACGCCGTTGCCGTGTGGGGCTCGATGTATCCCTGGTGAACCGTCTCGGTGGTGAACTCCCGTTCGATGACCAGTTCGGCGGCAGCAAAGCCGGCATCCACATCGCCCTTCTCGTAATGGAAATGCTTGGCGACATTGGTGGGCGTGTCCCCGGTTTCTCCTGCCGGCTGCAGGTCGGTGCGAACATCGTCGTTGAGCACCGGAGCGTCGGCGCCGCGGGCCTCGCGGACATCCAGCACCGGGGGCAGCACTTCGTATTCGACCTCGATCAACCGCGCCGCTTCCTCGGCAATGTGCACCGAATCGGCCGCCACCGCCGCAACGGCGTGGCCGGTGTAGAGCACCTTGTCATTGGCGAGCACGTTCTGGTTGAGGTGGTACCAGTCAACAATCCCTTCACCCAGGTCCCCGGCGCGGTGATCGGCCGACGGCATATCGGCGTTGGTGCACACAGCGTGCACCCCCGGAACCTCGGCGGCCTTGGAGGTGTCGATCGAAACGATCCGCGCGTGCGCGTGAGGGCTCCTGAGCACGTAGCCCTGCAGCAGCCCGGAGAGCTTGATGTCAGCCCCGTAGCGTGCCCGGCCGGTCACCTTGTCGGTGCCATCGTGTCGGATCGGTCGGGTGCCGACCACATCGTAATCGGGCAATCGGCCCTCTTCGACCAGTCGCTGGTTGCCGGGCGTTCCCCCGGGAAACGGCTCAACGCGGAACTGGCGGTCTTCGACGGTCGCCATCAGTTGGTCACTCCCTCGGCCGCCTGCTGGACGGCCCGCACGATCTTGTCATAGCCGGTGCAACGGCAAAGGTTGCCGGCCAGGTGAAAGCGAATTTCGTCCTCGCTTGGCGAGGCGTTTTCCTCGAGCAGCGCCTTGGTCGACATGATGAACCCGGGCGTGCAAATGCCGCACTGCAGAGCCGCCTGTCCCAGGAAGGCGTCCTGGATCACGTGCAGCCCATCGGTCGGCGCGACCCCCTCGATCGTCTCGAGTTCCCCGCCCTCGGCCTCGACGGCCAACACCAGGCAACTGTCGACCGGACGACCGTTGAAGATCACGGTGCAGGCCCCACAGTTGCCGTTGGAACACCCTTCCTTGGTGCCGATCAGGTCCAGGTTGTCGCGGAGCACTTCCAGCAGTGTCTGCCGCGGTGCCGCCAGGAACTCCACCGGGTTTCCGTTGATCGATGTGGATACGATGCGTTGTTTGGCCATCGGTTTTGGTCCGTTGTGTCGAACGTCTCGTGTGAGTCAAAAACGTGTCCGTCGGTGCGGTCACTGCCCGATGCGGTAACCTGTCTCTTCACCGCGAGCCCGAGCCACCGCCTCGCGGATCACCCGATCGGTGAGCACACCGCTGATGTGCTTGCGGAATTCTACGGTTCCTCGCATGTCATCGATCGGAGTGGCCGCTTCCCGGGCCGCGTCCGCGGCCGCGGCGATCGCCTCGTCGGAAACCGGCTGCCCGGACAGGGCAGCACCGGCCGCCTCGACGTAAAGGGGTGTCGGGGCAACGGCGGCCAGGGCGATTCGGGCCGAAACAAACGATTGCCCCGATTCGTCAAGTTCCACTGCGGCACCAACTCCCACCACGGCGATGTCCATTTCGTTGCGGGGGATGAACCGGCGGTAATGCGAGCCACCGACAGCCGGTCGAGCCGGAAAGACGATCTCGACGACCAGTTCCCCGCTCTCGAGCACATTTTGTCCGGGGCCCGTGCAGAAATCCTCCGCCGCCACCTCGCGTCGACCACCGGGACCGGCGATCACGACCCGGGCACCCAGGGCGATCAGCGAAGGAGTCGAGTCGGCAGCCGGGCCGCTGTTGCACAGGTTTCCGCCAACACTGGCTCGGCTCTGGATCTGAGTTCCGCCGATAATCCGACAACTGTCAGCCAACGCCGAGTAGGCGGCGGCGACCTGCGGATCACCGTAAATCCGGTAACACGGCACAGCCGCTCCCAGTCGGAGACCGTCATCACCGAACTCGAGCACATTCAGATCGGGAATCTTCTTGACGTCGACGACCAGGTCGGGTTCAAGACGCCGTGTGCGTATGTGGTCGATCAGATCTGTTCCGCCAGCCAGCGGCTTGGCCGCGGCAGGATTCCCGGACAGCAGCGCCACCGCGTCGTCCAGCGACATCGGGGCCTCGTATTCGAAGTCACGCATCTCGTCGGTTGTCCCGTCAAAGGGTGCCGGTGAAGAACTGGATCCTGGCGAACCAAGGACCGCAGAGCGTCCACAGAGTACCGGCGAGATCGGGCCGCTTCAAGCAACCGGCCGAGAGCTCGGGCATCGGCTAGGGCTTGACCGATGCCCTCTGCTGCCCGCCGACATTCAATCGGATCCGCTGATTGTACGAACCCAACTCGAGATACTTTTCGGCGAGGTTCAACGTCAGGCCGTTGAAGCTCCAGTAGTTCGACGGCGTCTCCAGCGATGCACGGACCTGGCCTGTCCGCTTGTCGAGGGCCTGCAACTTCAGCAGGTAGTAGCGGAGGTTGCCCTCTCGCAAGTACTGGCGCGAGGCCAACAGCAACAGCGGAGCGTGTTCGAGCTTGTCGAGAACGAGGTTGAGCCCGTCAACCTGTTTCCTCCAGCGAGGCGGCCCACCGGCGGCCGCACGCGAGAAGGCCAACAGCGGACCGTTGACCCGAATCGAATGCAGGTTGACCGAGTAGTAACTCCCCTTGATCGGGCGGTTGACCGCCACGTACAGATTCTCCGAATCGTGGAAAGCGTAGATACTGGTGGCACCTTTCAGGTCGCCGGTGGCGATCTGTCCAACCGCGGCCAGCTTGCCGGTCTTCAGGTCGAGGCGATCAAGTCGCCCTGTACCGGCCAGCAGCACCAGTTGATCCTCCCCGATCATGCCCAGTCGCGTGCCGGCAACGAGCTTGTGTTGCCACAGCGTCTTGCCGCTGACCACGTCGTCCTGCTGCACCGACAGGTGGCTCCACTTCAATCCGAACACGTTGAAGCTGCCGCCATTGCGGATCCAGGTGATCGTGGTCCCCTCCAGACGCAAAACTCCTTCCAGCTTTCGAGCCAGTCCGGCGACCTCCAGGGGGTGCCCGTCACGGGCCCGCAGCGCCACCGGTGGGCGTGAGGTGTAGCCGGCCTTCAAAAACGGCAACGTCCCCAGTGCGATCGGCTTCCCGGTCGTCGGCTTCTGGGACCGGGCTGGTCCACCGCCCAGGTAGACAATCTTGTCGCTGCCCATCACGGGAATTCCCGAAGCCACACGGTCACGTTGCCAGAGCACTTCGCCGGTTCGTGGCTCGAGAGACGTCAATCGGCGGCGTCCCGAAACGCAGATGATCTCGCGGTTGACGACTCGCAATGGTCCTCGCCGAGCATTCCTGACCACGAGATTCAACTGCGTCGCCGCTGTCTCGGCCGGTACCAATACCGGCGGACGCGGCCGAATTGACGTTGACCTGGCCAATCCCGCATCGAGCGAGTGCGACCAGAGAAGTTCCCGGGTGGTCGGTGACAGAGCCTGCACGACCCCACGATGAAAAACGACCACCTGGTGGCCGACAGCCCGAGCCGGCAGATACATCGAGGTGCCGCTCCGTCCCGACTGGGGCAGCGGCACCGACCAGGACACGCCACCATCCTCCGCACGTTCGACAATCAACCTCTGCCGACTGCTGTCGTAGACGGTACGATGCGAGTCGAACCACGGGAGTCGCTGCCGATTGAGTTCCAGATCCTGGCGTCGTACAGACCGTGAAGACCCGGCCGCACGTACGATCTCGACCTCTTTCGGCCAATCCGCTCGACGAGCCGGCCCGCCCAATCCTCGCTTGCTGCGAAAATCGACCAGGGCCTTCCGTGCCCTCGTCCCCACAGCCGGATCCGCATCTTCGGCCAGCCGCAACCAGGTCACTTCCGCCTCGCCCACACGCCCGTTCCTCGCCGCGACGGTGGCCAGATGAAAGCGAACCGATCGCGAGGCCGGATGGAAGGCGAACACTTCAGCAAAGGTCCTTTGCTGAAGTCGTTCCTTGCCGATCACCGCCGACGCGTCGGCCGCAAGCTGCTTGTCCAGCCGGGCCCGCAGATCTTCGGGCAGCTTCGGCCACAGGTCGGCCAGTTGCCCGCCAACCCACCGGTCCAGGCGGACGCGGACCGGATCCTGAACACCCTGGGTGATCCGGTGCGTGCCAAACCGGTGGGCCAGTTCGCGGAAACCGGCAACCGCCGACTCCCATTCTCGTCGTGCCACGGCCCGCTCGACCCTCAGTCGCTGGACCATCCGCTGCCGATCGATCGAATCGGCCAGACCCGCCAGTTGCTCAATCCGCTTGTCGACCCGGTCCTCTTCGACAGCCAGTTCCACTCTCACCGCTCCCGCCAGCGCCGTTCTCAGGGCATCGCGGTACCGGGCAACCAGTTCCGGCTTGAGTTTCTTGCGGTCAATCGCTTCCAGAAATCTCATCGCCGAAACGTAGCCACGCCCCAGCAGGGCCAGTTCCGACTGCTTCAGCAGGGCCCAGCCGTCGGCGGAATCTTTCTCCAGTGCGGCCTCGATCCGCACCACAAGCGCCTCCCGCTGTTCGTATGCGGTCAGTCCCTCTGGCCCCAGCGCCAACACCAACCCCTGGGACATCACCAGGTTCCCCAGCACCGCCCCCTCATCCGACGATTCGGGCAAGTAGGTCCGGCTGGCCACATTGCCGTCGGAAAGGGCAAGCGTACAGATCTGCCCCGACGAAAGAGGCAGGTGAAAGTGGTCGTCGGTGGCCACACCGCGACCGCAGGGGCGGCCCTCCGACGGTTGCAGCCTATGGGTCCAGGCGGCCTTACCATCGGCGATGTCGAAGGCCGCAACCGAATCCGACCCAACCAGCAGCAGCCGGCCAGCAAATCCTCCGGCCACGTAAAGGAAGGAGCCCTTCTTCTTCTTCCAGAGCAACCGTCCGGTGAAGAGATCCAGGCAGTTCAGCACCGGTTCGGCGTGCGGCGTGAACACGACCCGGTCTCCACAGATCACCGGAGGTGCAGCGGCCCATCCCGAGGCCATCCGGGCTCCGGGAGTGTTCGCCCCGGGAACCCCCACTCTCATCATGCCAGGCCCTGCCGATGGGGACTCCGGCTGCGGGCCGGCGTAGCGATGGGCCCAGAGAATTCGCCGGCTCGAGCATTCGACGCCGACCAGCCATCCGACCGTCGTCGGACAGACGGCGACACCGTCGGAGACGGCGACATGGGACGAGGCCCATCGACGGTTGGGATCTCTCAGTGCCGGACCGTCAACATAGGCGATCCTCCGCGACCAGACAGGTTGTCCAGTCGCGGCCTCGAGCACATGCAGCCTGACCTCGTTGTCCTGTTCGCCAACAACATACAGCTTGCCATCCTGTGGAGCCGGAGCCCCCAGAAACCGGGTTCCCGACAGCGGCAGGTCGAAAGGCTCATCCATCTTGGCTCCACCCACTTCCCAACTGGGCCGGCCACTGACCAGGTCGAAAGCGGCCAGTGTGTTCCACTGTCCGGGTTGCCTGGCGCCGCTTCCCCCAAAGGGATTGAATCCACCGAATCGCATTGACGGCGGAGGATTCCGCAACAGCATCCCCTCCTGAACCAGGAACACCTGTTGACCGTCGCTCGACGGAATGCCGTGCAGGGAGTGCTGGAACAGCAAACCGGTCAGCGGATGGTTCATCGCGGCCCCGTTGACAGGTCCGAAACGAACATTGCCGACCCTGCCGCCACCAACCCGCGCCACCTGCGGTACGAACCCGCCCGCCCTCACGCCGTTTCTCGACACGATCCCCCGCCGCCCCACCATCAGGCTCTCGACGGCCACGTCCGGGCGGGTTTCCCACAGCACCTGGCCGGTGTCGATGTCAATCACCTCGATCCCCCGGAGCGTGCGGAAGATCGCCTTGTTGCCGACCACCAGTGGAACGAACGCCGGGATCATCGATTGCCCGAGATCCCCGAGGTCTTCGACCAGTTCACGAACCACCGCGGCGACCGCATGCCGATGGGTCATTCGGCGGTGCCATCGAGAGAGCAACAACGGCGATCCGCCGTCGGCACGCCCCCGTCGGCCGGGACTGCCAAAGAAAACCGGCCAGTCCCGCAACACCGGCTCGGGGACTATTGCCGGACGAGCCGGCCCCAGCCACTGGGCACGGCCCACTTCACGACCACCCGGCAAAGTCAGACGCCCCGCGTCGGACAGGCCAGCCAGCATGGTCTTGACCCGTTCGGGCTGCCCCACGCGATGAAAGACCCAGGCGGCTTTCAATCGCCACGGGGTCGCCGATGCCACGTGATCGCTCGCCTCCAGCAAACGGTCCAACCAGAATGCCGCCAAGCCCAGACGACCACGATCGATGTGGCGAGACGCAAGACGGTTGGCCGCCTGGCGACCGGCCTTGGTATGAAAAAACCGATCCGCCACCTCGACCATCTCCGACTCGCCGCCGGATGTCTCAGCCTCGGCCAGCCGCCTGGTCGCCTCGGCACCAAACCGTGTCCGAAATGTCTCGCGGAATGACTCGGGCAGTTGCCCCAAAAGCCGGTTCGCCTCGTCGCGAACAGTGATCCACCGCCCCTGCTGACCGCGGAACAACGAATCGGCCTCGAACTTTGCGCCCGCCGGAGGATTGAGCAACACCGATACCGCCTCCAAGACCCTGGCGTGCTGGCCGGACTTCATCCAG
>PBOJ01000130.1 GCA_002724315.1 Planctomycetaceae bacterium | reverse complement strand
GACGGACCTGGCTCGGGGATATCTCGAGCTGCACGACTCCCGGTACCGGTCCCTGGTCGATCGGCTCGCACGCCGTCGCAGCGAACTGGCTGCCTACAGAAAGAACCGTCCGACGGTGATGGTAATGCAGGACCTGAAGGCTCCCCGTCAGTCGTTCGTGCTGGTGCGGGGTCAGTACGACCAGCACGGCGATGCTGTCGAGCCGGGCGTTCCCGAGGTGCTGCCCTCGCTGCCCGAGGGCGCACCGGCCAATCGCCTCGGATTGGCCCGCTGGCTGGTCGACGACGATCATCCGTTGACAGCCCGCGTGGCGGTCAATCGCCTGTGGCAGGTTGCCTTCGGCCGCGGGCTGGTGGAATCCAGCGAGGATTTCGGTACCCAGGGCGAGCAGCCCAGCCACCCGAAACTGCTCGACTGGCTGGCTCGCGAATATGTCCGCAGCGGCTGGGACACCAAGGCATTGCTGCGTCTGATCGTCACGTCCTCCACTTATCGCCAGTCCTCGAGGATGACCCGTCGCCGGTGGCTGCAGGATCCTCACAATCGCCTGTTGGCCCGTGCGTCGAGGTTCCGGCTGCCGGCCGAACTGATCCGCGACGGGGCGCTCGCGGCCGGTGGGCTGCTGGTCGAACGGATTGGCGGCCCCAGCGTCAAGCCGTACCAGCCGCCCGGTCTCTGGAAGGAAACCTCCAATCGTCCGTACGTTCAGGACAGAGGTGCCGCGCTCTACCGCCGCAGCCTCTACACCTACTGGAAACGTTCGGTTCCGCCGCCCAACCTGTTCGCATTGGACGCGCCGACGCGCGAGACCTGCATCACGCGGCGGCAGCGAACCAACACCCCGCTGATGGCGCTGGTGCTGATGAACGATCCGACGTTCGTCGAGGCGGCCCGTGGCCTGGCGGTGCGGACGATGTTGAGAGATGCCGTCGACGATGTGGCCCGGGTCGAGTGGCTGTTTGTCGCGGTGACCGCCAGGCGACCGGGTCCACAGGAACTCGAGACAATGATCCGGTTGATCGCCGATCAGCGAACCCGTTTTCGAGGCCGGCCCCAGGCGGCCAGGGAGCTGCTGTCAGTCGGCCAGTCTCCGCTCGACAAGCGGGTCGACGTGGTCGAGCAGGCGGCCTGGACGGCCCTGGCCAGTGTATTGCTCAACACCGACGAAGCGATCACCAGGGAGTAATCAACATGAGCGGATTGCCGCAATTCCCGGTGATGGCCGTCAACCGCCGTGCCCTGTTTGGCCGGGCAGCGGGGGGCCTGGCGACGGCAGCCCTGGCGAGCCTGGGTCGGGCGGAATCGTCGTTGACCGACGAGACGGGGTTGTCCGTACCCGGTCCGCATTTCGCTCCACGTGCCCGGCGGGTGATCTACCTGTTCCAGTCAGGCGGTCCCTCGCACATCGACCTCTTCGATCACAAGCCACAACTGGCCCGGCACCACGGCAAGGAACTGCCCGACTCGATCCGCAAGGGCCAGCGGTTGACCGAGATGACCCACAAGCAGAGCAAGTTCCCCTGTGTCAGCAGCTCGTTGACCTTCAAGCCGTACGGGGAATGCGGGCGGCATCTCAGCGAGGTGTTGCCGCACATCGGTTCGATTGCCGATGAGATCTGCGTCGTCAAGTCGATGCACACCGAGGCGATCAACCACGACCCGGCGATCACGATGATGAACACCGGCACCCAGCAGCTGGGCAAGCCGAGCATGGGGAGCTGGCTGAGTTACGGGCTGGGCAGCGAGAGTCGCGAGTTGCCGTCCTACGTGGTCCTGATTTCCCAGGGAACCGGGCGACCGGGTGGTCAGCCGTTGTTCTCTCGATTGTGGAGCAGCGGGTTCCTGCCGTCGGATCACCAGGGTGTGCGGTTCCGCAGAGGCCGGGACCCGGTGCTGTTTTTGGCCGATCCCCCGGGGATCGACCGGTCCGGTCGACGCGCGATGCTGGATGGGCTGGCCAGGTTGAACCGCCTGAAGCAGCGCCAGGTGGGGGATCCCGAGATCGAGACACGAATCACCCAGTACGAGATGGCCTTTCGCATGCAGGCCTCGGTTCCCGATCTGGTCGACGTGTCCGACGAGACGGAGTCGACGTTGGACGGGTACGGATCGGCGGTCAGGACTCCGGGGACGTTTGCCGCCAACTGCCTGCTGGCCCGGCGGCTGGCCGAGCGGGGGGTGCGGTTCATCCAGTTGTTTCACCGTGGCTGGGACCAGCACGGCGGCTTGCCCAAGGCGTTGCGGGGACAGGGCCGGGACACCGATCAGCCGGCGGCGGCCCTGGTCAAGGATCTCAAACGCCGCGGGATGCTTGAAGACACGCTGGTGATCTGGGGCGGCGAGTTTGGCCGGACCGTTTACGCCCAGGGCAAGGTCTCACCGGGCAACTACGGTCGCGACCACCACGGGCGATGTTACAGCCTGTGGATGGCCGGCGGTGGAATCCGCGGTGGGATCGAATACGGCCGTACGGATGACTTCTGTTACAACGTGGTCGAGAATCCGGTTCACGTGAACGACCTCAACGCCACGATCCTGCACTGCCTGGGGTTGGATCACACGCGGCTGACCTACCCGTTCCAGGGACTGGATCAGCGGCTGACCGGCGTCGACGAGGCACACGTGATCGACGCGTTGCTCGCCTAGCCCCTTCGCCCTACAACAGCCCCGGAATCGGCTGGTAGTTTTCCATGGCGCGGGCGATGTCACGGGGAACGCCCTGGTTGAGACGCAGCTCGCCGATATCGAAGAGCGTGTTGAAGACGGTGCCCACGAGGTTGTTGATGCGGTAGGGGGTGGTGAGAGGTTCGCCGACGTTACGGGTCGACTGGCCGATCACCTGTCCCATTTCGAGTCCGCCGCCGGAGAGCAGCAACGGGGCGATGTTGCCCCAGTGGTCTCGGCCGCCCTTCTTGTTGATCCTCGGGGTGCGGCCCATCTCGCCGCAACAGACCAGCAGGACCTTGTCTTCCAGGCCACGATCGCGGATGTCTTCGATGAATGCTGAGACCGCGCGGTCGAACGGGCGGCCCATGTAGTTCATGCCGGTGATCATGTCGGCGTTGTTCACGTCCGCGTGCATGTCCCACACGAAGTTGGTTGTCACGGTGATGAACCCGCAGCCTCGCTCGACCAGCCTCCGGGACAGCAGCATCAGCTTGCCCAGCGTGTTGCCGTTGTCGCGGTAATTCTTGCGGTTGTTCCATCTCGGGTCGGTGGCGGCTTCGGGGGACACCGCACTGGTGTCGTACCGGGCGATGGTCCTGGGGTCTTCCTTGGACAGGTCAAACGCGTCAGCGACTCCGCCGAGAATCGTACTGAAGGCCTGTTCACGGATTCTGTCGAGGCCCTCGCGGCGACCGTTGTCGTCGAAGGATCTTTTGAGCCTGTCGAGCCGGGTCAGAAGACCGCGACGGTCGGTCAGGCGGTTCATCGGCAGCGTCAGCTTCATGTCCGCTTTGAGGTCACCTCCACCGCTGGGCGTGAAGGGCTGGAAAGCCGAGCCGATGGTGCCGGTCGAGTCGAACTTGCCGAACGAGGTCACGCCCGGCATGGCCTTGTCGTCGACCGCCCTGGGCAGCAGCAGCACGTTGGTCGGCATGCCGTTGTCGGAACGATTCTGGCCGACGATCCGCGAGTAGATCGAGCCGAGGTTGCCGCCGAAAGTGCTCTTGCCGACGATCGGCTTGATGTCGTGACGGCCGTCGCCGGTGACGAACGATCGGACGATGCTGGTCTGGTCGGCCAATGCCGCCAGTTTCTCGAAAGTGGACCCGTAGGTCACTCCGGGAATCGCTGTCTTGATCTCTCCGGTGGCACTGCGGATGCCCGAAGGCGCCGTCATCTTGGGGTCGAATGTTTCGACCTGCGAGGGCCCACCGTGCATGAACAGGAAGACGACAGCCTTGTCGCGAACAGCCTTCCCACTGGCAGCCGTGGCTTCACGACCGGCGATCAAGTCGGCCAGCGTCAGGCCACCCAGGCCCAGGCTACCGATCTTCAGGAAGTCGCGGCGACCGTAACGGCGATGTCCGTCGTAGACGTTCAGCATCGGCGTCTCACATCAAAACTGTCGTGGAAACCATTCCTATCCTATCAGGATTTATCGATCCGAGACAGCGCCGGGTTTGAAGGGAAAAGCTCGCAGATCGCTTACTCTCCGATTCCGTAGAGGTGTGTCTTGGTCCGAAGGATCAAAAGTCCGTTGGTAACGGCCGGCGACGCCATACAGCCGGCATCCAGGGTGTTTGTGGCCAGTTCGCGGTATTTTTTGGGGTCAGCGGCAAAAACGTGCGACTTGCCCATTTCTCGCTGGAAACAGTAGATGCGGTCACCGACCAGGACGGGCGAAGCGGTGAACTTGCCGGCGATCCGCTTGGTCCAGCGGGGTTTTCCGGTGGCGGTGTCGATGCAGGAAGCGACGCCACTGTTGTCGACCATGAACATCGAGTCTCCGACGAGCAGTTGTGACGGTCTTGCCGGCACACCCGTTCTCGCGGTCCACTCGACATGGGTCTTGGTGACATCACCGATGCCGTCGGGTCGGACGGCCAGCAGCTTGGATGGGGAGCTGGTGGTGATAAAGAGTTTCCCGTCGCTGAACAGCGGAGGGATGCAGGCGTTCATTCCACCGTGGATCACCCGCCACAGTTCCTTACCGCTGTTGGGTTCGTAGGCCATCGTCGCCATCGCGCCCGGCACGATCACCTGGGTGCGGCCCTTGAAGGTGATCACCCTTGCCGTCCCGTAGGCCTTCTTGATGTCGCCGTTGTCCGACTTGTAATCGACATTGCGATCCTTGCGCCAGACGGTCTTCCCGTTCCGCTTGTCGAAGGCCATCACGAACTGGTGGTCGTGGCCGTCGAAGGGCAGGTACAGCAGATTGCCGTAGATCGAGACGCTCGAGCCGGGGCCTCTCCAGTGGTTGCACTCCAGGTCCTCGCGTTTCCAGATCACCCTCAAGGTTTCGGAGTCCAGGCAGGCGGTGCCCAGAGCGCCGAAGGTGATGTACAGCCGTCCGTCCTCGATCCACGGGGTGGGTGAAGCGTAACTGTTGAACGGGTGGCAGTACTGGGGCTTCTCGTGCTCGAAGATCGTCTTGTCGTGAAGGATCTTGCCGGTCTTGCGGTCCAGGCACATCACCGCCAGGCGGTGCCCGTCCTCGGTGGCTGTCGTCAGCCAGATGCGATCTTTCCAGGTCACCGGTGATGACCAGCCCTTGCCCCAGATCTCGGTCTTCCACCGGACGTTCTTTGTTTCGCTCCAGGTGGTCGGGATCCCCTCCGCCTTCGACGTACCGTCACCGCGGCCTCCGCGGAACTGGTTCCATTCGGGCTCGGCGGCAAACAGGCTGGTGGTGACGAAAGACAACAGCAGCAGCGAACGAAGTGTCATGGGAAGACCCGGTAAGTCAGTGGTTTGAACGGGACAGGGAAAATTGGAGGTCAGGATTATACCCGACCGACGCTCAGCGGGCCGCATTCCTGGCCGCACTGGCCCGGCACGAGGTCTGCCAGGTGTGGATTTTGGCAGAGAGTTCTTTGACCAAACGGGGATGATCTGCCGCCACGTTGGTGGTCTCGTGGGGATCGGCCAGCAGGTCGAACAACTCGGTCGTGGCCTTTCCGGCGGTCTTGTTCTTCTTGCCGCCGCCCGAGCGGTGGACCAGCTTGAAGCGGTTGTCGATCGCCGCGGTCTGGCCGGCCGATTCGAAGAGAATCGGTTGCGGTCGCTTTCGGTTCCTCTGGCCCCTGAGCACCGGGAGCAGGCTGATGCCGTCGGGAGTGAACTTCCGGGGTGGCAGGACGCCGAGGACATCGAGAATGGTCGGCAGGTAATCGGAGGTCACTCCGGGGCTGTCGGTTGTCTGGCCGGCCTGGACCACTGCCGGCCAGGTCACGATTCCCGGCACGCGGATGCCACCCTCGTAGAGGCTGCGCTTGCGACCGCGGAGTCCCCTGGTTCTTCCGGGAGCCTTGTCGTTGCCTTCCGGCCCGTTGTCGGCGCTGTACCACAGCATCGTGTTCCTGGCGATGCCGAGCCTTTGCAGGGTGGCCCGCAGTCGGCCGACCTGTTCATCCAGGGCCGTGATACAGCCGTAGTAGTGTCGGTGGTAATCCGGGTGGTCGGCGTACAGGGCCGTGTATTTCGGACCGGCCACGACCGGAAGATGCGGGGCATGGAACCAGATCACCGCCAGGAAGGGGGACTTGTTGCGGGCGGCGTCTTCAATGAAGGGCACCGCCCGGTCCATGATCACCCGCGAATCGTCTCCGCGAGTGTTCTCGGTGATCGACTGGCCCAGTTGGTTCCAGTACCGCGTTCCGTATGGCACCGCGTCGCTGGGATCCCTGGCCGGGTTCCACCAGCGTCGGCCCCGTGCCGTCTTGGGTTTCAGCAGGGGGTCCCATGTCGGCACTTTTGCCTCGGTCGAAAAACAGACCTGGAATCCGTTTTTCCAGGGAGGCGAGAAGTGCCGCTTGCCTCGGGGACCACCGCGGTTGGAGTCCTGGATCTCGGTCGTCAACGTGCCGACATGCCATTTGCCGAAGTGTCCGGTGCGGTACCCCCGATTGCTCAACAACTCGGCCAGCGTCCGTTCACGTTGGGGCAGGTGCCCACGGTTGGCAGTCACGATCCCGTAGCGGTAAGGGTGCCGGCCCGTCAGGCAGCTGCCCCGGGTGGGGCTGCAGACCGGTGCCCCGGCGTACCAGCGACGGAACACCAGCCCGTCGGCTGCCATCCGGTCCAGGTGCGGTGTCTTCAGGTGCGGATGGCCGTTGTATCCGGTGTCACCCCAGCCCTGATCGTCGGCCATCACCAGGATCACGTTCGGCCGGGGGGGATCAGCCGCAGGAGCAGCGAGGACGGGACCGGTGACCACGAGCAGGCAGGACAGGCGTGACAGCCGGCCAACGGTCGGAGTTCTCACGGCAGTTTCAGGTCCGGGCATCGACCGTCCCTCGTCAGATGGCTTGGTTCCGTGGTCTTCTCGGACGTCTCGCTTGAGGAACCCGCTGTTTCCCAGCCACAATGTTCGGCCCGGCTTCTGCGGCCGTCAACCTGTTCGAGGCACTTCGTGATGTGGACGCTCAAGTTCCTTTCCTTCGGCCTGCTTTTCGTGGCAGTTCCGGTGTCGAATCTCCAGGCCCAGGGAACGCGGGCGGACTACCGGCGGTCAGCCGAACTGCGGAAGCGGTTCTCGGGAAAAGTGTTCCGGGATCGGGTCCGGTTGAAGTGGTTCGCCGACGACCAGGGCGGATGGTACCGCGTTGACCTGGCTGACGGGAAACGCGAATTCGTCCTCGTGGATGTCGGCCGCCGAAAGCGACGAGCGGCTTTCGATCACGAGGATCTGGCCGACGCGCTCACCGAGGCGACGGGAAAGGCGTTCGATCCCGCGAGGTTGCCTCTGGAAGGCCTGAGATTTTCGGCGGATCGGAAGCAATGCTGGTTCCGTGCTGCGGGGAAGGGCTGGCTGTGTGAACGGGACGACAGCAAGTTGCAGGAAGCCGAAGAACCGAAGAACTTCGATGCCGGTTCGGACAGGCAGCCGGCCGACTGGAAGCGTCCCGGGTTCGAATCTCCAAGAAATCGGCGGTCCCCCGACGGTGTGTGGGAAGTCTTCGTCAAGGAACACGATCTTCACCTGCGGAATCGGAGAACGGGATCCGAACTGCGACTTTCCGGCGGTGGTGACCAGGAGCAGTCCTGGTCGGACAACGTGTTCTGGTCGCCGGATTCGAAGCGGCTGGTGGCTTACAGGACCCGGCGCGGGGCGAAGCATACGGTGCACATGGTCGAATCCTCACCCCAGAAACAGCTGCAGCCGAAACTGCACTCGCACCAGTATCTCAAGCCCGGTGACGAGATCCCGCTGACGCGTCCCCATCTCTTCGATGTCTCTTCGGGTCGCGAGATTCCCGTTTCGAACAAGTTGTTCTCCAACCCGTGGCGGGTCCGCGAGTTGCGGTGGAACAAGGCCGGTGATCGATTCACCTTTCGTTACAACCAGCGGGGTCACCAGGTGCTGCGGTTGATCGAGGTGAATGCCCGTAGCGGAGTTGCTCGCGCGGTGATCGAGGAAACCAGTAAGACGTTCCTCGACTACGCTTACAAGCAGTTCCTGTTTTATCTCGATGACACCAACGAACTGCTGTGGATGTCCGAGCGGGACGGGTGGAATCATCTCTACCTTTACGATTCTCGCACCGGTCGGGTGAAGAACCAGGTCACGCGAGGCCATTGGGTCGTTCGCGGAATCGAGAAGATCGACGTGAAGGCCCGGCAGCTGTGGTTCCGGGCCAGTGGACTGGTCGAGGGAGAGGATCCCTACCACATCCACTTCTGCCGCATCGACTTTGACGGCAGCAACCTGGTCCGATTGACCAGCGGCGATGGTACGCACCAGGTCCGTTACTCGCCGGGTGGCGATTACCTGGTGGACACCTGGTCTCGAGTGGACCGGCCACCGGTCACCGAACTCCGTAGTGCGATTTCAGGTCGACGGGTTTGTCGCCTGGAGCAAGCCGACATCTCGCCGCTGAAAGAAGCCGGTTGGCAGCAGCCCGAGCGGTTCCAGGCGCCCGGCCGTGACGGACGGACGGGGATCTGGGGTGTGATCTATCGCCCGACCAACTTCGATGATGACGTGGAGTACCCGGTGATCGAGAAGATCTACGCCGGGCCGCACGGGTCGTTTGTTCCCAAGTCGTTCCGGAGCTCATTCGACACACAGGTGCTGGCCGAACTGGGTTTCATCGTGGTCCAGATCGATGGGATGGGGACTTCGAATCGCTCGAAGGCTTTCCACGATGTCTGCCACAAGAACCTGGGTGACTCGGGATTTCCTGACCGGATTCTCTGGATGAGGGCGGCTGCGAAGACGCGTCCCTGGATGGATCTGTCGCGGGTGGGCATTTACGGAGGATCGGCCGGTGGCCAGAGTTCGCTGCGCGGCATGCTCGTACACGGGGATTTCTACAAGGTGGCCGTGTCGGTCTGCGGCTGCCACGACAACCGGATGGACAAGATCTGGTGGAATGAACTGTGGATGGGGTGGCCGATCGGTCCACATTACGCCGAACAATCCAACGTCACCCAGGCCCATCGGCTCACCGGCCAGTTGCTGCTGATCGTCGGAGAACTCGACCGCAACGTCGATCCGGCCTCGACGATGCAGGTGGTCAATGCCCTGATCAAGGCAGACAAGGACTTTGATTTTCTGGTGATTCCCGGAGGTGGCCACGGGATCGGAGGCTCCTACGGGGTCCGTCGCCGACAGGATTATTTCGTACGTCATCTGTGGGGCGTGCCGCCACGACGCGGAGATTCAGAATGAGCACGCTGCTACGGTCCGGCTGCCTGTTGCTGGTAATCCTGGGACTTCCGGGGGTCGTGGCCGCCGAGGATCGCGCTGCTGCGTTGTTCCGGAAATGGGATCGGAACAACGACGGCAAGCTCACGCGTCAGGAGCTGCCCACGGCGGCGCGGCGGAATTTCTCGCGAGTCGACCGGGACCGCAACGGGTTCATCTCTCTGAAGGAACACACGGCATTTTTGCGCGGAGGCTCGCCGAAGTTGCCTGCCGGTGTCCGCCTGGTGGCCGACCAGGATTACGTGGGTGACCGCAATCCTCGTCACCGCCTGGACCTGCTGCTTCCGGAGAAACCGGTTGGCCACAAGCCGTTGCCGGTGGTCGCCTATGTTCACGGAGGTGGCTGGCGCGGAGGTGACAAGTCAAGCGGTCTGCCGCGTGTCGCCGGACTGGTAGCCAGCGGGCGTTATGTCGGTGTCTCGATTGGTTACCGCCTGACAGGAGAAGCCAGCTGGCCGGCGCAGATCCATGACTGCAAGGCGGCCATCCGCTGGCTGAAGGCGCACGCGAAAAACTACCGTTTCGATCCGGATCGCATCGCCGTTTTTGGGTCCTCGGCAGGCGGTCACCTGGTTTCAATGCTGGGGGTCAGCGGCGGCGTCGAGGATCTGCGGGGCCGCCTGGGGCCACACGGGAAATTCGACAGTCGCGTCGCAGCCGTCGTGGATTTCTTCGGCCCGACCGACTTCCTGAAGATGAATGACCAACCCGGGAAAATCGATCACAATGCGGCCAGGTCCCCGGAAAGCCTGTTGGTGGGAGGGGCTATCCAGGAGCACGTCGACCGTTGTCGTCACGCGTCGCCGTTGACGTATGTCGATTCCCGGGATGCTCCGTTCCTGATTGTCCACGGGGACCGCGACGATGTCGTCATTTTTCCGCAATCGCAGCTGTTGCAGGCGGCACTGAAGAAGGCCGCCGTGCCGGTAGCGCTGGTGACGGTCAAGGGGGGTGGTCACGGAGTCCGGGGGCGGGCCGTCGAGGCTCGGGTCCGCGAGTTTCTGGAGTTCCATCTCTACGGTCGGGGTTCGCTGCCGAGCGACCAGGTCCTCACCAGAACGTCCCGTCGCCGTCAGCCACGGTAAGCCGTCGCCGAGGTCACTCGCCGGGCAGCGGGTTGTCACGACAGTACGCCTCGTATTCGGCGTCAGTCGATTCGTCGGCCGGGTAGGTGCCCGACAGCGGGGCACCACCCTGGATTTTCGAGAGGATGAAGTCCTCCTTGTGCTCCTGCCGGGCGGCGGCCAGCGCCACCTCGTCGGCCAGGTGACGTGGAATCACGACCACGCCCTCGTCGTCGCCGACCAGGATGTCGCCGGGGAACACCGCGACGCCTCCGCAGGCCACCGGCAACTGGCAATCGACCGGATGGTGGATCGTCTTGTTGGTGGCCGCGTGGGGCGAACCGGCGTAGGCGGGGATGTCCATTTCGGCGATTGCCGGTGAGTCACGGTAACAGCCGTCTGTGACGATTCCCGCTGCTCCGCGTGCCACCATTCGCGTGGCCAGGATGTTGCCCATCGTCCCGGCACGCTGGTCACCCCGGGCATCAATCACCAGCACGTCGCGGGGTCCGACCGATTCGATCGCCAGCCGCTGGGGGTCCTTCGAGTTGTCGAAGACCAGGTTGTGGTCCAGGTCTTCGCGGGCTGGCAGGTACCGCAGGGTGTAGGCCTGCCCGACCATCCGGCGGCCCGGTGACAGCGGTCGCGAACCGGTGACAAAGACATTCCACAGACCGTGTTTGGCCAGCACCGTGGCCAGGGTGGCCGTGCTGGGTTGTTCGAGCAGTCCCCAGGTGAGTTCTGCCACTTCAGCCAGCGGCTCGGCCGATGCATCGTTCATGATTCGCCTCGTGCGTTCGTCGTACAGTTCGTTCGTTGTACAAAGGAACCGTAGAATAATCGCCGGGCCGCGGAAGACAACACAGCCGGCTACCGGCAGGTCGGACTCACTTCCGTCGGATCACGATCCCCGGAGGACATCAGGCAAATGCACAACGTGTTCGGTGGAGGGCTGGCTGCGTGGCTGGTGGCGTGCGTGGTGGGAGCCCAGGCGGCCGAGCCTGCCAAGCCGCAGGTGGACCTGAGGCTCGAGTCGTCCAGGATGTTGCCGCCGGGTTCGGTGTTCCGACGTCCGAGCCTCGCGACGATGATCGGACCCGACGGCCGGATTCACGGGGTCGATGCCAACACACCGCGGTTTCAGCGAAAGACCGATGCCGGCGGCATGTCGCTGGTGGGTTACCTCTCCGAAAGTGGCGCAACGAACCTCCTGTCGCATTCGTCATTCGAGGCTTCTGGGAAGGCTCTCGCGTCGAGTTGGTCGAGTCTCGGGAATCTGAAGGTGACGTCGCGGGCCGGCGGGATTCACGGAAAGTCTTGTCTGGAGCTCAGCGGAGAGGGCCAGTGGCTGCACTCGCCGATCAAGCTGCCCAGCTATTCGGCCCCCGATTTCCGTGGCCACTTTCTGACCCTCTATGTCCGTCTGCCCGATGGCAAGCCGCCCGGGGACGGCACGGTCCGGGTTTTTGCCGCCCGCAAGCGGGGCGAGAAGAACGAGATCCCGTCGCGGGTGCAGTTTCAGGACCCTGTCCGCGTGGGCCCGTGGTGGAGAATCGGTGGGCACGTGACCCCGCAATTCGAGAACCAGGAGTGGTCATGCGGAGTCCAGGTCAACGGCACGGTGCTGGTCGATGCGATCCAGCTCGAGCGTCGGCCACTGAACGGCTGCGAGGCCCCCAGCAGTTACATTCCCACCACCATCGGCCCGGCCGGTCGGGCGTCGGAACTGCTGACACTTGCTCCGGAAACCCTGAAGTGGCCAAAGAAGGAGGGGACGCTGGTGGTCTGGCTGAGGACTGGCAGCCCCGTCCACAACGGGTCCACGATCGTTCTCAGGCAGGACTACAAGCTGGGCGATCAGTCGCAGAGCCTGACCATTATGCACAACGGCGGTGGACTGGACGTGTTTGGTCCGATCGGAGGCAACCGCACGCCACGGTTGGTCCGGCCCGATCACTGGACCCAGGCCGTGCTGACATGGAAGGACGGGCGAGGATGGACGTTTATCGACGGCGTGCAGAACGACCGGGGCGGTCCGGGTGGATACCAGGTTCGTCTCGATTTCGGGGCACCGGCCAACCGGCTGGCGGTCGGCGCCCAGTTGCTCAACTACGCTCACCTGGCCGGGTACGTTGCCCGGGTGCAATTGTTCGATGCCGCCTGGGATCACGACACGGTGTGGGATCGGTACGAGACCGACGTGGCGGCTGCCGGTGGAGACGTGATGGCTCTGGTGAAACCCGCCAGGCCGACACCGCCCACTTCCCGGCCGATGATCCCCCGAAAGTTCTGGGTCAAGACGGTCGTCGACCTGTCCACAACGGCCCCGACCAGTGCTGTCGTCTACGACTCCACGGGACGGCTGGTTCGCACGTTGTGGGAGGCGAAGCCGATGAAAGCCGGGAAGGCCGAAATCACCTGGGACACCGGAAACGATGCGGGAAAACGGGTGTCGCCGGGTCGGTACCAGTTGCGGATGCTCCAGGCTCCCGGGGTCAATGCCCGATACGTCGCGACTCCCGGCAACGGTCGAGTGCCCCAGCGGCCGGCTCCCCATGAAGTCGCCGGCGTTCATGGCCTGGCTCCCCGTGGTGTCAGTGTCGACAGGCGGGGTGACGTGTACCTGCTGGGGCGCGGCCACGGAGTCGGGGTCCAGAAATATTCCGCCACCGGTCAGTTGCTCTGGACTCACATTCCACTGGATTCCAGCGACGCTCCCACGGCCTGTGCGATCGATGGGGAGACGCTGTTTGTGGCCGGTCAGCACCTGTATCGCATCGATGCGCGGACCGGTCAGACAATCCACCGGCCGGACGGCGGGTGGCGGGCGTTCCTGGGCGAGAATCCCAGTGCGGTCGTGCCGGACCGGCCCCGCGCGGAACTGGCCGGAGTTCGTGAAGCGATGATCGACGGAACCGTGCTCGGCGGGACGATGACCCGGGGAGTGGCTGTGCGGGGAGACGAGGTGTTCGTGTCGTGCTGGGCACAGGACCAGGTCCGGGTGCTGCATCGTGCGAGCCTGGAACAACTGTCCACTCTGCCGTTGCCCCGTCCGGCCGGCCTGGCGGTCGACGGCAGCGGTCGGTTGCTGGCGATCAGCGGCAGGGACCTGGTGGTTCGCGTGGGAATGGCGTGGCGGGTTCTGATTCCCAGGGTGGCCCGTCGACCGTTTTCGCTGGCCGTGGCTGCCGATGGCCACCTGCTGGTCTCCGACATGGGGGAACCCTGCCGGGTGCTCGAGTACACCCCGGCGGGTCGGCTGGTGAGATCGTACGGGCAACCGGGAGAGTTGCCCGGCAAGATTCGCACCGATCGGCTTTATGCTCCGACCGGCGTGGCTGCCGCCACCGATGGTTCGGTCTACGTGTCGGAATTCCTGTTGAACCGGTTGCTGAAACTCGACCGGTCACACGCCGTGGCCTGGGCTCTGTATGGCGGAGCCTACATCGAGAACGCGTCGTTGTTGAGCGACGATCCGACGGTGGTCCACGCGATGGACGGATACGGCATCGGCGCGTTGTACGAGTACAAGCTGGATCTCGACACCGGCCGATGGTCGCCCCGGAAGTGGTGGTGGCTGGGGCACAGTCATCCGACCCGCGAGGTGCGAGGTTTTATGATCCACGGTCAGCAGACTCACACCCTGGGTGGCCACCGGTACCTGTTCTCCTGCCACAAGACGATACGGATCTACCGTTTTGATGGTGACCGGCTGGTTCCCGTTGCCCGGGTGGGCAGCCGGCTGCGGTTCTATGACGGGAAGGGAAAACTGGCTCGTTCCAAGACGGCTTTTCCGGTGTGGGTCGATCGCAATGGCGACGGGCTGGCCACCGAGGAGGAGGTCGAAGAGGTCCCGCTTGGAGAGGTGGGCCAGGGCCGGCGGTTTCCGATCGAGCCGCACATCGGGTTCAGCCACGACGCCGAGGTGGATCGTCGTGGAACGGTCTACTGGGGCAACTTTGCCCTGCCGCTGGAAAAGATCGACCAACGGGGAGTGCCGCACTACACCTGGAAGACCGCCAGCGTGGTCGGCCCCGATTTCAAGCCGCTGGCCAACAAGATGCTCGAGGGAGTGGCGGCCGACGAGCAGGGGCGGCGTTATTTCGACATGTTCTACAAGGACGATTCCTTGCGCCAGCCGGGAATCGGGCACTGGCCTCGTCGGGTGATCCGCTGTGACGTGAGCTGTTACGACAAGACCGGGCGGAAGATCTGGTCAGTCGGCCACAAGGCGAAGGGGCTGCCCGAGCCGGGGGGCATTCACCAGCCAAGCTGTATCCGTTACGAGGGCGACTGGGTGTTCGTGGGTGACGAGGCGGGGATGGTCCACATCTGGAGCCGGGACGGGCTCTACGTGGCCTCGCTGTTGAACAACATCTACGTCGGCAATCGACGCGCGCAGGCCCGCCAGAGGGGCTACCTGCTGCCGATGGAAGTGACGATCGGAGAGTTCTGGTCGCTGGATGTCGTCAGGCAGCCGCGAACCGGGCGGTATTTCCTGGCCGGACAGAGCCACGAGTTCGGCGAACACGTGCGGGTGTACGAGATCCGGGGACTCGGCGACGTGAAGCGGGTCCGGGCAGACGTCACGGTGAAGTGACTTCTGCGGCGGCGGCCTAGCCGTACAACGCCGACATTGGCTGTCCGCGATAGATCTCGTGCGGACGACCGTCGAAGTCGACCCAGTGCGAGTCGCGGGGGATGCCCAGGGCCTCGTAGATCGTTGCCGAGAAGTTCTCGGGCATGTATCGCTGGCTGGTCGCGTAGGCTCCCAGGTCGTCGGAGGACCCGATCACCTGGCCACCCTGCACTCCGCCTCCGGCGAACAATGCCGTGAAGACCGGTCCCCAGTGGTCCCGGCCCGAGTTCTTGTTGATGTTCGGCGTGCGACCGAACTCTCCGCTGATGATGAACAGCGTGTCGTCGATCAGCCCGCTGTCGTTGAGGTCGTCCAGCAGGGCGCTCATCGACAGGTCCAGTGGTGGCAGGAGGTTCCGCTTGAGGTTCACGAAGTTGCGGGCGTGGGTGTCCCAGGACGAGTTCTTGCCGAGGTTGATCTGGACGAAATCGACACCGGCATCAAGCAGCCGGTAACCCATCAGAGCCGAGAGCCCGAACTTGTTCTTGCCGTATCGAGCCAGTGTCTTGGGATCGGCGTTTTCGACATCGAACGCCTTGCTGGTCTTGGGGTCGGCCAGCACGGTGAGTGCCTGGAGACGATTCTGGTCGAGCTTGCGGGTCGAGCTGCGTTCCTTGAGGAACTCTCGCTGCTGTTCCACGGTGCCCAGCAGTCCGATGCGGTCCTGCAGCCGCCGCCGACCACCCTTGGGAAGCGTGAGCACCGGGGTGTTGAAGATGTTCGGGGCCGCGTGGTCGAACTCGTCCTTGTTGAACCGGAAGCAGTCGGGGCAGGCACCATTGCCCAGAGGGCATTGTGCGGCGACGTTGACGTGCCAGGCCTCGTAGGACCCTCCGAGTCGTCCGGCGTACTGGCCGGGCCGAACCCTGGCCGCTTCGTTCACACTTGGCTCGGGCAGCACCGCTGCCGGCGGCAGGTTGCGAGCTTCGTTGCGTTTGGCATAGGTCACAACCGAGAGCATCGACGGCCATTCGTTGGCACTGGGGACCTTGGCGGTGCTGAAGCCGACAGGAAAGTCGAGCCGGCCGGTCAGCATCATGTGGCAGGCCTGCTCGTGGCCGTTGCTGCCGGTGCCCATCGAGCGGACCACCGCGTAGTGTTTCATCCGTTGCGTGAACAACGGGAGGTGTTCGGAAATCTGGAGTCCAGCGACATCGGTCGACACCGGGTCGAAGCTGCCACGAACCTTGGCCGGAGCGTGCGGCTTCATGTCGAAGGTGTCGTGGTGCGAGATTCCTCCGGTCAGGAAGACGAAAATCACCCGCTTGGCCTTGGTCAGGTTAGCCGCCTGGGCCGTCGGCATGGCCAGTTGCGATGCGCCCAGGCCCACCATTCCGGCCGAGCCGGCCTGGAGCAGGCTGCGTCGCGAGAGACGGTGGCTTGAGCATCCGCACGCGTGATCGTGTGACGACATAACCGTGATCCCTGTGGGGTCGAATTCCACTGAGGTTGAAGGATCGGCCGAGGCCGGGGCCACCGCGATCCAAAACGCCTCCATCTATTCTATCGTCTTTTCGGGCGGGTGTCGTTGCGGTTTGGTTGACCACTTCAGGCCGGCTCGGCCACCTCGTCGCTGAGCAAAAGTCCCAGCCAGCGGGTGTCCTCGGAGGCCGTCAGCACGATCTTGGCAATCATCGTCAACGGGACTGACAGCAACATGCCGACCGGACCCAGTACGAATCCCCAGAAGACCAGCGAGAGAAAGACGACCAGGGTCGAGAGCCCCAGTCCCCTGCCCATGATCCGTGGCTCGATCATGTTCCCGATCAGCAGGTTGACGGCCAGGTAGATCGCGATGACCCAGACCAGGGTCGAG
>PBOJ01000129.1 GCA_002724315.1 Planctomycetaceae bacterium | reverse complement strand
GGAAACAGCCTGATTGGAGACTTCGGTTCCTTGAGGTAATCGAATCGCTCGGGCTCGTAGATCCGTTCCCACGACTCGCCCTGCCCGAGATCGAGGAACTCGAAATTCTCGAGATCAAACATCGCGTCCCGGCCGAAGACCTGGAACCGCACCTCGCTGGAGGGCAAGCTGGGAGCGGGCAACTCGGCGGTGATCCACATGTGAGCCTGGATGCCGTCTTCGAAACCGATCTGGGCCATCACCGAAAGGTTCGGCGTGTCCAGGTCGCTGAAGGTCGTCGACTGGGCGTAGACGCTGACCACCTCGCGGCCGGTCAGCCACCTCAGGAAATCGGTGTTGTGCGAGGCCATCCCCATGAACAGGCCACCACCAGCAGGGTCAAACATCCACTGGCGATCATCGAACAGTTCGCGGGTCGTCGGCAGCGGAAAGGCCGAGACCGTCCGCATCATCTGGATCGGACCGATTACGCCATCGTCGATCAGTGCCTTGGCCTTCATCGTAATCTTGCGGTATCGCTCGGTCTTGACCACGGCGAGATTCACCCCGGCCGCTTCACAGGCGGCGATCATCTCGTCGCACTCGGCGATTGTCGGCGCCATCGGTTTCTCGGCCAGCACGTGCTTCCCGGCAGCAGCCGCCTTGCGGGTCAGTTCAGGGCGATCCTGGTCCGGCGTGGCCAGCACCACCGCATCGATGTCGTCTCGGGCCAGCAACGCATCGACGTCCGGTTCGGCCGGAACCTCGTAATCCGCTGCCAGCACCGGTGCCCGACGCCCTCCGGCAATCGCCACCAGGTGACAGCCCTCGGTGTGGTTCGCCACGGACTCACTGTACGTGATCCCCATGAAACCGCTGCCAATCATCCCAACACCAACGCTGTCCATGGTCTTCCGTCCTAATCAGTGAGCTTGATTTCCACGCGATCCAGCACGGGGTACCGATCGCCATTGTCGGAACTGAACGTGGCACGGTACTGCAGAACACGTTCATCGGGCAACAGTGTGAACTTCCTGCCCTGGACCGCCTGCCACGGACGGGAGGCCAGTTGTTTCCTGGCCGCGGCCGCCCTCACCGCGATCGACAGTCCGCCACCCCGGGGCACATCCGCCTCGACCCGCACCCGGCCGCGCCTGGCTTCTCCGTCCCACTCCAGCGTCCGCGACACAAACGTCTCGCGGTAACTCCGATCCATCACATTGCCAATATCCAGGGCCCACATCAGGTGGGTTCCGTTGGTCGGCAGTCGAGTCATCCGCGGGTTCCGGAAGCGGTGCCCGTCGTTGTAGAAGACACGAGAGAAGGCCCGGTGATTGCCGTGCCGGGTATGACAGGCAACGGCCAGGTCGATCAGGCCGTCGCCATTGAAGTCGCCCGCCAGCGAGTCATTGACCGAATCGCAGATCAGGGTCGAACGGTGACGGGTGTGAAACCCCGTGGCAGAACCCCAATAGATGTGGCAGGCCAGATCCTCACGGGTCAGTTCGCCGCTGTGCTGGGGTGAAAAAATATCGAGATGGCCGTCACCATCGAAATCGGCAATCGTCCGCCCCAGCGGCGAGAAGCCGGGCAGCCACTGCGAATTCGACTGCTGGAAGCCTCGGCGGCGATCGCCCCAGAAAATGCGACTGCCCATGTCACGGATGACCGACACCGGATCGGCATAGGTCCCAGCAAACAGGTCGACCAAGCCGTCACCATCCAGGTCGGCAGCACTCATGCCCAGCACCCCGGCCAGGTTGAGCAGCGATGACCGTTTGACAGAAAATCCGTCACGTTGTCCCCACAGGATCCGGATGGTGTGCTGGGACCGCGAACCGTGAGCAATATCCAGCCAGCCGTCGTCGTTGAGATCGGCGACGACGTGCTCCTGAGAGTACCCCGGCTTGTCGAACTGCACCCGGCGACCGTGGCCATACCCCTTGGCAGAACCGTAATAGATGAACAACTGGTCGACCTGACCCGGCCCTTCGGGAGCAAACGCCTCGAGAACAAGGTCGAGCCATCCGTCACGATCCAGGTCAGCCACGCTGCTGGTGCCGAGGTAGTGCTCGTGAATCACCGAGCGACGCTTCTCCAGATCGTAACCGTTCTTGCCACCCCAGAAGATGTTGACTCCCAGCGTGTTTTTTCCGGGCGTATCGGTGTGCGAGTGCCCAGAATTGAGCAGCACAAGATCGACGTGGCCATCCGCGTTCAGGTCAGCCGCACTCGACTCGTAACCACTCTGAAAGGGAATCTTCCAGACCCGCTCTGGGTCAAAACCGTCCCGTCCGCCCCAATAAACATGAACCGGCACCGCTTCGTCGTACCGCCCGCCGATGCTGTTGGAGAACACAACCCGTCCCCGGCTTCCAACCTTGTTCGCCGAAGCAATCGCCACATCCGTCGTCCCGGACGTGCGGAAGCCGCCGGCAATTTCCCTGAAACCCCGTTTCCCATCCCCCAGCCATGCTCGCGACTTGCCATTGAAGGTCCCGTTGGCCTGGTGAACCGCTACGGCGAGGTCATTGTGCCCGTCACCATCCAGGTCGCCGATCGCCGATGCCGCCGCTGCGGGTGCGGCCAACCTGAGTTGCCGATCCCGTGAGAACAACGGCCCCTTCGCCCCGGCCGATCGTCCCCACAACACGATCACGGCATCTCGAGCCCCCTGTCCGGCCCCGGCCTGCTCACCACCTGCGGCTCGTGCGGAGCTGAAGCGAGTCAGCACAAGATCGGGGGAGTTGTCGTCATCGACACGCCCCACGACAACCTGTGAAGCGGCATGCGCCGAATACGACTCGGGCGGAAACCACTTTCGCTTGCCACCCGAACGCACCGCCCACAGTGCTTCCCCCGACGTGCCGACAACCAGGTCTGACCGCCCATCGCCATCCACATCGCCTCCCGCCACGCACAACCCCACATTTCCTGGCAGATGGACGTCCTGCCGTTGTGTCTCGGACCAGAATACGGTCACCAGTCCATCAGACCTCAAGACCGCCAGGTCGTCGGATCCATCGCTGTCAAAATCCGCCGCGGCAATCTCGACCGCCTTCTCGACGCCCAGGTCGGTGAATCCGGCCGCCGAGAAACCTCTGCTGCTGCCGTGGAACACGCGAATGATTCGCCCGTCGGGCTGAGCGATTCGCCAGCGACCACCGCCCAACACCGCAATGTCCGCCCAGCCGTCGTGATTCAGATCAACAATCCGAACGCTGGCGGCCTCGTTCATCGGCAGCCCACTGGTGACCCGCCTTCCCGACCAGCCTTCCGGTCCTCCCCAGGCAACCGAGAGGAAGCGTCGGGGGTGGTGCACACCGATCGCGTTGGGACAGAACACCGCATCCAGGTGACCATCCTTATCCAGGTCTCCCAGAACCACCCGCTGTGAACCTTCGACCGGCAGGTCGTGACTCACAGCTGCAGCTTTCTCGTCGACCATGCCCACCGTAGCCGGCAGCATCTGGTAAGTGTCGTGAGTGCAGTTGAAAACGAGATCCAGATGGCCGTCGCTGTTGAGATCAAAGCGATTGATCGTTCGCACGGTGCCGTCACGAGCGACATACAAATTGACCCCACCGCCCCCCAATCTCCCGGCAGAAAAATGCTCGAACGTCTCGTCGACGAACCGACCGGGTTCGCCACCGGTGGCGGGCGTCGCCGACACCATTGCAAGTCCCATCACGACCACTATCGGCAGGATTTGACCAAGCATTCGACTCACGGCACATTCTCCGTCAACAAGATTGATCACGTCGGCCCTCAGTGTACGACCCCGCGCTCGCGCATTCACCTCGTGCCAACACCTTCCCACCGTTGTTCTCCGGGGAAACTGGCCTTCGCCGGCCGAGCGAAGGTAGACTAGGCTGGTTGCACTGACTCCCGCCGATCACCGCCCCATGCTGACCGTACTCGGAAATCCTCGTCGAACCTGCCAGGGGCTGGACCGCCGCGAATGGCTGCAGGTCGGTGGTGCCGGCCTGTTCGGTGCTCACGAAGCACTGGCCCGCGCCGCCGAATCGACGGGTAACAACAGCACCGGCGGCAAGGCCAAGGCCGTGCTGTTTGTCTTCCTCTACGGCGGTCCCAGCCAACTCGACACTTTCGACATGAAGCCCGACATTCCCCGGGCTTATGGCGGTCCGTTTCGGCCGATTGATGCCGTGACACCCGGCCTGAGGATTTGCGAACACCTGCCCCGGTTGGCGGCACGATCGGATCGTTATGCCACCATTCGCACGGTCACGCACCCGCAGAATGACCACAACGGCACGCACTTCATCCAGACCGGCCACACCATCCCGCCGGCCAACCGGGGAGCTGCCAACGTGGCCGCCACCAATGTCGACTGGCCCGCGTTCGGCTCGGTCATCTCCTACCTCGACCACCAGGCGTCTCCGACCGGCCAACTCGATTTCCCACCCTACATCTACCTGCCCCAACGACTCGGGCATTACGCCGGCTACGACATCAACGGCCAGTACGCCGGCTGGCTGGGCAAGGCGTACGACCCGATGGCCACCGCCATCCCCAAACAGCATCCTCAGGACAACCCGTTTTTCCGTGACTGCACCGACAAGGAACTCGACTTCCGACTCACCGGCCTCGACCCGCTACCCGGAATCACTCTCGACCGACTCAACACGCGGCACCGACTGCTCACCCAGCTCGAATCACGTCGCCGCGAACTCGACTCCTCACCGGCCACTCGCACCTACACCGCACAGCAACAACAGGCTCTTGGGCTGATTCATTCCACCGACATCGCCCGGGCCTTTGACATCCGGCAGGAACCCGACAAACTCCGGGACACCTACGGTCGAAATCTCTTCGGCCAGTCCCTGGTGATGGCGCGACGGCTGATCGAATCGGGAGCACGCTTTGTCACTGTCGGATGGGACATGACCGTTCGCGGCGACGACACGACCAGTTGGGACAGCCACCGCGAGTTGACTCGCATCAATCGCGACCACCTGCTTCCGGGACTCGATGTCGGCCTCTCAGCCCTGCTGGACGACATGGGGCAGACCGGCCTGCTTGACGAGGTACTGGTAATCACCGGTGGCGAGATGGGCCGCACGCCGAAGTTCGAGAACCGGGGTTCCCAGGACGGCCGCGACCACTGGTCGTACTGCTTCCCGATGCTATTGGCGGGGGCCGGCGTCCAGGGCGGACTGATCCACGGAGTCTCCGACAAGCATTCCGCCTACCCCACCGAGCTTCCGGTGACTCCGGCTGACCTCGCCGCGACCGTCTACCACTCGCTGGGCATTCCGCCCGACACGCGAATCCCCGATGCCCAAGACCGCCCGACCCCCTTGGTCGAAAAGGGACGTCCATTGACCCGCCTGTTCAGTTGATCATCACAGGGCACGAGCGGTGAAACACACGGACCCGTTGTTCTGGAACTACGCGCTGGCCTACTTTCTGATCGGGGGCGGGGCAATTGCCCTCGTTCTCGAAGTCCTGGTCGGCGGCACATCGGGCTGGACCGGGATGATCATGGCCTGGCTCGGCGCGATGGTGCTGACGGCGGCCATGAGGAAACCACGAAACGAATGACCGGGTTTCCGCCGGCCCGACTCACTTTGGCAGCGGCGTATCCACCGCGATCACCCACCATGCCACCGGCCCAGCTTCGTCGGTTGCAAATCGCTCGAGCAGCCCGTCGTCGAGAATTCGGAACGAAGCGATTCGTCCACTGGACTCACCCGCTGCGTACAGGTAACGCCCCGTCGGATCGATCGTGAACGACCGGGGCGTCTTTTCTGTCGGCACCTGCCCCAGCGATGTGGCACGACCTGTCTTCTGGTTCACGGCATAACAGGCAATGCTTTCGTGCCCCCGATTGGCCACGTAAACGAATCGCCCGTCGGGGGACATTTCGCATCTCGCCGTGGCATTGGCCCCCTTGTTGAAGTCTGCGGGCAGACTGCTGAGAGTCTGGAGCGATTTCAACCGCCCGGTTTTCGTGTCCACCGAATACACGCCCAGGGAATCCCCGGCCTCGTTGCTTGTGTAGGCCCAACGATCGCTCGGATGCATCACGATATGACGTGGATGTTCGCCCTTGGGGCGAGCGACGAACGGCGGATCCAGAGCCGTCAGACGCCCCCTGTCCCGGTTGAAGGCGAACTGGTGGATGCGATTGCCGCCCGTATGAGGAACAAACACGAATCGGTCCTTCGAGTCGATGGCAACCCCGTGGGCCTTTTCCGCCGTCGGAATCGTCTGCAGCGGCTCTCTCGAGATTCGCCCCTGCTTGTCGAGACTGTGGACTGTCACCTTGTTCGAGATGTAGTAAGCCGAAATCAGGAACCGCCCCGAGGAATCCGGTTGCATGTACGCCGGATCGTCACCGCCGGGCACCACGCTCAGAGCCGTCAGATGTCCGTTGGCAGGATTGATCCGAAAGCTGGCCAGTTGACCGGTCGAACGAAACGACACGAACAGCGTCCGCCGATCCGGCGACACGTTCATCTGGGCCGGCTCGGCCGGCGTCGAGATCTCGTCCAGTCGGACGAGCTTTCCCGAAACCGGCATTCTCATGTAGGTCAGGATCTTCTTTTCCCGCAGCAACGAAGCGAACAGCCACGAAGCGGATTCAGCACGGGCCACCGACATGCAGTTTCCCGGCGTCGCCGCAAGCACAGCCGCCAACAACACGAGAACCAGCGGCCGGGGAATGAAGCGGTGCGTCATGGTTTGACCGATCTGCAGAGGAAACAATGATCGTCAGAATTATCTCTGAATGAGCACCCCCACGTCGAGTCGCCGAGCCAGCCGTGGTTGCGTCGATTCGTTGATTGCTCGAGAATCGCTGCTGTCGCCTTCCACTGCATTTTGTGGGCAGTCATCCTCTACCGCCCACCGGACACGCCGTCGATGCCCTCTGCCCTGCCGATAGCCACAGCCTGTGTCCTGGGCGTCCTCGGCACGACTCTCAATGCGGCCGAGCCTCCCGGCCGCGTCTCGTTCGAACGGGACGTGGCACCTCTGTTCCGCTCGGCTTGCATCGGTTGTCACAGCGGCTCCGACGCCAAGGGCGGCCTCGACCTGACCACCACACGTACGGCCATGGCCAGGGGAGACGACGGCCCCCGGATCGTTCCCGGCCAACCCGCCGCCAGCCCCTTGCTTGATCGGCTGATCGACGGGTCCATGCCACCCAAGGGGAAGTCGCCACGGCCGACAGCCGTCCAGATCGAGCGGGTGAGACACTGGATCCAACAGGGAGCCGCCTGGCCGCCCCGCCTGAAACTCAGCCGCTACGACATGACGACTGACCGCTGGGCTGGCCGGGACTGGTGGTCGTTGCAGCCGATCCACCGCCCGGCCCCACCCCCTCTGCCCAACGGGCTAACGGCCGCCAACCCGATTGACCGTTTTGTGCAGGCGAAACTGGCCGAACATCGATTGACCGTCAACCCCCCGACCGATCGTCGCAGCTTCCTGAGGCGGGTCACCTTCGACCTGCTGGGCCTGCCTCCCACTCCCGGTCAACTCGAGAACTTCCTGGCCGACCCGGCACCTGACGCGTCGCGACGACTGGTCGACCGACTGCTAGCCTCACCGCACTACGGCGAGCGATGGGGCCGCCATTGGCTGGACGTGATCGGATACACCGAGAGTGACGGTTTCGAGCACGACAAGTTCCGACCGCACTCGTGGCGTTATCGAGATTACGTCGTCAGCAGTTTCAACGACGGGCTGCCTTACGACGAGTTTGTTCGTCAACAACTCGCCGGAGACGTCCTGCCAAACCCCTCGCGAAAAAGCATTGCCGCCACCGGGTTCCTGGTTTCGGGGGAATGGGATGAAGTGCAACACGTGGGTTCGAGCAAGAGCGAGATGCGGCGTGCGAGGGAGGAAGAACTCGCCGAGATGATCGGCACGGTCTCGGGCACCTTCCTGGGACTGACCGTCCACTGTTGTCGATGCCACGACCACAAGTTCGACCCGTTGCCACAGGTCGACTATTACCGGATCCGGGCGATCTTCGATGGAGTCGATCACAGCCGTGGAAGCAAGCCGGGAAACCGTTCGATTCTCTCCGACGCGGAAGCCAAAGAGATCGCGCAGACAAAGGCCCCTCTGATCGCGCGCCAAAACACACTGAACACCGAACTGGCCCAAGTTCGCCAGTTGCTGCCCAGCGAGGCAACCCTCAAGGCGGGCAGCCAACCCGACAAGACATTGGTCGACGGTCAACACGGCAAAGCTCTCAACGCCGCGCACACCTATGCCACCCTGCCCTCCAAGACTTCCTACCACCAGCCCCCTCTGACGGTCGAGTGCTGGGGACTGGCCCGCACCCGAAACAAGTTCAACGTCTTCGTGGCCAATAACCCGAAAACTTCCGAACACTGGGAGTTGTATTCCTTCACCGGCAAGGGAGATTTCACGGTCTACATGCCGGCGTACAAGCCCGCCACGATCCGGTCCGGCGTGGTCATCACCGATGGCCGCTGGCACTACCTGGCAATGCAATTCGACGGCAAGTCGGTCCGGCTGTTTGTCGACGGCAAACAGGTCCGCCACCAGGTGGTGACTCGCATTCGAAAACCTGGCCCACTCGGCACGCTCGACCTCGGAGCTTATTCCCCCGAACCCGTCGGCTGCGACGGGGCCGTCGACGACGTGAGAATCTCCAATTTCATCCGCCCGATCACCCGTGACGCACCCAAAGCGTTCACCGCCGACAAACACACCGTGGGGTTGTGGAATTTTGATGCCATTCGATCTGGCCATTTCGTCGACGGCTCCAGAAAACCCGGTTCGCCCGACGTGCAGGAGGCCCGGCGTCTCGAACACCGATTGACGGATCAACTGCAGACCGTCACCACACAGATCGCCTCGCTGGCCCCACCGGTAGGCTATATCGGATTTCGCCATCAGCCTGGTGCCACCCACGTACTTCTGAGAGGCGACATCAAGGCCCAGGGGCCACGCGTCACTCCCCGTGGGCTGTCATCACTTGCCGACCTTTCCGGGGATTTGGGCCTGCCAGCAGATGCTCCCGAAGCCCAACGGCGCCGCCGGTTCGCTCGATGGGTCACCGATGGCCGGAACCCACTGACCGCCCGGGTCATGGCCAACCGGATTTGGCAGTTTCACTTCGGCGCGGGCCTGGCCCGCAACACCAGTGACCTGGGTTTCAACGGCGGGCGCCCCACTCACCCCCAACTGCTCGACTGGCTCGCCTCCGAACTGATTCGCTCGAACTGGGACCTCAAGCACATGCACCGACTGATGGTGCTTTCGACAACCTACCGACAATCCTCGGCCACGCGACCGAAGGCCGCCGCACGCGACGCCGACAACCGATGGCTCTGGAGATTCACACCACGACGACTGGAGGCCGAGGTCGTCCGCGATGCGATGTTGGCCGTCAGTGGAGAACTGAATTCCACGATGTACGGCCCCAGTGTTCAGCCGTTCACCGTCACCGTCTTCAACACCCACTTCTACCATCTCTTTGACAGTCCCGACGCCCGGTTCAATCGGCGGACCTGTTACCGGGCCAACGTGATCACCGGCCGTGATCCGTTGCTGGACTGCTTCGACTGTCCTTCCCCGTCGGTGGCCACACCCCAAAGACGGACAACCGTCACACCATCACAGGCCCTGGCCCTGATGAACAACTCGTTTGTTCTTCGGCAAGCCCGCCTGTTTGCCGACCGAGTTCGCCGCCTGGCCTCCGGAAGTCCAGGCGACCAGGCCGACTGGGCAGTCCGCCTGGCCTTCTGCAGGCCCGCCACCCGTGGAGAACGCACCCCGTTGGCGAACCTGATCCGTAACCACGGGCTCAACCATGCCTGCTGGGCTCTGCTCAACAGCAGCGAGTTTCTCTACTCCCCGTAACGCTTGATGACGACTTCCCTGAACAACTTGCAGCCCCGACGCACGTTCTGCGGCCAGATGGCCGGAGGAATTGGGGCCATCGCGATGGCGAGCCTGCTCGACCAGGATGGCTGCCTGGGCGACGAACCGGCCGGCAGTGGCATCCTGCACGCACCACACGTGCCCGCCCGGGCCAAGCGGTGCATCCACGTGTTCTCACCCGGCGGCGTCAGCCAGGTCGACACGTTCGACCACAAGCCCGCTCTCGAAACACTCGACGGCAAGCGACTGATGGGCAAAGGCGAAATCGACACGTTCTTCGGCAAGATCGGCGTCCTCCGCAAGAGCTTCTACAGGTTCAAACAACACGGACAAAGCGGCAGTTGGGTCAGTTCATTGATGCCACACCTGGCCACCTGTGCCGACGACCTGACCTATTTCCACACGCTGGTCTCCCGCAGTTCGTCGCACACGCCGGCCTGTTTCCAGATGAACACCGGCTTCACCCAGGTCGGGTTCCCGAGCGTCGGCTCGTGGCTCTCTTACGGGCTCGGCACGCTCAACAACGAGTTGCCCACCTTTGTGGTGTTGCCGGACCCCCGCGGCCTACCCAATGGCGGCACCAGCAACTGGAGCCAGGGATTCCTGCCGGCTCAACACCAGGGCACGGCATTCTCCACCGATGGAAAAGGCGAATCCATTGCCAACCTGAAAACCCCGACGTCAGTCTCGGCTACCGGCCGCCGTGCCAGCCTCGAACTTCTCTCAAAATTCAACAAGTCATTCGCCCAAGCCAACCCGGGCAACGATGAACTGCAGGCCCGGGTTCGGTCGTATGAACTGGCGGCAAGAATGCAGAGTAGCATTCCCGACGTGGTGGATTTCAGCAGCGAAACCCAGGCCACCCGGCAGTTGTACGGTCTCGACGACAAGGATCTGGCCCCCACAGCCTCCAACTACTTGCTGGCGCGCCGGCTCGTTGAACGCGGTGTTCGGTTCGTGCAGGTGTTCAACGGCGGAGCACTGGGCTCCCCTCGCATCAACTGGGATGCCCACGAGGACCTCGTCCGCAATCACGGAAACCAGGCCCGACACCTCGATCAGCCGTGTGCCGCGTTGCTCAAGGACCTGAAGCAACGAGGCCTGCTTGACGACACGCTGGTCGTGTGGAGCTCGGAATTTGGTCGCACCCCATTCACCCAGGGCGACAAAGGCAAGGGCCGAGATCATCACCCACTGGTCTTCACCGGATGGATGGCGGGGGCGGGACTGCGCCCCGGATTCCATCACGGCGTCAGTGACGAGGTCGGTTACCGACCCGCCGAGAACCCGGTGACCGTCTACGATTTCCACGCCACGCTGCTGCACCTGCTCGGAATCGATCACACGCGACTGACCTATTACCACAATGGACTCGCAAGGCGGTTGACCGATGTCCACGGCCACGTCGTCCACGATGTCCTGGCCTGACTCGGCCGCCCCCTCTCCCGTTGCCCGCAAGGGGTGTCTGCCATCCACCTGTTGCTGCCGTTTGCATCGAGCATTCTGACCGTCTTCGGCCTGCTGCTGCTCAAGCGGGCCCAGGCACGGGACACCTCCACGTGGACCACTCTGATCGTGGTCACCTGGGTCACCGCGATCGGCTTTTCGGCCCTGACGCTGACCGGTGGCACCATGCAACCAGCGGCGATGCTCTGGCAACCGGCCACGGTCGGAACGCTGTTCCTGGCCGGACTGGCTTTCACGTTCCTGGGGGTCAAGATCGGCGACGTCTCAATCGTCACCCCCATCCAGGGCGTCAAGGTCCTTCTGGTACCGGCCATGGCCCTCCTGGTTGTCGACGACGTGGCCGGAACGCGGGTCTGGATTTCCTCGGCAATCGCCCTTTGCGGCATCTGGTTCATCCAATCGACGGATAACTCGGTGGATCGCTCGAAAATCCTCATTTCCATAGGCTGTGCACTGCTGGCGGCCATCTCCCTGACCTTCTTCGATCTGTTCATTCAACGGTGGGCCCCGGCGTGGGGCCCCGGCTACTTTCTGCCGTTGGCCTTCGCCTGCACCGCATTGCTCTCACTCGGCTTTCTGCCCGTTGCCCGGACAGACGGCCGAAGTATCCGGTCACAACTCAGTTGGCCCTTGCTTGTCGGCTCGCTGCTGATGGCGGTTCAGGCCTTCGGCATGACATACACGATTGCCCGGTTCGGCGACGCCACCCGGGTCAATATCGTCTACTCTCTGCGAGGCCTCTGGGGCGTGCTGTTGACCTGGACACTGTCAAAGTCCCTGGGCCTGACTGCGGCAGCACCGAGTACCGCCTTGATGCTCAAGAGACTTGCCGGTGCTATCCTGATTGGCATATCAATCGTCCTGGCCCTGACATGACACTCGCCCCTCCCCCCCTTCGAGCACACGCCATGACACCACCATTCCCCCGACGCCCGCCGGCCGTCTTCCTGGCGATGTTGATCGCAGCCACTGGTGTCACCAACAGTGACCTCACGACCCGGCTCGCGTCGGCTGCCGATGCCCCCATCCGGGTTCGCAACGGCAAACAGATCACTGCCACCACTATCGCCTGTCGCCGCATCGCACTGGGTGAGCCTGAGGACTACAAGCCCTCGATCGTGCAACTGCCTTCCGGAGAACTGTTGCTGGTCGTATTTTCTGGTGAGCAAGTCGGAGGTGGAAAGATCCGTGAGATCACCCGCTTGTACCGTTCGAAGGACCAGGGCCTCAGTTGGTCCGGCCCCGAGTTGAAACCCAAACTGCTGGGGCGGGAACCGTACCTCTCCATCACCCGAAACGGAACACTGTTCATCACCGGCCATCTGCTGTCTCAGGACATCCGCAACAAGCACGGCCACACCCAAAGTTATCTGCACCGCTCGACCGACGGCGGCCGCACATGGACCAGCCTGCTCCTGCAGCCCGCATCGTTCCGAAAAGGCACCACAGTGCTGACAGCCCGGAACGTGCTGGAACTGGCAGATGGTTCGTTGATGGTCGGCATCTCGGAACACGCCCCAAAGAGTGGCAACGTGTTCTGGAAAAGCACCGACGGCGGCAAGAGCTGGCCCAAGCGGTTTCCGGCTTCCTTCTCGGATGTTCCGCCAAAGTACCCCTACACGATTCTCGGCGAGGCTCATCTCTGGCAAGCCCGATCGGGACGACTGCACGCGATCCTGAGAGTCGGATCGGCCAACTCGTGGCCCATCAAGGGCACCAGGGACCCGGGCAACACGGACCAGTCGGAACGGATGCTGACCTACACCTCCGACGACGGTGGTCACAAGTGGAAATTCGTCCGCGACCTTGGCCGCTACGGACAGATGTATCCCTCTATCGCTCGCCTCGGCTCCAACCGGCTGCTGCTGACCTTCACGCAACGGGCGATTGCTCCGCAACTGGGTGTCCGAGCCGTGCTGGGGCACGAGACCCGCGACGGCTTCCGCTTCGACATGAAGCACGACGAACTGTTGCTGGAAACCAAGACACCCAGGGGGATAGCCAGTGGCGGCGGGTTCGGGCCCACGATCGTGCTGAAGGACGGCACGCTGATCACGGCCTACACCTACAGAGACGCCAAGAACGTCAAGCACGCTGAGGTCGTGCGTTGGCGAATGCCAAAGACCCGCTGAACGAGCCAGTTCTCACACCAGGATTTCGTTCACCACGCGGCCGTAGACATCGGTGAGCCGGAAGTCGCGGCCGCTGTACCGGAAAGTCAGCGCCTCGTGGTCCAGCCCGATCAGGTGCAACATTGTCGCGTGCAGATCGTGCACGTGGACCTTGTCCTCGACGGCAAAGAAACCGAACTCGTCTGTCGACCCGTAGGTCATTCCCCCCCGGACTCCGCCTCCGGCCAGCCACATGGTGAACCCGTAGGGATGATGATCGCGGCCACCGCCCTGCCCGGTCGGTGTCCTTCCGAACTCGCCTCCCCAAACGACAAGTGTCTGGTCCAGCAACCCACGTGATTTCAGGTCGGCGATCAACGCTGCCACCGGCCGGTCGGTCTGCCGCGATGTCTTTTCGTGATCTCGGACATTTCCGTGGGCGTCCCACTGGTTGTCGACGTTGGCGACAACAAAACGAACGCCGCGTTCCACGAGACGGCGTGCCAGCAGGCACTGCCGACCGTATTCGTCGGTGTCCTTCTGACCGAGCCCGTACAGATCCTGGGTCGCCCGACTTTCCCGGGACAGGTCAAACGCTTCGGGAGCCCGGGTCTGCATCCGAAAGGCGAGTTCGTAGGCCGCCAGCCTCGCGTCAAGCCGACTGTCGTCCTCGCGGCGGCGGCGATACACCTCGGCCAGGCGACGAATAGCGGCCAGGCGAGTGGCCTGGATCTCACGAGCAACCGGCATCGCCAGATTCGCGATGGGCTTCTTGACGTCCGGAATCGATGTCCCCTCAAAAGCGGCCGGAAGGAAAGACGACCCGTGGATCACCTTCCCGGCCAGGTTGCTTTGCCGACTGATCGACACGAACCCGGGCAGGCTGTCGTTCTCGCTGCCCAGGCCGTACAGGGACCAGGCTCCGACACTGGGTCGAGGCAGAACCCCGTCACCAGTCGTCATCTGCCGGATCGCCCCACTGTGCTCGATCTGGTCACAGTACACCGACCGGACAATGCACAGGTCATCGGCATGACGAGACAGGTTCGGCAGCAACTCACTGAACCAGGTCCCCGATTCGCCATGTTGCTGGAACCGAAACGGCGATGGCCGGCAATTGGGCGTCGCATCCCTGGTGATTCTCGGCAGCTTGATCGGAATCTTCGTGTGGTCGGCCAGCTTCGGTTTTGGATCGAACAGGTCAACCTGGGACGGCCCGCCACCCATGAACAGGAAAATCACGCTCTTGGCCCGGGGAGCATGGTGTGGCTGCCGGGGAGACTGAGGATTGCGGCTCACCTCCGCAGCCCGAACCTCCTCGGACAACAACCCGTAAAGCGACAACAGCGGAAATCCGGCCGACGCCCGGCGCAACAGTCCCCGCCGGTCGACATGGAACTCAAGCTGTCTTTTTCCGCGATCATCAATCGACATAGATGAACTCGTTGCTACAAAGCAGGGCCATACACAGATCCTCCCAAGCACCGCCATCGCCTTCGACGGCCTTGCCCCCCGACACGGCAAGCCGTCGACGCACTTCACGGGCTTCATCGAGTGTCCGCGCCGCCAACCGCTGTTCTTCATCCCTCGGAGGGCGGCCCACGATCTTGCGATAAAGGGCGTCCACCAGAACCCCATCCGTCCGCCGCTGTTTCAACAGCCCTCCGGCAATCGTCCTGGCCGTCGACAACACGGCCGGGTTGTTCATCATGAACAGCGACTGTGGAGCCGAGGTCGAATCGGCCCGGCGGGGAACAACCAGGTGGGGATCGGGACCATCAAACAGACTCAGTAACGGATCCGGCGCACTGCGAGTCGGTGCCGCAAACAGAGATCGTTTCGATGCGTCCCACCCTGGACCGGTTGCACGCTGGACCTGGCCCGCATGCCACAGCAACGTATCCTTCAACGCCTCCGCATCCAGCCGTTTGCGGTTCATTCGGCTGAGCCATCTGTTGGCTGGGTCACGACGAAAGCCATCTCCCGTCACGAGGCTGGTCTGCCGGTAGACGCTCGACAGCATGATCTGCCGCACCACCGACTTCACCGACCATCCGGACTCGACAAATTCCACTGCCAGCCAATCGAGAACCTCAGGGTGCGTCGGGGGTCGGCCCAGGCGACCGAAGTTACTCGGAGTTTCCACGATGCCCACACCCATCAGGTGCTGCCACACACGGTTGACCATCACCCGTGCGGTGAGCGGGTGGCCAGGGTGTGTCAGCCACCTCGCGAGTTCCCGACGGCCACTTCCGTGGATTTCGGGTCCGCCAGGCACGCTGTCACCAAACACGCCGGGAAAACCACGTCGGACAATGGGGCCGGGTTTCAGATGATTGCCACGAAGAAGCAGCCGTGCGTCACCGACACGCTTGTGCCGAGTTCCCGGCACAGGCCCTTCCTGCATGACCATTCGAGACACCACCGCCGACACCTCCGGCCGCAGCCGGTCACGTTCGGCGATCAAACCGACACGTCGCCTGAGTCCTTCCGGATCGAAGGTCCAGCGGTTCTTTTTTCGGTCAGCCAGCAGGGACGCCACCTTCCCCAGAAGCGACTTGACCTGCTTGTCGGCTTCCACCTTCCGTTTCTCATCCGACTCGTTCTTCTGTCGCTGGCGAGCCGCCGCCAGTTCTTTTTTGACCTGGACCAACTCGCGGGTCTTGCCGAGCCTCTTGTCCAGCGCCTTGATCGACGCCTCCAGTCCGTCGAGGACCGACTTCTTCACCCGCCAACGATGCAAGGCGGCCTCGTCGGAGACCAACGGTTGCTCGATCCGTCGACGCAACCGGGCACTGCCCTGGAATGTGAACATGTGACTGCTGTAGAAGATTCCGGCCAGGGCGTAGTAGTCCTTCTGGGAGATCGGATCGAACTTGTGGTCGTGACATCGGGCACATGAGATTGTCAGCCCCAGAAAGGTTCTCCCCAGGACGTCAAGCTGTTCGTCGATGCAATCGGCCAGGACTTTTTCCTTGTCATTGCCCTCGACCAGATGAGCCAACCCCCAGATTCCCGTCGCTGTCAGCCCATCCGCATTCAGAGCACCGGGCCCATCGGCGACCTGCAGATCGCCGGCAACCTGCAGCCGGACGAATTCGTCGTACGGCAGGTCCCGATTCAATGACCGGACAACCCAGTCGCGGTAGGAACGGATCGAGAAGTTCTCGTTCTTGTTGGCCGCACAGGTCGGGTCGTCGAGCGAATACCTCACGTTGTCGAGCCAGTGACGTCCCCAGCGAACACCGAAATCAGGCGACGACAACAACCGATTCACCACCCGCCTGAAGGCGCCTGACTGACGGTCTGCGAGAAACATTTCGACTTCCTCGCGTGTCGGTGGAAGGCCGATCACGTCGTAGGTCGCCCGACGAATCAAAGTCCGTCGGTCGGCATCTCCTGATGGAATCAACGAGCGGGCTTCAAGCGTCGCAAGCACGAGGCGGTCCAGGTCATTGCGGGGCCATTGAGAGTGGCGTAAGCCCCTGGGTACTGGCGGCCGTTTCACTTTCCGGAATGCCCAAAGCTTTCTGGCCGTCGCCAGATCCTGTGGCGATTCGACCTTCGCATCCCCATCGCGTGGATCCGGTGCTCCCATCTTGATCCAGGCCACAAAATCGGCAATCACTCCGGCTGGCAACCTCCCCTTGGGGGGCATCTTGAACGACTCGTGTCGCAAAGCTCCGATCAGCAGGCTGTCGCCCGGCTTACCGGGCACGACAGCCGGCCCGCTTTCGCCACCGGCCCGCGTTCCCGCCCGCGTGTCCAACCTCAGCTTCCCCTTCAATTTCCCGGCAGTCGCCGCGCGAGCCGAATGACACAGGTAGCACTGATTGACCAGCACCGGACGGATTTTCTGTTCGAAGAAACGAACACCACCGGGAGGCCCCTTCTCCTCCGCACCCGCAAATCCCGCCAGGACACAGACAACGAATACCGACACTGGCCGATGCAAACCGAGAATCGATGTGGCCATCCGCATCACAGTGTCCTTTGTCTGGTGGGAGTCCCGGATCCGAACAGAGCACGGACTCTCCACCGAGACATGTTAGAATAACCGATTCCGCGTTCGAAGTTGCGGACAGGCATTCGCCCGACAGACATCCGGTTCTGCAGTTGTTACAGTCTCGCACGAAACCGGCCCATGCCCCCCTGCCACTCCTGAATCGACCGACCGAGAGATCCCGATGGCAACCGACCAGATCACGATCTACCACAACCCGCGATGTTCCAAGAGTCGCCAGACTCTCTCCATTCTCGAAGACGCCGGCATCACCCCCCGAATCATCGAGTACCTTGAGAATCCTCCCACGGCGGCTGAACTCCAGGTCCTTGGCAATCAACTCGGTCTCGAACCGTCTGAGTTCATCCGCAGCAAGGAAGCCGCCTACGCCGCGCTTGATCCTTCGGGCTCAGAGCGGTCTGAAAGCCAATTGCTGGACGCCATGGCCGCGGAACCGATTCTGATTGAACGTCCGATCGTCGTGCGTGGCGACACCGCCGTTCTCGGCCGGCCTCCGGAAAACGTTCACCAACTGCTTTAACCGACAAGTCATGCCAATTTGGCTCGCGATCCACCACCCCGCCTTTCCCTGCACACCGGAACCGGGGTATCCTAGAGACTGGTGGAGTGACCTTCGGTCGATGGTCGCTCCCCACAGTTTTCACAATACGCGGACGCATCCAAACCACTCTTTTCATCACGGACCGCACTCATGACGCGATCGCAATCTGTCAACCGCCGCGAATTCCTGCAGACAACCAGTGCCGGTGCCGTGGCCATCTCGGCTGGCGTGTTCACCGGCGGATCGATGGCGGCCGAGCGGTCACCGAACGAGAAATTGCGGATCGCCTGCGTGGGCACCGCCAACCGGGCTGCGGCCGACATCAACGGTGTCAAAGGCGAAAACATCGTCGCACTGTGCGATATCGACACCAACTACCTCGATCGGGCCAAGTCGCAGTTCAAGGACGCCCGGACCTATGTCGACTACCGGGAAATGATCGAAACCGAGGCTGGCCGAATCGATGCGGTCGTCGTCGGCACGGCCGACCATCACCACGCTCCGGCTGCGCTCCGGGCCATCAACAAGGGACTTCACGTTTACTGCGAGAAGCCCCTGACCCACACCGTGCACGAAGCTCGCGTCCTGGCCGAGGCCGCCAAGAAGAAGGGTGTGGCCACCCAGTTGGGCACCCAGATCCATGCCGGCGACAACTACCGCCGCGTGGTCGAGATCATCCAGTCAGGCGCAATCGGGGAAGTGACCGAAGCCCACGTCTGGGTCGGCAAAGGCTGGGGTGGTGGTGATCGCCCCAAGGCCGGCCAGCAGCCGCCCAAGAACCTGCACTGGGACCTGTGGCTTGGCCCCGCACCGGTGAGACCCTACGCCGCCGGACGCTATCACCCGGCACAGTGGCGACGCTGGTGGGACTTCGGCCAGGGCACGCTCGGCGACATGGCCTGCCACTACATGGACCTGCCGTTCTGGGCCCTGAAACTTCGTCACCCGACCCACTGCCAGGCAACCGGACCGAAGTTGCATCCCGAGACCTGCCCGCTGGGTCTGAAAGTCGAATACCAGTTCCCGAAGCGGGGCAAGCTGGCGCCGGTCAAGCTGACCTGGTACGACGGCACCATGATCCCACGCAAGGTGGCCGGACAGCGCGTGCCTGGCAGCGGCGTGATGTTCGTCGGAACCGAGGGCCAGATGTTCGCCGACTATGGGCGGTACAAGCTGTATCCGCAGGACAAGTTCAAGAGCTTCCAGCCCCCCAAGCAGACGATCGCCAAGTCGATTGGTCACCACGCCGAGTGGATCCAGGCCTGCAAGAAGGGCACGCCCACGACCTGCAACTTCGACTACTCGGGCGCATTGACCGAAACCGTGTTGTTGGGCAACGTCAGCTATCGCACTGGCAAGGCACTCGAATGGGACGCCGCCGCACTCGAGGCTCCCAACTGTGCCGCGGCCGCCAGCTACATCCGCAAGGAATACCGCGAGGGTTGGGAAGTCGCCTGACACGGCCCGCTTGACAGCGGACTGACCAACGAAGAACAGCCGAGTCCCCGGCGGGTCTCGGCTGTTTTTCTTTTCCGCAGGAGAGGCCGCCGCTCAATTTCCATCCCCGGCAATGTACTTCAGCTGAATCTTGGCCCCGGGCAGTTTCTTCTGCAAAGCCGCCACGCCGCCCTCGCTGACATTGGTCCGGGTCACCTTCAGGTCCTTGAGCGACGTCAGAGCTTCGAGGTGCACCAGGCCCTCATCGGTCACAGCCGTCGAACCCAGGTGGAGGAACTCGAGTTTTCCCAGCGGCGAGAGTGCAGGCAGCCCGATGTCACTGGTCAGCGTATTGTCCAGGTTCAACCAGGCCAGGTTCTTGAGTTGCCCCAGAGGCTCCAGCCCCGCATCACTGATCTGCACTCGCCACAGGTTCAACTTCTCGAGATTCGTCATGGCCCCAAGATGAACCATCCCGGCATCGGAGATCAGGCTGTTCTCGCTGAGGTCCACCTCGACGAGCGATCCGATGGCCTTCAACTGCTCGAGTCCGGCGTCGGAGACCTGGGTCTGAGAAAGCCGCACCTTGCGAAGCCGAGAGAACTGCTTCAACACGCCTGCCGCCTCGTCACCGGCCAAGGTCCCGGCCAGATAAATCTCCTCGAGTTCCGACAGTTCCTTCAACTGAACGAGCCCTTCCTCGCTGATGAACAGGTAGTCCAGCAACAGGGCCTTGAGCCCGGTCAACTTGCCGATGTGCGCCATCCCCTGGTCATCGACCTGTGTCGCGTTGTTCTTGCCCGAAAGCCGGAGCGCCCGCAACGAAGTGAGACCAACAAGGTGCGAGAGACCGTCGTTGGAAATTCCGCAGCCGCGGAGATCGAGATTGCGGAGGGTCGAAATCTCACCGATGGCCACAAGTCCCTCGTCGGTGATCGCGGTGTCATTGAACAGCACCGACTGCAGATTCGGGAGTGAACCAAGAGCAGCAAGATCTTTGTCGGTCAACGTGACGCCTCGCAGGTTGACTTCGGTCACACGACCGTCGCTCCCCCTGTTGAACTTGGCGCCAAGTTTTTCGAGCGAGCCGATTGCAGCAGCATCGTCGGACGGCACGATCGCCACTGTTCCCGCCGCCTTGTTGTCGGCTGGAATGCCTCCATCTGAAGGTGTCTCATCGGTACCACAACCGGCCGCAATGAACACCGTCACCAGCAGGCCCATCACAGGCAGTCGGCGCATAAATCCATTCCCTTTCCGTTTGATCTCCTGGACAACATCCCACCTGGCCCTTCCATTCAGACCTCGGCCAACCGAGTGACCGAATCGCCGAAACGGTCCAACGAGCTGCGACGATACTTGGTTCTGGAACACGGTCGGCCACCACTTGACACTGAAGACTATGCCCCGATGGTACACAAATCCCCCCATCAGTTCGTACGATGGTCGCTCCTTCATCACTCATCACAGGCGGTGCCCCCATGTCCGAACCGATTGCCTACCTCAAGGGGGAATACGTCCCCGCCTCGCAGTGCGTCCTGCCGATCTACGACCTCGGCATCGTGATCGGCGCCGCTGTGACCGATTTCTTTCGCACGTTCCACCAGACGCCCTACCGGCTCGACGACCACCTGCAGAGGTTTTACCGCAGTTGCCGTTACGCCCGCATCACACCACCAGTGAGTCTCGAAGAGAGCCGGGCGATTTCCGAGAAGTTGATTTCCGAGAACAGCCAGTTGGATCCGGGCCGCGAACTGGGGCTGGTGTTCTACATGACCGCCGGCGAAAACACCGTCTACGCGGGTGCCTCCGGCATGCCCACGGAACTCACCTCCACTTACGTCCAGCACACGTTCCCGATGCAGTTTCACCTATGGCGGAACGTATTTCTGGAAGGGGTGCACTGCGTCACTCCGGCCCCTCGGCACTGGCCCCCTCAGTGTCTCTCGTCCCGGATCAAGAACCGCAACCGCCTGCACATGTGGATCGGCGAACAGGAGATCAAGCAACTCGATCCCGGTGCAACCGCGCTTTACCTGGACATCAACGGCAACATCACCGAGACGGGCGGATCGAACTTCGTGATCTACCGGGACGGCCAGGTCGTCTCACCTCGCCGTGACAACATCCTCTGGGGTATCAGCCTGACCGTACTCACCGAGATCCTCGAGGACATGGGGATCCCCTTCGTCGAACAGGACATCCAGACCTACGACGTCGTCAATTCCGACGAAGCCTGGATGCCGACAACCCCCTACTGTCTCGGCCCGGTCGTCCGTTTCAACGGCGTTCCGATCGGAGACGGGACGCCCGGGCCACTGTGGCGAAAGATCATCGATCGCTGGAGCGAAGTGGTCGACAAGGACATCTACCGCGAAGTCACCGAGGCTCCCGAGCCGTCCTGAGTTTTTCCGACCACGAACCGACCGAGATCACGATTCGTCAGCGGGGATCTCGACCGGGAACATCTCGGGCCGTCTCTTCTGGAACACCAGGTCCGCGAACCGGTGTGTGTGTATCCCGGAGGCGTCAATGTTGTGGATCGAACCGGCAATCGGCTCGAAGGCCGCCCGAAAATGTGCGGAGGACTTCACACAGATGTACCTCATTGCCGCGCAGTCAATGCCCAGGGTGCGACTGAACGCCATGTCATAGGGCTGCTCGCGAGCGGTCACCACGACGACATTCACTCCTTCGATCTTCAACCATGCTGAAAGGCCCATGGTCCCGGTCAATCCGGCCAGCATCGGACCATCGTAGGCGAACTCACCGGTGGTCACGGCGACGACTTCCGCTGTGCAGTCAACCGGCGTCCCCTGGACCGGATCCGACTTACCGCCAAGCGACACCGTGATGGTCTCTCCTGGCCCCGCTTCGTGCGCCTGTACGGCGACTTCGGGATCGACCAGGTAAAGGATCAAGGCATCCTCGAGCCCGAGTTCCAGAAAAGTCTGCAGGACCTCAGTCGAATCTCCCGGAGACCCTCCCCCAGTATTGTCACAGTGGTCGGCCAACATGATCGGAAATTTGCCGAGGGCGTGCCCCGCATCGAGTCCTTCCCGCACGGACACGGGAGCAGAAAACCAGGTCTGGCGATTCTCCCAGACCCACTCGCCGAACTCGTCGGCAGTCGCCTGAGCCAGTTCCTCGTCACCGTCGGCCACAACGATCACTGACGACCCGACGTCGGCCACATCCGACCACGCAAACCCGGTGGCGATCGTCACACAGACGACGCCCGGCCGCTGCTCGATTTCGTGAACCCGACGCATGACATCATCCATGGGAGGATGGGCCGTCACCTGTTTGCTCGTGGCCCAGAACATCGGCAGATTGCGAATGGCTCCGACGGGGGCCATTTCCCCACGGATCGTCGCGAGTACGATCTCTGCCGCCTCGCGTCCGCGGTCGGCCATGTCCACATGAGGAAACGTGTCGAACCCGACGACCGCCGTCGCGGACTTCACCCGCAATGTCGTGTGGTTGCCATGAAGATCGTAGGTGACAACGATCGGTCGTTCCGGCCCAATCACCTCACGAACCGCAGCGGTCATATCTCCGTCGGCGTCGTCGATCCCATCAACCACCATCGCCCCGTGCAGGTCCAGTAACACTCCGTCCACCGGCCCCTCGGCCTGCTCCGCCTCCGCCAGCCTGTTCAAGAGGTCGTTCTTGATCTCCGCATAGTCGACAGCATCAATCAGGCCACCGGGAAACGCACTGGCCCGAAGCAGCGGCACAATCTCGACCTCGTCTTCTTCCTCGAGACGATCGATGAATCCGCCCGAACAGACGTTGGTTCCGCGAAATCGCTCAATCATCTCAGCACCACGGGCAATTCCCTGTGCGTGCTGAAAATCAGACATCGTTGTCGTCGTGTTCACGAACGTGCTGGTTTCGTGCAAAATCCCGCCAATGGCAATTCTCATGGTGTCCTGACTCCTTTGGTAACCGCTCGTGTTCCGCTTTGAGTTGGTGATGTGATTTCCTGATACAATCGTCGGCCACTCAATTTCAACCCACTCTGACTTCCAGCCGATGCCTCGCCATAACCCAACCAGCCCTTTTCACCTCACGGCACTTCTGTTTGCGATGGTGATCGGCCCGCTGACAAACACGGCTCGCACGGCCGACTGGCCACACTGGCGCGGGGCCGCCCGCAGCGGAGTCGTCGACGAAGACTCCGGGTTTGACCGCGGTGCATGGCCTCCCGGCAAACCCGCATGGACCGCGAAACTCGGTGTCAGTGGAAGTGCGCCAATCGTCGCCGACGGTCGACTTTACACGATGGGATGGAAGGCCAACCGCGAGTGGATCCACTGCCTGGAGGCCACCACCGGGAAGCCACTTTGGACCCAGTCGTACCCCTGTCCGCTCTACGGCAGAAAGAGCGAGGGTGACAAGGGCCTGTATTCCGGACCGTCCTCATGCCCGTCGTACGACAAACAGACTGGCTACCTGTACACACTGAGCACCGACGGAGACCTGAACTGCTGGAACACTCGCCAATCGGGCCGCCATGTCTGGCGGCTGAATTTCTACGAGGCATATGACGTCGCCCAGCGACCGCTGGTGGGACGACGCCGACTGCGTGACTACGGCTACACGACCGCCCCACTGGTGTACGGTGACTGGGTCATCGTCGAGGTCGGCGACGACGAGGGCAACCTGATGGCCTTCTCCAAGAAGACCGGAAAACGCGTGTGGACCTCCGAGAGCAAACAACCGGCCGGTCACTCGGGGGGGCTGTCGCTGATGACCGTCGACGGCATCCCCTGCGTTGCCGTGATGACAATCCGCAACCTGCTCGTGGCACGACTCGACCCGGGTCACGAAGGCCAGACCCTGGCGACATACCCCTGGATCACCGACTTCGGCAACAACATCGCGACTCCGGTCATCGACGGTCAATCGGTGGTCATCACCTCCGCCTACAACAAGTCCTCGGTCGTCCGCCTGGAGGTCTCGCGCAAGGGCATTCGCCAGGTGTGGACGGCCCCCTACGCGGCTGACGCCTGTTCGCCCGTTCTGCACCAGGGCAGGCTGTACCTGATTCGCAGCGGCCTGACCTGCCTGGACTTCAAAACCGGCCAACGGATCTGGCGGGCACCGGGGTTTGGCCTGACAGCCTCGTGCGTGTTCACCTCCGACCACCGCCTGATCATCTGGGCCAACCGCGGCGACCTGGTGCTGGTCGAGTCTTCCGGCAAATCGCCGAAGGCATACAAGGAACTCGCCCGCAAATCACGATTGATGAAAAGCGACGCCTGGCCTCACGTCGTACTGTCCAACGGGCGACTGTTCTGCAAGGACTGGAACGGCGTGCTGATGTGTTTCAAGCTCTGAGACCGCAAGCAGTGATCAGGAACACAAGTGTGGCATTCACCGTGTGGCCGCATGCTTCTCGTGCAGCCGCTTCCAGTAGCTCTTCCAGTACTTGTCGTAGTAGTCGTTTGCGGCCTTCTTGATGTGATCGGGATCCACCACGGTGGGAGCTCTTGTCGGATCGTAGTTCTTGAGATGCCGCTTTCCGGCACGCTGGCGAGGTGAAACGAACCGCCAACTGGAATCACCCAGCACATCCCGACACAGTTTCGCGACCACCGGATCGTAAGACTTCAACTGCTTCCGGGTGTGGATGTGGTTGTGGTCGTGATCCGTGGTGCGATTGGTATCAAACCAGCACTGCACCGCTTCGGCCCAGTACTCGGCGCGGTTCTTCGCAGCATAGCACTGCTTGGAGCCCCCGAAGACAATCAGCACCTTGTCTCGGCCGGTCACCCGGACTTTTGCGCTGGCCGGCTTGCCGTTGACCAGGATGTCGCCGGCGTCGAGACACTTCCTGAGCAATGCGATCGGCTGATCCGGAAACGACTTGGCCAGCGCATCGAGCAGCAACACCGGAGTCTTGCTCTTGATCCGACGAAACCGCTGAGCCGCCCGGCCATCGTTCCAGATCTGCTTGATCCTCGCCTGTTCGAACGTGTCCGTCAGCCGCTTCTGCAGTATCGCATCGAAACCGGCACCGTGAATCACGTGTCCGAATTCGTGGATCAGGATGCTCTCTTTTTGCATCCCCCCCTCGTATTCCATCACGTCCTCTTCAGCAAACACGACCGTCGGCCGCCCTCCCTTTCGCGTCAAAAACCCCCGATTTCTCCAGTTGTAGAAATCCAGATCCTTGCCCGTCTTGTCGGTCCCGAACTGCGGAAGTTGCGAGGTGAACTCGGCGTGGCCGATCAGGATGCAGAGTACCTTCTTGCTGCGAATTCGCTCGGCAATCGGCTTC
>PBOJ01000128.1 GCA_002724315.1 Planctomycetaceae bacterium | reverse complement strand
GGCTCGGCCGTCCAGCCAATGCCGCCAGGTGGAATGGCTGTAAGGCACCATCCGAAGATCAGCAGTAAACCGGGTATTCGTCTCACGTGGAGATCCTTGTGGTTGGCGGTCTGAAGATGCAGTGTCCATGGAGTGCCTCCGGGGTTCAACCACTCCTGCAGAATTCCAATCGCCGCCGTGGATCGGATGAGGTGGGGGCGTTGTCCTGTCTCTTGACGATCCGGAAAAGCCGGACGAATAATCTAACGACCCCTGTTTTGCTTTCCATCCAGAGTTGATGACCATGACTGTCAATCGATCGGCGGACTGTCGGCGACCGAGTACACCGGCTCCACGGCATCTCTTTCGCCTGCGGTCCGGTGTCTGGTTGTGTGTTGTCATGGCTGGTGGGTTCCTGTTGGCGCGACCGGCGGACTTCCTCTCTCCGGCCATGGCGGATGACGATGCCGGGAACTGGCGAGCCGGTGTGGCTGTTGCCGTGATCACGCCGGCGAAGTCGATGATGCTGGCCGGGTTCGGCAGTCGCACGAAGCCCTCGGAAGGCACGGCGACCGAACTGCACGCCAAGGCTCTCGCGCTGAAGGACTCTCGGGGCACACGATTGGTGATCGTCACCACCGACCTGATCAGGATTCCCCGGCCTCTACGCGACCGCGTCGAGGCTCGGGTGAAAGAGCTGTTCCAGTTGCCATCGGCTTCGCTGTTGATGAACGCTTCTCACACTCACTGCGGTCCGGAACTGAGAATGACGAAAACGGCACTCGAAGAACTGTCCGAGGAACGGCAGAAGTTGACGATCGAGTACTGCCGGCGTCTCGAGAATGCCCTGGTGAAGCTGGTTGGCGACGTGCTGGCCGACTGCACTCCGGCTCAGCTCAGCTACAGCCACGCCAGGGCCGGATTTGCGATGAACCGGAGGCTCAAAAATCCGGATCCTGATGGAGAACCGTACCTGAACCACCCCAATCCGGATGGTCCTGTCGACCACGACGTTCCGGTGCTGCAGGTCACCTGGAAGGACCCGGCCCGCCGTGCGATCCTCTTCGGCTACGCCTGTCACAATACAACGCTGTACGTCAACCAGTACGCGAGTGACTACGCCGGGTTCGCCCAGGCGTTTCTCGAGCGGGATCATGAGGGGACGACCGCGTTGTTTCTCAACGGGTGTGGGGGTGACCAGAATGGATTTCCCAGGGGAACCATCGAGCTCTCTCGCCGTCACGGCAGGACGCTGGCCACGGCCGTCGAAGCGGCCATGCAGAACCGCCAGATCGCCGTGCGTGGTCCGTTGTCGGTCGCCCTGGAACACGTCCAGGTCGAGTACCAGGCTCCGCCCACCCGGGCGCAGCTCGAAGACTACTTGGCCGGAAAACCGACACCGTTCAAGTCGTACGAATTGACCAGGACGCACGCCACGCGGTTGCTACGGTTGATCAACCGTGGCGAGAGATTGCGGACGACTTACAGGTATCCGGTCCAGGCGGTTCGTTTCGGGCAGCAACTGGTGCTGGTCGCACTGGCCGGCGAAACGGTGGTGGATTATTCGCTGCGGCTGAAACGCGAGTTGCGGGGCAGGGCGGCGGTCTGGGTCTCCGGCTACAACAACGATGTCTTCGGCTACGTGCCCAGTCGTCGCCTGCTCGGAGAGGGCGGCTACGAACCGCGACGGTCGATGAACTACATCACCGGCGTGGTTCAGCCGGGTCCGTTTGCCCCGTCGATCGAGGAGCGGATCATCGGCAAGGTGCACCAACTGCTGAAATCTCTGTCGACTGAACCAAGGCACGGTCGGTAGGACAGTCGGAGGTCACCGACTTGGCTCATCCGGACGACGGTTGCGTGGCGATACTGAGAATGTGTGTCGTCGAAGTGTCACATTTACATCCCCCTGCGGATTTGGCATAACGCAGGTGCGAAGCGTTGTTTCCGATGCGTGGAAAGCCGGATTGAGGAAAGAAAATGCTGGTTGTTCGAGATGCCGGTTTTGGGCGGAGTGAGTCGACTCGTCGTGAGTTTCTCCGCGTCGGTGGTCTGGGGGCCGGTGCACTGGCAATGCCAGGGCTGCTGAATTCTCATTCGGTCGCTGCCACTCCGAGCTGGGTTCGTGACAAGGCCGTGGTGCTGTTGTTCCTCCAGGGAGGACCGCCGCAGGTCGAGTGCTTTGATCCGAACATGGATGCTCCGGATGGGATTCGCAGTTGTATCGGCGAGATCCCGACCAAGCTGCCGGGAGTGACCTTTGGGTCGGCGTTTCCCCAGTTGGCGGCGCGGGCCGATCGTCTGGCGATTGTCCGGTCATTTGCTTCCGGTGACGGGGGGCACAATCCCGACCCGTTGTTGACCGGCAACAGTCCGCTGAAGGCCACCATGGGGGCCCACCACGCCCGGCTGGTTGGTGCCAATCACCCCGAAACGGCCATGCCGTCCTCGGCCGTGGTTTTGCCCGAAGCGATCCAGCCGGACCTCAAACTGGGGACGCCCACCGGCCCGTTCCGGTTCGGCTTCATCAAGCAGCATTACGGCAATCCCGGACAGCTCGGCTCGCCCTATCAGAGCCTGTTTCTGGACGGCGGTGATCAACTGGCCGAGAATTTCGATCTGAAACTGCCCCGGAACCGCTTTGACGACCGACGGCTGCTGCTGGGACAACTCGATTCGTTTCGCCGACGACTGCAGACCGCCGGTGACCGGGACGGATTGGGCGAGATTCGCAGCCAGGCGTACGACGTCCTGCTCAAAGGGATTTCCGATGCGTTTGACCTGACCAGGGAAGACGCAAAAACGCTGCGGCGGTATGACACACGGCCGTTGTTCCGCATGGAGGACTGGCACAAGGGCGGATCGCACTACAACAACAAGGTCAACCAGTCACGGATCACCAACCTGCTGGGGCACCAGATGCTGATGGCCCGTCGCCTGGTCGAGCGAGGATGTGGGTTCGTCACGGTGGTGGACTGCACGTGGGATTTCCACAACGACGGCAACAACCCGGCCACCATCGAGGGGATGAACGTGCTGGGCCCGCAGGCCGATCACGCAATCGCCGCGTTCATGGATGACCTCGAGGAGCGAGGCCTGACCGACAAGGTGCTGTTGCTGGTGACCGGCGAGATGGGCCGCTCGCCGAAGAAACAGGGTAACGGCGGCACCGGACACTGGTCCCGGTTGACTCCGCTGCTGGTGGCCGGCGGCGGACTGAAAATGGGGCAGGTGATTGGCAGGACCGATCGCAATGGTGGGGAGGCGACGACCCAGCAGTACCTGCCGCAACACCTGCTGGCGACAATTCTGCAGACCGTCTTTGATCCCGGCGAAGCTCGCTTGGACAGCAGTATCCCGACGGACCTCTCTCGGCTGATGACCACCGGTGAACCGATTCGAGAGCTCTTGGCCTGATCGGTCCGTGTCGGGAATCGGTGAGGATCGGGACGAGATCGTCTTGGCATCTCCGCCTGTACGGTGTGTGTGGTGGGCCAGGCCGGGGGCGCTTTGATCCGCCGCGGAAAACTTCTCTGTGAAAGAAATGACGAGAGGTGTTCGATGGGGGCAAGGTTTTGGGGCAGCCCGTGTCGTCGCTGCGTGGTGTCGGGGCTGGTCGTGGTAGCACTTGCCGGCTGGATGTTGACCGCTGGTCCACACGGTGCGGAACCGGAGTCACGGCCGGATCCCCAGGTACTGCTCGAGAAGGTCGACAAGATCTACTCGGACGGGAAATGGAATGGCCGCCTGGGCATGGTGCTCTGGAAGGGCCGGTTCTACATCTTCTTCCGTTCGGCTGTGGCGCACGACCAGGACGGGGCCATTCGGATGATCCGGTCCACGTCGAACATTCCCAGGCACTGGTCGACTTCTCCGTATTCCCCCGAGAACTACCAGGCGACCATCAAGGCCGGTCGGCCGGTGGATCCGATTGGGCCGGGTCCCGAGGCGGCACTGGTCATCGACAGTCCAGCGGATGAGTCGGAGATGCACGTGCTGGGGACGCCGGAACGACTGTTCGGATATGTCGTTCTTTTGGTCGCCGGAAGCGATGAGGTCATCGGAACCCAGGTGATCCATACCGACAATGGCACCGACTGGTCGAAGCCGAAACAGGTCTACGAACCCGGTTGGTCGTTCTGGAAGCCGCGGTCGTACAAGGATACGCATTTCGTCGTGGCTGATGTGATGACCGGGACGAGGCGGATCGAGTTGTTGAGTTCCACTGATGGGGTCGCCTGGAAGAAGGTCTCGACCATTGCCGAGGGGCCGTTCACCGAGACGGACCTCGTGTTCCTCAAGGACGGAACACTGCTGGCGGTGGCTCGCCAGGGCCGCGTGTTTCGGTCGAAGCCGCCCTACACCGAGTGGACATCTCGGCGGTGTCCGACGCTGGACGGTCCCGCCGTCGCGCTTGTCGGTGACACGGTACTGGCATCCGGCCGCGTGGCCGCCGGCAACTTCCCCGATGCTCAGCAGGGGGAACGTCGGAACGGTCTGTTCAGTATTGACCCGAAGACGCTGAAGTTTCAGTGGAAGATGAACATGGTGACCCAGTGGGGGGGAGACGTCTCGTATCCTCACATTCTCTCGCTGGACCGGCACCGGGCGCTGATTGCCTGGTACGACGGACAGCGATACCAAAAGGGTGTGCCGAAACAGGCCGACATCTTCCTGGCCATCCTGCGGCTCGTCCCCGGGACGTGAGTGCCCGCCGTTGGCACCGGATACCATCCGCTTTGTTTCGGCCGAATCGGCTGGCTAGACTGCAAGCCCGAAATTCGGACGGTGGAAAGCACGATGAATCGGTGTTCAACGATCTGGGTTCTGCTGGGGATTGGTTGTTTCTGGAGCGGCGTCGCCCCGGCCGCCGAACCGGCCAAGATTGGTTCGTTCCGGCAGTTGTTTCTGGATGACCACCTCGTCGCGAAAATGACGGGCCTGCGGCGGGTGATGCATCGGCCTCACAAGCGGGGGGCGGTGATACGCAGTCCGAAACTGGACCAGACTATCCAGACCCGGTCGGTTCCCCAGTGGGATCCGGTGGCCAAGCTCTACAAGTTGTGGGTGATCGGCATCGATCAGCAGTTGTGGGAGAGCCGTGACGGATTGCACTGGGTGCCCGGTCCGCCGTCGAACATGAAGATCATGCTGGCGGTCTATGACCGGAACGAGCCGGACCCGTCGCGGCGATACAAGGCTCCGCTGCTCAACCGGGGATTTGCCGTTTCACCTGATGGCGCCAAGTGGACCCGTGTCGATGTGGACAAGGTGCCCAGTTCGGATGAGGGCAACTTCAGTTTTGATCCGGACCACGGGCTGTTCATCCACACGATCAAGCGGCGAGGGCCATTCGGACGTTCGGTGGCGGTGGCGACCAGCCGCGATTTCAAGACATGGAACGACCACGGCCTCATCTTCCATGCCGACGAACGGTACCAGGAGCTGGGTGCCGAGAATATCATGGCGAGGCTGGCTGATCCGACGTTGCGACGGCCCTTCCACATCGACAAGAAAGTCTGGCGAGTGGATGTCTACAACATGGGAACGTTCTTCTATGAGGGCATCTACATCGGGATGCCGGCGATGTTTCACTCGACAGGCCCGGTGCCGAACTACCCGAACACCGACGGGTTTCACCTGGTTCAACTCGCAACCAGCCGTGACCTCAAGAACTGGAAACGGCTGGGTGATCGCCGGCCATTCATCGGTCCCTCACGGCTGAAGTCCGGTGCCTACGACCTGGTCCAGATCCTGCCTCCCTCGGCCCCGGTCGAGCACGGCGACGAGTTGTGGTTCTACTACACCGGACTGAAATATCGGGCGAGCTTCAATTATGTCGGCCGCTTTCCCAACGGCAAGTACGTGACCAAGCCGGGGCTGGAGGCGGATCGTGGGGCGATTTGCCTGGCTGTGCTGCGGCGAGATGGGTTTGTCTCACTGGATGCCGGTGAGAAGAGCGGCCAACTGGTGACCAGGCCGATGGTTCTGCCCGGAGGAAAGATGCACGTCAATGTCGACGCCGTCGACGGCGAGTTGGGTGTGGAAGTGCTGGACGCTGAAGACAAGGTGTTGGCCGTTTCCGAGGAGGTCTGCGGTGATTTGGCTCGCAAGGAGATCCTCTGGAAACGTGGCACCCTGTCCCAATTGAAAGGGAAGGCTGTCACGCTCCGCTTCACGCTGCGAAATGCCCGGTTCTACTCCTACTGGTTCAAGTAGCGGGTG
>PBOJ01000127.1 GCA_002724315.1 Planctomycetaceae bacterium | reverse complement strand
CGCCGTCCCGGGATCTCTGCTGCCCCTGGGCAACGAGTACACCGAGGGGAAAAACTCCAACGAACGGGTGCACCAGCAGAAAGAACAGCACCGGATCGCGATCAACCGGACCTTGAAGCCCGGGCAGGTCTACTTCCTGAGAGTCGAAAGCAACTCGCCAGGGTACGAGCTCGACCTGAGAGTCGTCCGCCCCGCCCCGTTCAGCGACCCTCACCAGGCGGTTCGCCACGGACTCTATGACCACGTCGGGCAGGTCGACAGCTGGTTGACCAACCGGCCAAGAGGCGCCAGCGTCGAGCGACGCATCCGCGACACCGGCAATCTGCTGGGAACCCAGTGCATGAGCTGCCACACGCAGAGCGGTGTGTGGGGTCCGGCAATCCCCCTGACCCAGGGCTACCGCATCCGCAACATCCAGCTGTTCCGCAACCTGGTCAACATCTGCTACCAGTCGATGCGGCCAACCAACAAGCTGATCGACGCCGCCAACAACACCAGTCTGGCCCCTCTCGATCTCGGCGACGGTCCCGCCGGCACCCGCGTCGCCGGTCACTCGGTCGTCTCGGTCGAACGCTTCCGCGCCCCCCGGGTCCTGCAGAGCAAGCAGGCCATCCGAGCGGCCAACTTCGTTCTCCAGTCCGGTGACCCCGGCGGCATCAACGCCGCTGGTCCCGGGGCCAACGTCGGCAAGAGTGTCGTGTTCAGCTATGCCGGAGAGATCCTGTTTGAAGCCTGGAAAGCCACCGGAGACCCGAAGTACTTCCGCGGTCTCGAAGACAAGGCCCGCAAGGTGCTGGGGGTCAAGCCCGTCTACTCCGACGACATGGCCCACCGGGTCGAACTGCTCAAGAGGTACTTCCCGGCCGACTACCCGGCCGCCGCCGCCAAGGTCGCCGAAAAGGAGACCGCCCAACCCAAGGCCACCTCCCGGGTGCCCTACAAGGGACACAAGACAACCGCCGAGGAGGCCGCGAAGCTGGCCAAGCGGATCGACAAGCAAGTCACCGCCGACCTCGAACGGCTCCGGCAGATCCAGAACTCCGACGGCACCTGGGGATTTGACCCGGGCAAAAGCCCTGACGGCGGCAAGAGCTGGGAAGCCAAGGGCAACACCAAGCCCGAACCTTCGCCGACCGCACTGGCATTGATCGCCTTCCAGGCCGCCGGCTTCACGCCCGAGGACCCCACGGTCAAGAAAGGGGTCCAGGGCCTGTTGGGCCTGCAGCACCCCAGTGGGTACTGGAAAGGCAAGTCGCAAACCGGGTTCGTCTCGACCAGCTACAGCCTCCACGCGCTCTCGCGTCTGTTCCCGGTGAAGCCGGGCGAGCCGAAGGCCGAGGAATTCGAGGCGGGTGAGAACGAGACACTGGCCGAAACGATCGAGCGGGCTCGGAAATTGTCGACGACCGAAGATCCCGAACTGGTGCCGTTGATGCTGGGATTGGCCGGGCACAAGAGCCCCCTGGTTCGGTACTGGGCGATGATCGGACTGGCCGCTGCGGCCAACGATCGGGGCGTCAAGCCGCTGGTCGACGGACTGGGAGACCCGGTCAAGGCGGTCCGCGAAGCCGCCGCCTGGGGGCTTCGCCAGTTGCTGATCGACAACCGTGGCTGGAAAGCGGTCGCGACGGCTGCCGCGTCCGGCGATGACCGCACCCGGGCCGCACTGGCACGGACCCTGGTGATGAGAGTCGACGGCGTGATGCCCGGGATCGACATCGGCTGGGATCAACTGACAACGCTGATCAGTTCGATGATGCTCGAGGACCCGCACCCGGCCGTCAGGGCGTGGGCCACCCGGGCCAGCTGGAACTGGTGGGTCTGGAACCCGCCGGTCCGCACCGCATTGAACAAGACCTGGATCGCAAGGCTGAGCCGTCCCGAACCGAACGAACTGGCCGAAAACGGGATGAGATACCAGGCTCACGCACTGTTCATCGCCAATGGACACAAGGCCAACGGCAGCCGGCAACACCAGTACACCAAGCTCCAGAAGCTGTTCGAGGACATCGAGCAGACGCTCGAAAAGTCCATCAAGCACAACCCGGTGGTAGCCCGGCGGCTGTCACGGCGGCTGGTCGCCGTCGCTGCCACGTTCTACAACACCTCCGGAGGCGACGGGGGACCCGGCCAGATGGGTTACATCACCCCCGGCTCGGGTGACCTCTTCGGACAAGCCGTGCTCACCTATCTGAAGTTCGTTGACCCCAAGCTCAGCAAGGACCGTTCCGGTGAGGCACTGTTGCCTGTGAAACTCGGACTCGAGGGAGCCGCCAACGTGCCGCACCAGCCGCTGCAACAGCAGCTGATCACCTACTCGCTGGAAGGGCCCGAAGCGCTCAGAGCCGTGGCCGCCAGCAGCGTATCGGATCCGCGGTCTGCCAAGTTCGTCGCGGTCCCCGAACTCGTCGAACCACTCCTGCGGCAGATCCGTCGCGGGGCCAACGAACCGCCTCGCCGTTCGCAACTCTCCGACCCGGTTCTCAAGCTCTTCGGACGCGTCCGGTGGGTTATCCCCCAGAACAAGGACCAACAACACGAGATCCTTGGTTACCTGGCTCCCAGGTTCCCCAAGTTCGTCACCACCGAGGAGATCAAGAAGAACGCTGATGCGGCCAAGAGAACCGAACTGAAGCGGCAGATGGATGCCGAGTGGTACCTGGCGACCGGACTGGGAGACGCCCTGGGTCGCAACCCAGACCTGCACATCGACATGGCGCTCGATTTCCTGCCCAAGTCGTTCCAGAACAAGCTCGACGCGCAGTTCTGGTTGCCCAGCGTCACCTGGATTCTGACTCACAAGACCAAGTTGCCCGAAGTCCAGGTCAAGAAGGGCCAACTGCCCCCGATCGATCCCTACGCAGCACACCGCACACGGGCGCTGCAGTTGTTCCTGGACCAGCTCAAGGCGACCTCCGACCCCCGGACTCGCGGTGTTGCCGTGACCATGGCCCAGGCGACCTCGCTGAGAAGAAACCCCGAGGTGCTCAACGCGCTGGAGGCGATGCTGAAATTCGAGAAACGCAAGGACGTGGTCAAGACCGCCCGCAATGTGCTCTCGACCAACCGCAAGAACTTCCTCAAGGAACTCACCGCCGCGGTCAATCGCGAGAAGCCTCGCAAACAACCCGTCGACAAAAACGGCAAACCGAAACTCGATGCCGAGTTCGTCGCCGATTTCCAGTTCTTTCGTGACTACGTCACACCCGAAATGGACAAGGTGCTCAGGGGTGACCAGCGGAGTTGCTTCGCGTGCCACGGCGTTCCGGGACGGGTCCCACCGCTGACTCTCAACCCGCCCGACGACGCCGGTTACCTTCCCGTCGACAAGCTGCTGGCCAACTATCGTCTGCTGCAGTTCCGGGTCGACCTGAAGAACATCGAGAAGAGCAAGCTGCTGAGAAAACCGCTGAACATCCAGACCGGTAAGGAAGACGGACACCAGGGCGGCCGCCGCTACCAGCCAATGGACCCCGGCTACCAGATCATCCGCCGCTGGGTACTCAACCAGAAGAAGCACCCGGCCAAACTCGGCCTCGAGACCCCGGCCACGGCGGCCCCTTGACCGGCCTCTCGAGCGACTTCTAGAATCCAATGACCAGGTGTCATCGTCGGAAGCGGTCGTTGGACCTCCACCCGCGGTGATCCGTTCCCCCCGGGGTAGCCGAAGATGTCACGAGTCATTCGACAGTCCTCGCTCTGCTCGCTGTTGCTGCCGATCAGCTGCGGCTGTTGAAGGGTCGACGGAACACTCCGTCGACCACGCTCGAACATTCCGCGACATCCCCCGGGCCGACGGCGTCCGCTCGCGTCGCAACCCACTCGTTGCTCTGACCAGCCGACCACCCCGGTGGCGGTTCACGACCAAAGGCTTCCGCTATGTCTTCAGACACTCCCGGCAAGAACCGGCTACCGGACGTGACCGATCAAGTCGTTGCGACCTACAGTCAAATCGGCACGATCAACCACCTCGGACACTCGCCGCTGCCGCACAACGACGCCGTGATCGAGATCACTCACGACCTGATGGAGGTGATCTACCCCGGGTACCAACGTCGGCAGAAACTGCACGCCGGCAACGTCGCCTACCACGTGGGTGATCTGCTCGAAGGCCTCAGCAACGCTCTCACCCAGCAGGTCGCCCGGGCCCTGCGACACAAGCAGGCCCTGGCCAACAGCGACGATCCCCAGTCGGCCGACGCGAATGACGCGTTCGAGGAATTGGCGAAGCAGAAAACGATCGCGTTGCTCGAGTCACTCCCGCGGCTGCGAGAACTGCTGGCCACCGATGTCCAGGCGGCCTACGACGGCGATCCCGCCGCACAGGGACTCGACGAAATCATTCTCTGCTACCCCGGGCTGCAAGCGATTACCGTCCACCGGCTGGCCCACGAACTGTACGGGCTCGATGTCCCCTTCATTCCCAGGATGATGGCCGAATGGTCGCACAACCGTACCGGGATCGACATCCATCCCGGTGCGAAGATCGGGCCGTCATTCTTCATCGATCACGGCACCGGTGTGGTGATCGGCGAAACGACCGAGATCGCCGCGCACGTCAAGCTCTACCAGGGCGTCACGCTCGGTGCCCTCTCCTTCCCCAAGGACGACAGCGGTCAACTGGTCCGTGGCCAGAAGCGGCATCCAACCATTGAGGAAGGAGTGGTGATCTACGCCAACGCGACCGTGCTGGGAGGCGAAACCGTCATTGGAGCCCGGTCGGTCATCGGGGCGAGCGTCTCGCTGATACAGAGCGTCCCACCCAACACGGTGGTGACGATCGAAAAGCCTCAACTGAAATTCCGCGAGGCCTCCACCTAGGCGCTGGCCCGCAGGCTCTCGCCTCCGGACCGCTCGTCCAGCAGCCGGGCCACCAACGATCCGACCTGGGCGACCAGCCGCTCCTGAGTGTCCATCAAGCTCTCGACCGCTGCAGCGTGAGCCGCTTCGTGGGCCTCGATCCGACGGACCAGCTCGTCGAGCTTCTCTTCCAGGCCACCACCGCCGGCAACCTCCCTCGGAACCGGCTTGCCCTCGTAAAGGGTCTCGAGCGCGGCTTCGACCACCGTCGCCACCGCCTGCCTGGTCGTTGCATCCCGGTCGGCGACCATCGCCATGTCCTGCTCGAGCCGCTCCACCAGTTCGTCCATCGACAAATTCTCGGCCGGTGACGCCGCCACAACAGGCGCCTCCGCCGCCCTCCATGTGAACGCGAAGGGTCCCAGCGCGATCACGTCACCATCAACCAACAGGGTCATCTGACACGGCTCGCCATTGATCAGTATCGGAGGATCGGCCGAAATGGCCTCGATCCACACCCGACCACCGTCGACGTGTACCTGGCTGTGCACCGGCGGCATTCCCGCACCACCCAGCCGCAGGTCGCATTCGGGAGCCGAACCCAACACCAGCCGCTTCCCGATAACCGGCCGAAACCGGTAACCGGTTCGTCCACGGTGAATCTCCAAGCCACCAGCACAACCCTGATCAATCTGAATCGGATGTCCCATCGGCAATCTGGCTCCCACTCCTCAAACCGGCGGACGAATCACGTTCGGAAATGGTGCGGCCTGGCGTCCACCGGTCAAACCGCTCCATCTCTTGATTCGTCACCTCCCAGCCCACGACATGAATCGATCGTTGGCTCGGTCCCGTTGAACGTGGATCGATGGGATACTGGGCAACCTCGGTAGTTTGCGTCGCTGGCTGGTCGCGGATTGGGGAGCTGATCGACTGCTGCCGCATCGCTACCCTCGGTGACGGGTGGCAGGCTAAACTACGGTCACCGGCAGACAATCACGACCTGTTCAGGCCCAGGCCATCCCATGACCAACGCTCTCCCGCAGACAAGCGACGTTGTCGTTGTTGGAGGCGGAGTCGCCGGTTTGAGCACGGCGATGCAGTTGGCATCACGCGGCGCGTCGGTGACCGTCCTCGAACGCGAGCGATTGGGGAACGGATCCACCGGACGGGCCGCCGGCCTGCTGGGACAGCTCCGCGGTTCACCCGCAGCCACCCGGATGTTGATGGACGGTGTGCAGATCGTCGCCGAATTGGAAGAGCGAGCCAACGTCGAGATCTTCGTCCAGACCGGTTCCTTGCGGGTGGCCCAGACCGAGGAACGCGCGGGGGAAATCCGTGACCTGGTGGAGATGGGCCGGGGGATTGGTTTCGACATCGACCACCTGCCAATCGATGAGGTCTCGAGCCTGCTTCCCTACATGCGGACCGACGACCTGGTTGATGCCTGCTACTGTCCCACCGACGGCCACCTGCAACCGGCAGAGCTGGTGGCAGCGTACCTGAAACTCGGCCGGGAACACGGGGTGGTCTACCATCCCGGCTGCCCGGTCCGGGGGCTCGACCTCACCGAAAACCGAGTCCGCGGCGTCATCACCGATCACGGCACCATCTCGACCGGCGTGGTAATCAACGCCGCCGGTCCGTGGTCGTACCTGGTCGCCGGGCTGGTCGACACCCCGCTACAAACCGCCGCCCTGGGGCACGTGTACCTGACCACCCGCCCCGACGACAGCCATCCCGTGGATCGGCTCAGCCCGGCCATCCGCGACCGCCACCTGAGAATCTACTCGCGACCCGAATCCGGCGGCCTGATCGTTGGCATGTACGGTCCCGACGCAGTGCAGCACGACATGGCCGCTCTGCCCGATGACTTCGACATGTCGTCGTTGACGGTTCGGGCCGACGACTTGCACGTGGCCCTGCTGATCGACGCCACCAAGCGACGATTTCCGTGGATCGATGAACGCACTCCGATGACAATCACTCGCGGCATCATGACCTTCTCACCCGACGGCAAACCGTTTTGCGGCCAGCGACCTGACTTCGACGGCCTGTTCCATTGCTCCGGATTCTGTGGACACGGGATCGTACAGAGCCCGGCAATCGGGGTGATCATGGCGGACCTGGTTCTCGACGGCAGCACCGGATACGACATCGAGGCCATCCAGGCCGACCGGTTTTTCGATCACCCCGGATTGCAGGACCGTTCTGACATCGAGGCGGCCTGTTACCAGATGCAGGCGGGATACTACGGACGTATCGAGGACGGAGATGGCGGTGTGGTGGACGAACCGGCCGGAGATGGACCGACGTCATGAGTTTCCTGGTCCTGGTTCCGACCAAGCGGGTGCCCGACACCGACGGGGTGATTCGTGTCACCCCCGACGGACTTGACGTCGACACCTCTCACCTCTCGTTCGTGATCAACCCTTTCGATGCCATCGCTGTCGAGGAGGCGTTGCGGCTGCGTGAGCGACGCGAGGACGTCGAGGTGGTCGTGGTGGGGATCGGGGACGAGGCTTACGAGGACGAACTGCGGACAGCACTGGCCATGGGCGCCGACCGGGCCATCCGGGTCGATGCCGCCGAACCGCTGGACCCATGGAACGTCGCTTGCGTCCTCTCCGAACTGGCCCGCCGACTTGAACCACGCCTGATCCTGATGGGCAAACAGGCCGTTGACGACGATTCCGCCCAAACCGGGCAATTTCTCGCCGCCAAGCTCGGCTGGCCCCAAGCCACGTTTGCCTCGCGAATCGACGACTCCGAGAATGGTGCCGAGGTGGCCCGTGAAACGGATCACGGAATCGAAACGCTTTCGGTCACCTGGCCGGCAGTGATCACCGCGGACCTTCGGCTCAACGAACCCCGCTACGCCTCCTTGCCGGGCATCCTGGCGGCCCGTGGCAAACCGATCCAGGAGATGTCGCTGCAGGAGCTCGGAATCGAGATCCAGCCAAGGGTCGAACTGGTTGGGCTCCAGCAGGTGGCCTCCCAAAGAACCGTCCGGCAAGTCGAGACCGTCACGGAACTGCTGGAATGCCTCCGGGAGAACACCGAGCTGTTCTGACCGTTTGCCATCCATTCAATCCCCCCACCGAGACCTCGACGATGCACGTGCTGGTGTTGGCCGAGCATGACGGCGACCGATTGCGAGCCGGGACAACCGCGGCACTGGGTTTTTCCCGCCAGTTGGCCAACGGTGACGGGGATCAGGTCACCTGCCTGGTGCTGGGGGACTCCGTCGCCACCGTCGCCGACGACGCCGCCACCTTCGGCCCGGTGCTGCTTGGCTCGCACGCCGATTTGGCCGAACCCCTGGCAGACCGCTGGGCGGAGGTCACAGCCAAAGTGGTCCAATCCGAATCGATCGATATCCTGTTGGGTGCCTCCTCCACCTTCTCCCGCGACATCCTCGGGCGCGCCGGCGGCCTGCTCGGAGGGGCCATGGCCAGCGACGTCACCGGATTTCTTCGTGACGGCGACCGCCTGGTCTGGCAACGACCGATGTACGCCGGAGCTGTCACCGCCAGCGTCGTCCTGCACGGAAGCCCGCTGATCGTCACCGTGCGGCCCACTGCCGCCGAAACACCCGAACGCCGTTCCTCGCCGGCCTCGATCACCCCGATCTCAATCGACTCCGGGCGGCTTCCGGGCTCAACCGGTCATCTCGGACTTGATGGGCGTCCCAGCCACCGGCCGGATGTCACGGAGGCTCGGGTGGTGGTCTCTGGCGGTCGAGGCCTGAAGACAACCGAGGACTTCGAGCGACTTGTCGGAGGACTGGCTGACCGGTTCGATGGGGCGACCGGCAGTTCCCGTGCACTGGTCGACGCCGGCCTGACGCCCAACGATCTCCAGGTCGGCCAGACCGGCAAGGTGGTGGCCCCCGAACTCTACATCGCGGTCGGCATCTCCGGAGCGGTCCAGCACCTGGCCGGCATGAAGAACTCGCGAGTGATCGTCGCGGTCAATTCCGACCCCCACGCACCGATCTTTGAAGTCGCCGACTACGGGATCGTCGGTGACCTGTACGACATCGTGCCCGAAATGATCCAGCACCTTGATGCCGACTGAAACGCTCACACGAGAGATTTTCGGCAATATCGGCACGGTGCCGAAGACGATCTTCTACGCCCTGGCCATCATCACCGGGCTGATCGCGATCAAGACCGCGTGGCCGCGGATCCGCCGCTGGAGGTCAGGACAGGCCGGCGAATCGCGGCACTCGGCCGGACAAACAGTTCGTGCCATCCTGGCTCGAGTACTGTCCCAGTCCACGCTCGACAAAACCCGGCCGGCCGCCTCGCGGGCCCACCGTTGCCTGTTCGGCGGGTTCGCGGTTCTGACCCTGGGCACGGTCCTGATCGCCGTCGAACATGTCGCCGCACTGCTGGCCGGTCGAGAAGCCGACCAGCCGGTATTTCACAAGGGACTGTATTACGCGATCTACGAACCCGTGATGGACCTGGCCGGACTGGCGGTGCTGTTTGGAGCGGGCTGGTTTCTGGTCAGGCGGAGACGGGGGGACGCCTCGATCGGCCACCGGAACTCGGACTGGATGGTGCTGTTCGCCTTGTTGTTCCTGGGAGGCAGTGGCTTCCTGGTGGAGGGCCTGCGGATCATCGAGGCCGACAGCCCGGGACGCTGGGTGTCTTTTGTCGGAGCCGCGGTGGCCGGAGCTCTGGAGAGTGCGGGCGTAACCCGAGAGGCGGCCGTCATCGTTCACCAACTCACCTGGTGGCTGCACGCGGTGGTCGCCCTGGGACTGTTGGCCGCGGTTCCCTCGACACGGCTTTGGCACGCGATCGCCGGTGGGGTTCTGCTGAGTCGTCATCCCGAACGGCCGCTGGGAACGATGACTGCTGTGACGATTGAAGACGTCGAAGCGACCGGGGTCTTCGGGATCAGCCAGATGGAACACCTGGCCGTCCGACAACTTGTCTCGCTCGATGCCTGCGTGTCGTGCGGACGTTGCCAGGACGAGTGTCCCGCCCACGCGGCCGGCAAGCCGCTCTCCCCTCGCCAGGTCGTCCAGGATCTCGCCGGACAATTGCGAGGGATCGGATCGGACGGCACTCCGGCGCTCGCCGGTGGGGTGGTATCGGAGGACACTCTCTGGTCCTGCACAACCTGCTCGGCCTGTGTCGAGGTCTGCCCGCTGGGTGTCGATCCGCTCGAGTTGATCACCGGAATGCGACGGCACCTGATCGGGGCCGGAGCGGTGCGGGGTCCGGCGGCCGCAGCGCTCCAGAAACTGGGCCGATCGGGCAACCCCTGGGGCCTGCCCCCCGAGCAGCGAATGGACTGGACCGAGGGCCTGGAGGTTCCGACCGTCGATGACCAGCCGGACTTCGAGGTGCTGTACTGGGTCGGCTGCGCGGCGGCCTACGACCGACAGTCCCGCCGCACAGCCCGGGCCATGGTTCGGCTGCTCCAGGTGGCCGGAGTGCGATTTGCGGTTCTGGGTGAACGGGAACGCTGCACAGGCGAGTCGGCACGCCGGATGGGCGAGGAATTCGTGTTCGCCGAACTGGCGGCCCACAACGTCAAGGAACTCGGACGACACGACGTCACCAGCATCGTCACCCACTGCCCGCATTGCCTCAACAGCCTCAAACACGACTACCCCGACGCGGGGGGACACTACGAGGTGATTCACCACAGCGAGTTTCTTTCCACGCTGGTTGACGAGGGCCGATTGCAGGTGGATCGATCGTCGGCCGAGAAGGTCACCTTCCACGATCCCTGCTACCTGGCCCGGGTCAACGGCATTGTCGATGCCCCCCGCGACGTGCTGGCAGCTGCCGGGGCCGAACTGGACGAACTGCCGCGCCACGGTTGTCGCACGGCCTGCTGTGGAGGAGGAGGAGGCCGGATGTGGCTGGACGACGGTCCGGAAGATCGCGTGGGACGCGACCGCGTCAACGAGATCACCGCCGCGGGCGCGGAGACCGTGGTTGTGTCATGTCCGTTCTGCCGGACAATGATCGGTGATGGACTGGCAACCGAAGGACACTCGGCCAACGTCGTGGACCTGGCCGAGGTGCTGTTCGAATCGCTCGAGGAAACCGGCTGAATGGACAGGCCGACATCATTTGCTCCCATTCCCCGCGGTCGATTGACGGTGTGGCTGGAAAACGCACCCGGTCCGCTGTTCACGACCTTCGTGATTTTTGCGTCGTTCTCGACCTACTTCTGCATGTACGCCTTCCGCAAACCGTTTTCTGCGGCGAGCTACGACGGGCTGAAATTCCTGGGCGGGGACGTGGACCTGAAAACAGCCTTCGTCATCAGCCAGATCATCGGCTACGCACTCTCGAAAGTCATCGGGATCAAGGTCTGTGCCGAGATCGACCGCCAGAAACGGGCCCGGGGCCTGGTGTGGATGATCGTCGTGGCCGAGTTGTCCCTGCTGCTCTTCGCGATCTTGCCCAACAACCTCAAGGTCGTGGCCATCTTCTTCAACGGGCTTCCGCTGGGCATGGTCTGGGGACTGGTCGTGCTGTACCTCGAAGGCCGACGGACATCGGAGATGCTGCTGGCGGGCCTGAGCTGCGCATACATCGTCGCCAGCGGGGCCGTCAAAGACATCGGCCTCTGGCTGATGTCGACCTTCCAGATCGACCAGTTCTGGATGCCCTGTGCCACGGGCATCTGCTTTCTGCCCCTGTTCGCCGGATCGGTCTGGCTCCTCAACCAGCTGCCGCAACCCGACGCGGCCGACATCGAAGCCCGGGTCAAACGGACCACCATGGGCGGCTCACAACGCTGGCAGTTCTTCCGGCAGTTTCTGCCCGAGATGATCCTGCTTTCGACGGTCTATTTCTTTCTGACGGCCTACCGGGACTTCCGAGACAACTTCGGCAAGGAGATTTTCGAGAGCCTGGGTTACGGACAGACGCCGGCCATTTTCACACGCAGTGAACTCTGGGTCGCTTTTGGAGTCATGGCCGCCCTGGCCGGGCTGAACCTGATCCGGGACAACCGCCGGGGTCTCTACGGGGCCTTCGTGATCATGACCTTCGGCGTATTTCTGCTGGGTGCCGGCACGATCCTCTGGGATCTCAAGCTTGTCAGTGGACTGAACTGGATGATCCTGACCGGACTGGGAGCTTACCTGACATATGTCCCCTTCGGTTCGGTACTCTTTGATCGTCTGATCGCTTCGACCCGTGCCGTGGGGACAGCCGTGTTCGCCGTCTACGTGGCCGATGCGGTCGGCTACAGCGGTGCCATCAGCGTGCTTTTGGGCAAGGACCTGCTGGCCGGTGACACTGCCCGCATCGATTTCTTCCGTTCCCTGACTTACGTCATGTCGGTCGTGGGCCTGGTCCTGCTGATTCTGGCGTGTGTCTTCCTGATGAAGCGACACACTCACTACCCGGCCGGTGATCTTACCGCCAACCCGACCGAGCCCGCCTGATGCCAGACATCTCTCCGCTCGAACACGAACAGATCCTGGAACTGATCTCGCGGCGTGAGCCCGGCCATGGACTGCCGGCAGATTTCTATCACGACGAGTTGATTTACCGGGCCGAACTCACACGGATCTGGCAACGCGGCTGGCTGTTTGCCGGTCACACCTGCCAGATTCCCGACCCGGGCGATTACTTCACCCTGGAAATCGGAAGCGATCCGCTGGTCGTGGTTCGCGACGACGAGGGCACGGTCCACGCGATGCACAACGTCTGCCGGCACCGCGGCACGGTGCTTTGCACGTCCGAGTCGGGACACATCGGCCGCTTCATCTGCCCGTACCACCAGTGGACCTACGCCCGAGACGGCAGCCTGCAGTCCTGTCGAGGAATGCAGGATGATCTCGATCGGGATTCGTTGGCCCTGCACCGCGCCCACGTCGAGGTTCTCGAAGGATTGATCTTCCTCTCCTTGGCCGAAGACCCGCCGGATTTCGATCCCGCCGCCGCGTTGATCGGCCCAGCCTCCCGGCCCCAGGGCTTTGAGCAGGCCCGGGTGGCAAAGGTCGTGGACTACGACGTCGCCGCCAACTGGAAGATCGTGTGGGAGAATAACCGCGAGTGCTACCACTGCAACGCGAATCATCCGCAGTACATCCGGGCCAACTTCGACCATTACAACGCCGATGACACGCCCGCCCAGGTCCAGGCCGCCATCGACAACGCCTCCCTGCGAAGCCAAAAGAAGTGGGCCGCCAGCGGCCTGGCGGTGACACACACGCAGACGGGCATGACATCGTTTCCCGGCTGTGACTCAGAGGGCTGGTTTTCTGCCAATCGCACCCCCCTGGCCGACGGCTACTTCAGCGAGACCATGGACGGCCGACAGGTCGCCCCGTTGATGGGTGACTACACTGACCCCGATGTGGGAACGTTGAGAATGCGAACGATGCCCAACTTCTGGAACCACTCCAGCTGCGATCACGGCGTCAGCACCCGTTTGCTGCCGGCCGGACCAGGCCGAACCCGGATTCAGGTTACCTGGCTCGTCGCGGCCCAGGCCGAAGAAGGTCGCGACTACCAGCTCGAGGAACTCATGCCCTTCTGGCAACTGACGTCCGAACAGGACTGGGCAATCTGCGAGAGTGTCCAGCGCGGCGTCAGCTCCAGCCGGTACACTCCGGGACCGTTCTCCACGTACAAGGAGTACAACGTTGATGCCCTGGTCAACTGGTATCTTGAACAAATGAGCTCTCGGCCGTGACACAGCAACAAAGAGCCGCAATCGTCATCGTCGGTGGCGGAGCCGTCGGATGCGGCGTGGCCCACAGCCTGGCCGCCGCCGGGTACGACGACATCCTGCTGATCGAAAAAGAATCCACGCTCGCCACGGCAACGACCTCTCAGGCAGCCGGCCTGGTCGGACAGGTCCGCAATTCGCTCGACCGCACTCGGTTGGCGATGTGGTCGGTCGAGACGTTCTCGGAGCTGGAAGCCGGCGACGGAGCCCGTCCCGGCTGGCGACAGGTCGGGTCGCTGCGACTGGCGTTGTGCGACGAACGGGTCGAGGAGTTCCGCCGGATGCAGGCTGTCGCCGACGAGGCCGGCCTGGAGACACGGTTCCTGGACAACCACGAGGCCGCCTCGCTCTGGCCGGCGATGCGTTTCGAGGAGGTCCGTGGGGTCCTGTGGTGCCCCAGCGACGGATACCTGCAACCCAGCGACCTGGCCATGTCCTACGTCGCCCGCGCCAGGCAGGCGGGTGTACGGTTTCTGACCGGGACCACCGCGAGAGGAATTCTCGTCGAGAACGATCAGGTCGTCGGTGTCGAGACCTCCGGGGGACGGATTTCGACGCCGATGATCATCAACGCCGCGGGGGCGCACGCCTGGCACCTGGCCGATTCCGTCGGGCTCGAACTGCCGATCGTCCCGGTACGGCACGAATTCTTCGTAACCGTCGCGGCGGAGGGCCTGCGTCCGGATTTGCCGGTGATCCGCATCCCCGACGCCACCCTCTACCTCCGCGCCGAGACCGATGCACTACTGTGTGGCGGCTGGGAACCGGCCAGCCTGTCACTCGACCCGCGAGGCTACCCCGTAGACGGACAAACACCTCCGGTTCGAGAAGACTGGGACGTGCTGGCCGCCTTCGCCGAACAACTGTCACCGCAATTCCCGCAGGTCTCTCAACTCGGCGTTCGCAGCGTCTTCCGCGGCTGGCCCACGTTCACTCCCGATGGCCGGTTCATCATCGGAGAAAGCAGCCGAGTGAAAGGATTCGTGATGGCCGGTGGCTGCAACGCTCACGGTGTTTCCGGATCAGCCGGCATCGGGCGGCACGTCGTCGAGTCACTCGGAGACAATCCGTCCGAATACGTCAGCAGTCTCAGTCCCGATCGGTTCACTGACAACGCGTGGGACTGGGACGAGATGACGGCGCTTGCCCGCAACGTGTACGAGCACTATTACGCGATCGACCACTAACCTCCCAGGGGAGCCGCCGCCGCTCAGCGGCCAACGGCCAGCATTCGACGGGCACTTTCCTGGTCCCGCTCCTTGGCGGCCAGTTCGGCATCAGTGACAGGAACCCGTTTCGAGGCTTCTGCGAGCAATTCCTCGGCAGTCTCGCGATCGATGTCCTCCACGCCCCGCGCCCGGTCCGTCAGCAGGGTCACCGTCCCCGCCTTGACCTGCACGAACCCACCCTCGATGAAGAACTTCTCGACCTCACCATCGGGGGCCGTGACCGTCAACACTCCGTAACCCAACCGGCCCACCACCGGGGCGCGGCCCGGGAGCACCCCGATCTGACCGTCATAGAGCGGAAACTGCAGCGAGCGAACGGGCGCATCGACCAGCGTCGTTTCCGGCGTCACCAGGACAAGTTGCAGTGCACTGTCTGCCACGGTTCTCTAGGCCTCCTCGGCCATCTGCTTCGCTTGTTCGGCGGCTTCCTCGACTCCGCCGACGTACATGAATGCAGCCTCCGGCAGGTGATCCCACTTGCCGGCAACCAGTTCTTCGAAACTCTGGATCGTCTCATCCAACGGCGTGATCTTACCCGGTTTGCCAAGGAAGGCCTCGGCAACCAGGAACGGCTGCGAGAGGAACCGTTCGATCCGGCGAGCCCGGTGGACGACCAGCTTGTCATCCTCGGAGAGTTCGTCGACACCCAGGATCGCAATGATGTCCTGCAACTCGCGGTACCGCTGGAGGATCTGCTGCACTTCCCGGGCCACCGCGTAGTGTCGATCGCCGACGTACTGCGGATCGAGCACCCGGCTGGATGAGGCCAACGGATCGATGGCAGGATAGATGCCCTTCTCGGAGATGCTTCGCTCGAGATAGATGAAAGCATCCAGGTGAGCAAACGCTGTTGCCGGGGCGGGGTCGGTCGGGTCATCGGCGGGCACGTAGACGGCCTGCACACTGGTGATCGCCCCTCGTTTGGTCGAGGTGATCCGTTCCTGCAGTTCACCCAATTCGGTACCGAGCGTCGGCTGGTAACCCACCGCCGATGGCATCCGGCCCAGCAGCGCGGACACTTCGCTGCCAGCCTGCGAGAAGCGGAAAATGTTGTCGATGAACAGCAGCGTGTCGGTCCCGGTCGTGTCGCGGAACCACTCGGCCATCGTCAACGCCGAGAGTGCAACTCGCAGACGGGCACCCGGAGGTTCGTTCATCTGGCCGAAGACCATGCAGGTCTGTTCGATGACCGAGCGATCGGACTGTCCGATCTTGGTCTCCTGCATCTCCAACCACAGGTCGTTGCCCTCACGGGTCCGCTCACCAACGCCGGCGAAAACCGAATATCCACCGTGGGCACTGGCGATCCTCGCAATCAGTTCGGTCAGGATGACCGTTTTGCCCAGGCCCGCACCGCCGAACAATCCGGCCTTGCCGCCACGCACGAACGGGGTCAACAGGTCCACCACCTTGATTCCGGTTTCGAAGATCTCGGTCTTCGAACTCAGGTCTTCCAGCGGAGGAGCATGACGGTGAATCGGCCAGCTCTCCTCGGTCTCGACCGGACCACGCCCGTCGACCGGATCCCCGAGCAGGTTGAAGACCCGCCCGAGGGTCTCCTTGCCGACGGGCACCGACAGCGGCGCTCCCGTGTCAAGCACGTCCATGCCGCGGACCATGCCGTCGGTGCTGCCCAGGGCGACGCAGCGGACGCGGCCGCCACCGAGGTGCTGCTGCACCTCGCCGGTCACCTTGACTGTCACACCCTTGACCTCGGCGTCGATCTGCAAGGCGTTGTAGATCTCCGGCAGCTTGTCTTCGGGAAACTCGGCATCAAAGGTCGAACCGATGATCTGTGTCACCTGGCCGACGGATTGTTCGGTTGCCGTTGCCATCAAGTTGTCTCCTGCGTGTGGTTCCACGCCTGGTTGATCGTGGTCGGTTGGTTCTGTCGGTTTCGTGTCGTTTTATTCGAGAGCCGCGGCTCCGCCGATGATCTCACTGAGTTCGGATGTGATCTGGGTCTGCCGTGCCCGGTTGTACTGCATCGAAAGCGTGTCGATCATTTCGCCGGCGTTCTCGGTGGCGCCCTTCATGGCCACCATCCGGAAAATCTGTTCACTGACGGCCGCATCGAGGAAACACTTGAAGAGCCGGGCCTTGAACGAAGCGGGAACGATTTCTTCGAGAATCTCGCCAGCCGAAGGGAGAAACTCATAGTCCACGGCCGGGCCGGCGTCGTCCGAATCGTTGCTGGAATCAGCCGTCCCGTCCTCGTCGAGGGAACCGACCGGGAGCAATGTCTCGATCGCCGCCGACTGTCTCGAGGAGGATTCGAATCGTGTGTAGGCCACATCGAGCCGATCCAGGTCACCGGCCACGTAGGCGGCAATGTACCGGCTGGCCAGTTCGTCAACCTCATCAAAGGTCGGCTTCTCTTCGAAATGAGTGTACTCGTGGCCGATCGTCTCGCCCTGAAACTTCAGGAAGGCCAACCCGCGTTTGCCCGACACTTCCAGTTGCACGTCCTGGCCCGCGTCCCTCAACTCCTTCACACGCGGCACCGCCAACCGCAAAACGCCGCCGTTGTACCCGCCACACAGCCCCCGGTTGCTGGTCAGAACCAATACGGCGGACTTCTGTTGTGTCTCGCGGCCCTCGAGCAACGGGTGACTGAACGAGAGAGCCGCCCCGGAAAGATCCGAGACGATCTCGGCGATCTTCCGGGTGTAGGCGGCCGCTTCGGTCGCGCGGTCCATGGCTTTCTTGAACCGCGCCGTCGCAATCAGT